>NZ_JBIDBG010000008.1:0-309295 GCF_043202855.1 Micromonospora sp. NPDC048063 | reverse complement strand
CCACCACCGTCGTTGTTCACCGCCGAACCCCGCACCACCGCATGCACCACATCCCCCGCCGCCACCGCATCCACCAACCGCCGCAACACCACGACGGCCAGTCCGCTGCCGTTGACGGTGCCGGCGGCGGCCCGGTCGAAGGCCCGGCAGTGCCCGTCCGGGGAGAGGGCCATGCCGTCCTGGTGGCGGTACCCCTCCGCCTCCTCGACCCGGACGCCGACGCCGCCGGCCAGCGCCATGTCGCACTCCCCGGCGAGCAGCGCCTGGCACGCCTGGTGGATCGCGACCAGCGACGTCGAGCACGCCGACTGGATCGTCATCGCGGGGCCGCGGAGGTCGAACTTGTACGCCACGCGGGTGGCCAGGAAGTCCTTCTCGTTGGCCATGAGCGCGCTCATGTCGGAGATCAGCGTCGGGTCCGCCGCGACCGCCCGGAGCAGATAGGAATTGACGGAGCTGCCCGCGTAGACGCCGATGCGGCCCGGGAAACGCGCCGGGTCGTACGCCGCGTCCTCCAACGCCTCCCACGCACACTCCAGGAACAACCGGTGCTGCGGATCCGTCATCTCCGCCTCGTGGGCGCTGAAGCCGAAGAACTCCGCGTCGAACAACTCCACGCCGTCCAACCGCGCCTTCGCCGGCACATAGGACGGATGCGAGTACACCGACTCCGGCACCCCCGCCGCCGCCAACTCCTCCGGCGAGAAGAACGTCACCGACTCCACCCCGGCGCACACGTTCCGCCAGAACTCCGCGACACTCGACGCTCCCGGGAAACGACCCGCCATCCCGACCACCGCCAGGGCGTTGTCGAACTGGTCGTCGAGGTACGCAGGCAGCTCGGTCATCGGTCCGTCCCTTCCGCGAGGCGGCGCTGTTCGTGCGCCTGTCGACGACGTGCCAGGGCGCCACCGCGCACCGCCGCCCGGCGGAGCTGCGCACGGCTGGCCGGTGACCCCGGGTCCTGCTCCCCGCCGGCCGGTTCCGGCGTGGCGCGGATCCGGTCCAGGTGGGCCGCGAGCGCGGCCACGGTCGGGAACTGGAACAGGTCGACCACGTTCAGCTCGACGCCGAGCCGCTCGGCGAGCTGCTGGCGGGCACGCAGGGCGAGGAACGAGTGGCCCCCGAGGTCGAAGAAGTTGTCGGTACGGCCCAACGGCGGGACGTCGAGCACGAGGGCCCACACCTCGGCGACCGCGCGCTCGGTGGCGCCGATCGGCGGCTCCGCCGTGGCCTCCTGGCGCAGCGGCCGGCCGTCCCGCCAGGACAGCCGGTCCCGGTCGAGCTTGCCGTTGGTGGTCACGGGCAGGGCGTCCACCGCGGCGAGGACCGCCGGCACCATGTAGCCCGGCAGGTGCCGCCGGGCCACGGCCCGCACCTCCTCGTACGTCGGCGCCGGCCCGTCCTCGAGGACGAGCAGGGCGGCGAGGTCCCGGCGGTCCGGGTTGTCGCCGCGGACCACGACGGCGGCCTCCCGGACGGCGGGGTGGGTCACCAGCACCGCCTCGATCTCGCTCGGCTCGACCCGGAAGCCGCGCACCTTGAGCTGGCTGTCGAGCCGCCCGAGGAAGTCCAGCCGACCGTCGGGCAGCCAGCGGACGAGGTCGCCGGTGCGGTACATCCGGGCACCGGGCGTGGCCCCGAAGGGGTCCGGGACGAAGCGTTCCGCGGTGCGGCGGGGATCCCGCAGGTAGCCCCGGACCACCTGGAGCCCGCCGAGGCACAACTCCCCGGGCACGCCGACCGGCACCGGTCGCCCGGCCCCGTCCAGCACGTAGGTGGTGACGTTGGCGATGGCGCGGCCGATCGGGGGCGCGTGCACCACCGGCCCGTCCTGCGGGGGCACCGGTTCGGCCGTGGCCACCACGGTGTTCTCCGTCGGGCCGTAGTGGTTGACCAGCCGGGCGCGCAGCGCGGGCGAAGGCGTACGGGTCAGCGCGTCGCCCCCGGTGAGCAGCAGCCGCAGCGCCGAGCCGGTCACGGCCTCCTCCGCGAGCACCGCCTCGGCGACGGTGGTGGGCAGGAAGGTCACGGTGATCGCCTCGTCGACCAGCCACCGCGCCAGCCGGTCGGGTGCGACCCGGACCGGCTCGGGCGGCACGTGCAGCGCCGCGCCACCGGCCAGCGCCGCCCACAGTTCCCAGGTGCAGGCGTCGAAGCCGGGGCTGGCGACGAGGGTGGCCCGGTCCTGCGGCCCGACCCGGTAGGCGTCGAGGTGCCAGTGCACCAGGTTGGCCAGGCCGCCGTGGGTGACCTCGACGCCCTTGGGGCGCCCGCTGGAGCCGGAGGTGTAGATGACGTACGCGATCTCCCGTGGGTCCGGTGCCACGGGCGCGGCAACCCCGCCGGCCCCGGCGGGTGCCTCGCCACCAGCGTCGACGTCAGCGGCGACAGCGGCGGCGACGTCGAGCACCGCGGTCCGCGCCGCCGCGAACCGGCCGGTCAGGTCCTCGCTGGTCAGCACCGCGCAGGCCAGGCTGTCGGCCAGCGTGAAGGCGAGCCGGTCCGGCGGGTAGCCGGGGTCGAGCGGCACGTACGCCGCGCCCGCCTTGAGCACGGCGAGGAAGGCGGTCACCAGCTCCGCGCCCCGGTCCAGGCAGACGGCCACCGGCCGGCCGGGCCCCGCGCCGACGGCCCGCAGCCGGGCGGCGAGGACGTCGGCGCGGCGGTCCAGCTCCCCGTACGTCAGGGTCCTGCCGTCGGCCCGCACGGCGGGGGCGTCCGGTGCCGTCCGGGCCCACCGCGCGACCAGGTGGTGCACCGGCCCGGTCGGGTAGTCGCGGACCTGCCCGCTCCAGCGGCGCACGATCCGGTCCTCCTCCGCCGGGTCCAGCAGCGCCGCCGCCGACAGCCGCCGGTCCGGACGCGCGCAGAGCGAGCCGAGGATCGCCCGGTACTGCGCCATCAGCTGCGCGATGCGGTCGTCGTCGAACAGCTCGGTGCTGAACTCGAACTCGCAGTCGATGTGCGTGTCGCCCTCGAACGCCATCACGGAGAGGTCGAACTTGGAGACCTCGCCGACCATGTCGAGCAGCTCCACCGTCAGCGGGCCGACGTGCAGGCGCTCGAACGGGGGGAGGTTCTTCATCGCGAAGACGATCTGGAACAGCGGGTGGCGGGCCGGGTCCCGGACGGGGCGCAGCCGCTCCACGAGCAGCTCGAACGGGGCTTCGTGGTGCGTCTGGGCGTCCAGCACGACGTCGCGCACCCGGGCCACCAGCTCGGCGAAGGTCGGGTCGCCGGAGATGTCGGTGCGCAGCACGACGGTGTTCACCAGCAGGCTGACCAGCGGCTCCAGCTCCACCCGGTCCCGGCCGGCGACCGGCGTGCCGAGCACGACGTCCGACTGCCCGGTCTGCCGGTGCAGCAGGGCGACGAATCCGGCCAGGAGCACCATGTACGGCGAGGCGGCGTGCCGGCGGGCGGCGGCCCGGACCAGGTCGGTCAGCTCGGCGTCGAGGCGCACGGTCCGCCGGCCGCCCCGCCAGCCCAGCACGGCGGGGCGCACCCGGTCGGGCGCCAGTTCCGTCGCGGAGGCGCCGGCGAGCCGCCGCTCCCACCAGGCCAGCTGGTCGTCGAGCTCACCGGCGCCGACGCGGTGGTGCTGCCAGCGGGCGTGCCCGGCCGGGTCGACGGGCGGCCGGGCGGGCGCCGTGCCGTGCCCGGTCCCCGCCGCGTAGTAGCGGACCAAGTCGTTGACCAGGACGCTGAGCGACCAGCCGTCGACGACGATGTGGTGCAGGTCGAGGAAGAGCCGGTGGTCGTCCTCGCCGAGCCGGAACAGCCGGGTCCGCAGGAGCGGCCCGCGCCGCAGGTCGAACGGGGGCTGCCGCTCGGCGGCGACCGCCTCGCGCACGCGGTCCTCCCGCTGCGCGGCCGGCAGGTCGGTCAGGTCGGTCACGTCGAGCCGGACGGCGGGCACGTCGACCGTCCGCTGCACCGGTTCGCCGTCGACGTCGTCGAACACCGTGCGCAGGGCGGGATGGTGCGCCACCAGCCGGTCCAGCGCGTCCCGCAGGGCGTCCACGGAGAGCGGTCCGGTCAGCCGCAGCACCGCCGGCACGTGGTAGGCCGGGCTGTCCGGTTGGAACTGGTGCAGGAACCACAGGCGGCGCTGCGCGAAGGAGACCGGGGCCGGGGCGTCCGGGTCCGACGGGTGTCCGTCGGCCGCGAACCGCCGCGGGCCGTCGGTGGCCGCCGCGTCGTCGGGCAGGGGGTCGACCGTCGTGTCGTTGGCGAGGAACTCGGCCCCGGCCGCCAGCCGGCTGGCCAGCCGGGCCCGGACCGCGTCGGAAGGTGTTCGGCGCACGGTACCGCTTTCTGCTGGGACGGGCGGGACGGTCAGCTCACCGGCGACGGCGCCGGGCCCGGCGGGTTCACCGCCTCGAACTGGCTCGCCCGGCGCAACCGGTCGAGCAGCTCCGGCTGGGCGGCGCTGCCGCCGGAGTGGCGCAGTTGGTCGGCCAGGACGCCGTTGAAGGCGCGGACGAAGTCCTTGACCTGCTCGCCGGACATCCCCTTGCGCTGGAGGTAGAAGGTGCTCCACTGCTCGAACCCGAACTGCGGCAGCCAGACGGAGCTGGTCACGTCGACGAAGAGGTCGTCGATGATCTGGGCGGCGGTGGACCAGTCCATCGTCTGGTGGCTCCAGTTGAACGCCTCGCCCTTGATGCCCAGCTCGTCCCGGCGCTGGTAGATCGGGGTGACCGGGTCGCAGTACCACAGCTGGGCCCGGAAGTAGTCCGGCCGGCCCTGGTCGAGCAGGTCCACGGTCTCGGCGACGGTCTCCTCCGTCTCGCCGGGGAAGCCGACGATCAGCGAGGCGTACGTCGAGATGCCGTGTTCGTTGAAGGCCCCGAGCGCGTCGATGTAGTCCGCCCGGCGGGCGGTCTTGTTCATCTGCTTGAGCAGCACGTCGCTGCCCGACTCGATGCCCAGGAAGACGCCCTCGCAGCCGGCTTCCTTCATCAGCTCGATGGTCGCGCGGTCGCCGTGGTCACTGCGGTAGAAGCAGTTCCACTTGAACCCGTAGTCCTTGTCGATCATCATCCGCAGGATGTCCCGGAACCGGTTCTTTGGGACGTTGAAGGTGTCGTCGATGAACGTCACGGTGTTGACCGACGGCAGCCTGCGGATGTTGTCCAGCTCCCGCTCGACGTGCGTCACGTCGAGGTAGGTGTACTTGCCGGCCCGCTGGGGGAAGCCGCAGAAGGCGCAGGAGAACGGGCAGGACTTCGCCGTCCGGGTGGTGACGAACTCGTTGAACGCGTCGGGGCCGAAGACCTGGTAGTCGACCAACTCGGTCAGCGGGTTCGACTCGATCTCGGTGCGGGTGTGGACGAAGTCGCCGTCCACGCGGTAGGCCAGGTTCGGCACGTCTCCCGGGTCCGTGCCGGACCGCAGCGCGAGCGCCAGCCGGGCCAGGGTCAGCTCGCCCTCGCGGCCGGTGACGTAGTAGTCCGCGCCGAGGTAGTCCATCATCGCGTCCAGGTCGGGGCGCTTGAGCGCGGCCACCTGGTTGGTGATGAACGGCCCGCCGACCACGATGGACACCTTCGGGTTGTGCCGGCGGACGAACTCGACGATCTCGATGATCGGCTGCGGCGAGACGTACAGGGTCGTGGTGATCGCCACGAGGCGGACATCGCCGGCCAGCTTCTCCCGCAACTGCTCCCGCTCGTGCTGGAACAGGTTGACGAAGTCGACGCTCAACCCCCGGCGGGCCAGGAAGCTGCCCAGCACGGTGACCACCGGCCAGAGGAAGTCCGCGTTGTGGAAGTACGGCTTCGGCGCGCCCGGCGGGCTCTCGCGCAGGTGACTCAGCGCGTCCAGCGCGCGCAGCGGTCGCCCGTCGAGGTCGATGTACGCCAGGCGCAGGTCGCGGAAGGCGCCGGAGTCGGCCCCCATGAGGCGCACGTCGCTGACGTAGCTGGCGAAGTCGACGTCGTTGAAACCGACGATCAGGCAGTCTGTCATGTGCCGCTCCGTTCCGGACAAAGAGACCGGGGACCTCGTCGCCCGCTGCCGGGCCCGTCGAGTTGACGCACCGGGGCGCTACCGGGAATCGGCCGCCAGGTCGGCGGCGATGGCCCGTACCACCCCGGCGGGGTCGGTGATGTGGAAGAAGTGGTCGCCGCGCACGCTGTGGCCGCGGTACCCGCGGGACGTCATCCGCTGCCACCCGGCCATCGCCTCGGCCGTGGCGATCGGGTCCTCGGTGCCCGCGAAGCCGAGGATCGGCACGTCGACCGGGCCGTGCGTGGCGCCGGCGTAGCGGTCGATCCAGCCGAAGTCGGCCCGCAGCACCGGGATGAGCAGGGCGGCCAGCGCCGGGTGGTCCAGGATCTCGGCCGGGGTGCCGCCCATCCCGACGACCTCGCGCAGGAACTCCTCGTCGTCGAGGACGAGCAGCCGGCGGGCGAGTTCCGGGAGGTCGTCCGGGGGGCGGGACCCGCCGACGACGAGCCGCCGGGGCAGCGGGGCGCCGCGGCGCTGGAGTTCCGCCACGACGGCGTGCCCGACGAGGGCGCCGAAGCTGTGGCCGTACAGCGCGTACGGCCGGGTCTCGTCGGCCAGCACGTCGGCGACCTCGGCGACGTCGAAGACGGGCGGCTCGTCGATGCGGCTCTCCCGGCCGGGCGGCTGCAGGGGGCGTACCGCGACGCCCGGCGCCGCGGCCGGGATCCAGGCCCGGTAGGCGGTCGCCCCCGCCCCGGAGTGCGGCAGGCAGTACAACGCCACCGGTGCCTCCGGGGTGTCCGGGAAGAGGAACCACCGTGGTCGTCGGTCCGCCGAGTAGTGGACAGTCACCATTGATCCTTCCGCGGAGACTCAGTTGACGACGGCGACCGCGCCGCCGTCGACGCGGTGGTTGGCCCCGTTGACGAAGCCCGCGAGGGGGCTGGCGAGGAAGACGACCAGCGCCGCCACGTCGTCGGGTGTGCCGAGCCGGCCGGTGGGGTTGTCGATCGACCTGGCGAGGACACGCTGCTCGATGTCGGACCAGTCGGTGCCCCAGCCCTGGTCGGCGGCGAGACCGCGGACGTACGCCTCCACCCGGGGGGTGACGACGATGCCGGGACTGACGGTGTTGACGGTGATGCCGGTGCGGTCCAACGCCCGGGCCAGCCCCGTCGTGAGGTTGACCAGTCCCGCCTTGGTCGTCGAGTACGCCACCGAGCCGACCTGCGGCTGGGTGGCGGCGCCGCTGGCGATCTGGATCAGCCTGCCCCAGCCCCGGCGACGCATGCCGGGGACCAGCGCCTGGGCGAGGCGGGCCGGCGCCACCACGTTGAGCTCGTGCAGGCGCCGCCAGTCCTCGTCCGTGGTGTCGTCCCACGGCCGGTCCAGGCCGGTGGCGGCGCAGTTGACCAGGATGTCGACGCCGCCGAGGTAGCGCTCGGCCGCGACCGCCAGTCGGTGCGGGCCGTCGGCGTCGAGCAGGTCCGCCACGATCGGTTCCGCGACGCCGCCCCGGGCCCGGATGCCCTGGGCCACGGACTCCGCGGCGGGCACGGAGCGCCCGTGCACGACGACCGTCACTCCCTCGTCGGCGAGCATCTCGGCGATCCGCGCTCCGATGCCGGACGACGACCCGGTGACGAGCGCCCGCCGACCGTCCAATCCAAGATCCACTGGTTCCCCCCGTGACATGGTTCGAACGCCGCACCCGGCGCGGGGCGGCCCCTCTATCCGGACCTGACGATCCGCCCGCGGCGGCCAGCTCAGCCGCGCCGGCGCCGCCCCGGCGAGCGGGCGCTCGACGCACCGCGGCAGGCGGTCGTCCGCCACCCACGGTCGCGGTGCTCACACACCCGATCGACAGGCCGGATCAGCACTTGGATGTCCCCGTTCCCCCACGTTCTCCCTGCCCCAGCGGTGTCGCCGCCACGGCGGGTACGACACCGGCGTCCCGACCTCCCGGTCGACCACCCGGGAGCACTCCGCGCATTTCCGCCAACCCCGTCGGGACCCGGGAAGCACATCATGGAGCCCGGACGGAGTCAATCCCCACCAATAAGTTCGGGGTCACCGACGTACGCATTAGCGCAGACAGATCCGGCAATTAACGATCCCTTGGCCGCCGCGCATTATCGCGGCTAGCTGCAGTTCCACGGGATCGAGTGACGCTGATCACGGACTCAGCCTCGTGATGGCCGCCGCGGGGCCCGCAGGCCGCGGAACTTCCACGCCCGAGCGGCCCCCAAATGCCTCCAAAGCGGGCATCGCCTGCCAAAAACTGGCGGTTCGGGTGAGCATTCGATCACGGGTGGACACATACCAGCCGGTATGCAAGGATCGAGGAAACGCTTGCAAATCGAACGAGATCATTCGGAGGCAGGCAGGCACCAACCGATCTTGCTTGTGCCGACCCTCCGAACCCCCACTCGGGGTTCGCGTCTTTATAACTGGCACCAGACCGTCAGCGCCGCCCGCGCGAAGCCACCGCGGCAGACCGCCGCAGTGCCACTGGCCGCAACACATAAACGTCCGTCGCAGCGCTATGCGCATTCACGGACGTCGCCGCCGACGTGCCCTTTTCGAGTACGACCGCGCGTCCGCCCGTCACGAGTGGGACCGGGCGCGGGACGGGGACGGGATGAGGAAAGGATCCGGGCATTCCATGGACATCGCGATCGTGGGCATGGCCTGCGCGTTTCCCGGTGCCTCCGACGCGGCCTCCTTCTGGGCCAACATCGTCGCCGGCACCGACGCCGTGGTGGAGGTCGACCCCGGGCGGTGGGACGCGGACCGCTACTACTCGGCGGACGATCCCCGCCCGGGCGAGAAGAGCCCGTCCCGTTGGGGCGGCTTCCTGGCGCCCGTGCCGTTCGACCCGGTGGCCCACGGCGTACCGCCCGCCGCACTCGGGAGCATCGATCCCGCGCAACTGCTCGCCCTGGTCGTCGCCGAGCGGGCACTGGCCGACGCCGGTTACGCCGACCGCCCCTTCCCCCGGGCGCAGACCTCGGTGATCTTCGGGGCCGAGCCCGGCGCCGACCTCGCGACGGCGTACGGGATGCGGGCGCTGCTCCCGACGTACTTCGCCGAGCCGCCCGCCGCGCTCGACGCCCACCTGCCCCGCCTGACCGAGGACTCCTTCCCCGGCATCCTGGGCAACGTCATCGCGGGGCGCATCGCCAACCGGCTCGACCTGGGCGGGGTCAACTACACCGTCGACGCGGCCTGCGCGTCCTCGCTGGCGGCGGTCGACCTGGCCTGCAAGGAGCTGGCCGTCGGCACGAGCGACATGGTGCTGTGCGGCGCGGTGGACGTGCACAACGCGGTGCACGACTACCTGCTCTTCGGTTCGGTGCAGGCGCTGTCGCCCACCGGGCGGTGCCGCACCTTCGACGAGTCCGCCGACGGCATCGTGATCAGCGAGGGGGTCGCCTGTCTCGTGCTCAAGCGGCTGGCCGACGCGGAACGCGACGGCGACCGGATCCACGCGGTGATCGCCGGCGTGGGCGGCGCCAGCGACGGCCGCGGCATGGGCCTCACCGCCCCCCGGGCGCAGGGCCAGCGGCACGCGGTCGAGCGGGCCCTGCGGGCGGCGGGCGTCGCGCCCGGTGAGATCGGCCTGGTCGAGGCGCACGGCACGGGCACCGTCGTCGGTGACCGCACCGAGCTGTCCGCCCTGTCCGAGGTGTTCGCCGCCCGCGGGGCCGGGCCGGCCACCTGCTCGCTGGGCTCGGTCAAGTCGCTCATCGGGCACACCAAGTGCGCCGCCGGCATGGCGGGCCTGATCAAGGCCGTCCGGGCGGTGCAGACCGGGGTCCGCCCGCCGACCGGGCACCTGACCCGGCCCAACTCCTACTGGGACGCCACGGCCAGCCCGTTCGCCTTCGACGGCGCGGCCCGGCCCTGGCTCACTCCCCCGGCCCGCCGCGCCGCCGGCGTCAGCGCCTTCGGCTTCGGCGGCACCAACTTCCACGCCGTGGTCCGGGCCCACCCCAGCACCGCCGACCCCGACCAGGCGTGGGAACGCTGGCCGGCCGAGCTCTTCCTGCTCCGCGCGGCCGACGAGCAGTCGACCGGGGAGGCGGCGCAGGCCCTGTCCGCCCTGGCCGCCGACGCGCCGCCCGGGGACGGGGCGCTGCACGCCCTCGCGCTGGAGTGGTTCGGCCGCACCCGCGACGACGGCCGGCCGGTCCGGGCCGCCGTCGTGGCCGGCAGCCTCGACGAGCTGCGGGAGCGGTTGCGGCTGGCCGCCGTGGGCACCGCCGACCCCGGGGCCGGGGTCTACCTGGCCGACCCCGGCCCGGCGGAGCCGCCCGTCGTGGCGCTGGTCTTCCCCGGGCAGGGCAGCCAACGCCCCGGCATGCTGGCCGACCTCTTCGCGGCCTTCCCGGCCATGCGGACCGACCTGTACGACGACCCGGCGCTGGCCGCGGTGATGTTCCCGCCCACCTCGTTCGACGAGGCGACGGCGGCGGCCCGGGCGGCCACGCTCGCCGACACGCGCCACGCCCAACCCGCCCTCGGGGTCGCCGAGCTGGCCCTGCTGGAGCTGCTCGGTTCCCTCGGGGTCCGGCCCGACCTGCTCGGCGGGCACAGCTACGGCGAACTCGTCGCCCTGCACGCCGCCGGCGCCCTGTCCCGCCCGGACCTGCTGCGGCTGACCGCCGCCCGGGCCGCCGCGATGCACGCGGCCGGCGGGCGGGGCGGCGCCATGGCGGCCGTCGCCGCGAGCGCCGACGAGGTCGCCGCCGCCCTCGCCGGGGCCGGCCTCGACGACGCCGTGGTGATCGCCAACCACAACGCCCCGGAGCAGGTGGTGATCGCCGGCCCCGAGGCGGCGGTGGCGACCGCGGTGACCGGGCTGCGCGCCCGGGGCCGGTCCGCCACCACGCTCGGCGTCTCCTGCGCCTTCCACAGCCCGGCGATGGCCGACGCCACCGAGGAGTTCGCCGCCGTCCTCGCCGACTGCCCGGTGCAGCCGCCACAGCGGCCGGTCTGGGCGAACGCCTCCGGGCAGCGCTACCCGGACGCACCGGACGAGATCCGCCGGATCCTCGCCGGGCAGCTCGCCGCCCCGGTGCGGTTCCTGACCCAGGTCGAGGACATGTACGCCGCCGGGGCCCGGGTCTTCGTCGAGGTGGGGCCCGGACGGGTGCTCAGCCGGATGATCGGCCGGATCCTCGGCGACCGGCCGCACCGGGCGGTCAGCTGCGACGTGCCGAACGAACCGGGGCTGCCCCGCCTGCTGCACGCCCTGGCGGAGCTGGCCGTCGCGGGGGTGCCGGTGGACCCGGCCCGCCTCTTCGCCGGCCCGCGGGCCACCTCGGCCCCCGCCCCCGCCGCCACCGGGTGGACGGTCGACGGGCACCTCGTGCGGGGCCCGGACGGCAAGCCGGTGCCGAACGGCCTGCGCCCCGCCGACGAGGCGCCCCGGCTGGCGGCGGCGGACAGCGCCGGCAGCGGGGATCCGCGCGAGACGGCGGTGCTGGAGTTCCTGCGCAACAGCCGGGAGCTGGTCGACGCCCAGCGCGAGATCGTGCTCGGCTACCTGGACCGGGAGCCCCGGCCGCGGCGGTCCGCACCGGACCCGACGCCGGTCGCCGCGGCGGCGTCCACCGAGCCCGCCCGCGCCGAGGCGGCCGACGCCGGCCCGACCACCGTCCTCGGCCTCGCCGTCGACCTGTTGAGCGAGCGGACGGGCTATCCCGCGCAGATGCTCGCCCCCACCATCGACCTGGAAGCCGACCTCGGCATCGACTCGATCAAGCGGACGGAGCTGGCCGAGACGCTGCTGCGCCGGTTGGCGGTGCCGCGACCGGAGACGCGCGTGTCGACCCTCGTCGGCGCCCGTACGATCGCCGACCTGGTGGCGCTGCTTCCCCCGCTCGACCCGGCGGCGACCGGCCCGGCCACGACACCGGGCGACGTCCCGGGGCCGGCCGACACCCGGACGGCCGGCCGCGCCACGCACGACCCGGAGACGGCCGGACGGTCCACGCCGGACGCCGGGACGCCCATCGCGACCGTCCCGGGCCGGGCGCCGGACCGGTACGTCCCCGCCCTCCAGCCGCTGCCCGCGCCGTCCCGCGCCGCCGCCGACCTCTCCGGACGCGTCGCGGCGGTCGCCGGCGGCGCGCCCGACCTGGCGGACGCGCTGCGCCGCCGGTTGGCCCGCTCCGGGGTCTCCACGGCCGACGCCGCGACCCCGCCCGGTGAGCTCGACCTGGCGATCCTGCTGCCGGTGACGGACGCCGCCGGCGAGCCGGCCCTGCCGGCGGCCTACGACCGGCTCCGCGCGCTGCTCACCGCGGGGGTGCCGGACATCACCGTGGTCACCACGATGGGCGGTCACTTCGCGCCCGTCGACTCGGAGACCGCCCCGGCCGGGCAGCACGCCGCGCTGGCCGGGATCGGCTTCGCCGGGCTGGTCCGCACCGTGGCCCACGAGTATCCGCAGACCCGGGTCCGCCTGCTGGACGTGGACCCCCAGGGCGGCGCGGAGGCGGTCGCCGAGCGGATCGTCGGCGAGGTGGCCGGTGGGACGCCCCGGGGGGTGGTCGGCTTGCCCGACGGGTCCCGGGTGACCCGCCGCTACGTCCGGCAGGAGCTCCCCGCCGGGTCCGATGCGCTGGACCTGGACCCCGACTCGGTGGTGCTGGTCACCGGCGGCGGGCGGGGCATCACCGCCCGGACGGCGGTGGCGCTCGCCGAGCGGTACGGCTGCCACCTGGAGATCGTCGGGCGTACCGCCCCGCCGGAGTCCGCGGAGGACCCCGCCACGGCCGGCCTGACGGACCCGGTCGAGCTGCGCCGCGCCCTGCTGGCGGCCGGCACCGGCACGCCGGCCGAGGTGGAGCGCCGGTTGCGGGCCCTGCTCGCCGGGCGCGAGCTGCGTGCCGTCCTCGACCGGCTCGAGGCGCACGCCGCGTCCGTGCGGTACCACCGCTTCGACATCCGCGACGACGCCCGCCTGGCCGCCACCGTCGACGAGGTCTACCGCCGGCACGGCCGGATCGACGTCGTCGTGCACGGCGCCGGGACGCTCGACGACCGGCTCATCCGGGACAAGGACCAGGCCGCCTTCACCGCCGTCTACGACGCCAAGGTGCGCAGCGCCCGGGTCCTGCTGGACGCGCTGAAACCGGACCTGCGCCTGCTGCTGTTCTTCTCCAGCGTCTCCGGGGCGTTCGGCAACCGGGGGCAGGCCGACTACGCGGCGGCGAACGACGCGCTGGACACCCTGGCGTTGGCCGCCGCCGACCGCTTCACCGGCCGCACCCTCGCCGTGGCGTGGGGTCCGTGGGCCGCCGCCGGCGGTGGCATGGTCTCGGCCGAGCTGGAACGGGAGTACGCGCGCCGCGGCATCGCGGTGATCGACCCGGAGGCTGGCGTCGAGGCGCTGATGCGCGAGATCGCCGAGGGCCCGCGGGACGCGCACCAGGTGCTGTACGTGGCCGGCGACCCGGCCCCGTTCCAGCCCGCCGGGTTCGATGACTGAGCCGGCCCGGTCGCCGCACCCCCGCCAGTCGGGACCGGCCGTCCTGCGCCTGGCGGCGTCGTCCCCGACGGAACTCGCGGACCGGCTCCGGGCGGTGGCCCGGGGCGCGCGCCACCCGGGACAGCCGGACGACCCCGACCTGCCGTGCCGGCTGGCCCTGCTGACCCCGACCCCGGACCGGCTCGCCCTCGCCCAGGAACTCGTCCTGCGGGAACGGTCGTGGGCCGGCCCGGCCGACCTCTGGTACACCACCGATCCGGTGCTGCGGCCGGGCCGTCCCGGCCGGGTGGCGTTCCTCTTCCCGGGCCTGTCCGCACACGACCGGCCACCGCTGGACGACGTGGCCGGGGCGTTCGGCCTGCCCGGCTACCAACCGGACCGCACCGGGACGGTGGGCGGCCGGACGTGGGACCTCCTGCACACCGGGCGCCTGCTGGACGGCGCGCTGCGGCGGATGGGCATCCGGCCCGATCTCGTCGCCGGGCACAGCGCCGGCGAGTGGAGCGCCCTGTTCTCCGCCGGCAGGTGGGCGGCGGAGGCGTTCGACGACTTCGCCCGGCGGATGGGGCCGGACGCCTACCAGCTGCCCGACGTGGCGTTCGCGGTGGTGGGCTGTCCGGTGGTCGAGGCGAGACGGCTCATCGACGGGGTGGCCGACGTGGTCATCTCCCACGACAACAGTCCCCGGCAGACGGTGCTCTGCGGCACCGACGCGGCGATCCACACCGCGTTCGCCCGGATCGCCGATCCCTCGGTGCCCCGGACGGTGCTGCCGTTCCGGTCCGGCTTCCACAGCCCGATGCTGGCGCCCTACCTCGACCCGGTGGCCGCCATCCTCCGGGCCGTCCCGCTGCGGGCCGCGACGGTGCCGGTCTGGTCGGCGACCACGGTGGACCGCTACCCGGACGACGAGTCGGCGCTGGCTCGGCTCCTGGTCCGCCACCTGGTCTCGCCGGTCCGCTTCCGGGAACTGGTGCAGCGCCTCCACGACGAGGGCACCCGGGTCTTCGTGCAGGTCGGCCACGGCAGCCTCGCCGCCTTCGTCCGCGACACCTTGCACGGCCAGCGGCACGTCGTCGTGAGCGCCTCGGAGGGGCGCCCCGACGGGCTGGCCGCGCTGGCCCGGCTCGCCGCGGCGCTGTGGGTGCAGGGCCTGCGACCGGACTTCGCCGTGCTGCTCGGCGCCGACGACGCCGCCCACCCCGCCGGCCCACCGGCACCGGGCGCGGCCGACGACCCGGTGCTCGCGGCGTTCCAGGCCGTCCTCGACGAGGTCGCCCACGCCAGCCGCGAGGTGCTCGGCGGCTGGCAGCGCCGGCACCGGGATGACAGGGTGAGTCCATGACGGAACGAGAGCTTCCCGCGCTGACCCGCGCCGAGCAGGAGCTGGTGGACCGCTACCTGCGCATCGTCGACCTGGTCGCCCGTCTCAATCCGGCCCGGGACAGCGGCCACTTCGACGTGCGGGGATGCGTGCTGGCCGCGCAGGCGCTGATGGCGGAGGCCAAGGCGATCGGCGTGACGGCGGAGACCATGCTCGAACGCGGCGAGGACGAACTACACGCCGCCACGCTGGCCCGGGCGATGCGCGCCCTGGACGGCGAACGGCGCATCGCCCGGCTGCGGCTGCCCCCGAACTGAACGTCGCACACCCAGGGAGGGCAGGTTGCACGGTAGTGGGCAGCGGCTGGCCGTGGTCACCGGCGCGGCCAGCGGGATCGGCGCGGCCGTGGCACGGCGGCTGGTGGACGACGGGTGGCGCGTGATCGGCTGGGACCGTCGCCCGTGCGACGCGGACGGAGTGACCGGGCGGCAGGTCGACGTACGCGACTACGACCAGGTGGCCGCGGCGGCGGCCGAGGTCGAGCGGGCCGACCTGCTGGTCAACAGCGCCGGCATCGGCGGGCGCGGGTTCGCCAGCGAACTGGCGCCGGCGGCGTGGGAGCGGGTCATCGGGGTCAACCTGACCGGGACGTACTACTGCTGCCGGGCGATGTTCCCGGCGTTGCGGCGGGCCGGCGGGCTGGTCGTCAACATCGCCTCCGTGGCGGCGCACCTGGCGATGGTGGAGGGAGCGGCTTACTGCTCCTCGAAGGCCGGTGTCGCCATGCTGACCGAGGTGCTCGGGGTGGAGTGGGCCGCGCAGAACATCCGGGTCATCGCGGTCAGCCCGGGCTACGTCCGGACGCCGCTGGTGATGGACGGCATCCACCGGAACCTCCTCGACGAGGAGACCATCGTGCGGGGCACCCCGCAGCGTCGGCTGGCGGAGCCGGCCGAGGTGGCGGAACTGATCCGGGCACTGGCCGCGGACGAGCTGCGCTACCTGACCGCCACCACCGTGCGCTTCGACGGCGGGTGGACCGCGAGCGGGGGCTACCAGCCGCACCTCGCGGGGAGCCTGCTACCCGCGCTGGACGACCCGCCGCCCACCCCGGACAGGGCCGGCGTGACAGCGCGGGACTGACCAGAGCGGGCCGGCGCGACAGCGCGGGACTGACCAGAGCGGGCCGGCGTGACAGCGCGGGACTGACCAGAGCGGGGCCGACGGGCCGGTGGCGCCGTCGACCCCGGACAGGTCAGCTCAGCTGGCCGCCATCGCCGCCGCACTCTTCTTCCGGCTGCGCAGGATGGTGTCGACCAGCCCGTAGGCCACCGCGTCGTCGGCCGTGAGGATCTTGTTCCGCTCGATGTCGCGGGAGACCTCCTCCTGGGGGCGGCCGGAGTACTGGGCCAGCATCTCCTCCATCTGGGTGCGCATCCGCATGATCTCCCGGGCCTGGATCTCCAGGTCGGTGCCCTGACCCTGGACGCCCTCGATGGCGGGCTGGTGGATCAGGATCCGCGAGTGCGGAAGCGCCATCCGCTTACCCGGGGTGCCCGCCGCCAGCAGGATCGCGGCGGAGGACGCCGCCTGCCCCAGACAGACGGTCTGCACGTCCGGACGGACGTAACGCATGGTGTCGTTGATCGCCGTCATGGCGGTGAACGAGCCGCCGGGCGAGTTGATGTACATGGTGATGTCCCGCTCGGGATCCGTCGCCTCCAACGTGATGAGCTGCGCCATCACGTCGTTGGCCGCGGCGTCGTCGACCGGTGTGCCGAGGAAGATGATCCGGTCCTCGAACATCTTGCTGTACGGGTTGGTCTCCTTCATGCCGTACGACGTCCGCTCAGCGAACGACGGCAGGACGTACCGTGCGTCCACGGACAGATTCGGCTTCCGGATCATGTTCGCCCTCTCTCCCTCGGAAATTGCTCCCCCGGCAAATTCACCCGTCGACCGGGCGACGCAGCGGAGATGATCCTCTGTCGACCCTATCCGCTTCCCGAGCGGAATGCCGCTCCCAAACAGGGGTGTTTACGCGAGCAGCAGAAGGCTCCACTGCGGACGGTCGGCGCTGCCGGCTGCGCCGCACCCACAACGGTTCGGGCGGCGACCGGGAGCGCCGGAGCGTCCGGGCGGCAGTGCGGCCGGTCCGGGCCGCGGGGACGTCGGTCGCCGACGACGAGGGACGGCCACACAATTCGTCCGTGCAGTTCGGCGCACTTCCCTGACATGGGAATTCCGTGAGAGCACGTCGGTGAGTTACCCCGCCGCTGATCGACGATGGTCAAATGCAGAAGGCCGTCACCCGGGAGCAGCGGCTGCGCTGGCGGACCGTCCCGGGGGGGGTGCGGCACCCGGCACGCGGGCGCCGATCGCCGACGGGACCGTCCGTCCCGAGCGGCGCACGCTGGCTGCCCCAACAGCCACGCAGAGCCGCGCCCGGGGTCTCGCGCTGCTCGCCGCTACGCCCACTCCCCTGCGAAGAGCGGCTCGACCGGACGATCCCGTCGTCCGATCCGCAGGTCCCCGAAGATCGTGCTCCGCGCCGCCCGCTCGACCTCCGCGTCCAGGTCGATCCGTAGCTCCTCGGAGGCGTCGTGGGCCGCGCCGACGAGGACGAGTTCGGTCCCGGGATGGTCGAGGAAGTCCGGCGGGTCGAGCGGGGCGAAACGACGGCCGTGGAACTTCCCCTGCAGCTGAGCGGGCAGTTTGACCTTCTGGTCCCCGCGCAGTCCGACCCTGGGCGGGGAGGGTGCTTGCGGGTTCTTCACCGTGATGATGTAGCTCGCCTCCGGCTCGATGCTCAGCTCGTGCTGCGGCGCTCCGGGGCGCAGCGGGAGTTCGAGTTCGTACGCCAGATGGGTGTGGTCGTCGTGCCGGGCGATCACGTACGCCCCCTCCGCCACCGGCCGGGCCGGCGGCTGCTCCCGTTCGCCGCGGGTCGCTGTCCGGTACGCGCGCGCCTGGAGGCTCTTGTGCAACTGCTCGGGCCGGTCCACCACCTCGTCGACGAACGCCCAGAAGCGGTCGTGCTGGTCGATACCGGGCAGGCGCTTACGCCCGACCACGAGCAGCCGCAAGTGTCGTCCCCGCCACGGGTGCATCACGACCAGCAGCCGCTGCACCTCCTCCAGCGAGTCGACGTGCTCCTCCTCCACCCGGGGCCGGTAGAGGAAGTAGATGTCCCCGTCTTCAAGCACCTCCGCCATCCGTGCCGGGTACCCGCAACCACGGCCGGACAACGCCGGCCCCGCGCACAGGCCTCGCCACCGATCCTTCGCAGGAACAGGGGCGCGGAGACCCAGACCATCAGGCAGGCGAGTACGGAGCGGCAAGGCCATGCCGAGCCAGAGCAGTGATCCACCGGTTTGCGGCGCGTCGGCCAGGGTAGCCGCAGACAGCGAGTTGCCGCGACGAGGAGACGTGGATGCAACGCGGGTGGCCGGCGGCCAGCTCAGCCTGATCACGGGAGGCCTCTTCCATGGTCCAGAGGTTGCGCCCAGGCGTTTGGCGGATCTCCGAACATTCTCGCGTCTCCACCGCAGAGCTCTTCTTCGACGTGGTGTTCGTCTTCGCGTTCATTCAGGTCACCACGCTGATGACCGCCGACAAGGGTGGCCTCGGTGTCGTACACGGGCTGCTTGTCCTGGCCCTGCTCTGGTGGTTGTGGTCGCTCTTCGCCTGGCTGAGCAACCGGGTACGGGGAAACTTCGGCCTGGCCAGGCTCACCCTGCTGGCGACAACGCCGGTGTTGTTCGTGCTGGCGGCCATCACGCTGGACGCGTTCAAGGGTGTTCCCGACGGCGTGGCAGCCCCTGTCGGGTTCGTCGGCTGCTACGCCACAGTCCGGCTTCTGTATCTGGGGCTACGCTGGTACGCCACGCCGAGCCTGCGGGGCCACGAGATCGTGTCGCTCACCGTGCCGGCGCTCGCCGCCATCGGCCTACTGTTCAGCGCCGCGTTGCTGCCGCTGGGCGGGCTCGGCAGCACGACAACGCTGGCCGGCCAGATAGCCCTGTGGGTACTGGCCATCAGCATCGACTACGGCGCCGGGATGGCGCTACCCGTGCGTCGGCAGATCTTCTCCGCCCGGCACTGGACCGAGCGACACAACCTGATCATCATCCTGGCCTTGGGCGAGGTGCTGGTGTCGATCGGCGTCACCGGCAGCTACCTGCACGCCACAGCGAGCTTCCTCATCGCCTCGGCGCTCGCCGCCGTCATCGCCTGCGCCCTCGAATGGATCTACTTCGACCTCTCCGCGCTCGTCGGACAGCACGCGCTGCGCACCGCCGACCCGATCCACCGGGTACGACTCGCCCGGGACGCCTACACCTACCTGCACCTACCCATGATCGCAGGGATCATCCTGCTCTCCCTCGGACTGAAACACACGCCCGGCCTCATCGAGACCGCCAACTCATACAACCGCGGCGATCCGCTCGACCGGACCGGCCGGTACGCGATGTACGGCGGCGTCGCCCTGTTCCTGCTCGCCCACGCCGCGTTCCACTGGCGGCTCGGTCACGGCATCCTCATCGTCATCTGGCCCCGACTCGCCGCCGCCGCAATCCTGCTGGCCCTACTGCCGGTCACCGCCTGGCTGCCCGCTCTGCAGGCCCTGGCCTGCCTCGCCGGGGTCTGCCTGGTGACGGCCGTCACCGAGTTCCTGATCAGTCGCCGGCACCGGTGGCGACTGCGCCAGACGCTCTTCGAGGAGGCGGAGGGCGAACCCACAGCCAGAGGCAACGGCGACTCAGGCGGAGGGGCCATCCCGTAGGAGCTGACGCGGGCCGCCACCGGAACGCATCGCTGACCATCGGTTGTCTGCTCGGTGCCTGATGTCGGGGCCACCAAAAGGAGTCAGGGCCGGTCTGAACGACCGGCCCTGAGGGTGTTACTGCTGGTGCGCCGCCAGGGACTCGAACCCCGAACCCGCGGATTAAGAGTCCGCTGCTCTGCCAGTTGAGCTAGCGGCGCTCGCTGGCAACGGGGAGAACATTAGCACGCCCTCCGAGCCGGGTTCCAATCCGATCCCCGGCTCCCCCCTTCGGTCGAGCTTAAGGGGCATCCATGGGCAAAACCACCAGGCGTACGACGACAGGGGCCTGAGGAGCGGGGTCCATGCGGCACGATGTGCGCCAGGTACGCGAGAACAGAGGTGGGGATGGGCAGGTTCGCGCGGGCCGGGGCGATGGTGGGCGCCCTCGGTCTGATGGCGTCGCTGGCACTGACAGCCTGCGGCGACGAGCAGAAGAAGGCGGAGTTCGTGGGCGGCACCACGGCGGCCACGGCGAGCGCGGCGGCCGATCCCGCCACTCCGGCGGCGCCGAGCGGTCCGCCGCTGGCGCTGAGCCCGGCCGACGGGGCGAAGAACAAGCCGGTCAGCTCCGAGATCAGCGCGGAGCTGCCCGACGGCGGCAAGGTGTCCGGCGTCACGCTGACCGCGGCAGACGGCAAGCAGGTCGAGGGGCGGCTCCGCGCCGACGGCTCGTCCTGGGTGCCGTCGAAGCCGTTGAAGTACGGCACCCGCTACACGGCCACGGTCACCGCGACCGGCGCCGACGGCGGGACCAGCCAGGGCACCAGCACCTTCACGACGATGGCGAAGCCCAAGTCCATGATCAGCTCGGGCCTGTACCTCTTCGACGACAAGACGTACGGCGTGGCGATGCCGGTGGTCACCGAGTTCCACCCGGGCATCCCGAAGAAGGACCGGGCCGCCGTGCAGAAGCGCATGTTCGTGCACACCGACCCGCCGCAGCCGGGCGCCTGGCACTGGGTCGACAACGGCACCCAGGCCTACTACCGCGCGCCGGAGTACTGGAAGCCCGGCACCACCCTCACCGTCCGGATCGCGCTGGCCGGCATCCCGCTGAGCAACGGCCGCTACGGCAACGTCGACCGCACGGCCACCGCGAAGATCGGCCGGGCGTTCGAGATGAAGGTCGACAACGCCACCAAGAAGATGACGGTGTACGAGGACGGCCAGGTGGTCCGCACCCTGCCGGTGAGCCTCGGCAAGAAGAAGACGCCCTCCTCCAGCGGCACGATGGTGGTGATGGAGAAGAAGGAGTCCACCGTCTTCGACACCCGGGACGACCCGGATCCGGAGAACCGCTACGTCACGGAGATCGACTTCGCGCAGCGGCTCACCTGGGGCGGCGAGTACATCCACGCCGCGCCCTGGTCGGAGCACGTGCAGGGCCGGCAGAACGTCTCGCACGGCTGCGTCAACGTCTCGACGGCGAACGCCCGGTGGCTGTTCGAGAAGACGAAGGTCGGCGACCCGATCACCATCAAGGGCACCGAGCGCAAGCTGGCCGCCGGCAACGGCTGGACGGCGTGGAGCGTGAGCTGGTCCGAGTTCGTCAAGGGCAGCGCCCTGCCGGTGCCCGAGGGCGGTGCGGGGCCGGCGTTCTGACGCACCTCCACCCGAAGATCCGGCGACCGGTCCGCACCCGCGGGCCGGTCGCCGCGTTCCGGGCCGGGTCGCACCGACTCCGGTCGTTCGTCACGACCCCGGACCGCGACATCGTCGACCGAGTCGCTTCCCCCGGCCGGCCCGCCGCCCCGTCACCCCGGGAACGCGGGCCCACCTCGCAAAAGCCATCGCTTCTATCAATATTCGGACAGGTTGCCCGACGTGTTTCGGTTCACCCTGAGGAACGGGTATCTGTCCGGGTGCGTCAGTGAGGGACGATGGGCAACCGGGGATCACGACTGTGAGGGAATCATGCGAGCTGTCCAGGACCAGCTGATCCGGCGTGGGGACGACCGGCGGGGCGGGCGACGCCGTGGGATCGCGGCGGCGGTGCTCGTCGCGACACTCGCCCTGACCGCCGCCTGCACCGACGGCGGCGGAGGCAAGCCGTCCGGCTGGCAGGACGGCGGCGGCCAGCCCGCCGCGCCGAAGGCCGCGGCCACGATCGTCGAGCCCAAGGCCGACGCGAAGGACGTGCCCGCCTCGACCGGCATCACCTTCACCACGAAGGACGCCCAGGAGACCAGCGTCGAGCTCAAGGACTCGGCCGGCGAGGCCGTCGAGGGCAAGCTCGCCGGGGACGGCACGAGCTGGCTGCCCGCCGGCGCGCTCAAGTACGGCGAGACGTACACCGCCACCGTGACCGCGACCGGCGACGACGGCCGGCCCGCCACGGCGACCAGCACCTTCACCACCATGGCGAAGCCCGGCAAGCAGGTCCGGATCACCAGCTTTCTCGGCGACAACCAGGTGGTCGGCGTCGGCATGCCCCTGATCGTCAAGTTCGGCCGGGCCATCCCGGAGGACTACCGCGACGACGTCCAGCGCCGGATGACGGTCACCTCCACGCCGGCCCAGGAGGGCATCTGGCACTGGGTCAGCCCGACGGAGATCCGCTACCGCCCGAAGGAGTTCTGGCAGGCCGGCAGCACCGTCTCCTACCGGATCCAGGCGGGCGGCCTGCCGCTCGGCGGCGGCTGGTACGGCCGGGCGGACCTCACCGTCGACATCAAGATCGGCGCTGCGGTGATCATGACCGTGGACAACAAGACCAAGCGGATGACCGTCACGAAGAACGGGTCTGTGATCAAGACCATCCCGGTCAGCCTCGGCAAGAAGAGCACCCCCTCGTCGAGCGGCACCATGGTGGTGATCGAGAAGCTGCGCAAGACGGTCTTCGACACCTTCGAGGAGCTGGGCCCCGAGGAGGGCTACCGCACGAAGATCGACTACGCCCAGCGGCTGACCTGGGGTGGCGAGTTCATCCACGCCGCGCCCTGGTCGGAGGGGCAGCAGGGCAGCGTGAACGTCTCGCACGGCTGCGTGAACGTCTCGATGGCCAACGGCGCCTGGCTGTTCGCCAACACCCGGATCGGCGACCCGATCACGGTCAAGGGCACCGAGCGCAAACTGCAGAACGGCAACGGCTGGACCGACTGGAACATGAGCTGGGAGGAGTACGTCAAGGGCAGCGCCCTGCCGTACGAGCCGGCCGGGGCCGACCCGGACGCCAGCG
This sequence comes from Micromonospora sp. NPDC048063, assembly GCF_043202855.1. Lineage (NCBI taxonomy): Bacteria > Bacillati > Actinomycetota > Actinomycetes > Micromonosporales > Micromonosporaceae > Micromonospora > Micromonospora sp. NPDC048063. The sequence goes on along the minus strand of NZ_JBIDBG010000008.1, from coordinate 286,506 downwards.
GCGAGCCCACGCCCAGCCCGACCGCCTGAGCACCGGAAACGCCGAAGGCCCCCTCCGCGAGGAGGGGGCCTTCGTCAACCGGGTGACTGATGGGAATTGAACCCACGACAACCGGGACCACAACCCGGTGCTCTGCCAACTGAGCTACAGCCACCATGCCTTCCGCACCCGGTCGATCGCCCCGGGCGGGGTGCGGACCAATAATAGCCCCACCCCCGCCCGCCGCGTCCAGCGGGTTCTCCCGCCCGGTTCAGAGTTGGGCGGCGATCGCCTTGGCGGTCTCCACGTCGGGGCCGGGCAGCGGCACGAAGACGGTCCGCCGGTAGTACTCCAGCTCCCGGATGCTCTCCCGGATGTCGGCCAGCGCCCGGTGCGCGAGCCCCTTCTGCGGCTGGCCGAAGTACACCCGCGGGTACCAGCGGCGGCACAGCTCCTTGATCGAGGAGACGTCGATCATCCGGTAGTGCAGGTGCGCGTCAAGGCGCGGCATGTCCCGGGCGATGAAGCCCCGGTCGGTGGCGATCGAGTTGCCGCACAGCGGCGCGGTGCGCGGGTCCTTGACGTGGCTGGCGATGTAGTCGAGGACCATGTCCTCCGCCTCGGCCAGGGTCACCGTCGAGCGCCGGACCTCCTCGGTCAGCCCCGACTTGCCGTGCATCGTGCGGACGATCTCCGGCATCGCCTCCAGCGCCGCCTCGTCGGCGTGGATCACCACGTCGACACCCTCCCCGAGCACGTTGAGATCGGGATCGGTGACGAGCGCGGCGACCTCGATCAGCTTGTCCCTGCCGAGGTCCAACCCGGTCATCTCACAGTCGATCCAGACGAGAAGATCAGCCACCGGCCCAGACTACGCGCAGCCCCGCCGGCCGCGCGCCCGCGCACCGTGGCGCGACCCGACCGCTAGGGTTTCCCCGTGCCAGCCGAACCCGCCGCACCGCCCGCCGTCACCGACGACGACCCCGGCGGCCGTAGGGTCCGTCGGCTCGCCGCCGTGCTGGCGCTGGCCGCCGTGCTGCCGGCGCTCTACCTGCCCGGGCTGGTGCACGACTTCTTCGACCTGAAGATCTACATGCGGGCGATGGACTGGTGGGCGGCCGGCAACCCGCTCTACGACTACGTCCAGCCCGACCGGGTGCAGGGCGAGCTCTACTTCACCTACCCGCCGTTCAGCGCGCTGCTGCTGCGTCCGTTCGCGTTGCTGCCGCTGGGCGTCACCGTGACGATCTTCACTATCCTGACCGCGTTCGCGGTGGTGGTCACCACCCGCTGGCTGTCGGCGCCGGTGATCGCCCGGCACGGCCTGCCCCGTGTGTTCACCCTCACGGTGGCGGTCCTGCTCGTGCTGGCCGTGGAGAGCACCCGGGAGACGATCACCTTCGGTCAGATCAACATGCTGCTGGTCGTGCTGATCCTGGCCGACCTGCTCTTCGCCGTACCCCGGGCGGCTCGTTGGGCCGGCGTGGGCGTCGGGCTGGCGACGGCGCTCAAGCTCTTCCCGGGCATCTTCATCGTCTACCTGCTGGCCACCCGGCGGTGGCGGGCGGCGGCGGTGGCCAGCGCGACGGCCGCCGCCGCGACCCTGCTCGCCGCGGCGGTCGCGCCGCGTGACTCGTGGCGGTTCTGGACCCACGAACTGTGGGCGACCGACCGGGTCGGCCGCACCGACTACACCGGCAACCAGTCGCTGTTCGGGCTGCTCAGCCGCATCACCGCCCCGGAGAAGCCGGACCGGCTGCTCTGGCTGCTGCTGGTCGCGGTCGTCACCGGGTACGGGCTGTGGCGGGCGGCGCGGGCCGCCCGGGCCGGGGACCCGCTCACCGGGCTCGCCCTCACCGGGCTGGTCGGCGCGCTGGTCAGCCCCATCACCTGGACCCACCACATCTACTGGTTCATCCCCGCGGTGGTGGTGCTGGCGGACGCCGCGCTGAGCGCCGACCCCGGCACCGGCGAGGGCCTCCGCCGCCGGAACGGGCTGGCCGCGCTCGCCGTCGGCACGACCGCCCTGATCGTGTACGGCGTGGTGACCTTCTACGACTGGGGCGTCGCCCCGGTGCGCACCGACTCGCCGGGCGAGTTCCTGGTGCGCAACACGTACGTGCTGCTGAGCCTGCTGCTGCTGGTGGCGCTGCCGGTCGGGCGCCGGGCCGGGAAGTCGCACCAAATGGACAGTCTTCCCGAGTAGCCCCTTCACCGCTAATCTGGTCACAACTACCTCAGGTGTCTCTCGGGTAGCACCGATCCCCCGGTGAAGGCGGCCCTCCGCGTCGGCAGCGCGGAGGGCCGCTCGCCGTCCGGGCCGCCCGGACGCGGTCAGCGCGCGGCGTCCGGGGAATCCGGGGTGGCCGCAGAGCCCGGGGTGGCCGCAGAGCCCGGGGTGACCGGGAAATCCGGAGGGGCCGGGAGGTCCGGGGGGACCGGGAAATCCGGGGTGGCCGGGGAGTCCGGACCGGGTCGGCCCTCCGTCGGGGCCGGTGCGGCCGTCGCCTCGGCAACGGCCGGCGGCCATGCCAGGCTGAGGGTCACCTCGGGCGGGCGGACCGCCGGGTCGCCGCCGGCGAGGTCGGCGAGCGTCGCGGGGCGGCGCGCGGGCACCGGCCCGATGGCGGCCCGGGACCGCGCGGGACCGGCGCCGACCGAGGCGAGCTGACGCCCGCCGACCCGGGACCGGTCGCTGTCCCGGGTCGGCTGGGCACCCAGCCCGCTGAGCGAGGTCACGCCGAGCCGCCCGGCCAGCACCGGCACCTGGTCCGGTTCGACCACGAAGACCACCTCACGCGGGCGTACCGGCCGCAACAGGAGCAGCACGGCGAGCACCACCGCCAGCACCCCGCCGGCGAGCAGGCCCGCGGTGGCCGGGGCGGTCCAGCCGGCCCGCAGCCCGGCGCGCAGTTCCAGGGTCAGGTCGGCACGCCCGTCGGGACGCATCACCACCAGGCTCAGCCGCCGGTCGGCCAGCTCCTGCGGGGACCACTCCAGCGCGCCGATCCCCTCGCGTACCCAGAAGGGCTGACCGATCGGCGTGCCGGCCGGCGCGGCGCCGGCGGCTGGTGTGGAGCCGGTGGGCGGCGTGGTGCCGGCGGACGGCGCGGCGGGCTCCAGCCGGACCGGCAGCGGGCCCCGGGCCAGGGCCACCCGGCGGACCTCGGCGTGGGGCACCGGGTCGAGCCAGCGCCGCACCTCGTCGGCGGGGGCCAGCCCGACGAAGGCCGGGCCGTCTGCCGTGCGGGCGTCCAACCGGAGCCGGGCCTGCCCGACCCGGGCGAACGGCGCCTCCGCGCGCAGCAGCCCGTCGAGGTCCCGGACGACCACCGCGTGCCCGGGGGTGTGCACGGTCTCGAACCGGGCGCTGAAGGCGCCTGCCGGGTCGGCGTGCCGGGTGAGCATCCCGAGCACCCCACCGGCGAGCAGCGCCGGAATCCCGATGGTCAGCAGCAGCACTCCGCCGAGCGCCCGCACGAACCGCATTCGCCTCGTCCCCCTCCGTAGCCGGATACCCGGCCGACCTTACCGACGAGGACCGACTGATCAGCGGATATCCGCGGCACCGGCCCGGAAAGCCGCCGGCCCGCCGGCTACGCCGACGGGCCGGTGGAGGGTGCGAGCGGGGCTCACGCCTTCGGCGCGGGCTCCCGCCGGCTCCGCGCGAAGGCGAGACCGCCGAGCAGCAGGCCCCCCGCCCCGGCGACCAGGCCGGCGATGCCGAGCCCGGTGGCCAGGCCGACGCCCTCGGCGTCGTCATCGTCGTCGTCGGCCTGCGCCGGGGCGGCGCCGCCGGTGGGGGCGGCCGACGGCGAGGCCGCGGTGAGGGTGAGCACCGGGGCCGGGCTCTCCGGCTCCTCCCCGCCGGGGGTCGGCGCCTCGATCCAGCGCTGCACGTTGCCGTCGGAGTAGGTCTGCAGCGTCTTGAAGACCATCGTGTCGACCTGCGGCAGCGGCCCCATCGAGACCGGGAACTCCTGGAACTCGCCGGGCTTGACCCCCGCGTTTCCGGTCGCCGTCCAGGTGAGCTTGGCGACGACCTCGGTGAGCTGGCTGCCGTGCACCTCGACCGGCGGGTCGACCTTGCGCTTCTCCACCGCCACCGTCCAGCCGGGCACCGGCATGGTCGACACGGAGCCCACCGGCGCGTTCTCCGGCAGCACCACCTCCACCTTGGTCGTGGAGGCGGTGTCGCTCTCGTTCGGCACCCGGAAGGCGAACCGGCCGTAGCCGCCCTGGGTCGCCTCCTGCGGGTTGACCGTGACGTGGGCGGAGGCGGGCGCCGCGAAGCCGAGGACGGCGGTGGCGACGGCGCCGAGCGCCAGGGCGGCTGCGGTACGCCGGTGACGGATCATCTGGGAGCCTTCCTGTTACCTGATCGGCACGGTGGCGGTCACCGTGGCCTGGTCGATGTCGGACGTGCGGACGGTCACGCGCAACTGCCACTCCCCCGCCGCCGGCAGGTCGATCTCGCCGGTGGCGTGGTTGTCGGTCAGCGGCAGCAGCGGGACCTCGATCGGTTCGATCCCGGCCGACGGCAGGGCCGCCGTGGCGCGCCACTGCACCACCGGCTGCGGCCGGTTGTCCTTCGTGTACGCGTAGAAGTGCACGGTGTTGTTGCCCCGCTCGGCCGGGTCCAGTTCCACCTGGAGGGAGTAGATCGGGCTGGACAGCGTCGTGGAGAAGTAACCGGGGGAACCGCCGGTCACGTCGGAGCCGGCGGTGCGGGCCGGAGTGGTCTGCACCAGGACGGCGGTCAGGCCGAGCACCACCGCGGTGATCGCCAGCTCCGCCCAGACCGCCCGCCGCACCGGCGCCGGCCGGCCCGCCGCCGTGGGCCGGCGCACCAACTGCCGGGAATACGCGGCCACCGCGATGACCAGCGCGAACAGCCCGATCTTGCCGAGCAGCAGCCGCCCGTAGGTGGTGTCGACCAGCGCGCCCGGCGTGGCGACCTCGATCAGCGCCTGGACGGTGCCGGCGAGCAGCAGCGCCGAGACGGCCAGCGCCGCCCAGCGCGACCAGATCGGCAGGATCGCGCCCAGTTCCCGCTCGTCGGCCCGGCGCAGCAGGAAGCCGGCGAGCATCACCAGCCCGCCCAGCCAGACGGCCATGCTGCCCAGGTGGACCGCGTCGACGACGACGGAGACCGCCGGGACGGGCGAGGCCGCCGGGTGCCCGGCCAGCGGCCAGGTCAGCAGGGCCGTCACCCCGAGGATGCCCAGGATCACCAGGTCGGCGCGGCCGACCGGCCCGGCCAGCAGCGGCCGGAGCAGGAACGCCGCCGCGGCCAGCAGGCCCAGCCGCACCAGGTGCGCCGCGCCGAAGGTGCTGCCCAGCACCGCGCTGAGCCCCTCGCCGGTCACGTCGAACACGCCCCCGCCGGCGGTGTAGGGCACCTGGAGCAGGAGGTTCGCCACGGTGGAGAGCACCACCAGGCCGAGCCCGGCCCAGGCCAGCCGCGCCGGGCCCTGCCGGGGCAGCCGCCGGGGCCACAGCGCGGCGAGGACCATCGCCGGGCCGACGAGCAGCAGCAGGCCGGCGTAGCCGACGTACTTGGCGACCTTGACCGCGTTGCCGACCACCGGGTCGGCCCGGCTGTCGTCCCCGGTGTCGGCCGGGGGCGTGGAGGGCGCGCCGACGGAGTAGGTGAACGCGCCGGAGACCGGATGGCTGTCGGCGGAGATCACCCGGTAGCTGACCAGGTAGGTGCCGCGCCCCCCGGCCGGGTCGACCGGGATCGTGACCACGCTGCCGGAGAAGCTCGGCTCGCCCCGGTCGGCGCGGGAGCCGTCCGGCGCGATGACCCGGATCTTGCCCGGCACCTTGCGGACGGACTCGCTGAAGGTCAGCACCACCTCGGCCGGCCCGTTCGGCACCACCGCCGAGGCGACCGGGCTGCTGCTCACCAGCACCGCGTGGGCGCTGGCGGGGCCGGCGGGGGCGATCAACAGGGCGACGACGGCGATCAGCAGGCCGGCGGCGGCGGTCAGCCGGGCGAACCGGCGGCGGTTGGCGACACTCATGCCGGTCATGCTCGCGGACCCGACCCGCCGGGCGCGAGTCCGATCGCGCGGCACTGCCCGAAGCCCACCGGCCCGCGCGACTCCCTGGTCGGGCGTGCGTGCCCGGGGCGGAGCGTGGTCAGCCATGCCGGGCCCGGAGTGACGTCGACACCGGGCTGCCGGACTCGCCGCTGACCCGGCCCAGCGCCCACAGCAGCGCCGCCTGCACCACGGCGGCCAGGTGGCCGACCTCGTGCACGAGGGCGGTGGTGGAGTTGGCGATGTCGACGGCGCTGGTGCCGGCCAGGCACACCGCCAGCACCAGCGCCACCGGCACGAACGCGCGGGCCCGCTCCGGCCGCCACGCGGCCAGCGCGAAGCCGACCGCCAGCGCCACGTCGAAGGAGGCCATCTCGCGGCTGGTGTGCGGGTCGACGGTCACGCCCAGCCCGGCCAGCAGCACCGGCAGCGCGATCGACAACTGGGCGACGGCGGCGATCGCGACGGCGACCCGCAGCACCTGGCGGCGGGCCCGGCGGGTCGCCTCCGGCGCGCGCCGGGCCACGACCGGGTCGGCGGCGACCGCCGCGAGCACCGAGGCCGTCAGGTCGGGCACCGACACCGCCCGCACCCGGGCCAGCCGGGTCACCTGCTCGGCCCGGGCCAGCCAGGCGCGGCAGCCGGGGCAACGCGCCGTGTGCGCGTCCAGCACCGCCGACGCCGCCTGCGGGTCCTCGCCGTCCAGCCGCGCCGACAGCGCCGTGCGTACGTCGTCGCATGTCATGAGCGGGTAGTCGTCCGGCGAGCCGGGAAAGTTCCCGGCGTGGCGCAGGCCATGGAAGGGCCGAAGGACCCTGCCCCCTCCTGCCGTGCCGCGTAACCTGGGTTGTCGTGATCCCCGCCCCGCGCGACACCTCCGCCGTCGGTCCCACCGACGCCGCCGCCGTGCGCGAGTCGGCGACGGGGTGGGCGCTGGCCGCCCGCGACGGGGATCCCGTCGCCCAGGCCGCCTTCGTCCGGCTCACCCAGGCCGAGGTGTGGCGCTTCGCCGCCGCGCTGGTCGACCCGGACAGCGCCGACGACCTGACGCAGGAGACCTACCTGCGGGCGTTCCGGGGGCTGCCGGCCTTCGAGGGGCGGTCCAGCGCGCGGACCTGGCTGCTCGGCATCGCCCGGCGGGCCTGCGCCGACCACCTGCGCACGGTCGTGCGTCGCCGGCGGCTCGACGAACGGCTCGCGGCCGACGCGGGAGCCGACCGGGCGCACCCCGACCCCGCCGGCCAGCTCGGCGCCGCCGACCTGGTCCGCCGGCTCTCCGCCGAGCGGCGCGGGGCGTTCGTGCTCACCCAGCTGCTCGGCCTGTCGTACGCCGAGGCCGCCGCCGTGGAGGGGGTGCCGGTGGGCACCATCCGCTCCCGGGTGGCCCGGGCCCGCAACGACCTCGTCGAGGCGGTCGGCGACGCCCTCGCCGGATGAGCGGGAACGTGGCCGGGAACTTCCGCGACGGACGCGACGTCCAATGATCGTGACCGCCCCCCGCACTCCGGCCGCCCGCTGGCCGGCCGTCCGTCCCTGGCTCGGTGTGGCCGCCCGGCTGGGCCTGGCCGCCGTCTGGCTGATCGCCGGCGGCAGCAAGGTCGGTGACCTGGCCGCCTCCGGACGCGCCGTCAACGCGTACCAGGTCATGCCGTACGACGCCGCCACGGTGGTCGGCGCGGCGCTGCCCTTCGTGGAACTGGCGCTGGGCGTGCTACTGCTCCTCGGGCTGGCCACCCGGCTGAGCGCCGCGATCTCCGCGGCGCTGCTGGTGGTCTTCGTCGCCGGCATCGCCTCGGCCTGGAGCCGGGGCCTGGCGATCGACTGCGGCTGCTTCGGCAGCGGCGGCCAACTCGCCGAGGGGCAGGCGCCGAGCTACCTCCCGGAGATCCTCCGGGACCTGGGATTCCTGGCACTGGCCGGGTTCCTGCTGATCTGGCCCCGCACGCCCGTCTCCGTGGACGGCTGGCTGACGGGGGACGCACCCGTGGAGGACGAGAATGAGTAGTCGCAAGGGGCAGAAGGTCGCCGCGCGGGTGGTCCGCGAACAGCTCGCCCGGGAGCAGCGGCGCAAGCGGACGCTCTGGGTCTCCGTGGCCGCCGTCGCCGTCCTGGTGATCGCCGGCCTCATCGGCTGGAGCGTCTACTCCAGCCAGCGCTCCGACGACTTCACCCCGCCGACCGGCGCGAACGAGGCCGGCACCGGCGTCGTCGCCGGCTCGGGCCCGGTCACGGTGGACATCTACGAGGACTTCCTCTGCCCGGCCTGCAAGCAGTTCGAGCAGGTCAGCGGCCCGACGATCGACCAGCTCATCAGCGAGGGCAAGGTCCGGGTCGTCTACCACCCGGTGGCCTACCTCAACCGATTCTCCACCACCCAGTACTCGACCCGCTCCTCGGCGGCCTCCGGCTGCGCGGCGGAGGGCGGCCGGTACCGGGAGTACGCCAAGGCACTGTTCGACCGGCAGCCGCCGGAGGGCGGCGCCGGGCTCAGCGACGACGAGCTGGTGGACATCGCGGCGGGCGCCGGCATCGACCGGGACGGGTTCGCCTCCTGCCTGCGGGAGGGCACCTTCAAGCCGTGGACGGAGCACGTGACCGACGAGGCCAGCAAGGCCGGCATCACCGGTACCCCGACCATCGTGGTCGACGGCCAGGAGGTCGCCGACCGCAGCCCGGAGGGGATCAAGGCGGCGGTGGAGGCGGCCGGCAAGTGATCCGTGACCTGCTGGCCCGCGCCGGCCTGGTGCTCGCCGCCGCGCTGGCCGCGACGCTCGCGCTCGCCGGGCCGGCGGCCGCGCACGGGGCGGACGCCCCCGACGGCACGGACTACCGCACCGAGGTGACGGCGGTCACCCCGGCGCGGGCCGGGCTGAGCGTACGGGTGGTGGAGGCGGGTGCCCGGCTGGAGCTGACCAACACCGGCGACCACGCCGTCGAGGTGGTCGGCTACTCCGGCGAGCCGTACCTGCGGGTGGGTCCCGACGGGGTGTACGAGAACGTCCGCTCCCCCGCGACGTACCTGAACCGGACCATCGCCGGGGACACCCGGCTGCCGGCCGAGGCGGACCCGGCCGCGCCGCCGGACTGGCGGCGGGTCGACGACTCGTCCACGGTGCGCTGGCACGACCAGCGGGTGCTCTGGCGCGAGTCGGCGCCGCCGCCGCAGGTGCGGGCCGCCGCAGACCGGGAGCACCGGGTGCGGGACTGGGTGGTGCCGCTGCGCGCCGGTGACGAGCCGATGGAGATCCGCGGCACCCTGGACTGGGTGCCGCCGCCGGACGCGTACGCCTGGTGGGTGGTCGCCACGGTCGGGCTGCTCGCGGTGGGCGCGCTGGGGCTGCTGCCGGCCGGGTCGGCGCCGGGCGCGCGGGCGCTGGCCGGGCTCGGCGGGCTGCTGGTGCTCGGCGGGGTGGCCGCGGTGGCGTTCACCGTGGGCCGGGAGTTCGATGCCGGGGCGCGGGGCGTCGGCGGCCTGCTGACCGGCCTGCTCGGCGGGCAGGTGTGGGCGCTGCTGACCGGGCTCGGCGCGATCGCCGCCGGGGTGTACGCGCTGGCCCGACGGCCGGCCGCCGACTTCGCGCTGGCGCTGGCCGGCGCCTGCCTGGCGCTCTTCGCCGGGGTGGCGAACGCCGCGGTCTTCGCCCGCGCCGTCGCCCCCGTCCCGTGGCCGGCGACGGCGGCCCGGATCCTGGTCGCCGTAGTCCTGATCGCGGGCGTCGGCGCTGCGGCGGCCGGCGCCCTCCGCCTCCACGCCACCTCCCGCCGCCCCTCTCCCTCTCCCACCCCCGCCCCCACGGCGCCCCGCCCCTGACACCTCCGCGATCTTGCATTTTCGGCCCTCCACATGAGAGGAAAGCCCCTTTTGCCGGGGCGGCAAGTGCAAGATCGCCGAGGGGCTCGACGCCGGAGGACGGGGTGGGGGTCAGTGGGGGGTGCGGGCCGTCGGGGTGAAGCCGTACGGGAGCTCCAGGCGGTGACGGGACAGGAGGTCCTGGTCGGCCAGGAGGTCCGGCGTCGCACCGTCGGCGACGATCCGGCCGGCGTCCAGGATCACCGAGCGGGCGCAGAGTTCCAGGGCGTACGGCAGGTCGTGGGTCACCATGAGCAGCGTCACCGGCAGCCCGCGCAGGATCTCGGCCAGCTCGCGGCGGGCCGCCGGGTCGAGGTTCGACGACGGCTCGTCGAGGACCAGGATCTCCGGGTGCATGGCGAGCACGGTGGCCACCGCCACCCGGCGCCGCTGCCCGAAGGAGAGGTGGTGCGGCGCGCGGTCCCGGTGTGCGCCCATCCCGACCGCGGCGAGCGCCTCGTCCACCCGGGCGGCCAGCTCCGCCCCGCGTAACCCCAGGTTGGCCGGCCCGAACGCCACGTCCTCGGCGACCGTGGGCAGGAAGAGCTGGTCGTCCGGGTCCTGGAAGACGATCCCCACCCGGCGGCGCACCTCGGCCAGCGTGGCCCGGTCCTGGCTGACGGTCAGGCCGCCGACGCTCACGCTCCCCTCGGTCGGGGTGAGGATGCCGTTGAGGTGCAGCACCAGGGTGGTCTTCCCGGCACCGTTGGGGCCGAGCAGCGCCACCCGGTCGCCGCGCGGCACGGTCAGGTCCACCCCGTGCAGGGCGACGTGCCCGTCCGGGTACGCGTACCGGACGCCACGGACGTCCAGCGAGACAGCGGTCTGCACGTCTCCGATCATGTCAGCACGACGGCGGTGGCGGCGATGGTGGCCGCCAGGACCGGCACGGTGGCCGCGACCAGCCACTGCCCGGCCGTCGCCGCGCCCGCGCCCTGCCACACCGCCGGCATCCGGCCGGCGTAGCCGCGCGACAGCATCGCCAGGTAGACCCGCTCGCCGCGTTCGAACGCGCGCAGGAAGAGCGCGCCGATGCCGGCGGCGAAGCCGCGCAGCTGCCACAGGAAGCGCGGGTCGTCGCCGCGGGAGACCCGGGCCACCCGCATCCGGCGGGCCTCGCCGACCAGCACGTCGAGGTAGCGCAGCATGAACGTGGCGATCTGGGTGAGGATCTGCGGGCAGCGCAGCCGGTCCAGGCCGACGATCAGGTCGCGGGTCGTCGTGGTCGCGGCCAGCAGGAGCGACGCGAGCACCCCGAGGGTGCCCTTCGCGACGATGTTCCAGGCCCCGAGCAGCCCGTCGGACGACAGGCTGAGGCCGAGCACGTCGACGCGCTCGCCGGCGCCGAGGAACGGCAGGGCGACGGCGAAGAGCACGAACGGCAGCTCGATCAATGACCGGCCGAGCAGCCAGCCCGGGCCGACCCGGGCCAGCGCGGCGACCACCGCGACCAGCAGGGCGTACCCGCCGAAGGCCCAGAACGCCTCGCGCGGGGTGGCCACCACGGCGAGGGTGAAGACCACCATCGCCGCGATCTTGGCCTCGGGCGGGAGGCGGTGCACCGGCGAGGTGCCCTCCCGGTACAGCACGTGCGCGTGCCCGGCGCCCATCCCCGGCTAGCCCCGGCCCGTCGCGCCGGTGCTGGCGCGCTCGCCGTCGACCGCCTCGCGGTCGGCCGCCTGGCCGTCTCGCGGGCCGCGGCGGCGGACCAGCCAGAAGGCCCCGCCGGCCACGGCGAAGGTGAGCAGCACGCCGAGGACGCCGGACAGGCCGGTGGAGAGGAAGTCGTTGTCGATCCCCGCGATGCCGTAGTCGGCCAGCGGGCCGCCGATCTCGTGTTCCTTCTCCTGCTGCGCCGGGCAACTGCCGCCGGTGATGTTGTCGTCGGCGTCGAACGTGCAGCCCTCGCGCAGCGACGAGTCCAGCCCGTCGGGGTGCGACGAGGCGAAGTTGCTCACCACCCCGGCGAGCAGCAGGGCCACCAGCAGCCCGCCGACGAGGAACCCCCAGGAACGCTTCCTCACCGGACACCTCCGACGGCCGGGACGGTGGGCGCGGACGCGGGCCGCAGCCCGCGCAGCGCGTAGACGAGGTCGGGCCGGACCTTGGCGACGGTGACCACCGTGGTCGCGGTGATCAGGCCCTCGCCGATGCCGATCAGCAGGTGGGCGCCGGCCATCGTGCCGGCCAGGCCGCCCAGGTTGCCGCCCAGGTCGGTGGTGCCGCCGAGCCAGTACTGGAACACGAAGCCCATCGACGCGACCACCACGCTGACCAGGGCGGAGACGAAGGCGGTCACGCCGAGGCCGGTCGGGGTCCGGGGCAGCACCCGCAGCAGCAGCGCGATCAGCAGGTACGCGGCGGCGGTGCCGAGCACCGCCATGTTGGTGATGTTGAGCCCGAGCATCGCGACGCCCCCGTCGCCGAAGACGAGCGCCTGCACGACGAGCACCACGGCCACGCAGAGCGCGCCGACCCACGGGCCGACCAGCATCGCGGCGAGCGCGCCGCCGAGCAGGTGGCCGCTGACGCCGGCGGTGAAGATCGGGAAGTTGAGCATCTGCACAGCGAAGATGAAGGCCGCGACGAGACCCGCCATCGGCGCCAGCCGGTCGTCCAGGTCGCGCCGGCCGCGCAGGACGCCGAGGGTCATCGCGGCCACCGCGACGGCCGCGAAGACCGCGGCGACGGGACCGTCGATGATCCCGTTCGAGATGTGCATCGCCAGCGTTTCCACACGACCTCCCACGCGTCGGCGGCCCGTCCGCGCCCCGCGGGGGTCAGCGTATTTCCCGTACATCGCTGTTGCCAATATCTGGCAACAGCACATGGCATCGATCACCGTCCGCCGCACGGACGCCGGGCCGGCGCGCACCGGACGCCGGGCCGGTGCCGATGCCGGCGCGCACCGGACGCCGGGCCGGTGCCGATGCCGGCGCGTCGCCCGGGGCCGGCGGGCCGGCGCCGGCGGTAGGGTCGTGGCCATGACCGCGCCCGACCGCCTCTCCCCCGGTGACCCCGCGCCCGACTTCCGCCTGCCCACCGACACCGGCGAGACGCTCTCGCTGGCCGACCTGCGCGGCCGCAAGGTCGTGCTGTACGCCTACCCGGCGGCCATGACGCCCGGCTGCACCAAGCAGGCCTGCGACTTCCGCGACTCGCTCGCCTCGCTCCAGGCGGCCGGCTACGAGGTCGTCGGCATCTCGCCGGACAAACCGGAGAAGCTGGCGAAGTTCCGCGAGCGCGACGCCATCACCTTCCCGCTGGTCGCCGACACCGACAAGTCGGTGCTGACCGCGTACGGCGCGTACGGCGAGAAGCAGTCGTACGGCCGGACGGTGACCGGCGTGATCCGCTCGACCTTCGTGATCGACGCCGACGGGAAGATCGAGCGCGCGCTCTACAACGTCAAGGCGACGGGCCACGTCGCCAAGCTGCGCCGCGACCTCGGGCTCGACTGAGGCCGGCCGCCCTCGACCGGTCGCGGGACCCGTCTCGCCGCCCGGCCGGCGAGACGGGCTCGGCACCGTCGTGACCCGACGCTCTAGACTCAGCGGGTCGGCGGGAGTGGCGTAACGGCAGCCGCGGTAGGTTTAGGTCCTATTGTCCGAAAGGACGTGGGGGTTCGAATCCCCCCTCCCGCACCTTCGGGGTCCACCCCGCCCGTGCCACCGGCTGCGCTGTCGGACGCGTCACGATCGCGGGTCGGCGCGGACCCCGCGCGGTCAGGATTGGCCGGTGACCCTGCGCTTCGTCCTCGACCCCGAACTGACCCCCGAGTTGCGCGAGGCGATCGTCGCGCTCTGGGTCGACGTCACCAACGCCGGCGGGGCGGTCGGCTTCGTGCCGCCGGTCACCGCCGCCGACGTCCGGCGCACCGCGGACCCGACGTTCACCGGCATCGCCGAGGGCCCGGACCGCCTCCTGCTCGGGTACGCGGGCGACCGCCTCGTCGCGGCGCTGATCTTCTGCGACAACCGGTTCAACCTGAAGGCGCACTGGTGCGTACTGAAGCGGGTGATGGTCCACCCGGACACCCAGGGCCACGGGTACGGCCTGACGCTGATGCGCGAGGCCGAGCGCCTCGGCCGCGAGCTGGGCCGGGAGGCGCTGCACGTGACGGTCCGGGACGGGCTGGGGCTGGACCGCTTCTACCGGCGGCTCGGTTACCGGGAGGTCGGGCGCCTGCCCGGCGCGCTGCGGGTCGCGCCCGGCGACGACCGCGACGAGATCCTCATGTGGCTCGACCTGACCGCCCCGCACGCGCCCGCGCGCTGACCGACCGCCCCGCGCGCCGAGCCGACGGCTCAGCCGCGCCCGGTCACCATGCCACGCCGATGCCGTCCCCCGGGTACCAGTGGTTGGCCGGGGTCTCCCGGTAGGCGAGGAACTTCCGGCCGGTGCGCTCGGCGTGCTCGGCGAGGACGTTGGTGGCGGTCACGTTGTCGGTGAGCAGGACCGCGCCCGGCGCGAGCTTGCCCTCGACCGCCTCGAACTCGCGCTTCTCGTGGGCCCGGCTGTGGTCGCTGTCGTGCAGGAAGAGGTCGACCGGCCGGTCCAGCGCGGCGATGGAGGCGATGGAGTCGCCGATCACCAGGTCGACCACCTCGGACCAGGGCGCGGTCCGGGCGAGGTAGCCGGCCTCGGGGTTGATGTCCAGCGAGGTGACCCGGCCGGGGTGCCCGTCGGCGGCGTTGCGCAGCAGCGCGGCGGCCAGGACGCAACTGCCGAGCCCCTTGTCGACGCCGGTCTCCACGACGTGCTGCGGTCGTGTGGCGCGGACGATCGCGTACCAGCCGATCCGGCGGGCATAGCGGACGTGCCGGTCGGCGAGGCCCCGGCGGGCCGCGCCGGCGGTGGCGGACTCGATGTGCCGGCGCAGCACGTCGTCCGACTCGATCTCGCCGAAGTACGCGCGGACCTGCTTGACGGGCACGTCGCAGACCACGCTGACGAACCAGGCGAGGTGGTGCCGGCTCAGCTTGGTCAGGTCGTACGTGTAGTTGTGGTGCTCCCGGGAGGTGACCAGCCACCGGGCCGACGTGCGCAGCACCTTGGCGTCGTGGCGGGCGACCCGGGCCAGGCGCTTGGGGAAGGCGGCGACGGGGGCGAAGGGAGTGCGGGCGATGGCTCGCCGGAGCTTCGTTGCGTCCACGAGAGGGTTCTACCAGGCGAAGGGAAACAGGCGCTCGTCGAAGTTTCGGTCATGAGGCCGACTCAGCCAGGCCCGGACGGGGGTACGCGGGCCGGAACCGGAATAAGTAGCATCACGCCATGCCACATCGCCAGTCGTACGCGGAGCCCGAGACCCCGTTTCTCGACCTCCCCTCAGCACCGGAGTCGACGGGCAAGCGCCGCCGGCGGCGGCCGCGGTGGCAGCGGGTCACCCTGATCACCTTCCTGGTGTTGGCGGTGCTCGGCGGCGGCGGCGTAATCGCGGGCGGGCTCTACCTGCGCTCCGTCGAATCCGGCATCGATCGGGTCGACGCCTTCACCGACGTGCCGGAAGCGGAACGCCCGCAGGTGGCGCCGGCTGCCCGCGGCGCGATGAACATCCTCATCCTTGGCAGCGACTCGCGGGACCCGGAGAACAGTTCCGGCTCGCGCACGGACACGATCATCCTGGCGCACCTGCCGAAGGACCGGTCGAGCGCGCAGCTCATCTCGATTCCGAGGGACACCTGGGTGAGCGTGCCGCGGGCGAAGGACGGTCGGAACGGCGGGCGCGACGCGAAGATCAATGCGGCGTTCGCATGGGGTGGTGTTCCGTTGATGGTGCAAACCCTGGAGAAGTTCACCAGCATCCGGATCGACCACGTCGCGATGGTGGACTTCGCCGGCTTCAAGGAGATCGTGGACGCCCTCGGCGGCATCGAGATCACCATCGATCGGGGCTTCACCTCGACGCACTCGCTGAACGCGGACAGCCGGCGGACGTTCCACGCCGGCCGGCAGACCATCGACGGCGCTGCCGCGCTGGACTACGCCCGCGAGCGTTACGCCTTCGCTGACGGCGACTTCTCGCGGATCCGCCACCAGCAGCAGGTGATCAAGGCGATTCTGGACAAGGCGTCGTCCGGGGGCGTGCTGGCCAACCCCGGGAAGCTCAACTCCTTCATCAAGGCCACCGCGGACTCCGTCTCCGTGGACAAGTCGCTGTCCATCCTCGACCTGGCGATGGAGCTACGCCACCTCCGCAGCGGCAACCTGCACTTCTACACCTGCCCCACGAAGGGCACCGGCCGGATCGGCTCCGAGAGCGTGGTGCTGGCCGACAAGGCGAAGGTCCCCGCCTTCTTCGACGCGGTCCGTAGCGACAAGGTCGACGAACTCACCCACATCGCCCAACCGTCCTGACCAACCGGAATCGTCCGTCCGGGCCTTCCGGCCCCTGCCTGGCCGGCCGTATCCTGCACTGCGCCTCGGCGGCTTCAGCGCGCCGCCCCGGCACCACGGGGGAGGACATGGAGATGTCGGGTCATTCGGTGACGACACAGCGTGTCGTCGGCATGCCCGCGCCGGAGCGCGTGCCGCACGACGTCGCACCGGAAGCCGGCCGGTCGGACGACGGCGCGGATCCCGGCGCCACCGCGGGGCATCCGGACCGCGGGGACGACTTCCCCGGGCTGGACACCACCACCGTCCTGCCGTACGCCAGTTCCCGCGCGTCCAAGCGGACCCGGCCTCTGCGGGCGTGGATGGTGACGGCACCCCTGGACGTCGCCGCGCTGCTGACACCGTTGCTGCTCAGCGACCGCCACTGGCGGGGGACGCTGTGCATGGCCGTCCTCACGGTCGCGCTCTTCGCGGTGGGCGGCCTCTACCGGGCCCGGCGACACCTGAGCATCCTCGACGAGCTGCCCGGCCTCACCGGGCGGTTGCTCGCAGCAGCGTCGGCCGTGGCGATCGTCGCCGCGATGCGCAGCGACTCCGCCGCGCACGTCGGGAGCTTCCTGCGGGGCGTGCTGCTGTCCGCGGCCCTGGTCCTGGTGGGGCGGGCGGTGACGCGCACCCTTGTCGTCATGGCGCGCCGCCGGCGGTGGGTGGAGCACAATGCGATCGTGATCGGCAGCGGGCCGATCGGCGTGGAACTGGCACGCCTGCTTCGCCGCTATCCGCAGTACGGTCTCCGGTTCGTGGGCTGCGTCGACAGCAAGCCGGACCCCAGCGGCAGACTGCCGATCCTGGGCAGCCTCGGTGACCTCGAACAGCTGGTTCGTCTGCTGCACACTGACGTGCTGATCCTCGCCGACCCGGCCTGCGCGGAGTCGACCCTGATGGACATCCTGCGGCAGCCCAGGAGCGCGAGCTGCGACCTGTGGGCCGTGCCGCGGTTGTGGGGCTCCCGCTCCTCGCACGCCGGAAACCCGGATCACATCGGCGCGATCCCGATCGTCAAGATCGGCGACACCACCCTCTCCGGTCCTCGCTGGGCACTCAAGCGGGCGTTCGACCTGGTCTTCGCGACCGTCGCGCTCGTCGTGCTGAGCCCGGTCATGCTGCTCTGCGCCATCGCCGTGTTCATCGAGGGCGGTCGGGGCATCTTCTTCTACCAGGAGCGGATAGGCCGGCACGGTCGTCCCTTCAACGTCATCAAGTTCCGCTCCATGCGGCCCGTCAACCAGCACGAGTCGCAGACCAACTGGTCGATCGCCCACGACCGGCGGGTCGGTCCGGTCGGGCGGGTGCTGCGCCGGACGTCGCTGGACGAGCTTCCCCAGCTGTGGAACATCGTGCGCGGCGAGATGAGCGTGGTGGGGCCGCGGCCCGAGCGGCCGTACTTCGTGGAGAAGTTCTCGGCCGAGTACCCGACCTACGCGATGCGGCACCGCGTCCCCGTCGGCCTCACCGGGCTCGCCCAGGTCAGCGGCCTACGCGGTGACACTCCGATCTCGGACCGGGCGCGCTTCGACAACTACTACATCGAGAACTGGTCCCCCTGGCTGGACGTCAAGGTGCTGCTGCGCACCGTCGCGGAGGTGTTCCGGGGCGGCGGACGCTGACCTTCGCGACGCTACCAGCCGGCCACCGCATGTCCGGCCGCTCGCCCCGACGTGGGATCATCGTCCGTCCACGTGTCTCGGGGAGGATGCCATGGCCGACGAGGGCAGCGCACGGCCGCACGCCGCGGTAACGCGACGGACCGCCCTGCTGAGGGGCGGCGCGGTCGCCGCAGGGCTGGGCACCGCCGCGCTCGGCGGTGCCGCCGCTGCGAGCGGCATCTCGTCCGGCGACGGCGCCGTGATCGACGTCCGGGACCACGGCGCCACGGGTGACGGTGCCACCGACGACACCGCCGCGCTCCAGGCGGCCCTGGACGCGGTGGGCACCCGGGGCGGGATCGTCCTCCTGCCGCCCGGGGTGTACGTGACCCGCCGGTTGATCCTGCGCTCCCGGGTGCACCTGCGGGGTGCGGGTGGCGACTCGTCGGTGCTGAGACTGCGGGCCGGCGCCAACTCGGCGATCCTCGAATCGGAGGGCTTCGAGCGGCTGACCGGGACCCGGTCCGACGCCGGCATCAGCCTGTTCAGCGTGCGCGACCTCACCCTCGACGGCAACAAGGGGCAGAACCCGGAGGGCGGCTACGGGCTGCGGATCTACGGGTACGGCTACGAGCTGACGGAAGTGATCGCCCACAACTGCCGCAACGACGGCATCGTCAGCGAGTGGGGACCGACCGCCGCGCTGCCCGCGCCGTCACACCAGATGGAGGCCCGGCTGTCCGCCGTACGGAGCCACGGCAACGACGGTCACGGCGTCAACTTCCAGGGTCCGCACGACTCGATGTTCCTCAACTGCGTGACATTCGAGAACGCGGGTGTGGGCTTCCGCATCGCGGGTGACGCGATGGGCACCCAGATGGTGAACTGTCACGGCTGGGGCATCCGGCAGGACGTCTCGTTCGACCTGGCGGCCACGAGCGTCGGCTGCGTGAACTGCTACGCCGACCTCAACGGCGGCGTGGGGGTCCGCATCTCCCGCAACGACTGCCGATGGATCGGCGGGTACATCCTCGGCTACAACCAGTCGCATCCGAACCCCGAGATCGGCGTGCAGTTCCTGCCCGGCACGCAGCCGGAGGAGCCGTCCGGCTGCCTCGTCGAGAGCAAGATCGTCAACTGTGGCACGGCCGCCGTCGACTTCGGTGCCGACCGGGGCCGTTCGTCGGTCCGGGTCAGCCTGTCCCAACCGGGCGCGCTGGCGGAGGACGGCCGGCGGATCCCCGGCACCGGACGCGGCTGGATCGGCAAGCCGGCCCCCACCACCGAGGTGGAGATCACACAGGGACTGGGGGATCCGGAGAAGAACCTGGTGGTCCGACCTGCG
Source organism: Micromonospora sp. NPDC048063 (assembly GCF_043202855.1). Lineage (NCBI taxonomy): Bacteria > Bacillati > Actinomycetota > Actinomycetes > Micromonosporales > Micromonosporaceae > Micromonospora > Micromonospora sp. NPDC048063. Next base: position 267,303 of record NZ_JBIDBG010000008.1, on the reverse strand, counting down.
TTCGACCTGCGGGCGCAGGCGACGCCCGACCGCCCGACGGACGGGAACGTCCGCCTGTTCGCCCGCGAGGCCGGCGGCCGGACCCAGCTGTGCGCGCTCTTCCCGAACGGCACGGTGCAGGTGATGGCCAGCGAGCCGTGACGCTGCGGCGGCGGTGCCTCAGGCCGGTGCCGCCGTGACCGACGACGTCCGCGACTCGGGCACCACCTCGACTGCCTCCGGCCCGGCTTCGTCGGACGGGGTGGACCGCATCCGCACCAGAAACCACGCCCCGACCAGCGCCTCGCAGACCACGAGCTGGATCACCAGGTCGGAGAAGTCGGTGGCCCAAACCAGCGCCACGGCCACGCCGCCGAACGCGATGGCCCGGGACCCGACGGCGGAGACGAGGTACCGCCGCGGCCGGGCCCGGATCATGTGCCGTACCGACGTCCAGGTCGACACCGTGAGCAGCAGTTTGTACGCGCAGTATCCGGCGAGCGCAGCGGCGCCGACTGCGGCGAGGTCGGCGGCGAGCAGCCCGCGGACCCACTCGCTGCCGACGACCACCGCGGTCACGACCAGCCAGGTTACTAGCGTGAGGCCCCGGGTCGCGGTCACCCACCGGGCACGCCGGCCGGCCACGATGTCCTCGCGGGTGCTCGCCGAGAGCACCACGTGGAACGGACCGAACGCCAGGTCGAGCGCCCGCAGCACCACCACCGCCGTCTGCCCGGCCACCGCACCCGCCACCGCGGGAAGGGCCACGGTGTACGAGAGGTCTACCAGCGCCGCGACGCAGTACACCGCGCCGACCGAGAGGCTCGCCCGCGCCCCCGGCCGGACCCGGCCCGCAGAGCCGGTGCGTGGGCGCAACAGCACCCAGGTCAGCACCAGGAACTGCGCCGGCAGCGCGGCGACGTCGACGCGTACCTCCGAGGCGACGAACGCCGTCCCACCCAGCAGCGTCCCGATGGCCGTGAGCTGGGGAAGGAGGTTGGCGCGCGCCGTTCCTCGGGTACGCGCGCACGCCCAGAACAACGCCTCCACGGGCAGTTGCAGGAGCACCGGTGCGATCACGAACAGGCGGTCGGTGAGGCTGCTGTCCGGCAGCGCGACGGAGACCGCCGTGAAGGCCACCAGGCCCACCGGCAGCATGGTCAACGCCGCGACCCGCTTGGCCCAGCTCTCGACGTTCCAGGCCGCCGGCACCACGCCGGCCGACAACGGCCGGCCGACCAGCGCTTCCATCAACGCGTACGGGATGGCGAGCAGGGTGCCCTGGAGGGCGACCAGGGCCAGCCGGTCACCGTCGGCCCAGGAGGCGAGCAGGAACAGCGAGATGCTGGACAGGCGGGTGAACGCCTGCACGGACACCTGTGACCGCTGCAGTCGCGCCGCCGTCGAGGTGAGAACGCGCACAGATCACCGCCTTCCGGGGTGTTCGGGGGGCCCGGACGCCGGGCGGGCCGGCGGAAGGACATCGGTCTCGTCGTCGAGGGGCGGCGGGATGGCTCGGTGCCGGCGCGGCTGCTCGACACGTGGCCGCCGCGGTTCCGCATCCGACGACGGCCAGTGCGATTCCTCGGCCCGACGCCAGCGTGGGTCCGCCGGAGGACGCCGATGCCGTTCGGCCGGCCCGTACGCCTCGGTGCCCGAGAGCCGCCCCGGCTGCTCCGCCGGGTTCGGGTACGGGTCGGCAACCGGGGGCCGGTACGGCTCCTGGGGCGAAGGCCCGTACGGCCGATTGGCGGAGCGCCGATGCGGCGGCTCGGCCGGCGGACGGCGCGACTCCGCAACCGGTTGCCACTGCGGCTGCTCCACCGGATGCCCGGACGGCTCACCGGCCGAACGCCGACGCGGCCGGTCAGGCGACGAACGGCCCGGTTCGGCAGGCGGCGACCAGGTCGCTTCCTCGCCTCCCTGCCAGCGAGGTTCCTGGGCCGGGCGCCGTTGCGGCCCAGCCGGGGGCCCGTACGGCCGAGCAGGGCCGGGCGGTTGCGCCGGAGGGGCAGGGGGCGGCGTCACTGGCGACCCCGGCGGGGAACCGGGCCAGGAGGGCTGAGCAGCGGCCGGGCGTGACGGAGGAACCCGGGGCATCACGACCGTCGGTGCATCCGTCGGGGATTGCCTCGTTTGCAGCACCACCGTCTCGGCGTCGATCTGCCCGACGACGCCCGGCTCCGAGCGGGACTGCGGCTCCTTGTCGGCGTCGAGGAAGCGACCGTGGGCCACGAAGATGGCCAGGCCCATCATCGCGCCCAAGTACTCCCAGGCCTCGACCACGAGACACGCGGCGGAGAGACCGGCCAGGACGGCCACGTGGAGCACCGCCGACGGACGCGTCGCGCCGCGGCGCCACAGCCAGAAGAACAGATAGCCGACGGCGGCGAGGAGCACGACCATCATCGGCAGCCCGTACTGGAGGGCCACGCTGACGAAGTAGTTGTCCACGAAGATCTGTTCGCCACCGGCGACACGGGAGACGGTGGCCGCGCCCGCCGCACCGATCCCCCGGCCCCACAGCGGCAGGTCCCCGCCGAGCAGATCGGACCAGATCTCGAAGCGCTGGAAGAGGCTGCGGGCCCCGGTGGCACCCACCACCACGAAACCCGCCAGGACGCAGACGATGACGCCCAGGCCGACCAGCCGGGCACGGCGTCTGGCGGCGGCGCTGCCGGACCGGTTGGCCACGGCGGCCGCAACCACTCCGGCCACCACGAGCAGGGCGCCGGAACGGCTGGTGCTGAGTGCCAGGCACACCACGGCGCAGACCGCGCCGAGATGCCATGACCAGCGGGTGGGCCGGCCCCCCGGAGCCAACCACAGCGTCACGTAACCGAGCAGATACGCGCCGGCGAGGATGCCCAGCTCCGCGTTGAACTCGGTGAGACCCGGGGCCCGGAACGTGTCGCCGATGTAGCGGACGTTCCGCCCCTCTTCAAACCCCCACGCGACAAGCTGGGCCGGTCCGATGATCAGCTCGGCCACCGTGGCCGCCGCGTTCGCGATCATGAGCCAGGCCGCGACGGTCACCATGCGGACGACGTCGGGCCGGGGAAGCGCCGTCATGACCAGCAGCAGGAACAGCGGCATCACCGTCAGACGAAGCCCGGCTACGGTCTGCGCCGGGCCGTGGTGCGCCACGCCGATGAGGCTCCACACGCCGAGGACGACCAACACCACTACGCCAGCGATGAGCTGTTCGTTGCTCCAACGACCGCGCACCGCCGCACGCAGGGCGTGCACGCCGGTCACTGCGGCGGCGGAGAGCCCGAGCGCGTATTCCCGGCCGCCGAAGGCATCCCCGACCAGGCCCTCCACCCCGGCGAAGCGCAGCCCCAGCGGCGCATTCAGCACGACGAACACGTATGCCAGGCCCGGCACCGGGCGGACGGCGAGGAAGCCGAACGCGGCGAGGAACGCCGGCAGCAGGGGTGGAAGCCCGACGACGGCGCACGCCGCGACGGCCACCGGGAGTGCGACCGCGGCGGCGATCAGAAGCCGCCGATCGCGCCGCCGGCTCGGGGCCGCGGAGCGAGCGCCGGACGTCATCGTCGGGTCGCTCCGGCGGGTTGACGGGTCGCGCCGTGGCGCCCACGGACGGCGGTGTAGGCGTCGACCACCGCGTCGACGTGCCGGTCCCAGTCCAGTTCACGTCCGTCCGCGGCGGCGGACGCGGCGATCGGGGCGTACTCGGAGCGGGACATGCCGGCCGCGTGGCGCAGCAGCGCCGCGAGGTCCGCCGTGGTGTCGAAGACCCGCACCGACGTGTCCGACGCCATCGGCGGCCGGGCCACGGAGCTGGTGACGATCGGGCGGCCCGCCCGCAGCGCCTCCACGCACGAGATGGGGAAGTTCTCGGCCCACTGGCTGGGGAACACCAGCCAACCCGCGCGGCCCATCGCCGCTTCCTTGCCCGCCGAGTCGAGGAAGCCCAGGTAGTGCAGCCCCGGCAGCTGCCGGGCCGCCTCCTCGACGGCCGCCCGCCGCGGCCCGTCGCCGCCGACGAGCAGGGTGGCGTTCGTCTCCCCGGCGACGCGACGCCACGCGTCGAGCAGCAGGTCGATGCCCTTGTGCTCGCTCAACGCACCGAGGAACAGGAACACCGTCGGGTCGCCGGCCGGCCACGTCACCGGCGCATCGGCAGCCGGAACCGCCAGCGGTACGACGATCCCGTCGAGCCGGTGACCGGCCGGCACGTGACGCTGGGCGATGTCCCTCGTCCGCGCCGCCGGCCACAGCATCGAGACCTCGCGCATTCGCCGGACCAGCCAGGCGGACCGCAGCCCGAGGAGTCGGTTCCCCATCGCCGACCGGCCGTGGTTGGCGAGGCTGTTGTTCGGGTCGCAGAGGGCATAGTCGTGGACGGTGTGGCAGGTCGGCCAGGTGCGCGCGACCCGCGCCACCGGCAGCGCGCCGAGGCCCTGCCAGTTGTGGACGTGCACCACGTCGGGCGCGAACGCACTCAGCGTGTCGACGTTCAGACCGGTCGGGTCGAACAGGTCACCGAGGTGGGTCAGGGCCTTGCCCGCGCGCGTACCGGGCTGGCCCAGCCGGGCGGCGAGCCGGGGCGCGACCGGCGCGTCGTCGGGCAGGCTGTGCGGCGAGGGGCGGCTGAAGACCCGTACCTCGTGGCCGCGCTGTCGCAGCGAGTTGGAGAGGTCCCGGACGTACTGTTCCGCGCCGCCGCGGATCGCGAACGACGAGTGGACCATGGCGATCCGCACGACTCAGACCTGCTTTCCGATCGGGTGGAGGGTCGATGCCCGGTCGTGGTCGAGGGCCAGGAGGTCGGCGAGGTGCCGGGCGGCCTCCCGCCAGGACCGTCCGGCCGCGCCAGCGGTCGGCCGGGGCCCGCCGATCGCCTCTGTTGTCGCTCGCACCAGCGCCGTCGCCGTCCAGGCCGTCATGCGTGCGGCCTGCCCGTCGGTCGCCTCATGCAGGGCGGGGTCGGGTGAGATCACCGTCGGGGTGCCCAGCCGCAGCGCCTCGGCCGCCGGCAGCCCGTACCCCTCGAAGTGGCTCGGCATGAGGAAGGCGGCGGCGCCGGCGATCGTGGCGGCGTAGTCGTCGTCGGACAGCCGGTCGAGCAGCAGCACCCGGTCGGCAGCCGGGGACGCCGCCACCACAGCCTCGAACCGCTCGACCCGCTGCCCACCGGTGAGCACCACCAGCACGTGCCCGGGAACGTCGGGCAGGGCCCCGACCGCCAGCTCGACGCCCTTGTGCGGGGCGTGCCCGGCGACCACGAGGTACGGGCGACCGCCGGTGCCGGCGAGTACCTGCGCCGGGGGGCCGCCGGATACGAGGCGGACGTCGCTGCCCGGGTGCCAGACGACCGTGTGCTCCTCCGGCACCCCGTAGAGGCCCAGCAGGTCGTGTCGGGTGCGCGCACTGACGCAGAGCAGGCGACGGGACCGGTTGATCGCGGTGCCGTAGCTGGCCCGGCGGTACTGGCGCACCGCGGCCGACAGATCGTGCGGCCAGAGCTTGAACGCGAGGTCATGCACGACGGTGACGACCGGCAGCTGGCTGCCCAGGATGGCCATCGACGGGCTCAGCGACAGCATCGTGGTCGCGTCGCCCCGTACGCCGTTGGTCACCTTGCGCAACGTGGTCGTGGCGGAGGCGACGGCGCGGGCGCGGTCACCGCTCTGCCTGCTCACCACGTCCACGTACGCGGCCGAGTCGGCGGGCGGCTCCCAGGCCGGCGGCACGGCGACCAGCCGGAGGCGCCCTCCGGCCGGCCAGTGGCGGGTGACCTCGGTGAGCACGCGGGTGATTCCGCCGGGGCCCACCCCGCTGCAGTCGATGACCGTGGTCGTATCAGCGGGTCTCATACGCGATCCACTCCGCCATCCGCGCGGCGAATCGCTGCGTCGAGAAGGACCCCGCGTGCTCCCGGATCCGCGCCGCGGACAGTTCGCCCACCCGGCGCACCGCGGCGGCGTGGTCCGCGGGCCGCATCGAGCCGACCAGGAACCCGGTCTCGCCGTCCACCACGGTCTCCAACAGCCCGCCGCTGTTGACCCCGATGACGGGGGTCCCGCACGCCTGGGCCTCGACGGGGATGATGCCGAAGTCCTCGTGCGCGGGAAACAGCAGCGCCCGGGCGCCGGCGTACAGTTCCCGCAGCCGCTCGCGGGTCGGCCGAACCTCGAACGTGACCGGCACGCCGGCGTCGGCGGCGGCACGCCGCAGCCGCGCCTCCTCTGGCCCGGAACCGGCGATCGTGAGCGGAAGCCCCGCCTCGGCGGCCACCTCGATCATGAGGTCGAAGTTCTTGTACGGGATCCAGCGCCCGACGCCCAGCAGGTAGTCGCGTGGCGCGGCGGACCGCACGTCGGTCCCGCCGAAGAAGTCCACGTCGACCGGCGGATGGATGACCGCGGCGTCGCGCTTCCAGAACCGCTGGATGCGCTTCTGGACCTCCCGGGAGTTGGCAGCGTAGGCGTGCACATGCCGGCTCATCCGCACGTCCACCGCTTGGAGGACCCGGCGCGGTCCGCTGAGCAGCGCTCCTGAGCCGCGGCCGTCGAAGTCGGGACTCCAGACGTAGCGGGCGGGCGAGTGGATGTAGCTCAGGTGCCGCGTGCTCTCCGGCGGGCCGAGCCGGACGGTGTGGGCGAACGCGTGGCTGGAGGAGATCACCACGTCGTACTTCTCGTCGCCCACCGTCCGCCAGGCGAGCGGCATCAGCGGCAGGGCGAGGGCCTTGCTGCGGCGCAGGGGGGTGCGGGCGAGCCAGCTCTCGTGCAGGCCCAGCCGCTCGACCTCGACGTCCTCGTCCGCCCAGAGGACGATCCGCCGGGCGTGTGGCACGAGGTCCGCGATGGCCAGGAAGACGTTCTCCGAGCCGCCGGTCGCGCCGAACCACTCGTGCACCATCGCCACCGAGCGATTGGCGAGCAACGGTGGTCGTACCGCCGGCTGGGCAGCGGGTCGGATGTCGTCGAGGGAGGTCATGTTGTCTCGCTCACATCGGAGTCCGGTGGGGGTGCCGACGGACGCGGCCGCGCACGGTCAGCTGTTGCGGCGCCACAGGTCGCGCATGGCGTCCCAGTTGCCGGCGATGCCGGCCTCGCAGAGCGTCTCGACGTAGAACGCACCCTCGACGTCGTCACGGTCCCACCAGATGCCGCAGATCGTCCGACCGTCGTCGCCCTTGAACGCGTACTCGACGTAGCTGCCGGGCGCGCCGGTGACGCCGCCGGTCGTGCGGGTCGCCTCGCGCAGGCCCGGCGCCAGGGCGCCGCCGGCGAGGTTGAGCTGCTGGCGGTACGCGCGCGCGGCGTCCTTCTGCTCCCTCGCCGGGTATTGCGCGAAGTGCAGGGACGCGCCGCCGTAGCGGCAGAACACGTGGCGCTTCTCGTCGGCCGGCAGCTTCGGCCCACCGACCTCGGTGTCGGCCGTGCAGCCGCCGATGCGGGTCAGCCAGGGCTCGGCGAGCGGAGCCAGTTCGCCCTCGAACTTGGCCTTGTTGATGGAGAACTGGGTCGCCTCGAACGGCGGGAGGGACGTGCTGGAGGACGGTGCCGCGCCCGGCTCGGCCGCGTCGCCGCTGGCGGCAAGGACGTACCCGGCGGTGCCGGCGACCAGGGCGAGCGCCAGCGCGCCGACGGCGATCCAGATCCTTCCGCGCCGCTTCGGCTGGGGCCGCACCGGCGCGATCCGGCGATCGGTGGCGGCGAACGGATCGCGGGCAGCCTGGGGCGGCGCAGACGCTGGCGCGGCCGCCGAGGGCGTGGACGCGGGCAGGATCGGTGCCCCGGAGACCGGCGGGGCCGAAACCGACCAGGGCTGCGCGGCCCCGGCGGCCTGCGACTGGGTGGAAAACAGTTGCGTCGGCTCCTCCAGGCCGGGGACCGGCCTGGGCACGCCCGACACCGACTGGGGCATCCCGGATACGGGCTGGGGCATCCCGGAGACCGGGCGCGCGTCCGTCGGTTCCGGGGTGTACTCCACGCCGAGCGCGCGGAACAGCTTCTCCGCCCCCGGCCCGACCTCCGCCGAGTACGCCACCCAGGGCGCGGCGGCCGAGAAGTCGACGTAGGCGTAGGGCAGCGGGTCCGCCGCCTGCGCCAGGGAATTCGCCATCCCGACGAACGCCTCCCGCCAACCGGGGGCAGCGGCGACGGAGGCGTCCAGGACGGCCACGGTGACGAAGCGTCCCTGCTCGTCGATGCCTGCCCACGCCTTACCCACCGGAGACCCGCCCAGCACGTGGGTAAGCCTGTAGGGACCTCCCGGTTGCATGCCATCTCCTCTGCTCAACCGCCGTGCGGATCCTACAGAGCCGGCGCCAGCGCTTCCGCCCGCCCGTCGCCGGCCCGACACGGGCTGGGAACGCGCGCCGGGTCCACTGTGCCTCCGTAGGTCACTCGTCGGCCCCGCATGCGGCCGTTCGGGCAGGTGGCTTGCCCTGTGAAAGTTTCTATGCATAGAGTCCTTGCGTGAATGACGGAGCTGTCGCGGCGCCCACCGAGCAGGTGCTTGACCTGTTCCAGGGGGTCCGGCTCACACCGACCCAGCGCCGGATCGCGCACTGCCTGGTGCAGCACGCGCCGACGGCGGCGTACCTGTCGGCGGCCGAGGTGGCCGAGCTGGCGGGGGTCAGCCAGCCGTCGGTGACCCGCTTCGCGGTGGCGCTCGGCCACGACGGCTACCCCGCGCTGCGCCGCCGGCTCCGCGAGCTGACCGCCGGCACGCCGGGCGGCCCCGCCGACGCGGGCAACGAACTCCAGCAGGCCGTACGCGCCGAGATCGGCAACCTCGACCGGCTCGCCGGGCAGTTGGCCGACCGGGACCGGCTCGCCGAGACCGGGAGGCTGCTGGCCGCCAGCCGCCCCCTGCCGGTGCTCGGCCTGCGGGCCGCCGCGCCGCTGGCCGCGTACTTCGCCTACTTCGCGGCCAAGGTGCACCCCGACGTGCGGGTGCTCGACGACGGCGGCAGCCTGCTCACCGACCGCCTCGAACAGGCCGCCGCGGCCGGGGCGGGCGCCCTGCTCGCCTTCGTGCTCCCCCGCTACCCCCGGGAGACCATGGACGCGCTGCGCGAGGCGCGCGCCGCCGGCCTGCGTGTGGTGGCCATCACCGACTCGCCGGTCAGCCCGGCCACCGAGCACGCCGACGTGGTGCTGCCCGCCGCGGTCGGCGCTCAGCTCGTCTTCGACCTGCACACCGCCCCGATGACCCTGGCCATGGTGCTGCTCCAGGCCATCTGTGACGCCGACCCCGCCGACACCCAACGCCGGCTGGAGGCCTTCGAGGCGTCCGCCGCCCGCCGCCAGTTGTTCCTCGGCTGAGAGGAGACCCGAGATGTCCCAGCCCGTCCGCGCCGCGCGCGGCACCGAACGCACCGCCCGTGGTTGGCCGCAGGAGGCCGCACTGCGGATGCTGATGAACAACCTCGACCCGGAGGTGGCCGAGCGCCCCGAGGACCTGGTGGTCTACGGCGGCACCGGGAAGGCCGCGCGGGACTGGCCGTCGTACCACGCGCTGGTGCGCACCCTGACCGACCTGCGCGACGACGAGACCATGCTGGTGCAGTCCGGCCGGCCGGTGGGCGTCATGCGCACCCACGAGTGGGCGCCCCGGGTGCTGCTGGCCAACTCCAACCTGGTGGGCGACTGGGCCACCTGGCCGGAGTTCCGCCGCCTGGAGCAGCTCGGCCTGACCATGTACGGGCAGATGACCGCCGGCTCGTGGATCTACATCGGCACCCAGGGCATCCTCCAGGGTACCTACGAGACGTTCGCCGCCGTCGCCGCCAAGAGGTTCGGCGGCACCCTGGCGGGCACGCTGACGCTGACCGCCGGATGCGGCGGGATGGGCGGGGCGCAGCCCCTCGCGGTCACCATGAACGGGGGCGCCTGCCTGATCGTCGACGTGGACCGGAGCCGGCTGGACCGGCGGGTGCACGACCGCTACCTCGACGAGGTCGCCGACTCCCTCGACGACGCCGTCGAGCGGGCGCTCGCCGCGAGGCGGGACCGCCGCGCGCTGAGCGTCGGCGTGGTCGGCAACGCGGCCACGGTCTTCCCGGAGCTGCTGCGCCGGGGCGTCGCCATCGACATCGTCACCGACCAGACCAGCGCGCACGACCCCCTGTCGTACCTGCCCGAGGGGGTGGAGCTGGCCGACGCCCGGGACTACGCGGCGGCGAAGCCGGCCGAGTTCACCGACCGGGCGCGGGCGTCGATGGCGAAGCACGTCGAGGCGATGGTCGGGTTCCTCGACGCCGGGGCGGAGGTCTTCGACTACGGCAACTCGATCCGGGGCGAGGCGAAGCTCGGCGGGTTCGAGCGGGCCTTCGACTTCCCCGGCTTCGTGCCCGCGTACATCCGGCCGCTGTTCTGCGAGGGCAAGGGCCCGTTCCGGTGGGCGGCGCTCTCCGGCGACCCGGCCGACATCGCCGCGACCGACCGGGCCATCCTCGAGCTGTTCCCCGAGAACGAGTCGCTGGCCCGGTGGATCCGGATGGCCGGCGAGCGGGTCGCGTTCCAGGGTCTGCCGGCGCGGATCTGCTGGCTCGGCTACGGCGAGCGCGACAAGGCCGGCGTGCGGTTCAACGAGATGGTCGCCTCCGGAGAGCTGAGCGCGCCCGTGGTGATCGGCCGGGACCACCTGGACTGCGGCAGCGTGGCCAGCCCCTACCGGGAGACCGAGGCGATGGCCGACGGCTCCGACGCGATCGCCGACTGGCCGCTGCTCAACGCGCTGGTCAACACCGCCAGCGGGGCCTCCTGGGTGTCGATCCACCACGGGGGCGGGGTCGGCATCGGGCGGTCGATCCACGCCGGGCAGGTCTGCGTCGCCGACGGCACCGCCCTGGCCGGGCAGAAGATCGAGCGGGTGCTCACCAACGACCCGGCGATGGGCGTGATCCGGCACGTCGACGCCGGCTACGACGCCGCCCGCGAGGTCGCCGCGCGCACCGGCGTCCGCACCCCCATGGCCGAGGCGTGAGGCGGGGCACCTTGTTAACGGATTTGGTAGAGGAAGGGTCCCTTCCTTACAGGTTCCGGGCGCTGTGGGACGAGATCGCGCCGATCGGGCGGGACGACCGCAGCGGCGGCTACCTGCGGTACGCGCTGACCGAGCCGGAGCTGCGGCTGCGGGAGTGGTTCCGCGACCAGGCCGGCCAACGCGGCATGCCGGTCACCGAGGACGGCAACGGCAACCTGTTCGCCTGGTGGGGTGAGCCGGCGGCCGGCGGCGCGGTGCTGACCGGCAGCCACTTCGACTCGGTGCCGCACGGCGGGGCGTACGACGGGCCGCTCGGCATCGTCAGCGCGTTCCTCGCCGTGGACGAGCTGCGCGCGGCCGGTGTCGCGCCGGCCCGCCCGCTGGTGGTCGGCGCGTTCGTCGAGGAGGAGGGGGCGCGGTTCGGCGTACCGTGCCTCGGGTCGCGGCTGCTCACCGGGGAGATCGCGGTGGACCGCGCGGCCGGGTTGCGCGACGCCGCCGGGGTGAGCTTCGCCGAGGCGCTGGGCGAGCGGCCGGCGGGCGCCCGGCCGGAGCTGGTCGGCAGCTTCGCCGCCTTCGTGGAGCTGCACGTCGAGCAGGGCCGCGCGCTGGTCGAGGGCGACGCGCCCGTCGCGGTCGCCAGCGCGATCTGGCCGCACGGCCGTTGGCGCTTCGAGTTCAGCGGCGAGGGCAACCACGCGGGTACGACCCGGATGGTCGACCGCCGCGACCCCATGCTGACGTACGCCTTCACGGTGCTGGCGGCGAACAAGGAGGCCCGGCTGCGCGGCGCCCACGCCACCGTCGGCCGGGTGTCGGTGGAGCCGAACGCGACCAACGCGATCCCGTCGAAGGTGACCGGGTGGCTGGACGCCCGCGCCGCCGAGCCGGACACGCTGACCGGGCTGGTCGACGCGGTGCACGCCAAGGCCGCCGAGCGGGCCCGCCGGGACGGTACGGAGGTGGCGCTGACCGAGGAGTCGGCCACCCCGCTGGTCGCCTTCGACGGTGGCCTGGCCGGCCGGCTCGCGGCCCTGCTCGACGCGCCGGTGCTGCCGACCGGGGCGGGCCACGACGCCGGGGTGCTCGCCGCGCACGTGCCCACGGCGATGCTCTTCGTGCGCAACCCGACCGGGGTCTCGCACTCCCCGGCGGAGTCGGCCACCGACGCCGACTGCGCCGCCGGGGTGGCTGCCCTGGCCCGGGTGCTGGAGGAGCTGACATGCCGCTGAACATCCTGCCGGCGGCGGTGGGGCCCCGCCGGGACGCGCGATGGACGGCCGGGACGCCGGGGCTGGTGGTCTCATGGACGGGGCAGCTCGACAGGGGGCGAACGAGATGACCGCGACCCGCTGGCTGGCCGAGTACGCCTGGCTGCCCGACCACGCCGAACCGACCGCCGACGTGCTGATCGAGACGGCCGACGGGCGGATCACGGGCGTCACGCCGTTGACTGCCGGGAGCGACCCACCCGCCGGCGTGGAGGTGCTCGGCGACGCCGAGCGGCTGCCCGGGCTGACCCTGCCCGGGCTCGCGAACGCGCACTCGCACGCCTTCCACCGGGCGCTGCGCGGGCGTACCCACGGCGGGCGCGGCGACTTCTGGACCTGGCGCGACCGGATGTACGCGGTCGCCGCCCGCCTGGACCCGGACTCGTACCTGGCCCTGGCCCGGGCGGTCTACGCCGAGATGGCGCTGGCCGGCATCACCTGCGTGGGCGAGTTCCACTACCTGCACCACAACCCGGACGGCACCCCGTACGCCGACCCGAACGCGATGGGCGGGGCGCTGGTCGAGGCCGCCGCGCACGCCGGGATCCGGATCACCCTGCTGGACACCTGCTACCTCACCGCCACCGTCGACGGGCAGCCGCTCACCGGGCCGCAGCGGAGGTTCGGCGACGGCGACGCGCTGCGCTGGGCGGAGCGGGTCGCCGCGTTCACGCCCACCGGCGACCACGCCCGGGTGGGCGCCGCGATCCACTCGGTGCGCGCCGTGCCGGCCGGGCAGCTCGCCACCGTGGCCGGGTGGGCGGACCGGCGGGGCGCGCCCCTGCACGTGCACCTGTCCGAGCAGCCCGCCGAGAACGACGCCTGCCGGGCCGTGCACGGCCGCACCCCGACCCGGCTGCTCGCCGACCACGGGGCGCTCGGCCCGCACACCACGGCCGTGCACGCCACCCACCTGACCAGCGGCGACCTCACGCTGCTCGGCGACGCCGGCACCGGCGTCTGCCTCTGCCCGACCACGGAGCGCGACCTGGCCGACGGGATCGGCCCGGCCCGGCGGATGGCCGACGTCGGGCTGCCGCTCAGCCTGGGCAGCGACAGCCACGCCGTGGTCGACCTCTTCGAGGAGGCCCGCGCGGTCGAACTGGACGAGCGGCTGCGTACCCGCCAGCGTGGCCACTTCAGCCCCGCCGAGCTGCGCGACGCGGCCACCGTGGGCGGTCATGCCGCGCTGGGCTGGCGCGACGCCGGGCGGATCGCCGTGGGAGCCCGCGCCGACCTGGTGACGGTACGGCTGGACAGCCCGCGCACGGCCGGCGTACCGCCGGTGGGGGCCTGGTTCGCGGCGGGCGCCGCGGACGTCGCGCAGGTCGTGGTGGACGGCCGGGTGGTGGTACGCGACGGCCGCCACCTGACGGTCGACGTGCCGGCCGAGCTGGCCGCGGCCATCGAGGAGGTGACGTCTTGAGCAGTCTGCTGGTCGACGACATCGGCGAGCTGGTGACCAACGACGGCGGCGGCGAGGGCGGCCCGCTGGGCATCCGCCGCGACGTCGCCCTCCTGGTCGAGGAGGGGCGGGTGGCCTGGATCGGGCCGGCCCGCGACGCGCCGGCCGCCGACCGGCGCGTCGACGCCGGGGGCGCCGCGGTGCTCCCCGGCTTCGTGGACAGCCACGCCCACCTGGTCTTCGCCGGTGACCGGGCCGCCGAGTTCGCGGCCCGGATGGCCGGGCAGCCGTACACCGGCGGCGGCATCCGGACCACGGTCGGCGCCACCCGGGCCGCCTCCGACGACGAACTGCGGGCCACCGTGCGCCGGCTGCGCGACGAGGCGATGCGGCAGGGCACCACCACCATCGAGATCAAGAGCGGGTACGGGCTCACCGTCGCCGACGAGGCCCGCTCCCTGGCGATCGCCGCCGAGGTCAGCGAGGAGACCACCTTCCTCGGCGCCCACGTGGTCCCCGCCGAGTACGCCGACCGTCCCGACGACTACGTGGGCCTGGTCTGCGGGCCGATGCTGGCCGCCGCCGCCCCGCACGCGCGCTGGATCGACGTGTTCTGCGAGCGGGGCGCCTTCGACGCCGACCACACCCGGGCGATCCTGACCTGCGGCCAGGCCGTCGGGCTGGGCGTACGGGTGCACGCCAACCAGCTCGGCCCGGGGCCGGGCGTCCAGCTCGGCGTCGAGCTGGGCGCGGCGAGCGTCGACCACTGCACCCACCTGACCGACGCCGACGTCGACGCGCTGGCCTCCAGCCGGGTCGACTGCATGTGCGCCGAGGGCGGGCACACCGCCACCGTGGCGACCCTGCTGCCGGGCGCCGAGTTCTCCACCCGCTCGCCGTACCCGGACGCCCGCCGGTTGCTCGACGCCGGCGTCACCGTGGCGCTGGCGACCGACTGCAACCCCGGCTCGTCGTACACCTCGTCGATGCCGTTCTGCGTGGCGCTGGCCGTACGCGAGATGCGGATGACCCCGGCGGAGGCCGTCTGGGCCGCGACCGCCGGCGGCGCGCGAGCGCTGCGCCGCGACGACGTCGGGGTGCTCAGGCCCGGGGCCCGGGCCGACCTGATGATCCTCGACGCCCCGTCCCACCTGCACCTGGCCTACCGGCCCGGTGTGCCACTGATCCGCCAGGTCCTGCACAACGGAGTGCCGCAATGACGTCTGTTTCCATTCTGCCCACCGGGATCTCCCCCGCCGACGTGCTCGCCGTGGCGCGCGGCACCGCCAAGGTCGTGCTCGACCCGGCCGCCGTGGACGCGATGACCGCCAGCCGGTCCATCGTGGACGGCATCGAGGCCGCCGGCCGGCCGGTCTACGGCGTCTCCACCGGCTTCGGGGCCCTCGCCAACACGTTCGTCGCGCCAGAACGGCGGGCCGAACTGCAGCACGCGCTGATCCGCTCGCACGCCGCCGGGGTGGGCGCGCCGATGCCGCGCGAGGTGGTGCGGGCGATGATGCTGCTGCGGGTCCGCTCGCTGGCGCTCGGCCGCTCCGGGGTCCGGCCGCTGGTCGCCGAGGCGCTGGTCGACCTGCTCAACCACGACGTGACGCCGTGGGTGCCGGAGCACGGCTCGCTGGGCGCCTCCGGCGACCTGGCGCCGCTGGCGCACTGCGCGCTGGTGCTGCTCGGCGAGGGCTGGGTGCTGGGCCCCGCCGGCGAGCGGATCCCCGCCGCCGACGCGCTGCGCCGGGCCGGTCTGCAGCCGGTCGAGCTGGCCGCCAAGGAGGGGCTGGCGCTGATCAACGGCACCGACGGCATGCTCGGCATGCTGCTGCTGGCGATCCACGACGCCGCGCACCTGTTCACCATGGCCGACGTCACCGCCGCCCTCGCGATCGAGGCGATGCTCGGCTCGGAGCGGCCGTTCCTGCCGGAGTTGCACGCCATCCGGCCGCACCCCGGGCAGTCGGCCTCGGCGGCGAACATCCACCGGCTGCTCCAGGACTCCCGGGTGATGGACTCGCACCGCGACGACCTGGCCCACGCCGTGCAGGACGCGTACTCGATGCGCTGCGCCCCCCAGGTGGCCGGGGCGGCCCGGGACACGCTGGACTTCGTCCGCACGGTGGCCGACCGGGAACTGGTCTCGGTGGTCGACAATCCGGTGGTGCTGCCGGACGGCCGCGTCGAGTCGACCGGCAACTTCCACGGCGCGCCCCTCGGCTTCGGCGCGGACTTCCTGGCCATCGCCGCCGCCGAGGTCGGCGCGATCGCCGAGCGTCGGGTCGACCGGCTGCTCGACGTCACCCGGTCCCGGGAGCTGCCGGCGTTCCTCTCCCCCGACGCCGGGGTCAACTCCGGGCTGATGATCGCCCAGTACACGGCGGCCGGGATCGTCGCGGAGAACCGTCGGCTCGCCGCGCCCGCCTCGGTGGACTCGCTGCCCACCAGCGGCATGCAGGAGGACCACGTCTCGATGGGCTGGGCGGCGGCCAAGAAGCTGCGCACCGTGCTGGACAACCTGACCAGCCTGCTCGCGGTCGAGCTGCTCGCCGCCGTACGCGGTCTCCAGCTGCGCGCCCCGCTCGACCCGTCGCCGGCCGGTCGGGCGGCCGTCGCGGCCCTCGGCGGGATCGCCGGGGAGCCGGGGCCGGACGTGTTCCTCGCCCCGCTGATGGAGGCCGCCCGGGCCGTGGTGGCCGGGCCCGAGCTGCGCGCCGCCATCGAGCGCGAGACCGGCCCCCTCGCCTGAACCGGGGAACGGACGGACGGGCGGGCCGGTGGCCCGCCCGTCGGCGTTCAGGCGGTGGCCGGGGGCAGCACCTTCGCCACCAGCTTGGCCAGCTCGCGCAGCGCCTTGCCGCGGTGGCTGACCGCGTCCTTCTCCTGCGGCGTCAGCTCGGCGTTGGTCCGCTCCTGCCCGTCGCCGAGGAAGATCGGGTCGTAGCCGAAGCCGCCGTCGCCCCGCGGCGAGCGCAGCAGCCGACCGGTCTGCCGGCCGTCGACCAGGTGCTCCTTGCCGCCGGGCAGCACCAGCGCCACCGTGCAGACGAAGGAGGCCCCCCGGTGCTCGTCGCCGAGGTCCGCGATCTGGTCCAGCACCAGCTGGAGGTTGGCCTGGTCATCGCCGTGCCGGCCGGCCCAGCGGGCGCTGAACACCCCCGGCATGCCGTTCAACGCGTCGACGGCGAGGCCGGAGTCGTCGGCGATCGTCGGCATGCCGGTGCGCCGGCAGCCCTCCCGCGCCTTGATCAGGGCGTTCTCGCCGAAGGTGAGGCCGGTCTCCGGCAGCTCCGGATATGCCTCGACGTCGTCCAGGCCGACCAGGGCGACGCGGTGCGCGCCGAGCGCGCCGTCGAGGATGCGCTGCAGCTCGATGAGCTTCTTGCGGTTACGGGTGGCGAGCAGCACCTTGTTCATCAGACCTCACCTCTGTTCGCGACTGCGGGGCTCGCAAGCTCACTCCTCGCGCTCACGACCCGAGAGCCTTCCGCTGGGCTTCGGCCAGTTCCACGCAGCCGGCGACGGCCAGGTCGAGCAGGGCGTCGAGCTGCTCGCGGGCGAGCACGCCCGCCTCCCCGGTGCCCTGCACCTCGACGAACTCCCCGGCACCGGTGCAGACCACGTTCATGTCGACCTCGGCGGTCACGTCCTCGGCGTAGTTGAGGTCCAGCCGAGGCTCGCCGGCGATGACCCCGACGCTGACGGCCGCCACCGAGCGGTGCATCACCTTCTCCGGCTTGCCGGCCAGCGCCTTGCGCCCCGCCAGCCAGGTCACCGCGTCGTGCAGCGCCACGTACGCGCCGGTGATCGCCGCGGTCCGGGTGCCGCCGTCGGCCTGGAGCACGTCGCAGTCGAGCACGATGGAGTTCTCGCCGAGCGCCTTCAGGTCGATCGACGCCCGCAGGCTCCGGCCGATCAGCCGGGAGATCTCGTGCGTACGCCCGCCGACGCGCCCCTTCACGCTCTCCCGGTCGGAGCGGGTGTTGGTGGCGCGGGGCAGCATCGCGTACTCGGCGGTGACCCAGCCGAGCCCGGAGCCCTTGCGCCAGCGGGGCACCCCCTCGGTCACGCTGGCGGTGCAGAGCACCCGGGTGTCGCCGAACTCCACGAGCACCGAGCCCTCCGGATGGGTGCTCCAGCCCCGGGTCAGCGTCACAGGTCGGAGTTCGTCGGGTCGCCGCCCGTCAGGTCGTGCCATGCCTGCACCCTATGCGGTGCGATGGCCGGCCCGTTGCGGGGTGCCCGGTGCCCGCCGTGAGCGCGCCCCTCCTCAGTCGCACTCACGGATGCGGACGTTGAGCACGAGCGGCCGGTCCCAGCCGACCGGCACCTTGTCCAGCCCGGTCGTCGTCGCCGTCGCCCGGCACGCCTTCACCCGCCACGTCCAGGTGCAGGTGGGGCCGCCGTACTGGAAGCCGTTCGCCACGCAGCGCGTCACGTCCTCGATCTTCGCGTCCTGCGCGCCGGCCGCGACGAGCCACTCGTGCACCCGTTCGCCGAGGTCCACCGGGCACCGCCCCTGCGGGCAGGTGAACCGATACACCTGCAGCGTCGCGTCGTCGCCCTCGACGAGCCCGTCCGAGGTGAAGCTGTGCGGCCGCCCCCAGTCCGCGAAGATCGCCCGCCGCTCCGCCATGTCCTGCCGGGGCGCCCACCAGCCCACGTACCCCGCGATGCCACCGCCGGCGCAGAGGCCCATCGCGAGCAGCCCGGCGAGCACCACGAAGAACACCCGCAGCCCGGCGGAGCGGCGCGGCGGCGCCGGGGCGGGCCCGGCCGGCGGGAAGGTGGTCGCCGCCGGGTATGCGACGGGCTGACCGGCCGGCGGGTACGGTCCGGCGGCGAACGGCGCGGGCCCGGGAACCGGACCGGCGGCGGGCGACGGCGCGCCTTGCGGGAACGGGCCGGGCGGGTACGGCGCGCCTTGCGGGAACGGCGCTCCTTGCGGGTGCGGCGGGCCGGGCGGGTACGGCGCGCCGGGCGGACCCGTCGGAGGGGTCGGCGGGTGGGGCTGCCAGCCGGCCGGCTGGACGGGGGAGTTGCTCACCGGCGAGATCCTAGGCGGACGGTCCCGTTTCCGAGGCCCCCGGTACGCCGGCGCGGCTCAGACGTCGTACGTCGCGCCGGCGCGGACCACCTCGAGCGGCCCTGCGTACGCCGCCCCGGCCGCCTCCACGGTCATCGCCTCGCTGCCCCAGGCGGCCACGAGGTGGGTCAGCAGCAGCCGGCCGACGCCCGCCTTGGTCGCCGCCTCGCCGGCCTCCCGGCCGGTCAGGTGCAGGTCCGGCGGGTTGTCCACGCCGTCGAGGTAGCTCGCCTCGCAGAGGAAGACGTCGGCGTCCTGGGCGAGCCGGAGCAGCGCGTCGCAGGGCGCGGTGTCCGAGGAGTAGCAGAGCACCCGGCCGCCGTGCTCCAGCCGGACGCCGTACGTCTCGACGGGGTGGTTGACCCGGTCGACGGTGACGCTGAACGGGCCGATGGGGAAGGTGCCGGGCTGGAGGGCGTAGAACTGGTAGACGTCCTCGACCGTGCTGTCCTCCTGCCCGTACGCGGCCGCCAGCCGGTCGGGCGCGCCGGACGGCGCGTAGACCGGCAGCGGCGGGTAGGGGCCGTCCGGGGCGTAGCGGCGGACCACCACGTAGGACGCGGCGTCGAGGATGTGGTCGCAGTGCAGGTGGGTCAGCAGGATGGCGTCGGGGGCGTGCAGCCCGGCGTAGCGCTGGAGGTTGGACAGCGACCCGGAGCCGAAGTCGACCAGGAGTCGGAAGCCGTCCGCCTCGACCAGGTAGGCAGAGCAGGGGGACTCGGGGCCGGGAAAACTGCCGGCACAGCCCAGCACGGTCAGGCGCATCGAGTGGTCTCGCTGTCACGCTGCGTAGCGATCGCGCCGACGGTCGCTCTCTCGATGATCTTTACCGACGCGTGCGCCACGCTGCGCAGCCTACGCCGGCACGCGGGGCGGCAAGAATCATCCACAGGAAGTTGTCACCAACGTGACACCCGCCCCGGGCCCGCCGCGCCACCCGCGACCGGTGCGTGACGAGCCGAGACCCGACGGTAGCGCTGAGTGAGCAGGGCGCCTACCGCGGCCGGCAGCCGCCCGCAGGGCCACCGCGCCTGACGGTGACCCTGCGGCGACGTCCTCAGGCCCAGAGCTGACCCTCCAGCGCCGCCTCGGCGTCGGCGAGGGTGCCGCCGTACGCGCCGGTGGAGAGGTATTTCCAGCCGCCGTCGGCGACCACGAACGCCACGTCGGCGCGGCGGCCGTCGCGGACCGCCTCGTGCGCCACCGCCAGGGCGGCGTGCAGGATCGCGCCGGTGGAGAAGCCCGCGAAGACACCCTCGACCTCCACCAGCTGCCGGGTCCGCAGCACGGCGTCCCGCGTGCCGACGGAGAAGCGCCGGGACAGCACGGTGGCGTCGTAGAGCTCCGGGACGTACCCCTCGTCGATGTTGCGCAGCCCGTAGACCAGCTCGCCGTACCGTGGCTCGGCCGCGACGACCTGGATCCCGTCGACCTTCTCGCGCAGGTAGCGCCCGGTGCCCATCAGCGTCCCGGTGGTGCCGAGGCCGGCCACGAAGTGCGTGATGGTGGGCAGGTCGTGCAGCAGCTCGGGGCCGGTGGTCTCGTAGTGCGCCCGGGCGTTGGCCTCGTTGCCGTACTGGAAGAGCATCACCCAGTCGGGGTGCTCGGCCGCGATCTGCTTCGCCGTGGCCACCGCCTGGTTCGAGCCGCCCGCGGCCGGCGAGAAGATGATCTCCGCGCCGTACATCCGGAGCAGCTGCACCCGCTCGGTCGAGACGTTCTCCGGCATCACGCAGACCAGCCGGTAGCCGCGCAGCTTCGCCACCATGGCCAGCGAGATGCCGGTGTTGCCGCTGGTCGGTTCGAGGATGGTGTCGCCCGGGCGGAGCCGGCCGGCCTCCTCGGCCGCGCGGACCATGAACAGGGCCGCCCGGTCCTTGATGCTGCCGGTCGGGTTGCGGTCCTCGAGCTTGGCCCAGAGCCGCACCGGCGGCGCCCCCGCGGGCACCGTCGGAGAGAGCCGGGGCAGGCCCACCAGGGGCGTGCCCCCACAGGCGTCGAGGAGGCTGTCGTACCGCGTCATCGCGGCCGCCTCAGCCGGCGGCGACGGACGCGCGGTGGCCGGCGATCGCCGCGGCGGCGGCGAAGCCGAACGCGCCGCCGGCGACGGCCGGCAGGATGGTCACGCTGTCGCCGTCGTTGAGCTTGGCGTCGAGCGCGCCGAGGAAGCGGACGTCCTCGTCGTTGACGTAGACGTTGACGAAGCGGTGCAGCGCCCCGGTGTCGGTGACCAGCCGGGCCCGGAGGCCGGCGTGCCGGGAGTCCAGGTCGGCGAGCAGGTCGCCGAGCGTGTCGCCGGCGCCCTCGACGACCTTCGCGCCGCCGGTGTAGCTGCGCAGGATGGTGGGGATGCGAACCTCGATGGCCATGATGTCGTGCTCCTCGGTGATGATCGGGTGTGCCGGAAGGTGACGGGACGTGGACGGGTGGTGCGGCGCTGGGTCAGCGGCCGGAACACTCGTAGTCGACCGTCGCCGGGCTCTGCCCGAACATGTAGGACTGCACGGCGTGCGGGTCCACCCCCGCGTCGAGGATGCGCACCGGCTCCTCGGTCACCACGCCGTCGACGATCCGGAACGAGCGGATCTCCTCCGTGTCGGGCTCCCGGGTGGAGACCAGCAGGTAGTGCGCGCCCGGCTCGCCGGCGAAGGAGATGTCCGTCCGGGACGGATAGGCCTCCGTGGCGGTGTGCGAGTGGTAGATGACGACGGGCTCCTCGTCCCGGTCGTCCATCTCGCGCCACACCCGCAACTGCTCCATCGAGTCGAACTCGTAGAACGTCATGGAGCGGGCGGCGTTGTCCATCGGGATGTGCCGGGTGGGGGTGTCGCTGCCGGCGGGACCGGCGACCACGCCACACGCCTCGTCGGGGTGGTCCCGACGCGCGTGGGCGACGATCGCGTCGACGATCGACCGGTCGATGCTCAGCACGTGCTCCAGCCTAACGCGTACGGGGCACCAGCTTAAGGTGGTGCCGGTCACCCCTAGTCGATCAAGGCGTTGAGCAGGGACTCCTGGAGATACCCGAGGTATGCGTAGACCGACAGTTGGAACACCCGGCTGGAGGTCGGATCCTCGGCGACGGCGTCGTCGAGCTCCTCGCCGAGATCCGTGCCGTCCTTGATCTCCAGCCGCACGCCCATCGCCAACCGGGCGTCGTTGAGCGCCCGCAGCCACGCCTCGGCCGCCTCCGCGTCAAGGCGTACCTCGCCGCCGGCGGAGTCGGGCAGCGCGGCGAGGATCGCGCCGGCCTGGTCGATCTTGCCGGTCTTGAGGTCGCCCTCGGTGTAGCGGCGGAACTCGGCGGTGCCGGACGGGTCCTCCGGGTAGACGTCGGGGAAGAGCCGGCCGACCACCGGGTCGGAGTGGTCGAAGCCGTCGGTGAGCAGGCCGACCACCTCGGAGGCGACCTTGCGCAGCACCCGGACCTCGTCGACGGCGAAGGTGGCGACGTAGCAGTCGCCCTGGCGACGGAACATGCTCACGACCGGTCCACCGTCGCCCACAGCCCGTACGCGTGCAGCTGCGACGCGTCGTGCTCCATCCGCTCCCGGGCACCGCTGGAGACGACGGCGCGCCCCTTGTGGTGCACGTCGAGCATGAGCTGCTCGGCCCTCTCCCGGCTGTAGCCGAAGAGCTTCTGGAACACCCAGGTCACGTAGGTCATGAGGTTGACCGGGTCGTCCCACACGATCGTCACCCACGGCCGGTCGGACGCCGGCACCTCATCGGTGTCCGGCGTCTCGACCGGTGCAACCTGCGGAGCCGCCATGCCCCCCATCGTGCCACCGGATCCGGCGAACCGAGGAACCGGAACGCCGGCCCGTCGTGGAACACCGCGTCCGGCCTGGCCGGGCGCGTCGGAGGCAGCCCGCGGCGGCCCCGGCGCGGGGCCGGCGGCGCGGACGACGCGGTCGCCGTCAGGCGAGCAGGATGCCGTGGTCGACAGCATCGGAGAGCACCCCGTCCAGCGAGAGGCGGACCACCTCGATCCGCCGGGACACCTCCCGGGACAGCTCCAGCTCGATCTCGCGCAGTGCGCGCTGTGCCCAGGCGCGGGCGGCGTTGGGATCGTGGTTGCCGGGGCTGCGCCAGTGCTGCCAGCAGGCGCCCGAGAGGGCCACCGCGACGGGCGGGAGCACCTCCTCGCGCTCGGCGCCCGGGCAGCTCGCCAGCGCGTCGGTGGCGCCGGCACCGGTCAGCCCGGCCACGCCGCCGGTGCTGGTCACCAGCAGCACGCGGTCCAGCTCGTGGCCGGCCCGGTGGTCGGCCAGCCCCCAGCGCACCGCGAAGAAGAGGCGCCGGCGCACGCCCGCGGACAGCGGCGCGCCGAGGACGCGGCCGGCGGCCTCCTCGACGAGCCGGCGGACCGCGTGGTCGCACTGGGCGGTGGCCAGCAGCGACAGCGCCTCCATCTCCCGGTCGAGCAGCTGCGGCAGGCCGGCGCAGCCGACGCCGAAGACGATCTCCTGCACCACGCGCAGGTGGGCGTTGGCCAACTCCAGGGCGAGGTGCTGGCGGATGCGCTGGGCCCAGGATCGGGCCTGGCCGTCGAGCCGCTCGGACCAGTCGCCCGGGTCGGCGGCCACCGGCACCCGGCCCTGTGCCCCGGGCAGCACCGGCGGGTCGACGCTGGCCCGCCGCAGCCCCTCGTCGGCGGCCCAGCCCACCAGGGCCCGGCGCAGGTCCGCCCCGTCGCCGTCGGCGACCGCGAACCAGCGGGCGCGGGCGAGCCCCGGAACGGCGGCGAGCAGGGCTGCCCGGTGCGCCTCGACGGTGACCGCGACCGGGTCCACCGGGGCCGGCGCGGAAGCCGACCCGACCGGCGCGACGGACGCCCCCGTGCCCTCCGTCGCCGCCGGGACCTCGGGCACCGGCGCCCAGCCGGCCGCGCCCGGGGTGACCGCGAAGAAGACCTCCACGCGGGCACGGGCCACCTCGGCGAGCAGGTTCAGCTCGACGGCGGTGAAGGCCTGGTCGGCGGCGGTGACGAAGAGCACCGCCCCGGCCCGGCCCGCGGCGTCGAGCAGCAGCCGGGTGCCGGCCGCCCCGAGGGCGCCCGTGTCCGGCGTGTCGACGAGGCTGAAGTGCCGCAGCAGCGGCTCGGGCACGCTCAGCTCGACGCGGCGCGGCGGACGGGCCAGCGCCGGGCCGGCGGCCAGCAGGTCGGCGCCGTACGCGTGCGGCTGGCGGTAGCCGGGCACGTAGGCGGCCCGGGTCGACACCCGGGAGTGCCGGACCACCAGCCAGCTCCCGGCCGGCACGGCCAGCATTCCGGGATCCAGCCGGAGCACGCCGGCGAGCACCTCGGGCCGACCCGCGCCGGCCGGGCCGACGGCGACGACGGCCAGCGGTTCCTCCGGCCCCGACTCGGTCACCCCGAGCCTGGTGGGCAGGGGACCACGGTGGGGCAGCTTCGCGGCGCCGGTCGTGTCGTCGGGCACGTCGACCGCGGGGAGAGGACCGGGCTTCATTCGAGAGCGGCCTCCCATGACAGGCGGCCGGCAACTGCGGGCCGCGTGGAATCGTCCGGGGACGGCACCCGGATGCCGGAAGAGTACGGGCGACCAGGGCCCCTACCCGAACACCTCGGCTACTTAGGAGTTACCACGAGATTACTCAACTTCGCTGCGTGACGACGCGGGCGCGGACGGAATTCGATGGATATGCTGCCTCGATGAGTCGGTGGAGTTTCGTCGGCAGAACGGATGAGCTCAGCCGCCTGCTGTCGGCGGTGACCGGCGCGGAGGGGCGGGGCCTCTTCTTCAGCGGGAGCGCCGGCATCGGCAAGAGCCGCCTGCTGCGCGAGGGGGTGGCGGCGCTGCCCCGCGACGGGTATGCGGTGTGGTGGATCGCGGCCAGCGCCACCACCGCCGCGCTGCCGTTCGGCGGGCTGGTCCAGGTGCTCCCCGCCGAGCAGCCGCAGGGCCTGTCCCCCGCCGGCATCCTGCGCTGGGCGGTGGACGTGCTGCAACAGCAGGCGGCCGGCCGCCGGATCGTCCTCGCGATCGACGACGCGCACCTGCTCGACCCGCCCTCGGCCGCGCTGGTGCACCTGGTCGCCCGCGCGGAGAACGCCACGGTCATCGGCACGCTGCGCGACAGCGAGCAGCTCCCGCTGCCCATCCGTGCGCTGTGGACCGACGACCTCGTCGACCACGTCGAGCTGAACCCGCTGGCACCGGCCGAGACCACCCGGCTGCTCTCCGAGATCCTCGACGGCCCGGTCGACGCCACCTCCGCCGACCGGCTGGGCCGGCTCTCGGCGGGCAACCCGCTGCTGCTGCGCGAGCTGGTGTTCGCCGCCGACCGCGGGGAGCTGACCCGCACGTACGGGATCTGGAAGTGGACCGGCCGGCTGGAGCTGGCGCCCAACCTGACCGACCTGATCGACACCCGGATCGGGCAGCTCACCCCGGGCGTACGCGCGGTGGTCGAGCTGGTCGCCTTCGGCGAGCCGCTCGGCCTGCACCTGCTCAACCAGGCCGTGGACCCGGCAGACGTGGAGTACGCCGAGGAGCGCGGGCTGATCGTCGTGGTGCGCGACGACCGGCGCGCCAACGTGCGGCTGGCGCACCCGCTCTACGGCGAGGTGATGCGCCGCCGCTGCCCGGTCAGCCGGACCCGCCGCCTGGAGGCCCGCCTCGCCGAGCTGCTGGAGCAGATCGGCAAGCGGCGCCGCGACGACCTGCTCCGGGTGGCGGTCTGGCGGCTCGACTCCGGCACCGCCCAGGACCCGACCCTGCTGCTCGACGCGGCCGGGCAGGCGTTCGCCCGCTACGACGTACCGCTGGCGACCCGGCTGGCCCGCGCGGCGCTCGACGCCGGCGGCGGGTTCGACGCCGCGGAGCTGCTGGCCACCATCCTGATGTTCGCCGACCGGCCGGAGGAGGCGATCGCGGTCCTCGACGCGGTCTCCGCCGAGATCCACGGCGACCGGCGGCTCAGCCGCTGGCTGACCGTGCGGGGCATGGTCAGCTACTGGGGCCTGAGCCGGGAGTCCACGGTGGAGGAGATCGCGGCCCGCGGCTCGACGCTGGAGGACTCCGCCGACCAGGCCCGGGTGCTGGCCTTCGAGGGCATCATGCGGCTGCACCGGCTGGACACCGGCCTCGCGCTGCGGCTCGGGCAGACGGTGCTGGACCGGCCGGCCGCCAGCGTCTCCGCCCGGGAGCTGGCCCGCAGCACCATCGCCTACCTCCAGGCGGCGCAGGGGCAGCTGCACCGCAGCGCCGCCGCGATCGACCAGGTGCAGGCCGAGGCGGGCCGCTGGCGGGCCGACATGCCGTACCTGCAACTGGCCCTGGAGCTGGCCCGCGGCACCCGGCTGGCGCTCGCCGGCGACCTGCCCGGCATCGACGCGATCGTGGCCGACGAGTTCGCCGACCTGGCCGGCGCCGGGGACTTCCGGCTCGGCACCGGCTACCTGGCCATCCTCCAGGCGTACGCGGCCCGGCTGCGCGGCCAGAGCGACGCGGCGCTGCGGACCAGCCTCGAGGCGTGCGCGGTGCTCGCGACCAGCCGGGTCTACGCCGGGCTGGCCCAGGCCGAACGGGCCCAGGCGGCGGCCCTGCGCGGCGACGCCGCGCAGGCGGCCGAGGCGATGGCGGAGGCCGACCGCACCCACGCCCCGGGCATGGTCGTGCTGTATCCGTGGCTGGAGCAGGCGCGCGGCGCGGTGCTCGCCGCCGGCGGCGACGTGCCCGGCGCCGCCAAGCACCTCGTCCAGCTTGCCGACCGGCTCCGGGCGGACGGCTTCGCCGGCCACGAGGTGCACGTGCTGCACGATCTGGTCCGGCTGGACCGGGCGACCGCCCCGATCGGCCCGACCTGTTCCGACGGCAGCCGGCGCACGGTCGCGCAGCGGCTGGCGGAGCTCTCCGAACGGGTCGACGGACTGCTGCCGCCGCTGCTGGCCCGGCACGCCCGGGCCGCCGCGGCGGGCTCCGCCGACGACCTGCTGGCGGTGGCCGACGGCTTCGAGGCGCTGGACCTGGCCGTCTACGCGGCGGAGGCGGCCGCCGCCGCCCTGGACCGGCTGCGCCGGCAGCGGTCCCCGGCGGCGGGCGCGGCCCGGGAGCGCCTGGCCGCGCTGCTCGGCCGCTGCGACCTGATCCGCACGCCGGCGTTGCAGGCCGGGGCGCCCGCGCTGAGCGAGCGCGAGTGGCAGGTGGCCCGGCTCGCGGCGGACGGGGTGACCAGCCGGGTCATCGCGGAGCGGCTCTATCTCTCCGCCCGCACCGTGGAGAACCACCTGCAACGGATCTACAGCAAGCTCGGCGTGACCGGCCGGGCCGAGCTGCGGGCCGCGCTGCGGGCGATCCCGGGCCACGAGGGCGGCCTGCCGGAGTGAACTCTAGGCTGGGGCGGTGAGCACCCTTCGCCCCGCGCTGCTGACCGACCACTACGAGCTGACGATGGTCAGTGCCGCCCTGCGGGACGGCACCGCCGACCGCCGCTGCGTCTTCGAGGTGTTCAACCGCCGGCTGCCCGCCGGCCGCCGCTACGGGGTGGTCGCCGGCACCGGCCGGCTGGTCGAGATGATCCGCGACTTCCGCTTCGACGCCGACGAGATCGACTTCCTGCGCCGCACCGGGGTCGTCGACGAGCGGGCCGCCGACTGGCTGCGCGACTACCGCTTCACCGGCGACGTCGACGGCTACGCCGAGGGCGAGCTGTGCTTCCCCGGCTCGCCGATCCTCACCGTCACCGGCGGCTTCGCCGAGTGCGTCGTGCTGGAGACGCTGGTCCTCTCGGTGCTGAACTACGACAGCGCCGTGGCGGCGGCCGCCGCGCGGATGGTCACCGCGGCCCGCGGCCGGACGCTGATCGAGATGGGCTCCCGGCGGGCGCACGAGGAGGCGGCCGTGGCCGCGGCGCGGGCCGCGTACCTGGCCGGGTTCCGGTTCACCTCCAACCTCGCCGCCGGGCAGCGGTACGGCATCCCGACCGCCGGCACCGCCGCGCACGCGTTCACCCTGCTGCACGACGACGAGCGGGCCGCGTTCGCCTCGCAGGTCGCCACGTTCGGCAAGGAGACCACGCTGCTGGTCGACACGTACGACATCAGTGAGGGCATCCGCAACGCGATCGCGGTGGCCGGGCCCGACCTGCGGGCCGTCCGGATCGACTCGGGCGACCTCGCCGTCATCGCCCAGCAGTCCCGCGAACTGCTCGACTCGCTCGGCGCCACCGAGACCAAGATCATCGTCTCCGGCGACCTCGACGAGTACGCCATCGCCGCGCTCGCCGCCGAGCCCGTCGACATGTACGGCGCGGGCACCGCCGTCGTCACCGGCTCCGGCGCGCCCACCGCCGGGCTCGTCTACAAGCTGGTCGAGGTCGACGGCCGTGCGGTGGTCAAGCGCTCCGAGCGCAAGGGCACCATCGGCGGCCGGAAGGTGGCCGTACGCCGGCACAAGCCGACCGGCACCGCCACCGAGGAGGTCATCGTGCCGCAGGGCGTGCCCGACCGGCAGCCCAACGACCGGCTGCTCCAGCGGCCGTTCCTGGTCGGGGGCGAGCCGGTGGACCTGCCGACCCTGGACGAGTCGCGGGAGCACCTGCGGCAGTGCCTCATCTCCATCCCCTGGGAGGGGCTGAAGCTCTCCGGCGGTGACCCCGCCATCCCCGTCACGGTCGTACCGGCCGACTGAAAGGAGCCCTCCGGTGGGCAACGCGCTGATCATCGTGGACGTGCAGAACGACTTCTGCGAGGGCGGCTCGCTGGCCGTGGGCGGCGGGGCCGGCGTGGCGGCCGGCATCACCCGACTGCTCGCGGCCGAGCCGGACCGCTGGGACCGCGTGGTGGCGACGAAGGACTACCACGTCGACCCGGGCGCGCACTTCGGCGACCCGCCGGACTTCGTCGACTCCTGGCCCCGACACTGCGTGGTGGGCACGCCCGGCTCCGAGTTCCACCCCGAACTGGCGACCGACCGGATCGAGGCGATCTTCCACAAGGGCGAGCACGCGGCGGCGTACTCGGGCTTCGATGGGCACGCCGACGACGGCGAGTGCCTGGCCGACTGGCTGCGCCGGCACGGGGTGGACACGGTCGAGCTGGTCGGCATCGCCACCGACCACTGCGTCCGGGCCACCGCCCTGGACGCCGCCCGGGAGGGCTTCGCCACCACCGTGCTGCTGGACCTGACCGCCGCCGTCGCCCCGGAGACCACCGACGTGGCGCTGCGGGCGATGGAGGGCGCCGGGGTCGCCCTGCGCGGGCGGCCTGTGATCAGGGCCGCATGAGGCGGTAAATCGTTGGCGGGTGTCGTACCCCGGGCCGAGGATGTCCGGCGGAGGTACGCACCGACATGAACCTGAAGCCTTACCGGGAGGCGCTCGCCCTGCCCGGTCTCCGGTCGTTGCTGCTGGTGTCGGTGCTCGCCCGCGTCCCGCTCACCGCGACCGGGGTGACCCTGACGTTCTACGTCGTGTTCGACCTCGGGCGCGGCTACGGGGCGGCCGGTCTCGTCGGCGCGGCCATCACCGTGGGCGCCGCCATCGGCGGCCCGCTGCTCGGCCGGCTGGTCGACCGGCGCGGCCTGCGGCCGGTGCTCGTGCTGACCGGGATCGCCGAGGCGCTCTTCTGGTCCACCGCCCCGATGCTGCCCTACCCGCTGCTGCTGCCGGCCGCGTTCCTGGCCGGCTCGCTGGCCCTGCCGATCTTCTCGGTCGTCCGGCAGTCCATCGCCGCGATGGTGCCGCCGGAGCGGCGCCGCCCCGCGTACGCGCTGGACTCGATGTCGGTGGAGCTGTCGTTCATGGTCGGCCCGGCGCTGGCCGTGGCGGCGGTCACCGCGATCTCCGCCCGGACGACCCTCTACCTGGTCGGCGCCGGGATCGTCGCCTCCGGCATCGCGTTCTGGCTGCTGAACCCGCCCGTCCGGGGCGGCGGTGAGCCGACCGGGCCGCAGCCGAGGGTGCCCCGTCGGGCGTGGCTCACCCCGCGGCTGCTCGCCGTGCTGGCGATCAGCGCCGCCGGCACGCTGGTGCTCGGCGGCACCGACGTGGCCGTGGTCGCCGTGCTGCGGGAGAGCGGCGACGTCGGGTGGACGGGCGCCGTACTCGCCGTGTGGGCGGTCGCCTCGCTGGTGGGCGGTTTCGCGTACGGAGCCGTCAGCCGCTCCTTCCCGCCCCTGGCCCTGATGGCCGCGCTCAGCCTCTGCACCATCCCGGTCGGGCTGGGCGGGGCGCACTGGTGGCTGCTCTGCCTGGCGCTGATCCCCGCCGGGGCGCTCTGCGCGCCGACCCTCGCGGCCACCGCCGACGCGGTGAGCCGGCTCGTACCCGCGTCCGTCCGCGGCGAGGCGATGGGCCTGCACGGCTCGGCGGTCACCGTCGGCATCGCGGTGGGCGCCCCGCTCGCCGGCGCCGTCATCGACGCCTCCGCCCCGGCCTGGGGCTTCGCGGTCACCGGCGCGATCGGCGCGCTGGTGGCGCTGGCCGTGCTCCCGATCGAGCTGCGCCGCCGCCGCGCCACCACCCCGGCCACCCCCGAGCCCGAGCCCGACCTGGCCCCGCTCGCCACCACCTGACCCCGCGCCCTCGCCGCCGTCCCTCGCCCGGCGATCTTGCACTTTCGTCCCTCGGTATATGACCCTTTGTTCGGCTTCGCCGGGGCAGCAAGTGCAAGATCGCGCCGCGGTTGGCTGAGGGCCGGGTATCCTGCCGTGGGCGGTGTGGGCGGCTCGGGTTTCGGCTACGGGCCGTCGGACCGGATGCCCAGCGGCCAGCGCCGAACTCGGCGTCGACGCACCTGACGTCCATCCGGCCGGTGCCGCCTCGATCTCGTCAGTGGATCGATGCGGCCTGCCAGCGGCCCGGCCCGCCTGTCCCGTCCCACCGTCGGACGGCGCTGCGAGCCGTCGGGCGGGCGCTGCGAGCCGTCGGGCGGGCGCTGCGAGCCGTACCGCTGTCCGGTCGGCTGTCCGCGCCCCTGTCGGAGGGCGACCGGGCGACGTCACCTCCGACAACGGCGACGGGCGCCGCCCCTTGTGGGGGGCGGCGCCCGTCGTACGTGGTGCGTGAGCATCAGCGGCGGTCGACGTCGGAGGCGACGTCCTCCTGGTAGCTCGCGCCGCCGTCGGACTCGCTGGTCAGCGGCTTGGCGCCGCCCTCCGGCGGGCCGGCCAGCGTCTGCCCGGCGGCCAGCTCGGGGAACTTGAGGTCGAACGCGGGCCGCTCGGAGCGGATCCGCGGCATCCGGTCGAAGTTCCGCAGCGGAGGCGGCGAGGTGGTCGCCCACTCCAGCGAGTTGCCGTGGCCCCACGGGTCGTCGACCTCGACGACCGGCCCGGCCTTGTACGACTTCCAGCAGTTCCAGATGAACGGCAGCGTCGAGATACCGGTGAGAAACGCGCCGATCGTGGAGACCGTGTTCAGGAAGGTGAAACCGTCCTCGGGCAGGTAGTCGGCGTACCGACGCGGCATGCCCTCGTTGCCCAGCCAGTGCTGCACCAGGAACGTGGTGTGGAAGCCGATCATGGTCAGCCAGAAGTGCACCTTGCCCAGCCGCTCGTCGAGCATCCGGCCGAACATCTTCGGGAACCAGAAGTAGATGCCGGCGAAGACGGCGAACACGATCGTGCCGAAGAGCACGTAGTGGAAGTGCGCCACCACGAAGTACGAGTCGTGCAGGTGGAAGTCGAGCGGCGGGCTGGCGAGCAGCACACCGGTGAGACCACCGAAGAGGAAGGTCACCAGGAAGCCGAGCGAGAAGAGCATCGGCGTCTCGAAGCTGACCTGGCCCCGCCACATGGTGCCGATCCAGTTGAAGAACTTCATACCGGTCGGCACGGCGATCAGGTAGCTCAGGAAGCTGAAGAAGGGCAGCAGCACCTGGCCGGTGGCGAACATGTGGTGCGCCCAGACGCTCATCGACAGGCCGGCGATGGCGATGGTCGCGGCGACCAGGCCCTTGTAGCCGAAGATCGGCTTACGGGAGAAGACCGGGATGACCTCGCTGACGATGCCGAAGAACGGCAGCGCGATGATGTACACCTCGGGGTGGCCGAAGAACCAGAAGAGGTGCTGGTAGAGCATCGGCCCGCCGGTCGCGGGGTCGTAGACGTGGGCGCCCATGATGCGGTCCGCGGCCAGCGCCAGGAGCGCGGCGGCCAGCAGCGGGAAGACCAGGATCACCAGGAGGCTGGTGACCAGCATGTTCCAGGTGAAGATCGGCATCCGGAACATGGTCATGCCCGGCGCGCGCAGGGTCAGGATCGTGGTGATCAGGTTGACCGCGCCGAGGATCGAACCCAGACCGGAGATGACCAGGCCGATCACCCACAGGTTGGCGCCGACGCCCGGGGAGTGCTCGACGCCGCTCAGCGGCGCGTAGGCGGTCCAGCCGAAGTCGGCGGCGCCACCCGGGGTGATGAAGCCGACCATCGTCATCGAGCCGCCGAAGAGGAACAGCCAGTAGGCGAAGCTGTTCAGCCGGGGGAACGACACGTCCGGCGCGCCGATCTGCAGCGGCACCACGTAGTTCGCGAAGGCGAACACGATCGGCGTCGCGAAGAACAGCAGCATGATGGTGCCATGCATGGTGAAGAGCTGGTTGTACTGCTCGGGCGACAGGAACTGCAGCCCGGGTCGGGCCAGCTCGGCCCGCATGATCAGGGCCATCAGGCCGCCGATCATGAAGAACACGAACGCGGTGACCATGTACATGATCCCGATCTGCTTCGCGTCCGTGGTCCGCAGCAGCCGCGCGATGGCCGACCCCTTGACCGGCGCTCGGACCGGCCAGGGCCGGGTCACGACCGGCTTGGGTGCGACGGTGGTCACGAGTGGCCTCCGGTTCTGGGTTGTCCCGCTCGGCACGCGCTGGTTATCTGCGGGCCGTCATCCGCAAGGAGGATAGTCCCCGGCAGGTGGCTGCGCCGCGTGGGGTGGTCGGGTAACCTGCGCCACCCGCTCTGGTGGGCGGCTCGCCGCGACCTACAGCGGGCCGAGCAGCAGTCGGTAGTGCTCGCCGAAGATCCGACCGCCGCGCCCGCGCAGCAGCGGGTCGCGCAGCGCCGGCGGCACGTCCCGGGTCCGGTTGCGGTCGCGGGTCCGGTCCCGCACCCATCGCGTACGGGGGCGACGACGACTCTCGTACGCGGCCAGCGCGGCCTCGACGCCGCCGGCCGCGCGGAGCGACTCGGCGAGCACGACGGCGTCCTCCAGTGCCATCGCCGCGCCCTGGGACAGCGTCGGGGCGGTGGCGTGCGCGGCGTCGCCGACGAGCAGCACCCGCCCCCGGGACCAGCGTCCCAGCTCCACCTCCTCGGTGACCCCGACGTGCACCCGGTCCAGCGCCTCCAGCACCTCCGGCACCGGCCCGCCGTAGTCGCCGAACAGCTCGCGCAGCCGGGCCACCGGGTCGGCCGGCGGGACCGTGCCGGCCTCGTCGGCGTAGCAGTGCAGCCGCCCGGCGCCGAGCGGCACGGCCAGGAAGCCGGCGCGCTGGCCGAGCAGGGCGGTCCACTCCGCGAGCCGGGGGCCGCCGCGCACCACGCTGCGGTAGACGACCTGGCCGGCGGGCTGGGGCGGACCGCCGAGCGCGGCGAGGGCACGGACGGTGGAGCGCAGCCCGTCGGCGCCGATCACCAGGTCGTACTCGGTGGCGGTGCCGTCGACGAAGGTGACGCCGACCGACCGCGGCAGCAGGTCGAGGGTGCGCACCTCGGCGCCGTGCCGGACGGCGCCGCCGGCCCCGGTGAGCAGCACCCGGTGCAGTTCCGACCGGGGCAGGGCCCGGCACTCGCCGACGCCGGCCCAGAGCGCGTCGAGGTCCACCTCGCACAGCGGCGCCCCGGCCGCGTCGAGGAACCGCTGGCGGTGGATGACCTGCCCGAGCGGGCGGACCGGCCCGTCGAGGTCCAGCCGGCGCAGCGCCCGGGCGGCGTTGCCGGGCAGGTAGAGCCCGGTCTCGGCGTTCTCGCCCGGGGGCAGCTTCTCGGTGACGTCGGGCCGGAGGCCCACCATCCGCAGCGCCCGGGCCACGGACAGGCCGGCGATGCCCGCGCCGACGACGAGGATGCGCAGGGGGAAGCCACCCATGGTGGTGTACGCCTCCGGAGGGGTGCGGAACGCGTTGGAGGCAAGACACTACTCGGCGCAATCGGCACACACCAGAGTCAATCGTCCCACTCCGAAACATTCCTCGGCGGGCGCATCACGTTGCACGGAGGATCACCTGCCCACCGCGCGGCCGGTCGTGACAAACCCCACCAATCTCCCCAATACCCCGGGCCGTTACGCAGCGGTTTCAGAGATGTGGACGGGTCGCGGAGAAACGACGAACCGGCTGGGCGGCTGCCGAACGTAGGGCGGCTCCGGGTCACCGGAGCCGCCCTACGCGACGTACTGTCGAACGGTCAGACCCGGGTGAGTCGGACGGCGTCGGCGATGACCAGACCGCTGGCGGAACTCCACCGGCTGACGGCGACCCGGTTGGCGTCGCCGGCCGGCAGCGTGAAGGTGCCGAGCGTGCGCCACTGCCCGCCGGTCGCCCGCTGGTCGACGATGATCGTCCGGTTGCCGGTGGTGGTGGCGACGATGTACGGCGTCGCGGCGTTGTAGCCCGCGTTGGCCGGCCACCAGGCGTCGACCCGGTAGTTCGCGGTCGCCGGGACGTTGAACTTGTACCAGGCGGCGTCGCTGGCGGCGACCGGGTCCGCGAAGCGGTAGTCGGCCCCGTAGCGCTGGCCCGAGTACGTCGAGGTGCCCCAGCTGGAGCTGGCGGTGAACCGGCCGGCGGTGGAGTTGTCCACCACGGAGCTCCAGGCGGTGCCGCCCGCCATCTTCGCGGCGACGTCGGAGCGCATCTTGTCCAGGTCGATGAACGACGGGTCGATCTTGCCGGTGGTGCTCGTCTCCCGGTGCCCGCGCGCGTAGCTGGCGTCGCGGCCCAGCCGCTTGAGCACGGCCGCGGTGGCGGCGATCGACGCGTTGTACTGCGCCGCCGTCATCTGCTGGCTGACCCCGTTGTAGTCGATCTCCCAGCCGATCATCAGGGTGTTGCCGTCCCCGGCCGGGATCGGCCCGCTGCCGCCGCTGACGCCCGCGTGGTTGCAGCGGCCGGCGGAGATGACGTGGAAGACGCCGTGGTAGTCGACCAGGGCCTGGCAGAGCGGGCCGGGCAGGTCGGACCGGCCGTTGATGCAGACGTTGAGCGCCGGGTGCGGGTTGGTGGCGCTGGAGGTCGCGGCGGTGTGGTGCCACAGCACGCCGATCGGGTTGAAGTCACCCGGGCGCATCCGGTTGAGCCAGTCGCCCTCGACGACGACCTGGACGCCCGCCCCCCGCAGGACGTCCACCAGCCAGGGAATGGTGGCCATCAGGACTCCCCGAACAGGTCGGCGAGGCACTCGGCCTTCGGCGCGGCGATCGGCGCGGCGCTGGCCGCGGCGGGCTTGGCGGCGACGGCCACCGCGGTGGCCGCCAGGGCCGACATGCCCAGGAGCCTGCGGCGGCGCAGGCGGGCGGGTCGTGGCGCGTTCATGGGGGCTCCTTCAGCGAGGGCGGAGGGGTTCCGACTGACCGATGAACTGGTGACGCGCACGCTATATCGTCACGAGCATCTATGTCGATACCCTTCATCGCCCCTATTCAGGCTGAAGGAATTTGGCAACGCCGACCGCTGTCCGGGCCCCGCCGACCCCCCGACCAAGGGTCGCCGAGGGGGCCGTCAGGGGTTGCCGAGGGCGTCGATGTCGCGCATCTCCTCGGCGGTGAGCGAGAAGTGGAAGATGTCGGCGTTGGCGCGGATCCGGTCCGGGGTCACCGACTTGGGGATGACCACGATCTCGTGGTCGACGTGCCAGCGGAGCACCACCTGGGCCGGGGAGACGTCGTGCGCGGCGGCGATCCGGGTCAGCACCGGATCGGCGAGGTCACTGGTCTTGAACGGGCTGTAACCCTCCA
This sequence comes from Micromonospora sp. NPDC048063, assembly GCF_043202855.1. Lineage (NCBI taxonomy): Bacteria > Bacillati > Actinomycetota > Actinomycetes > Micromonosporales > Micromonosporaceae > Micromonospora > Micromonospora sp. NPDC048063. The sequence goes on along the minus strand of NZ_JBIDBG010000008.1, from coordinate 231,665 downwards.
GCACCACGCCCCGGTCCCGGTGCTCCCGGTGCCGCTGCCGGTCGTACAGCGACGGGCTCCACCGGATCTGGTTGACCGCCGGGTTCTCCTCCGTCGCCTGGATCAGCTCGTCGATCTCGGCGGTGCTGTAGTTGCTCACCCCCACCGCCCGCGCGAGCCCCTCGTCCCGGGCGGCGAGCAGCTCCCGCCACATCGGGATGCTGTCGCCCGGGTTCGCCGGCGGCCAGTGCACCAGCCACAGGTCGACGCAGTCGGTGCCGAGCGCGGTCAGGCTCGCCTCGAGGGTCTCCCGCTCCCGGCCGACCCGGTCCGGCGGCAGCTTCGTGGTGACGAAGACGTCCTCGCGGCGCAGCCCGCTCTCCTGCACCGCCCGGCCGACCTCGTCCTCGTTGCCGTACATGGTGGCGGTGTCGACGTGCCGGTAGCCGGCGTCCAGCGCAGCGAGCACGGCGTCGTACCCGGCCTGGCCGGTGGCCTGCCACGTGCCGAAGCCGAGCAGAGGCATCCGCACCTCGCCCGGGAGCGGAACCGTCGGCTGCTCCTGGTGGTCCATGCCGACGGGTCTACCCGTGCTGACCCCCGACATGCTCCGCCGATCCGGACAACCGGGCGCCCAGCGGGCCGGCGCGGTTTGCCGGAGAATGCGGGGGTGGCTGACCGGCTGGAGGAGTACCGGCGCAAACGGGACGCGGCGCGCACCCCGGAGCCGGTGCCGAAGCGGCCCCCACGGCGGAAGAAGCCGGCCGAGGGGACGGCCCGGTTCGTCATCCAGCAGCACCACGCCCGCAGCCTGCACTGGGACCTGCGGCTGGAGCACGAGGGCGTACTGGCCTCCTGGGCGGTGCCGCGCGGGCTGCCCCGCGACACGGGCCGCAACCACCTCGCCGTGCACACCGAGGACCACCCGATGGAATACCTGGACTTCCACGGCGAGATCCCGGCGGGCGAGTACGGCGGCGGCCGGATGACCGTCCACGACCGGGGCACGTACCGCTGCGAGAAGTGGCGCGACGACGAGGTCGTCGTGGTGCTCGACGGGGAACGCACCGCCGGGCGGTACGTGCTCTTCGCCACCGGCAGCAAGGGTGGCCGGGACTGGATGGTGCGGCGCACCGACCCGCCGCCGGAGGGCTGGACGAGCATGCCGGAGCTGGTCCGCCCCATGCGTCCCACGCCGGCGGCGAAGCTGCCGAGGGACCAGGCGGAGTGGGGCTACGAGCTGCGCTGGGACGGGGTGCGCGCGGTCGCGTACGTCTCCGGGGGACGCCTGCGGCTGCTCTCGGAGGACGACGACGACATCTCGGGGACGTACCCCTGGCTGCGCGAGATGGCCGAGGAGCTGGCCCCGGCGGAGGCCGTGCTGGACGGCGTCCTGGTCCGCATCGACACCGCCGGGAGGGTACGCCCCGCCCGTGGCGGGCGCCGGACCCCGGACGCGCAGTACCTGATCTTCGACCTGCTCTGGCTGGAGGGCGTGACCAGCACCGACCTGCCGTACGCGCAGCGCCGGGAGCTGCTCGACGGTCTGGCGCTCGCCGGCCCGCACTGGCAAACTCCGCCCTGGTTCCCCGGTGCCGGCCCCGAGGCGCTGCGGGCCGGGCGGGAGCAGGGGCTGCCCGGGGTGGTGGCGAAGCGGCTGGACTCGACCTACGAGCCCGGCCGCCGCAGCCGGCGCTGGCTGAGCATCGACGCGGGCTGAGGAACGGGGCGGCCGGAAGCCGGGACACGAGCGGGACCACGATCCGCGACACGAGTCGAGACGGCGAGGAGCAGCGTGTACCTGACCCACCTGGAGTGCCCGCGCTGCGGGCGGGAGCACGACGCCGGCAAGCTGGTCAACCTCTGCGACTGCGGCTCGCCGCTGCTGGCCCGCTACGACCTGGCCGCGGTGGCGAAGGTGCTCACCCCGGAGCGGTTTCCGCTGCGCCCGGCCGACCTCTGGCGCTACCGGGAGCTGCTGCCGGTGGCCGACCCGCGGCACACGACCACGCTGGGCGAGGGCTGGACGCCGCTGCTGCGTACCCCGGCCTACGGCGCGGAGATCGGCATCCCGGACCTGCTGGTCAAGGACGAGGGGCTGACTCCGACCGGCTCGTTCAAGGCGCGCGGCGCGGCGGTGGGCGTCAGCCGGGCCCGCGAGCTGGGCGTGCGGCGGATCGCCATGCCGACCAACGGCAACGCGGGCGCGGCCTGGGCGACGTACGCCGCGCGGGCCGGGCTGGGCGCGACGATCGTCATGCCGCTGTCCGCGCCGGCCGTCTGCCGGCGGGAGTGCGTGGCCGCCGGGGCCGACCTGCGCCTGGTCGACGGGCTGATCGGCGACGCCGGCCGGCACGTCGCGCGGCTGGTCGCGGACTCCGGCGGCGCGGTCTTCGACGCCGGCACGCTGCGCGAGCCGTACCGGCTCGAGGGCAAGAAGACGATGGGGTACGAGATCGTCGAACAGCTCGGCTGGCAGGTGCCGGACGTGATCGTCTATCCCACCGGGGGCGGGGTCGGCCTGATCGGCATCCACAAGGCACTGCACGAGCTGCGCGAGCTGGGCTGGATCGAGGACAGGCTGCCCCGGCTGGTCGCGGTGCAGTCGACCGGCTGCGCCCCGATCGTCCGGGCCTTCGCCGCCGGGGAGGAGCGGGCGCGGCCCTGGGCCGACGCGCACACCGTGGCGTTCGGCATCACCGTGCCCGCCCCGCTCGGCGACGAGCTGATCCTCGACGCGCTGCGGGCCAGCGCCGGCACCGCGGTCGCGGTCGACGACGCCGAGATCCTGGCCGACCTGCGGGACTTCGCGGCGCGGGAGGGGCTGTTGCTCTGCCCGGAGGGGGCCGCCTGCCTGACCGCCGTGCGGCACCTGCGTGCCGGCGGCTGGATCCGGGCCGGCGAGCGGGTGGTGGTGCTCAACACCGGGTCCGGGCTGAAGGACCCGGAGACCGTGGACGTCACCGACGTGCCGGTGCTGCCGGTCTGACGGTGTTAGGAAGGGCCCCTTCCTCTACACATTGCGATAGGAGGGGGCCCTTCCTTACACCGCCGTCAGTCCGTGGTGGGGTCGGTGAGGCGCCAGGCGGCGCTGACCAGGCCGATGTGCGACAGTGCCTGCGGGGTGTTGCCGAGCTGCGCGCCCGTCCGCGGGTCGATCTGCTCGCTGAACAGGCCGACGTCGTTGGCGTGCCCGAGCACCCGCTCGAAGAGCGCCTCGGCGCGCCCTCGCTCGCCGGCCATCACCAGGCATTCCACCAGCCAGAACGAGCAGAGCACGAAGCCGGCCGGGTCGGTGCCCCAGCGCCGCAGGAGACCGTCGCCGGCGCCCAGCTCGCGTTCGACCGCCTCGATGGTGGCGCGCATCCGTGGGTCGGTCGCCGGCAGGAAGTGCACCAACGGCAGCAGCAGCGCGGAGGCGTCCAGCTCGGGCGAGCCGAACGCCCCCGTGTACGCGCCGACCCGCTCGTCCCAGCCCTCGCGCAGCACGGCGGCCCGGATCTCGTCGCGGGTGCTCGCCCAGCGCCGCGGGTCGGCCCGGCCGCCGAGCCGGGGCGCGAGCCGCACCGCCCGGTCGATCGCCACCCAGCACAGCACCTTCGACGACAGGTAGTGCCGGTCGGCGTCCCGGGTCTCCCAGATCCCCCGGTCGGGCAGGTGCCAGGTGGCCGCCACCTGCTCGGTCAGGCCGAGCACCATCTCGCGCAGTTCCTCGTCGAACGTCTCGCCCAGGTGGTCCCGCATCCGCCAGACCGCCGAGATCACCTCGCCCGGCACGTCGAGCTGGCGCTGCCGCCAGGCGTCGTTGCCGACCCGGACCGGCAGGCTGTCGGCGTAGCCGCGCAGGTGGTGGCACTCGTACTCGGAGATGTCCCGTTCCCCCTCCAGCCCGAAGAGCACCGGCACGGGAGCGGGGCCGATCCGGCCGATCGACCGGGCCGCCCAGGCGAAGAGGCGGGACGCCTCCGACGGGCACGCGGCCACCCAGAGGGCACGCATGGTCATCGCGAAGTCGCGCAGCCACGAGTAGCGGTAGTCGTAGTTGCGGTCGCCGCCGATCCGTTCCGGCAGCGACGTGGTCAGGGCCGCGGCGACCGCGCCGCTGCGGGCGTACGTGAGGCCGGTGAGCACGGTCGCGCTGTGCCGGACCTGGCCCGGGTAGCGGCCGTCGTAGTGGTGCGTCTCCCGGTACGCCTGCCACGCCCGCACCGTCTCGGCGAGCGCGGTCACCGGGTCCAGCCGGACCGGCGCCGCCCCGTACGCCCGCCCGTACGCCACGTCGAAGCCGACCACCTGCCCGGCGGCGATCTCGAAGTCCTGCCGGACGCGGTCCCGCTCGACGGTCAGCGGGACCCCGCCGGCGCGCAGGCTCAGCACCATCGGGCCGGCCGCGGCGAGCACCCCGCCGTCGGGCCGCTCGTGCAGGTAGGGGGTGAGCAGGCCGTACTCCGGGCGGGGGCGGAAGTCCAGCGACATCCGCACCCGCCCGGTCAGTCCCTCGACCACCCGCAGCAGCACCGCCGGCGAGTTCATCCCCAGCTCGTGGCCCCGGGCGCCGAGTTCGGCGGCGAGCGCGTCGGTGACCGCCACGCTGCCCTCCGGGGTGTGGTGCACGGTGCGCAGCACCAGCGTGTCGGCGAGGTACGTCCGCTCCGTGCGGTGCCCGGGCAGCCCGGCCGCGACGGGCGCCAGCCGCCAGTGGCCGGCCGCCGGGTCGAGCAGCCGGCCGAAGACCGACGGGGCGTCGAACCGGTCCGGGCACCACCAGTCGATCGATCCGTCCCGGCCGACCAGTGCGCCCGAGCGGCAGTCGGAGAGGAATCCGTAGTCGGAGATCGCCGGCTGGTCCACCCGCTGCGGGTACCCCGTTCGGCCCGCCTCAGGCAGCCCCGCCGGGGCACCGATCGGGCCGGCCAGGGGGCGGCAGCGCCGGCAAGCGGTCAGGCGGTCAGGCGGGCGGCACCGCCCGGTTGACGGGGTCAGGAGGTGGGCGGCTCGTCCTCGCCGGCCTCCTCCGCCGCGTCGGCCTCCTCCTTCGTCCGGTGCACCGCCTGGTCGGCGTGCTCCGGCGGGCCGTAGACGGTGTAGAGCACCAGCGGGTTGGGGCCGGTGTTGACGAAGTTGTGCTTCGTACCGGCCGGCACCACCACCAGGTCGCCCTGGACGACGTCGCGCTTCTCCCCCGCCACCCGGGCCTCGCCGGTGCCGCTGACGAAGGTGAGAATCTGGTCGATGTCCTCGTGGACCTCCTCGCCGATCTCACCACCCGGCGGGATCGTCATGATCACCAGCTGGGTGTGCTCACCGGTCCACAGCACCCGCCGGAAATCCGGGCTCTTCTCGGCGACGGTCGCGATCGTGTAATGCTCCATGCCGACGCACATACCCGCTCGGGCGCGACGCCACGCCGAGACGTGCAGATGGTGGAATTCCCCACTGATCCCAGGTTTGGCGCCCCCGTGGGCGGGGATCGAGACAGGGACGGGCGCACGGCGCCGGTCGAGCCAGGTCCCCGCTGACGTACCGCCGTACGGCTGCGGTGGTGGGAGACGGCCAGAGCGCGGCGACGTTCCGATCCCGAGGGATCCGAGCGGCGCCGCGCGCTCATGTCCCGCGCCAGGGCGGCGGAACGCCCGTCGTCGCGCGCGCTCCTCCATGGCCGTCGCGCGCTCAGTCGTCGTCGGCGGCCGCCACGGGCTCCCGGCCGACGCAGCGCAGCTTCAGCTCGAACTCGCCGGCCGGGCCGGCGAACGCGACCTCCACGTCGTCGTCCGGCCCCCGGTCGACGTCGGAGACGCGGTAACCCTGCGCCGGCGCCCAGGAGACCAGCCGCACCCCGTCCGGCCCGCACTCGGCCACGGCCGTGCCGCCCGCCGTGACGAAGGCCCGGCGCTCGCCGTGCGGAGCGGAGCCGGTCGGTGCCGGGGACGACGGCCCCACGCCGGTGGCGGTCGGCTCGGGCGAGGCCAGCGCGCGCTCGACCTCCTCCTGGCTCAGCACGACGCCGCCCGGGGTGCCGGCGATGCTCTCCCCCACCCACCGGATCGCGGCCACCCCGATCAGGGTGGCGACGGCGGCGGTGGCCAGCCAACCGGCGACAGCGAGGAACGAACGGCGGCGCATCCACCGAGTGTCCCCGATCCCGGGTTGGGCCGAGCCCTGGCCGAGGCTAAGGGACGGTTAAGGACCCGGGTCGGCGCGTCCGGCGGCGGCTACCCTGCCCCCTGTGGCCCGCCTGCTGCTCATCGAGGACGACCTGACGATCCGTACGCCACTGCTGCGGGCGCTGCGCGAACGGGGGCACGCGGTGGCCGCCGCCTCGACGGCGATGGCCGGCCTGCGCGACGCGCTGGACGACCGGCCCGACCTCGTCGTGCTGGACCTGGGCCTGCCCGACCTGGACGGCCGGGAGCTGCTGCGGATGCTGCGCGCCGTCAGCGTCGTGCCGGTGATCGTGGCCACCGCCCGCGACGACGAGACCGAGATCGTCCGGGTGCTCGACGCCGGAGCCGACGACTACGTGGTGAAGCCGTTCACGGCGGCCCAGCTCGACGCGCGGATCCGGGCGGTGCTCCGGCGCGGGGCGGGGTCCGTCCCCGAGGACCCGGCGCTGGTGGTCGGCGGGCTGCGGGTGGACCCGAGGTCGCGGCAGGTCACCCTGGACGGCGAGCCCGTCGAGCTGACGCCGCGCGAGTTCGACCTGCTGCACCACCTCGCCGGCCGGCCGGGCCAGGTGGTCACCAAGCGGGAGCTGCTCGCCGAGGTGTGGCAGATCCCGTACGGCGGCGCAGACAAGACCGTGGACGTGCACCTGTCCTGGCTGCGCCGCAAGCTCGGGGAGAGCGCCCAGGCGCCCCGTTACCTGCACACGGTGCGGGGCGTCGGGGTGCGGCTCGAAGCGCCCGGGAGCGCCGGATGAGGGCGCGGCTGGCCCTGCTGGTCGCCGCCGTCAGCGTGCTCACCCTGGTCGCCTTCCTGGTGCCGCTGGCGCTGCTGGTGCGGACCGTCGCCGAGGACCGGGCCACGGTGCGGGCCACGGCCGACGCGCAGAGCCTCGTCACCGTCGTCGGCACCGCCGACACCGCGACGATCCGGTTGACGGTGGAGCAACTGGCCGCGGAGTCCGACCGGCCGGTCAGCGTCTTCCTGCCCGACGGCACCGTGCTCGGCACCCCGGCCCCGCGGACGCCCGCGGTGGCGCTGGCGGCGCGGGGGCAGAGCCTCACCGCGGAGTCGGGGCGGGGGCGCGAGGTGGTGATCGCGGTGCAGGGCCGCCCCGACGGCACCGGGGTGATCCGCACGGTGGTCCCGCCCGAGGAGCTGACCGCCGGGGTGACCCGCTCCTGGCTGGTCCTGGCCCTGCTCGGCGTGTTGCTGGTGCTGATCGGGCTGGCCGTCGCCGACCGGCTGGCCCGCACCCTGGTCCGGCCGATCGGTGAGCTCTCCGCGGTGTCGCACCGGCTGGCGAACGCCGAACTGGACGCGCGCGTCACGCCCGCCGGGCCGCCGGAGCTGCGTGAGGTGGCCGGTGCCCTCAACCACCTCGCCGGTCGGATCCAGGTGCTGCTGGCGCAGGAGCGGGAGGAGGTCGCCGACCTGTCACACCGCCTGCGCACCCCGCTGACCGCGCTGCGGCTGGAGGCCGAGTCGCTGCGCGACCCGGAGGACGCGGCCCGGGTGACTGCGGCGGCGGACGGGCTGGAGCGGGCGGTCACCGGCCTGATCCGGCAGGCCCGCTGGCGGGCGCCGACAGCCGGGGCGGCCAGCGCGGACGCGGCCACGGTGGTGGCCGAACGGGTCGCGTTCTGGTCGGTGCTGGCCGAGGACACGGGGCGCGCGGTCACGCTGGACCTGGCGCCGGGACCGCTGCCGGTGGGCGTACCCGCCGACGAGTTGGCGGCGGCCGTGGACGCCCTGCTCGGCAACGTCTTCGCGCACACCCCGGACGGCACGGCGTTCGCCGTCCGGCTGACGGCCCGGGCGGGCCGGGCCGTGCTGACCGTGGCGGACGAGGGGCCGGGCATCGCGCCCGACACCGTCGACCGGGGCGCCAGCACCGCCGGTTCCACGGGACTCGGCCTGGACATCGCCCGGCGCGCCGCCGAGGCCACCGGCGGCCGCCTCACCCTGCACACCGCGCCCTCCGGCGGCGCCGTGGTACGCCTCGAACTCGGCCCGCCGACGCCCTGACCGGGCAGCTCGCGCCGCGCCGGGCGGGGCGGTCGGGGTCCCGGCGACCGGACGCGGCGACCGGGCAGAGCGGCCGAGCGCGGCAACCGAGCGCGGCGACCTTAACCCGGGCTTAGCGTTCGGGCAGCGTGCCGCTATCCGGCCGGGCGCGATCCTCGTGGTCAGGAACCGAGGAAAGGCGAACCGAGATGAAGCGCAACCCCCTGATCCTGGCGTCGGTCGGCGGCATGGCCGTGCTCGCCGTAGCCGGCGCGACCCTCGGCGTCGCGGCCGCCGACAGCGGTCCCGCCCAGGCGACCACCCTGGCCGCCGCCACGACCACCCCGACCCCGGACGACAGCACGACCAGCGCCCCGGCGACCGGCGGCACCTCGGCGGCCCCCGGCACGCCGTCGGGCAGCGGAGCCCCGGCGACCGGCGGGAACGCCGTCAGCGAGCAGCGGGCCCGCGAGATCGCGCTCGCCCGGGCGGGCGGCGGCCAGGTCGTCGAGATCGAGGCCGAGCAGGAGCACGGACGTCCCGTGTGGAGCGTGGAGATCGTCTCCGGGCAGACGGAGCACGAGATCGACGTCGACCGGGAGAACGGCACCGTGGTCAAGGCCGAGCAGGAGCCCGTCGACGACGACCACGACGACGACGATGACGACGACAAGGACGACGACTCCGACGACGACTGACCCTGGTGCCGCCGCCTCCCGCGTCAGGGGGGCGGCGGCGCGTCGGTCGGGTCGCGTCCGATCGACCCTGTGACCGACACCGATGTCTGGCTACATTGGGGTATGGTGCCCGCCCACGGAGGCCGGGCGGCGGAACCGGTCTACCGCCCCATCCTCGCCACTCGGCGGGGCGAGCTGGAGGCGCTCGGTCATCTCGACGACGTCGTCACTTCCCTGCTCGCCCCGGTTCTCCAGGTGTCCATCCTGGACTCGTACACACTGGACGTTCTCGGTCGGCTGCCCACCGGGCTGCTCCCGGCCGTCGACGTCACCGGTCTGCCCGACACTCCGGAGACCGAGCTGGCCCGCTGGGGCGTACCGCTGGTGCCGGTGATCGGGCTCGCGGACAGCGACCGGCGCCTGGTGGCGCACGGCGCGGCGGCGCGGGGCCACGCCCACCGGGCGGTGGTCCGGCTGCGGGTCGGCCAGGACCGGGCCGGCCCGGACGCGACCACGGCGGCGGTGGAGCGCGTCTGGCGTCTCACGCGCCTCGTCCCGGAGCAGTGCGACCTGCTCCTCGACGCCGGGGACGTGTGCTGTGCGGCCGACGTTCGGCTCGCCGAGCCGCGGCTGCGCCGGCTGCTGGAGTGGGCCCGCCGGCACGCCTGGCGGTCGGTGAGCGTGGCGGCCGGCGGGATGCCGCCCACGGTGTCCCGCCTCCCCACCGACGAGCCGGTACGCCTCGACCGCTGGGACTGGCGGCTCTGGCAGCGGCTGGCGGACCTCGGCGTCGGGTACGGCGACTACGGCGTCGGCTCGGCGGTGCCCGGCGCCGACCAGCCGGGCGACCGGCTGCCCACCGTGCGCTACACCACCGACGACGCCTGGTGGGTGTACCGCTGGTCGCGGCGGGGTGGGCGGGGCGACGACCGGTTCGCGGACCTGTGCCGCGCGCTGATCTCGGCGCCGCACTGGCCCGCCGCCGGGGCCGACTTCTCCTGGGGCGACCACGAGATCGTCCGGCGCGCCCGGCGGGGCGCCGGTGCGGGCTCGGCCAGCAACTGGGCGGCGTGGAGCACGTCGCACCACCTGGCGCACGTGCTGGCGACGCTGGCGCGCCCCGGGCGGGAGGCCCGGCCGGGGCCGTGGCGTTCCGGTCAGCCGGCCGCCGAGCGGGGTCGGCCCGCCCGGCCGCACCGGGGCGGGGAGACCCGCCGGGCCGGCTGACCCGCTACCTCAGCGCCGGCGACCCGCACCGGCACCGGCACCGGCACCGGCACGTCACTGTTTTTCGGTGAACCCGAACTGCACGATGCCCTCGTCGTCGACGGAGGCATCGACGGAGGCGTCGCCGAGCAGCTCGGCGGCGTCGGAGTCCAGGAAGATCCGGGCGCCCTGGTTGTCGACCACATGGTCGCCCTTGACCGGTTCGGCGACCAGCTCGACGGTGAGCGAGCCCGCCTGGGTGTCGGCGGCGATCCGCACCCCGCCGTCCTCGGCGACGTCCTGCTGGTTGGCGAGGTCTCGAATCACCATCACGGCGTTGTCGGTCATGGTGAGCATGGCGGAACTCCTCGTGGATTCTCGGATACGCGGTGCGGACCGGGATTCGGCCCGCGCACGAGCGCACGTGGGAGGCGATGGAAGGGCGACACGCACATCGCCGTCGCAGGTCGGGGCAGGTGAGAGCCCCTCCACGGCCTACGTTGCCCCCTGCCGGGGGATCCGTCAAATAGAGCGGGATCAGTGCCGGGCGCCGGCCGGGGCGAGCAGTGCCCGGATCTCGCGTGCCGCCGCGCGGCCGGCCCGGTTGGCGCCGACGGTGCTCGCCGACGGTCCGTACCCGATCAGGTGGATCCGCTCGTCGGCGACCACCCGGGTGCCGTCCATCGTGATACCGCCGCCCGGGGCGCGCAGCCGCAGCGGCGCGAGGTGGTCCAGCGCGGCCCGGAAGCCGGTGCACCAGAGGATCACGTCCGCGGGCACGAACCTGCCGTCGTCCCAGGCCACGCCGTCGGGCGTGATCCGGTCGAAGACGGGTAACCGGTCCAGCACGCCGCGCTCGCGCAGCCGGCGCAGCTCGGGCGTGAGCGGCAGCCCGGTCACCCCGACCACGCTGGCCGGGGGGCGGCCGGCGCGGACCGCCGCGTCGACCAGGGCCACCGCCGCCCGCCCTCGTTCGGGGGTGAACTCCTCGTCGCGGAAGTCGGGCGGGCGCCGGGTCACCCAGGTGGTGCCGGCCGCGACGGCGGAGACCTCGGCGAGCAGTTGGACGGCGGACGTCCCGCCGCCGACCACCACGACCCGCCGGCCGGCGAACTCCGCCGGACCCCGGTAGTCGGCCGTGTGCAGCTGGCGGCCCCGGAAGCCCGACCGGCCCGGGTAGTGCGGCCAGAACGGCCGGGTCCAGGTGCCGGTCGCGTTGACCAGGGCCCGGGTGGACCAGGCAGCCCCGTCGGTCAGCACGTCCAGCCGGCCGTCGGGCCGGTCGCGCACCTCGCGGACCCGCACCGGACGCCGTACCGGCAGGGCGAACTCGCGCTCGTACGCGGCGAAGTAGGCGCTCACCACCTCGGCCGCCGGCCGGTCGGGATCCGCCACGGGGAACGGCAGGCCGGGCAGGTCGTGGAAGCCGTGCACCCGGTCGAGCCGCAGCGTCGGCCAGCGGTGTCGCCACGCCCCGCCGGGCCCGTCGTCCCCGTCGAGGATCACAAAGCCGTCACCGGGGGCGAACCCGACGCGGCGCAGGTGGTAGCCGGCGGAGAGGCCGGCCTGGCCGGCCCCGATCACCAGCACGTCGACGGAGCGCTCGTCCATGTCGGGTACAACAACGCACGCCCGGTCCTACTGCCCGCCGGGTGGCGTCTCGCCGCTCACACGGCGCGCCGCGCCGCCGGCATCGTGGCGTTCCGGTTCGGGTAGGAACCGGGCCGCCTCGCCCGGAGTCTGATCGGCGTACGGGCCGGGCTCGGGCGGGAGGCGGAATGGGTGGACGGCGGGGTTGGCGGGCGCTGCTGCCGGCGGCGGCGCTGGGCGTGCTGCTGAGCGGCTGCACGGGCGTCGGGGTGGCCGAGGCGCCGACCGAGGGCGCGGCGTCGTACGAGGCGTGGGGGCTCAACGAGGCGTCGAGCGACCTGAGCGGCGAGGACCGGACGGTGGTGCTCAACGGCGACCTGGAGCACGACAGCAAGGCGTTCTTCAGCGTCGACGGGCGGTGGCGGGCCGACGGGTTCGTGCTGGACGACGCCTCGGCCGAGAAGGTGCGCGCCCTGGCCGGCCGGCTCCCCGACCGGACCGGCGACCCCGAGTGCCGGCGGCTGGTGCTGGTGGCGGAGGGGCTGGTCGACCGGGCGGTCGCCGTCCTCACCCCGGAGGCGTCCGGCGGGCCGGTCACCGCCGCGCCACTCGACGGCTGAACGGTAATTTTCCTTCGGTTGGCGGTCTTCTCTGGCGAATACCTCCGTGGCAGCATCAGCGCATGCATCGTCGTCTCTTCCCCCGGACGCTCGCGCTGGCGGCGCTGGTGGCCGCCGCCGCCACGGCCGGCGCCCCGACCGCCACCGCCGAGTCGCCGACCCCCGCGGCGACCCGCCTGAACGCCACCATCGACGCGATCCTCGCCGACTCCCGGCTGGCCGGGGCGCAGGCATCGGTGGTCGTGAAGGACGCGGCCACCGGCGAGACCGTCTACCACCGCAACGGCGACCGCCGCCTGGTGCCCGCCTCCAACACGAAGCTGCTGACCTCTGCCGCGGCGCTGGAACTGCTCGGGCCCGGGCACCGCTTCGCCACCGAGGCGCGCACCACCGGCACCCGGCGCGCGGGCCTGGTCTCCGGCGACCTCTACCTGCGTGGCGGCGGCGACCCGACCATGCTCGCCGCCGACTACGACGCGCTGGCCGCGCAGGTCGCCGCCAAGGGCATCCGGGTCGTCACCGGCAACCTGGTCGCCGACGACACCCGCTACGACAGCACCCGCCTCGGCCCCGACTGGACCTGGGACGACGAGCCCTACTACTACGCGGCGCAGGTCTCCGCCCTGACCGTGGCTCCCGACACCGACTACGACGCGGGCACCGTCATCGTGCAGGCCGCACCCGGGGCGAGCGCCGGCACCCGCCCGGTCGTCACCACGACCCCGGCCACCGGGTACCTGAAGATCGACAACCGGGCCCAGACGGTCGCCGACGGGGAGACGTCGATCTCCTTCGAGCGGGCGCACGGCGGCAACACGGTCGTGGTCACCGGGCAGATCGCGCTCGGCGACGCGCCGGAGAGCGACTGGGTGACCGTCTGGGAGCCGACCGGCTACGCCGCCGACGTCTTCCGCTCCGCGCTGCGCAAGCACGGCGTTCGGGTGCTCGGCCGCACCGTGCTGGGCCAGGCCACCCCGGAGGAGGCGGCCGAGGTGGGGCGGCACGAGTCGATGCCGCTGGCCCAGTTGATGGTGCCGTTCCTCAAGCTGTCCAACAACGGGCACGCCGAGGTGCTGACCAAGGAGATCGGCCGGATGCTCTCCGGCACCGGCACCTGGACGGCCGGGCTGACGGCGATCAGCGAGTACGTCGCCGACGCGGGGATGGACACCGGCACGCTGCGCCAGCGGGACGGCTCGGGGCTCTCCCGCCGCAACCTGATCCCCGCCGACGAGTTCGTGGACCTGCTCACCGCCGTCCGGGCCGAGCCCTGGTTCGACACGTGGTACGCCGCCCTGCCGGTCGCCGGCGACGCGGACCGCTTCGTCGGCGGAACGCTGCGCAGCCGGATGCGCGGCACCCCGGCGGCGGGCAACGTGCACGCCAAGACCGGCAGCCTGACGGGCGTCTCCGGCCTCTCCGGCTACGTCACCGACGCCGACGGGCGGGTGCTCGCGTTCTCCATCCTGCTCAACAACTACCTGGCCTCGTCCGTGAAGGGGCTGGAGGACCAGATCGCGATCGCGCTCGCCTCGTACACCGAGAAGGGCGCCGCCGCGGCGCGGGTCGCGCCCCCGACGGCACCCGACGCTCCCCGGGTCCCCGAGGGCCGGGAGTGCTCCTGGGTGAAACCCGTCGCCTGCTGACGGGCCGGCGGGGCTGGGCCCGCCGACGGGCCGGCGGGGCCGGGTGCGAGGGTCCCGCCGGCGCTCAGGGCGCTCAGGCGCCCGGGCGCTGCGGCGGCTCGGCGGTCGGGTCGCCGCGCGCGATCAGCGCGGCGATGTCGGCGGGGCGCAGGCCGCGCTGCGCCAGCACCCGGACGCCCCAGCGGTGCAGCCGGCACGGGTGCGGGCTGGCGTCGTTGCGGCAGACCGTCCCGCCGGACCAGCTTCGGGGCGCGTGCACCACCACCGCCCGGACGGCGAACTGCGCGTCCTCGGCGGTGACGTACGGCGGCAGCGGGATCTCCCGGAGCACCTCCCCGGACGGCTCCCCGGCGCCGCGTGGGGCGGGCGGACGGACGGTGCGGGCGATGGTGCTGCTCATCGGTCGAGCCTCCACAGAGGATTGTCGGACGTGGACAGCAGAAAGTTACGACACGGCGAACGCAGCGCGACGGACAAACTGTCCCGGAGTCAGCGACCGCAGCCCCGGCACGGGCGCCGCGTACGCAGGTGGTGGCCGACCGCCGCGCCCCCCAGCCCCCACCCCCACAGCCAGTACGCCGGCTCCGCGACCCAGAAGAACGCGAGCGGGTAACGACCGTCCCCCGGGTCGAACGTGCCGGTGACCGTCTCGACGGTGAGCTGGGCGAGTCCCACCCCGAAATAGCAGACCAGGCCGACGGAGAACAGCGCGGCCGGGACGAGGAGCAGCAGCCGGGGGATCCGCCGGCCGGCGAGCAGCGGCACCCAGCCCGGCCAGACCACGCCCCAGGAGTGGGCCAGGGCCAGCGGCAGCAGCACGCCCGCGAGCAGGAAGCCGACCTCGAAGGCGACCATCGACGCGCCCGCGCTGAGCGGCACGTCCTCGAAGCCGACCCACAGCTGGGCGGCCAGCCGCAGCAGGCAGCCCGCCACCGCCGACCAGGCCGCCACCCGGACCCAGGTCGGCACCGTCGTCGCCGCCTCGCGCGCCGCGCCCGTGCGCCCGCACCGGCGGCAGTCGCCCCGGAGCCGACGCCGGTGTTGCAGGACCGCCGCGTGCAGCAGCGCGGCCCCGGCGAGGCAGGCGAGGCGGCTGAGCAGGGCACCCGGGTGGAACGCCGCACCCGGATCGAGGATCAGCAGCCCGACCACGTCCAGCAGCAGCAACGCGCAGGAGAGCAGCACCGCCGCGCAGACCCCCCACCCGGCGACGGCCAGCGCCGGCCGCCAGGAGCGGGCGGCGGCGAGGCCCGCGCCGACCAGCCCGGCGGCGGCACAGAGCGCCACCGCCCACCAGCCGGTGAAGACCACGAGGTCCGTGTCGAGCGGCGGGAAGGCCGGCGACCCGACGAGGGCCCAACGCACCCGCACCGCGCCGTAGAGCAGGGCCCAGGCGATCACGGCGTACGGCAGGACCGGGCGGCGCGGGCGGGCGGCGGCGGGTGACGGGGCCGGTGACGGCAGCGTGGTCATGCCGCCAGGCTGCCGTCGTACGCGGCGCGGCGGTTCCCCGGCAGGGGTGGACCGGCTCCCCCGCCCGGGGGATCAGCGGGCGGCGCGCTCCCGCAGCCGGGCGGCCGTGCGGCGGGCGTCGTAGTCGGGGGCGACCCCGTCGACGATCAGCGTCGCGCCCGGGATGTGCCGGGTGCGCAGCGGAACGATCTCCTGGTAGGCCGGCGAGTCGTACCAGGCCCGGGCGCGCTCCAGGTCGGGGAACTCCACGATGACCACGGTGCCGGGCCAGTCGCCCTCCTTGACCTCCACCTCGGCGCCGTGCACCCGGAACCGGCCGCCGAACGGGTCCAGCGTGCCCTGGATCCGCTCGATGTAGGTCAGGACGTCCTCGTTGATCTGCGGTGCGTGCAGGTGGGCGAGCGCGAACGCGGGCATGGGTCCCTCCCCGTGGGCCGGTCCGCCCGGCCGGATCGCCGGTGCGGTACGCCGAGTCTCGCGCCGGCGCCCGCCCGGCGTCGATTACCCACGGGGTAACGGCGGCCCGCCGCCCCTGCTCAGACGCGGTCGAGCACGACGACCGGGATGTCCCGGCCGGTCCTCGCCTGACACTCGTCGTACGACGGCCAGACGGCGGCCATCGTGGACCACGTCCGCGGCCCCGGTGGGCGTCGCGCGGAACTCAGTGCCGTCGGCGGCGGTGCAGCCCGCGGCCGGGGTGCCAGCTCTCGATGACCAGGTGGTCCGGCGGATCCCCCACCCGGGTCAGGACCACCTCGGTCAGCTCGATCCGGAACCGGTGCGAGCCGTCGTCGCCGGGCGGCTCCTCGTGCGCCCGGCCGGCGATCTTCGCGTCGCCGTCCCAGGACCGCGGATCGTCCTCGGGAGCGTCCTCCGTCGGGCAGTGCAGCGCCACCCGTGGGTCGCGGCGCAGGTCGAGGGCCTTTAGCGCGCCGGCCATGCTGCCCAGCCGCAGGCGCTCGGGGCCGAAGTCGAACTCCGTGCCGCTGATCCGGGGCGAGCCGTCCCGGCGCAGCGTCGCCATCGTGCCGTGCTTGCGTACCGCGAAGCGGGCACGCACCCGCTCGGCGAACTCGGGTTCCTCGCGCAGGAGGTCGGACCACCATGTCATGGGGCCCAGCGTGGCAGCCAATCCGGACAACCCGTGGCGGCTTTCCTCAGCGGATCTCGAACCCGAGCGCCTGCGCGATCACCACGGTCTGCTCCGGGTCGACGATCGCGCCGGCCCGCTCCACGACGGTGGGGTCGAGCGCGGTCAGGTCGCTGCCGCGCAGGTCGGCGCCGGACAGCCGGGAGCTGTGCAGTTGCGCGGCGGAGAGGTCCACGCCGGTGACGGTGGCGCCGGTCAGGTTGGCCCCGGTGAGGTCGGCCTCCCGCATCCGGACGTCGGTGATCCGCACGCCGCGCAGGTCGGCGCCGGGCAGCGCGACGAACGACCAGTCGCCGCCGGAGACCGTCAACGGCCGCAGGTCGCACTGCGCGAACGTGCTGCCCACCAGCTTGCAGCCGGTGAACTCGGCCTCGAAGAAGTTGCACCGTTTGAAGGTGCAGCGGGTGAAGGCCGAGTCGGTGTGCCGCGAGGCGTTGAACCGCACGTTGCCGAAGGTGCACCCGTCGAAGACCGCGCCCTGGCTGACCGCCTCGGTCAGGTCGACGTGGAAGAACGAGCAGCCGACGAAGTGCCGGTCCACCAGTTCCTCGCCGTACCAGTCCTCGTCGCGGAAGGTCGCGTCCTCGGTCAGTTCGGGCATCGGGCCAGGCTACCGACGTCGTACGACATGTGGCCGCCGAATCTTCCGGTGCGGGGTACCGGCTAGTAGGTTCGGCGGCGTGAGTGTGGCACGCAGCATCGACCCGGACCAGATCGGCTTCGACCCGGCGCGCCTGGCGCGGATCGACGCGCACTTCGGCAGGTACGTCGACGACGGCAAGCTCGCCGGCTGGCAGGTGGTGGTCACCCGGCGCGGCGAGATCGCCCACTCGTCGACGTACGGGCTGCGCGACGTCGAGGCGGGGGCGCCCGTCGAGGCGGACACGCTCTGGCGGATCTACTCGATGACCAAGCCGGTCACCTCGGTCGCCGCGATGATGCTCTGGGAGGAGGGCCGCTTCGAGCTGACCGACGAGAT
This sequence comes from Micromonospora sp. NPDC048063, assembly GCF_043202855.1. Classification (NCBI taxonomy): domain Bacteria; kingdom Bacillati; phylum Actinomycetota; class Actinomycetes; order Micromonosporales; family Micromonosporaceae; genus Micromonospora; species Micromonospora sp. NPDC048063. The sequence goes on along the minus strand of NZ_JBIDBG010000008.1, from coordinate 214,176 downwards.
CAGCCGCTGGCTGCCCGAGTTCGCCGACCTGCGGGTCTACAGCAAGGGCTCGGCCCTCAAGCCGTACACGGTGCCGGCGGTCGAGCCGATCCGGGTCTGGCACCTGCTCACCCACACCGCCGGCCTGACGTACGGCTTCATGCAGACCTCGGTGGTCGACGGCCTCTACCGGGCCGCCGGCTACGACATCTACCCGCCGGCGGACGTCGACCTGGCCACCGCCTGCCAGGCGTTCGGCGAGCTGCCGCTGCTGTTCCAGCCCGGCACCGCCTGGGGCTACTCCGTCGCCACCGACGTGCTGGGCCGGCTGGTCGAGGTGGTCTCCGGGCAGAGCCTGGACGCCTTCTTCGCCGACCGGATCTTCCGCCCGTTGGGCATGACCGACACCCACTGGTGGGCCGACGGTGACGCCGCCGACCGGCTCGCCGCGCTCTACGCGCCCGATCCGCGCACCGGCCGCGCGTTCCGCTACGACAAGCTGGGCGCCCTGGCGTACGAGAAGCCGCTGCTCCTCTCCGGCGGCGGCGGCCTGATCTCCTCCGCCGCCGACTACCACCGGTTCACCCAGATGCTGCTGCGCGGCGGCGAGCTGGACGGGGCGCGCCTGCTGGCGCCGCGCACGGTGCGCTTCATGGCCCGCAATCACCTGCCCGGCGGGCAGGACCTGGGGACCCTCTCCACCGGCGGCTTCGCCGAGACCACCTTCGACGGGATCGGCTTCGGGCTGGGTTTCGCGGTGGTGGAGGACCCGATCCCGAGCCGGGTGCCGAGCAGCGTGGGCGAGTACTACTGGGGCGGGGTGGCGAGCACGGCGTTCTGGGTCGACCCCGCCGAGGAGGTCACCGCGCTGCTCTTCACCCAGCTCATGCCGTCGAGCACCTACCCGCTGCGACCGCAGCTGCGCCAGCTCGTCTACTCCGCCCTGGTCGACTGAGCCGGCCGGGCACGGTCGGATCGCCGGTTACCGCACCGGCCGGGCCACCCGCTCCATAACCTGGGAGGCGGACGGCAACCCGGCGGGCGGGCAGGCAGACGGTCACCGCCCCGGCCGGACGGGGGCGGGAGGCGGTCATGAGCAACATCGTCGTGTTCGGGGCGGGCGGCACCGCGGGCTCGCGGATCACCGCCGAGGCGGTCGGCCGGGGGCACCGGGTCACCGCCGCGGTGCGCCGCCCGGAGGCCACCTCGTACCTGCCGCCGTCGGTCAAGCTGGTCACCGGCGACGCCACCAGCGGACGGAGCGTGCGGGAGCTGGCGCCCGACACCGACGCGATGGTGGTGGCGATCGGCGGCGGGGAACGCGGCCTCTGGCTCAACGCGGCCCGGACCCTGGTCGGCACGCTGCGGGACCTGCCGGCCGCGCCCCGGATCATCCACGTGGGCGGCGGGTCCACGCTGCTCACCCCGAAGGGCACCCGCTACCTCGACGAGCCGGACTTCCCCGACGAGTACCGCGACGCCGCGCTGGGCCAGGCCGACGCCCTGGAGTTCTACCGCTCGTCGGCCGACGGGGTGACCTGGACGTACGTCTCCCCGCCGCCGCTGGAGTTCCATCCGGGCGAGCGCACCGGGCACTACCGCACGGGCGGCGACCAGCCGGTCACCGACGACGAGGGCCGCTCGGTGCTCAGCTACGAGGACCTGGCGGTGGCGATCGTCGACGAGATCGAGGCCCCTCGCCACACGAACGAGCGGTTCACCGCCGCGTACTGACGGCGGTTCCGCCCGCCGGGGGTCGACCCGGGTTCGTCGCGATGCCTGCCACCACCCGTTTCTACCAGCCGGTCAGCGCGGGCGGGGCGCGGCGCGGCCGGCGGCGGGCTGGGCGGGGACCCGGGGGCGGACCGAGGGTCGCCAGGCGCGGCCGTTGGCGTAGATGATCCGGAAACCGAGGTACGACGCGAGGGGCGCCCAGTGCGCCGAGCCCATCCGCAGCTCGGCGGCGTTGTGCCGCTGCCCGTTGGCCAGCACGTCGAGCAGTACGGTTTCGAAGGCAGCCGATTCCACCCAGTCCACTTCCCGGGTGAAACCGCAGATCAGCGCCGCTCCAGTGGCGGCCAGGAAGTCCCGCAGCGCGGCGTCGGAGGCGCGCAGCACGGAACAGCTGCCGAAATAGAGCCGCCGGCCCTCGCAACGGCCGGCCATCAGCTCGGCGACGTCGGCGAGTTCGACGGATTCCCAGTCGGTGAGGCAGAGCCGGCTCGGTTCGCCGTGCATCGCGAAGAAGCCCACCCGGTGGTCGGCGTACTGCTTGAGCAACCAACGGTCGACGAAATAGAAGAGTTCGTCGCGGGTCGCCGCGTCCTTGTGGATGAAGCGGATCTTCCCGAGCCGTTCGAGCAGTTCGAGGGTGGGCAGGACGGAGCCGCGCTCGTTGAGGTCCCGGTGCCACTGGCCCTCGACGCAGAAGACGCCACCGCGCGCCACGCCGCCACCTCCCCCGTTCCCGCCGGCGCTGACGTTACCGCGTCGAACCGCCCGCAGAACATCACCCTCGGTGTCGCCTGGTGCGACGCCACGTGCCGTTCGCGGTTCTCTGCGGCCGGTTCGCAGCGATTGGGCGTTTCGCAAATGGGCCCGATGCCCGGGCAGGACCCAGGAACAGCCAATCGTGAGGACAATTCTTGTTAATTGCCACCAAAGGGCCGCCCAGGTGCCAGGGTGGAAACGCGGGACGCCCCGGTCGAGTCCCGAAGGCCACCCCAATCGCACTCCTATCGGGAGGACTTCTGTGCGCGTTAACACCCTGAAGCGGGCGCTTGTCGCATTCGCCCTGGCGGTGCCGGGAGCCGCGATCGCCACGGTGGTCGCCGCGCCGGCGGCCCACGCCGACGCCTGCTACACGTGGAACCGCAACCTCTACCAGGGGCGCTCCGGCGAGGACGTCCGCCAGCTACAGATCCGGGTCGCCGGCTGGGCCGGCAACCGGGACATCGTCGAACTCGACGGCCGCTTCGGGCCGAAGACCGCCGCCGCGGTCCGGCGGTTCCAGTCCGCGTACGGGCTGCGGGTCGACGGCGTCGCCGGGCCGCAGACGTACGCGAAGATCTACGAGCTGCAGGACAACGACTGCACTCCGCGGCACTTCAGCTTCGCGGAGATGGACGACGGCTGCGGCCGCGGCGGGTGGACCGGCGGCCCGCTGTCAGCCGCCCAGACCCGGCAGAACGCCCTGCAGACGATGTGGAAGCTGGAGGCGCTGCGGCGCAGCCTCGGCGACAAGCCGCTCTACGTGAGCAGCGGCTTCCGCAGCCGCGCCTGCAACGACCAGGTCGGTGGGGCGTCGGACAGCCAGCACCTCTACGGCAACGCCGCCGACGTGGTCTCCCGCACGAGTTCGCTGTGCGAGGTGGCCCGGGACGCCCGCAACCGGGGCTTCAGCGGGATCTACGGGCCGGGCTACCCGGACCACGACGACCACGTGCACGTGGACTCGCGGCGGGAGAACGACAGCGATCGCACGCCCAACACCACCAGCTGGTCCGCGCCGGACTGCGGGATCGGCGCCGCCAACACCCGAGCCGGCCAGGGGCCGACGGATCGGTAGGACGGTCACGGCGACGCCGGCCCGGAGCGCGGGTGGGCAATCCCCGCACCCCGGCCGGCGTCGTCCCGCCCCGGGTCGCCGCGGGCGGGCGTACCACGGTCGTCCCGCTGCGGGACACCGCGACCAGCGGCACCTGCTCGTCGGCCCCGGGCAGCCGGGACCGGTGCAGCAGCAGGCGATTCAGGTCGTGCACGTCGAAGGGACGATTCTCCAGCCACTTCACCGATCCGACGACGGTGATCCGCTTTGCGATCGGCTCACGATCGGCGCCGACCAGATCGATCTCCGGATCGTTCGTCCACGTCCATCCTTGATAGTTCCAAGGGTGAAACCCTCACGGATGAGTGTGTCCGCCGGGAGTGGGTCGCGGCTCAGACCAGGCCGGCGTCGTGGACCAGCAGGGCGACCTGGACCCGGTTGTTCAGGTCGAGCTTGACCAGCAGCCGCGACACGTACGCCTTGACGGTGGCGACGCTCATGAACAGCTCGCCGGCGATCTCGGCGTTGGTCCGGCCCTGCCCGAGCGCGACGGCGACCTCGCGCTCCCGCTCGCTGAGCCCGGCGAGCTGCCGCAGCGCCCGCTCCCGGCGGGGGTCGGGGCCACCGGGCGCGCGGGGGGTCGTCACGTGGTCGATCAGCCGGCGGGTCACCGCCGGGGAGAGGGTCGCCTCCCCGGCCGCCACCCGGCGCACCGCCCGCACGATCTCCGCGGGCGGGGTGTCCTTGAGCAGAAAGCCGCCGGCACCGACCCGCAGCGCCCGGAGCACCTGCTCGTCGGCGTCGAAGGTGGTCAGCACCAGCACCTCCGGCGGGTCGGGGGACGCCCGCAGCGCCTCGGTGGCGGCGAGCCCGTCGAGCCGGGGCATCCGGATGTCCATCAGCACCACGTCCGGCGCGCACGCGGCCACGGCGTCGGGCACTTCGCTGCCGTCGGCGGCCTCGCCGACCACGAGCACGTCCGGCACGCCGCCGAGGATCATCGACAGCCCGGCCCGGACCAGCGCGTCGTCGTCGACGATCAGCACCCGCACCGGCCCCTCGGTGGCGGCCGTCGCCGGCCCGGTCACGCCGGCCATGGCAGCCAGGCGGCCAGCCGGAAGTCGCCCGAGTCGTCCCGCCCGTGCTCCAGCCGGCCGCCGGCCAGGCTGACCCGTTCGGCGATGCCGACCAGGCCGGTGCCCGCGCCGGGGATCTCCGGGCCGGTGATGCCGCCGACCGGCCACCGGTTGCGGATCTCCACGGTCAACCCGTCGCCGGGGCCGCCGCCGACGTCGACGGTGACCGTGGCCCCGGCGGCGTGCTTGCGGGCGTTGGTCAGCCCCTCCTGCACGATCCGGTAGACGCTGCGCCCCGCCGCCGCGGGCACCCGTTCCGCCGCCGTGACCACCTCGCGGATGCTGACCCGCACCCCGGCCGACCGAGACTCCTCGATGAGCGCCGGCAGGTCGCCCAGGGTGGGCTGCGGGCGCTCCGGGTCCTCCTCGGCGGCGGTCTCCGCGCGGAGCACCCCGATCACCTCGCGCAGGTCCTGCAACGCGGCGTGCGCGCTGTCCCGGATCACGCCCGCTGCCCTTGCCACCTCCTCCGGCGCGGCGTCCGGCCGGAACTCCAGCGCCCCGGCGTGCAGGCTGAGCAGCGAGATCCGGTGCGCCAGCACGTCGTGCATCTCCCGGGCGATCCGGGTGCGCTCCAGGTGCCGGGCCTGGGTCACCCGCAACTGCTGCTCCGCCTCGGCCCGCTCGGCGCGCTCCCGCAGCGACACGACGAGCTGCCGCCGCGCCCGGACGAACATGCCCCACGCGAGCACGGAGAGGCTGAGCACCACGCCCCAGACGGTCGCCACCCAGTACGGCAGGTGGGGATCGGGACGCAGGTAGCTGAAGAAGAAGTTGGTGACCAGACCGGCTGCGGTGATCCCCAGCGCGACGGCCGTGCGGCGGTGCACCACGACGGTGAAGTAGATGATCAACAGCGGGACCGCCGACGCCAGCGAGAAGACGGTCAGCGGCAGGGTCGCGACGGCCAGCCCCAACGGCCACCGGCGCCGCACCCAGAGCAGCACGCAGCAGACGAGCCCGAGCAGGGCGTCGACCGGGACCATCCAGCGCTGCGGCAGCGGGGTGGCGAATTCCGGGTCGGGCCCGGCGGCGTCCGCCGTGACGAGCAGGACCCAGCCGAGGCCGAGCAGGAAGCAGAGGCTGTCGACGAGCCAGTCCCGGGTGGTCCGCCGACTCCGCCCGGCCGCCCCGGCGAGGGCCCCCGGCAGCAGCCAGGGATGCTCGGGTACGGCCGCGCTGGTCATGCCGCCATGCTAGGCAGCCGCGCCGGACGCCTGCCAGCTACCAAAGTCGAGACCTCAGCGTCGACCAAGGTAGCCGCCGGGCGAGACCCTCGGCCGCTGCGGACAGCCGGCCGGCGCGGGCAGCCTGACCGACATGATCGACGTGGAACATCTCACCAAACGGTACGGGCGGCACACGGCCGTCGACGACGTGTCGTTCCGCTGCGAGCCGGGCACCGTGACCGGCTTCCTCGGGCCGAACGGCGCCGGCAAGTCCACCACCATGCGGATGATCTGCGGCCTGACCCCGCCGAGCGGGGGCGGCGCCACGGTCGCCGGCCGGCCGTACCGGGAGCTGCCCAACCCGGGACGGGAGATCGGCGTGCTGCTGGACGCCTCGGCCCAGCACGCCGGGCGCACCGGGCGGGAGGCGCTGGCCGTCGCCGCCGCGACCATGGGCGTGGACCGCCGGCAGGTGGCCGCCACGCTCGACCTGGTCGGGCTGAACGCGGTCGCGGCCAGGCGCCGCGTCCGGGCGTACTCGCTGGGGATGCGGCAGCGGCTCGGCCTGGCACACGCGCTGCTGGGCGACCCGCGGGTGCTGATCCTCGACGAGCCGGCCAACGGCCTGGACCCGGAGGGGATCTTCTGGATGCGCGGCCTGCTGCGCGACTTCGCCGACCGGGGCGGCACCGTGCTGCTCTCCTCCCACCTGCTGCGCGAGGTGGAGGCGGTCGCGGACCGGCTGGTGGTCATCGGGGGCGGCCGGATCGTGGCCCAGGGCGACAAGGACGAGCTGCTGGCCGGCGGCGGCACCCTGGTCCGGGCGCGGGACGCGGCGGCGCTGCGCCGCGCGCTGGACCGGGCCGGGCTCCCGGTCACCGAGGGCACCGACGGGCTGCTGGTCCGTGCCGACGCCGAGGCGGTCGGGCAGGCCGCCGCCGACGCCGGCGTCGCCCTCACCGAGCTGCGCGCCGCCGGCAGCGGCGGCCTGGAACAGCTCTTCCTCACCCTGACCGCCGGCACGTCGACCCGGGAGGCCGTCCGATGACCACCACAACCGCCACCTCACCCACCGTCGCACCCCACCGTCGTCCGGCGGTACGCCGACCGTCGCTGCTCCGGCTCACCGGGGTGGAGCTGCGCAAGCTCGTCGACACCCGGGCCGGGCTGTGGCTGCTGATCACCATCGGGCTGCTCGCCGCCGCCCTCGTCGTCGTCCAGCTCGTCTGGGCGCCCGACGCCGACCAGACCTTCGCCAACTTCTTCCTCCCGACGCTGCTGCCGGTCGGGTTGCTGCTGCCGGTGCTGGGCATCCTTTCGGTCACCGCGGAGTGGTCGCAGCGCACGGCCCTGACCACGTTCGCCCTGGTGCCCCGCCGCGGGCGGGTGATCACGGCCAAGCTGGCCGCGATGGTGCTGGCCGCCTTGGCATCGGTGCTGGTCAGCCTCGGCGTGGCCGCCGCGGGCACGCTGGTCGCCGGGGCCACCGGCGGCGCGGGCACCTGGCGCTTCGAGGGGTCGCTGCTGCTGCACGCGGTGGTGGTCCAGGTGGCCAACGTGCTGATGGGCGCCGGCTTCGGCCTGCTGCTGCTCAACACGCCGCTGGCCATCGTCGGCTACCTGCTGCTGCCGGCCCTCTGGTCGATCCTCGGCGGGCTGATCCGGCACCTGGAGGGTCCTGCGGGCTGGCTGGACACGGGCCGCACCATGGAACCGCTGTTCACCCCGGACGTGACCGCCGGGCAGTGGGCGCGGCTCGGCGTGTCGCTGCTGGTCTGGCTGGTCGTCCCGCTGGTCGCCGGGCTGGTCCGCACGCTACGCCGCGAGGTGTCGTGACGGTGGTCGGCCACGGCGCTCCCACCGCCGTCGACGGCGGTGTGGCGGAGCTGGCGCTGCTCTGGGGCGGCTTCCCGGCGCTCGGGGCGGGCGCCGGGTGGCTGCTCACCGCGGGCGCGGGGTGGCTCGCCGAGCTGCCCTGGGCCCCGGCACAGAAGCTGTTCGGGCTGGTCGCCGGGCTGCCCGACCCGCAGGCGAGCATCGGCGGGCTGGCGGTCGGCGCGCTGGGCGGCCTGCTGGTCGCCGCCATCGGCACCGCCGAGCGGCTCGCCGTCACCGTCGACGCCGAGCGGGTGGTGCTGCGCCGCGGCGGCACCCGCCGGGAGGTCGGGTGGCGGGGAGTGCGCGCGGTGTTCCTCGACGGCAGGGACCTGGTGCTGCTCGGCCCGGACGACGGGGAACTGGTCCGGGAGAAGTCCGACCTGGCCCCCGACCGGCTGCGCGCCGCCTTCCGCGCGCACGGCTGGCCGTGGGCGGAGGCCGACCCGCACCGGGACGCGTACCGGCGGTGGGTGCCGGGGCTGCCCGGCCTGCCGGTCGGCGCGGACGCGTTGCTGCGGGCCCGGCAGAAGGCGCTCGACGACGACCGGGGCGGCGAGGCCCGGGAGCTGCGCGGCGAACTGGCCCGCTCCGGGGTGGTGGTCCGGGACGAGCGCAAACGGCAGTACTGGCGGCTGACCCGATCGGCCGTGCGTCCCTGGCCGGAGGACGCGACTTCTCCTGAGCCGGAGGGCGACGGACGGTAGCGTTGCGATAGACGGGGCCCTGGGCACGGGGAGCGCGCGATGACCGAGCAGCAGCCGTACCGGGTGGTGACCCGGCACCCCGGCTTCGAGCTGCGCCGCTATCCGCCGTTCCTGGTCGCCGAGGTGCAGGTCGAGGGAACGTTCGAACAGGCCGCCCGGGACGGCTTCCGGCCGCTGGCCGCGTACGTCGGGGGTGCCAACCGGCCCCGCGCCGCGAGCGGGACCGCGGCGCGGGAGGCGGGCCCGGAGACGATCGCGATGACCGCGCCGTACCTCCAGGAGGAGGCCGACCGGCCGGGCTGCTGGCTGCTGCGGTTGGTGTTGCCGGCGGCCTGCGCCCCCGACACGCTGCCCGAGCCGACGGACCCCCGCGTCCGCACCCGGCAGGTCCCCGCGCAGCTCGCCGCCGCCGTCCGGTTCCGGGGCCGGTGGACGGCGCGGGCGTTCGACCGGCGGGCGACCGCGCTCGGCCGGGCGGTCACCGCGGCCGGGCTGCGCCCCACCGACGCGGTCCGGTACGCGCGCTTCGACCCGCCGTGGAAGCCCTGGTTCCTGCGCCGCAACGAGGTGGTGCTGCCGGTCGCCGAGTGAGCCCGTGCCGCACCCCGGCACGGGCGTCCTCGTTGGAGATTTACCCGCGTCGTTCGCGGGTACCGGCAGGGGCGCACGGGTGACCGCCCGGGCGGGTTCGGAAGGGGGACGAGGATGACCTCCGCGGGAAACGCTGCGGGCGGCGGCGGCACGGGCATCTTCCGCCGCAAGCCGGTCGAGGAGATCGCCGACGAGCGCGGCGGCGGGCTGGCCCGATCGCTCGGCCTCTGGCAGCTCACCGCCATCGGGGTGGGCGGCATCATCGGCGCCGGCATCTTCGCCCTGGCCGGAGCGGTGGCACGCGAGACCGCCGGCCCGGCCGTGCTGCTCTCGTTCCTGATCGCCGGGCTCGCCAGCGCGGCCGCCGCCCTGTCGTACGCGGAGTTCGCGGGCATGATCCCGAAGGCCGGCTCGGCCTACACCTACGGGTACGCGGTGCTCGGCGAGGCGGTGGGCTGGTTCATCGGCTGGGACCTGCTGCTGGAGTACACGGCGATCGTGGCCGTGGTGGCCATCGGCATCTCCGGCTACTTCTCGTTCCTCGTCACCGAACTGGGGGCGGAGCTGCCGGCCTGGATGCTGGGCGCCCCGGGCACCGGCGACGGGCACGTGGTGGACTTCTTCGCGGTGATCCTCTGCCTGTTCATCGCGTTCCTGCTGAACCTCGGCATCTCCTCCGCCGCCCGCTTCGAGACGTTCGTCGTCGGGTTGAAGGTCACCGTGGTGCTGCTGGTCATCGTGGTCGGCTTCTTCCACGTCCACACCGCGAACTACTCGCCGTTCTTCCCGTTCGGGGTGAGCGGGGCGTTCACCGGCGCCGCCACGGTCTTCTTCGCGGTCTTCGGCTACGACGCGATGAGCACCGCCGCCGAGGAGTCGAAGGACGCCCGCCGGCACATGCCCAAGGCGATCCTCTACTCGCTGGCCATCTCGATGGTCCTCTACGTGCTGGCCACCCTGGTGCTGACGGGCATGCAGAACTACCGCGACATCGACCCGGAGAGCGGCTTCTCCTCCGCGTTCGCCTCCGTCGGCCTGTCGGGCCTGGCCAGCGTGATCGCCGTCGGCGCGATCATCGGCATCCTGACCGTGATGTTCACCTTCATGCTCGGCGTCACCCGGGTGTGGTTCTCGATGAGCCGGGACGGCCTGCTGCCGGGCTGGTTCGCAAAGGTGCACCCGGTCCGCCGGGTGCCGAGCCGGGTCACCTGGATCGTCGGCGTCGGCTCGGCCCTGATCGCGGGCTTCCTGCCGATCCGGGAGGCCGCCGAGCTGACCAACATCGGCATCCTGCTGGCCTTCGTGGTGGTCTGCGTCTCGGTGATCGTGCTGCGCTACCGCCGTCCCGACGCGCCGCGCACGTTCCGGCTGCCGGGCATGCCGGTGGTGCCGGCGGTCGGCGCGCTCTTCTCCCTCTGGCTGATCACCTTCCTCGCCCCGGTGACGTGGCTGCGCTTCGCGGTCTGGTTCGTGCTCGGCGCGCTGATCTACGCCTTCTACGGCTACCGCCGCTCGAAGCTCGCCCGGCGGGGCTGAGGACGGGCCACCGACGCCAGCAGTTCGTCGAGGGCGTCGGCTTCCGCCCAGCCGTTCACGGCGATCCCGCCGGCGGCGTCGACGGTGACCTCGACGCGGTCCGGGCTGCGCGACACCGCGTCGAGCAGGTCGGGGAAGCGGTCGCCGAGCAGCACGAACTCCTGGTTGGTGGAGCCCACCCAGGGTCGCCGGGTGTCGAGCCGGTCGGCCAGGAACGGCCCGGCGACGAGGAGGTCGGTCGTCGCGAGCAGCGCCGCGACGTCGTCCCGGCCGGCGTCGACGGCCCGGTCCAGCTGTGCTCTGGTGTAGCCGGTGAAGGTCATCACCGAGCGCCCGGCGGCGCGTACGCCGGCGGCGACGGTCGCCAGCGGGGCCGCCTGGTCGAAGGGCTCGCCGCCCAGCAGCGTCAGCCCCTCGGTGCCGGCGTCGAGCACCCGCCGCACCAGGTCGGCCGGGGCCACCCGCTCGCCGCCCCGGAAGCTCCACAGGTGCGGGTTGAAGCAGCCGGGGCAGCGGATGGCGCAGCCCTGCACCCAGACGGCGGTGCGCTCGCCCGGCCCCTCGGCCCGGGTGGCGTTGAGGAACCGGGCCACGGCGACGGTCTCCGCCCCGCCCGCCGCGCGGGGCGCCGGGCCGAGCGCCGCCCCGGATGCCGGACCGAGCGCCGCCCCGGATGCCGGGCCGAGCGCCGCCCCGGATGCCGGACCGAGCGCCGGCTCGGGTACCGCGCCGGGTGCCGGGGAACTCTCAGACATCGAGGACCCGGCCGAGCGGCGGTTGCTGCCCCGGCGCCGGGCCGGCGAGCGGGGCGCAGACCAGGACGTCCCGCAGGCGCGCGTACTCGTGGGGGGCCAGGTTGGCGGCGGCGGCGAACTCGGCCAGGCTGCCGAACCCGCCCCGCCGGTCCCGCTCGGCCAGCACCTGCCGCGCGCGGTGCGGGTCGAAGCCCGGCAGCGCGGCGAGGTCGTCGTGGCCGGCGGCGTTGACGTCCACCGGCCCGCCGGACGGCCGGCCCGCGACCGGTTGGCCGGGCCGGGAGACGGGAGCCGCGACCGGCCCGGTCCCGTAGTAGTCGACGGGCTGGTGCGGCACCATCGTCGGGTCGGCCGGCGGCGGCGACCCCGCCGGCACGGGCGGGTAGGTCGACGCGGAAGGCGGGTACGCCGGCGCCGGCGGATACCCGGGCGATCCCGGCGGAAAGGCCGGCGACGCGGGCGGGTACGCCGACGACGCGGGCGCGTGGACCGGCGACCCGGGCGGGTACCCGGTGGCGGGCGTGAACGCACCGGCGGGGGTCGACCCGGGGGGCGGGGCCAGCGGGCCGGGCGGGTACGGGCCGCCGGGCCACGACGCCGCCGGCTGCGGGGCGTACCAGGGGCGGTAGCCGGCCCGCCAGCGCAGCCACGCCGAGTTGATCAGCAGGGCGTGCAGGATGCCGGCCGCCGTGACGGCCAGGAGCGTGCCAGCGGTGAAGTCGCTGAGGGCGCTCTCCTGGTCGGACTCGCCGAAGACGACGAAGACGGTCCAGCCCACCACGGTGTAGACGATGCCGGGGATCCACCACGCCGCGCGCCGGGCACGGAGCCCCACGTAGATGAACCCGAGGCCGCCGAGGCAACTGCACCCGAACAGCGGCAGCAGCAGCCACCAACTGTGCAGCACCCGCCACCTCAGGCTCCCCACCGGGCCGGCCAGGCCCGGGGCGGTCGGGTGCGGGGCGGTCGGGTGCGGCCAGCCCGGGCTAGGCGCGCTCGACATCGCGTTGCTCCTGCCGTGCGGTCACGGCGGCGCGGGCGTGGTCCGCCGTGTACGCGCTGCTCACCGTCCGCGCCGCCAGCAGGTCCTCCAGCACGGCGACGTAGTCGAGACAGCGGTCGCCGAGCACGTCCCGGGTCTCGGCGCTCACCACGCCCTCACTGGAGACGGTGACCACGATCCGCGGCTGCCCACCCATCAGGACCTGCCCTCCACGGCGAACACCAGGCGGACGCTCGCGTCCTCGGTGACCTGCTCGGACTCCAGGCGCAGGCCGGCGACGGGGGCCTGCTCGCGCAGCCGGGCCAGCACGGCCCGCTGGACCTGCCGCCCGTAGGCGGCGTCGATGGCCCGCACCACCTCGACCGCCCGCTGCTCGTCGACCTCGCCGGTGAAGTGCGCCGCCCAGACGCCGTCCTCGCCGCGCCGGAAGCTCGCCCGCACGCCGGCCCACTCCGCGGTGATCGCGTCCCCGTCGGTGCCGACCACCGCATCCGTGTCGCGCAGCGCCGCGGCGAGCAGCGTCTCGTCCCGCATCCGGGTCTGCACCTGGCAGACGACGCGGCCCTCCCGGTCCCGGCCCGCGGTGGCGCCGTGGGTCGCGGCGACGGCGGCGACGGCCAGCGGCAGGAGTATCAGTGAGACGCTCATCGGGCACCTCTCCTTCCAGTCGGGGCACACACTAGAACTCGACCGCTCGTCCGCCCTGCCCCCGCTGCGGGGGTGGGCCGGGGCGGGATCCGCGCGGGCCACCGGGACGGCCGCCGAGGTCCCAGTCCTCGGCCGCGGTGGCGGCGACGGCACGGGTGTCGGCCCAGGAGCGTACGGAGTCGATCCGTTCCGCCTGCGTGACGCTGAGCGGCACCATGCTGACCAGCGCCCGGACCAGGTCGTCGCGGCGCAGCGGACGCCGCTCGGCGAACGCGTCGAAGAGCCCGCCGACGACGGCCTGCTCGATCTCGGCCCCCGAGTAGCCCTCGCTGAGCCCGGCCAGCTCGCCGAGCAGGGCGTCGTCGAGGGCCAGGCCGCCGGCGACGGCCGGGTTGCGCAGCCGCCGGGCCAGGTGGACCCGCCAGATCGACGCCCGCTCCGCGCGGGTCGGCAGGTCGACGAAGAAGATCTCGTCGAAGCGGCCCTTGCGGAGCAGCTCCGGGGGCAGCCCCTCGAAGTCGTTGGCGGTCGCGATGACGAAGACGGGCCGCGTCTTCTCCTGCATCCAGGTCAGGAAGGAGCCGAAGACCCGGGCGGAGGTGCCGGAGTCGCCGGCGCCACCGGCGAAGCCCTTCTCGATCTCGTCCACCCACAGCACGCACGGCGCGGTCGCCTCGGCCGTCCGGATGGCGGTGCGCATGTTCTGTTCGCTCGACCCGACGAGCCCGGCGAAGACCCGGCCGACGTCCAACCGCAGCAGCGGCAGTCCCCAGGCCGCGGCGATCGCCTTCGCGGTCAGCGACTTGCCGCAGCCGGGCACTCCGGTGATCAGGACGCCCCGGGGCGCGGGCAGCCCGTACGCCGCCGCCTCGGCCAGCCAGGAACCGTCCCGCCGGGCCAGCCACCGCTTCAGGTTCTCCAGCCCGCCGACGTCGGCGAGGTCGACGGTGACGTCGACGAACTCCAGCAGCCCCGACTTGCGTACGGTCTGCCGCTTCTCCTCGTGCACCACGGCGAGGTCGCCGTCGTCGAGCACCCCGTCGTTGACCATGGCGCGGGCGAACGCGTTCTCCGCCTCGTGCAGGGTGAGCCCGAGCGCGGCCTTGGCGAACCGTTCCCGGCCGAGGTCGTCCAGGCCCATCCGGATCCGGCCGCTGGCCGAGTTGGCGGCGATCATCCCGTCGAGCACCCGCCGGATCTCCGCCTCGGTGGGCAGCGGGAAGTCGACGATGGTCACGTCCTTCTCCAGCTCCACCGGGATGTGCAGCACCGGCGAGACGAGGACGAGGGTGCGCGGCACCGGCCCGGACTTGAAGGCCGCCGCCAGGTCCCGCAGCCGGCGGACCACCCCGGGGCCGCCCCGTTGGTCGCCGCCGTGCGCGGGGTGCAGGTCCTTGAAGATCAGCACGCTCGGGTGGTCGACCCGCAGCGCCGCGTCGAGCGCGTCCTCGGGGTCGGTCGTGCCCTTGCGGGCGACGCCGTCGGGCTGCACGAGCCCCGTCGTCTGCGACCAGGTCCACACCGCGCGGGGCGTGCGGACCGCCATGGCGTCCTGGGCGACCGCGCAGACCTCGGCGACAACGCGCTGTTCCTCGAACGACTCGACGTAGAGGATCGGGAAGCGGGCCTTGAGCAGCTGCGACAGCGCGACCCGGAACGGCACCACCGTCGATCCCTCCCCCACGCCGGCCCATCCGAGCAGCGCAGACTCTAACAGCCGGGTCGACCGGCATCCGGGCCACCGACCCGGCGCGGGATCGGTGGTCGAGCGCCCAGGTCTCGCGGGCGAGGTGGGCGAGGCGGCGGCCGGAGCGGTTCCGCGCACGATCCGCCCGCCCGTTACCGTTCCCGGTCGGGGAGGTGCCGCCGATGTACGTGGTGTCCGTGATCAACTACAAGGGCGGGGTCGGCAAGACCACCGTCACCGCCAACCTCGGGGCCGAACTGGCCAACCGGGGCATGAAGGTGCTGCTCGTCGACCTCGACCCGCAGGCCAGCCTGACGTTCGGCTTCTACGAACCCGACGACTGGCGGGAGCGGCTGCGCGACGGCCGGACGGTGAAGCGCTGGTACGACGGGTTGCGCGGAGACACCCCGGCGGTGACCCTGGGCGAGCTGGTCGTCTCTCCCGGCCCGGCCAACGCGCGGCTCACCGGCGCCGGCCGCCTCGACCTGATCGCGTCTCACCTCCAGCTCGTCGACATCGACCTGACCCTGGCCCGGGGCGTGGCCGACGGCGAGGAGTACGACGCCGAGCTGTTCCGGGTGCGCGGCTCCCTCGCCGAGGGGCTGCACGACGACGCGCTGGGCGGCTACGACCTGGTGCTCATCGACTGCCCGCCGAACTTCAACGTGGTCACCCAGTCGGCCATCATCGCCAGCGACCACCTGCTCATCCCCGCGAAGGCGGACTACCTCTCCACATTGGGCATCGACTACCTGCACGGCAACGTCCGGGAGCTGGTCGACCACTACAACGCCGACGCCCGCCGGTTCGCCACCACCCGCCGGCACCACAAGGTCGCCCCCGGCGTGGCCGGGGTGGTGTTCACGATGATCCAGCTGATGGCGCAGCGGCCGATCGCCGCGCACCAGGGCTACATGGACCAGGTCCGCGCGCTCGGCCTGCCGGTCTTCCCCACCGCCCTGCGGGAGAACGTCACGGCGTTCGCCACGAACACCCCGCGCGGCGTGCCGGTGGTGCTGCGTGACCGGATCACCACCCCGGTGGTCCGCGACGAGCTGCGTCAGTTCGCCACGGAGTTCCTCGAACACCTCCAGCCCGAGCGGGTCGTGGCGTGACCGGGCCGGGCCGCGACGTCACCGACCTGCTGACCGCGTTGCTGCGGGACCTGCCCGCCGCCGACCTCGCCGCCCTGGTCGAGGGACGCGCCCGACTCGCGGTGGTGCCGCTCGACGGGGCCCCGCCCGGTCCGCCCACCGCCGCGCGCCCGGCGCCCCCCGCCCGTCGGACCGCCGCACCCGCGGATCCGGCCGTCCCGCCGGCGGGACGGTTCGGCCCACCCGCGGATCCGGCCGCCCAGCCGGCACGTCCGGTCGCCCCACCCGCGGATCCGGCGGGCCCGGCCGCGCGGTCCGCCCGGCGGGCGGTGCCGGCGGCCGACCCGGCCCGAGCCCGCGCCGCGCTGGCGGCCATGTCCCGCCGCGCTGACGGTACGGCGTACCTCTCCGGCTGGACCGCCCGCGACCTGCGGGCGCTGGCCGCGGGCCTGGAACTGCGGGGCGTCGCCGGGCTGCGCAAGGCGGACCTGGTCGACCGGATCGTGGACCGCACCATCGGCTTCCGCCTCGACTCCACCGCCATCCGCCGCCGCTGAACCGGCGCGCGAGCCGGCGCGCGAGCCGACGCTGAGCCGGCGCGCGAGCCGATGCCAACCCGGTGCGCGGGCCGACGCTGAGCCGGCGCGCGGGCCGACGCCAACCCGGCGCGCGGGCCGACCGGCGGGCCGCCGGCCCCTAGGCTGGCCGTACCAGGGGTCGAGGAGGTCGCATGGACAGGTGGGTGGCGCTGTTGCGCGGGGTCAACGTCGGCGGCGCGAAGGTCGGCATGGCCGACCTGCGCCGGCTGGTCGCCGGCCTCGGGCACGACGACGTGAAGACCTACCTCCAGAGCGGGAACGTGGTCTTCGGCAGCACCGTGCGCGACGCCGACGCGCTCGCGCGGGGCATCGAGCGGGCGATCGCCGACGAGCTGGGGCTGACCGTGCCGGTGCTGGTGCGCGGCGGCCGGGAGCTGGCGACGGTGGCCGGCGGCAACCCGTACGCCGACGGGGAGGACGACCCGACGCGGCTGCTGGTCGCCTTCCTCGCGACCGCGCCCGAGAAGTCCACGGTGGACGCGCTGACCGTGCCCGGCGGCGAGAACGTCGCGTTCACGGTCACCGGGCGCGAGGTCTACCTGCACTACCCCGACGGCGGCTACGGCCGGTCGAAGTTCACGAACAACTACCTGGAGAAGAAGCTCGGCGTGGTGGCGACCACCCGCAACTGGCGGTCGGTGCGCGCCCTCGCCGAGCTGGCGACGCCCTGAGCCGGACGAGCATGGTCGGGGCGCGCCGCCCCCTGTCAGCGGCGCGCCCCGAGCGTGTGCCGGCGACCGGTCAGAAGTGGTACGCGGTGTGGTACTCGGGCACGACCACCCGGCTGCGCGGGGAGACCCGCCGCACCGCCGCGACGAGCCCGTCGAGCCGCTCCCGGTCCTTCGGCGCCACGGGCACCGGGTTGCGCAGCTCCGTCTCGAAGTTGTCGAAGTGCACCGGCACCACGACCTTCGGCCGGTCCAGCGCGTCGAGCAGCCGCTCGGCGTAGTCGGCGGTGGCGGTGCTGCTCGGCAGCGCCACCATGGCCACGTCGGGGGCGAGGCCGGTCAGGTTCCGCGCGACGAAGTCGCTCGCACCCATGAAGAACACCGACGGTCCGTCGGCCACCCGCACCTGGTACGCCAGCGTGTCCCCCTCCGGCAGGTCCGCGATGGTGGCCGGCCGCGCCGGCTGGCTGACCCGTACGCCGGGGAACGCCATCGAGTACGACGCGTTGCGGCTGTGCAGGGAGCCGACCACCTCCACGGTGTACGCGCCGAAGTCCAGCACCTCCCCGCCCCGGACCGGGCTGAGCCTCCCCGACGGCAGCCCGTACGCCAGCCCGAGGTGGTAGGCGGTCAGCGTGCCGACGACCCGGGCGCCGGTACGGCCGACGATGTGCGGCACGTCCATGTAGTGGTCCCAGTGGGTGTGCGTGACGAGCACCGTCTCGGCCCGGTCCACGAGGGAGTCCACCACGTCGGTGCGGACCTCCAGCGGCGCGGCCGCGTCGAAGGCGCCCTTGAACAGCCCGGTGTCGATACGGCTGAGGAAGGGGTCGACCAGGACGGTGCGGTCGCCGATGTCGATGCGCCAGGCCGTCGTACCCCACCAGCGGAAGCTGACCGGGCCACGGCGGCGGCCGGCCGGGGCGGCGGCGACCGGGGCGGTGGCCGGCGGCGCGGCCTGCGCCGGGCCGGCCAGGGCGGTGCCGGCGAGCCCGCCGGCGGAGACCAGCGCGGTGCTGGCGGCGGCGTCGCGGAGGAAGCGGCGGCGGTCGAGGTTGGGCATGCGGAACTCTCCCCGTCGTGGTGCTGATCGGTCGGTGCCGAGCCAATCAGCACGCCCCCCGCCCGGTCCAAGATCCACGGCCGGAACGGTCGATACCCGCCGGCATATCGGGCCAGCTCAGCGGGGCCCGGCGCGGCTCGCCCCGGCCGAAGATCAGGGGGCGCGCAGCGCCTCGACGGCGGTCCGGGCCGCCTCGCCCATCGCCAGGTCGACGTCGATGCGGCGGGTGGCGAGGTGGGCGGCGCGGGCGAAGACGGCGATCGCATACCGGCCGCCGTCGGGGTACTCGGCCACGCCGGCCTCCAGGTGCAGCCCCGGCAGGCTGCCGGTCTTGCCGGCCACCCGCACCCCGGACGGGAAGCCGGCGGCCAGCCGGGTCCAGAAGAGCTGCCGGGCCATCCAGCCCCGGACCATCGCGCAGGCCCCGGGTGGGCCGGCCTCGTCCCGCCAGACCAGGCCGAGCAGCCGGGTGATCTCGCGAGCCGTGCTCGACGTGGTGTGCGCGGGGTCGAACACCCGCATCGCGCGGACCCGCTCGGCGGGCAGGGTGGGGAAGATCCGGGCGAAGTCCGCCTCGGTGCGCGCGCCGACGTCGGCGAGCATCATCTCCACCAGATGCCGGGGGCCGCCGACGATCCGGGTGCGCGGCAGCCCCAGCTCGGCGGCGAGCATCGGCAGCACGTCCGCGCCGACCCGGCGCAGCAGCAGGTCGGCGGCGGTGTTGTCGCTGACCGACATGGCGAAGTAGGCCAGGTCCCGCAGCGACACCTCGGCGTCGTCGGCGCAGCCGGCGATCCCCCACCCGCCGAGCCGGTCGGCGGCGGTGACCAGCACCCGCTCCTGCGGGTCGAGCTGGCCGGCGACGACCTGCCGCGCGAACTCCAGCACCAGCAGGATCTTGAAGATCGAGGCGATCACCACCTGCTCGTCGGCCCGGACCGCCACCTCCCGCCGGCCGCCGGGCTGCCCCGCGCCGTCGTCGGCCGCGTCGAGGTCGACCGCGTGCAGGCAGCCGGTGACCCCGACCCGTTCGAAGATCTCCGCGATCCGCTCCGTCACCACGCTACGCACCGTAGCCGCCGCCCGCGTCGGGGCGCTGGCGTAGGGTCCGGCCGTGGACCTGCTCCGGCACCTGCGGCACTTCGTGGTGGTCGCCCGCGAGCTGCACTTCGGCCGGGCCGCCGAGTTGCTCGGCATGGCCCAGCCGCCGCTGAGCCAGTCGGTGCAGCGCCTGGAGCGGGAGCTGGCGGTGGAGCTGTTCGACCGGTCCCGCCGCCAGGTGCGCCTGACCACCGCCGGCCAGCTGCTGCTCGGCGAGGCCGAGGACCTGCTCGCCGGGGAGGGGCGGCTGCGCAACCTGATGCGCCAGGTGCGCGAGGGGGTGTCCGGGGTGCTCCGGGCGGGGGTGCCCCCGGAGACGCCCGCGGTGACCCTGCGCGAGCTGCTCGACCGGCTGGCCGACCGGACGCCCGGGCTCGACGTGGACCTGCACGAGCTGACCAGCGGCGAGCAGGAGCGGATGCTGGCCGAGGGGCGGCTGGACGTCGGCCTGCTCCACCACCCCGTCACCGACGAGGGGCTGCGCCTCGGCGCCGCCGTCGACGTACCGCTGGGGGTGCTGCTGCCGCGCGCGTCGCCGCTGGCCCGGGGCCGGGAGGTGGAGCTGGCGGCGCTGGCCGGCCTGGACCTGGTCACCGCGCCCCGGGCCACCGCGCCCGGCTGGCACGACCACCTGCTCGACGTCTGCCGCCGGCACGGGTTCACGCCGGCGCGGGTCCGCCCGGCGCGCAACCCCGAGTTCCTGTTCGGGCTGGTGCTGGCCGGCGGCGGGGTCGCCGTCGAGCCCGCCGCGACGGCCCGCCGGGAACCACGGATCGCCTGGCGGCCGATCGCCGGGTCGCCGCTGGTCAAGCGCACCTCGGCGGCCTGGCCGCGCCGGTCCGCGCACCCGGCCGCGCCGATGTTCGGGCAGCTCGCGGCGGAGGTGCTGGCCGACGGGTCCGCGCCCCCGGCGCCGCCGCCCGGGCCGGCGCCCCGGCCCTGGCCGGTGCTCTTCGACGAGCCGACCTAAGGCCGGGATCACCGGTTGGAACACCTCGGATCAGGGGTACGCCAGGGGATGGCCCGCCGGGCGTGGAAGCGGTTCCGCGCACCCGGCTTCGTGACGACCGGCGAAGGAGCCCCGATGGCGAACGCGGTCCCCATCCTCTCCCTGAACGACGGCAACACCATCCCGCAGTTCGGCTTCGGGGTGTTCCAGATCGATCCGAAGGACACCGTCGCCGCGGTCCGCAGGGCCCTGGAGGTCGGCTACCGGCACATCGACACCGCCGAGATGTACGGCAACGAGGCGGAGGTGGGCCAGGCGGTCCGCGAGTCGGGGCTGGACCGCGACGAGGTCTTCGTGACCAGCAAGTTGAGCAACGCCTTCCACCGGCCCGACGACGCCCGCAAGGCGTTCGAGTCGACGCTGGCCGCGCTGAAGATGGACCACATCGACCTGTTCCTGATCCACTGGCCGCTGCCCACCCTCTACGACGGCGACTTCGTCTCGACGTGGAAGACGCTGAAGGAGTTCCAGCTCGACGGCCGGGCCCGCTCGATCGGGGTGTCGAACTTCCAGGTGCCGCACCTGGAGCGGCTGGCCGCCGAGGCGGACGTGGTGCCGGCGGTCAACCAGGTCGAGGTCCACCCGTACTTCGGCAACGAGGAGGTGCGGGAGTACGGCCACCGGCACAACATCCTCACCGAGGCGTGGTCGCCGATCGCGCAGGGCAAGGTGCTGGGCGACCCGACGATCGTCGACGTCGCCGAGCAGGTCGGCCGGACCCCGGCCCAGGTGGTGCTGCGCTGGCACGTGCAGCGCGGCGACATCGTCTTCCCCAAGTCCACCACCCCGGAGCGGATCGAGGAGAACATCCGGATCTTCGACTTCGAGCTGGACGACGCGGCGATGGAGCAGATCACCGGGCTGGACCGGGGCGAGGCCGGCCGGCAGGGCGGGCATCCGGACACCTTCGACTACCTACCCGCGTAACGCGACACGACGGAACGGCGCGGGTGGAAGGGGGCCGGACGGTGCACGCTGCTGCTGGTCCGGGGCAACTTCGTGGCGGGCGCGGCAGTGACCGCGCCCGCCCCTCCCCCCGATCGCCCCCCGGGTCAGATCCGGCCCACCGAGTCCTGGTTCTGCACCACCAGCCACCGGCCGTGCTCGTAGGCGAAGCTGACCCCGATCAGCAGCGACACCCGGGTGCCGGTCGCGGGCACCGCGTAGACGGAGTCGAACAGCACGAACCCGGTGCGACAGCCCACCACGGTCCGCTTCGCCACGCTGAACGACTGGGTCCAGGAGTCGTCGGCGAAGAAACCGCGCAGCCAGTCCACGGTGGCCTGCTTGCCGTCGAGGATTTCCCCGTCGGAGGCGAAGACCGAGGTGACATCGGGGTGCAGCAGGGCCGCGAAGCCGTCCAGGTCGCGCCGCGCGGTGGTGTCCACGTACGCCTGGACGGCGCGGTCGAAGGCGCGCTCGCAGCCGTGGGCGGTGGCGTCGCCGCTTCCGGCCGTCGCGGCGTCGGGGGCGGCCGACACGGCCGCGGGGGCCGCGGCGAGCAGGCCGGCGGCGAGCCCGACCAGGGCGAGCGTGCGGCCGAGCCGGCCGGCGGTACGGACGGGGGCGGGTGGGCGCATCGCATGCTCCTCGGCGAAGAGTGGGTCGGTCGGGTGGCAGCAAACCCCGCTCACGGCGCACCCGGCCACTGATTCGAGCCCGGTCGAATGCTCGACACCGCACCGACCACGCCGCCGGTAGGATCCCCCCGTGCTGGTCGCGCATCTGGACTGCCCGACTCTCGCCCAGCTCCGCCTGGCGACCTCGCCGGCGGCGGAGGTGACGTCCTGGCTGCAGGCCGCGCTGTCGCCGTTCGGGCACCCGGTGCACGGCGACCCCGGCCCCGCCGCGCGGGCCACGCTCCGGCACCCCGACGTGGCCCTGGTCGCACAGCTGGTCACGCCGCCCGGCCGGGGCGGCTACACACCGGACCTGCTCACCCCGAAGCCGCCGCTGAGCCCGCCCGACGCCGTGTTCGACGAGCAGTTGGCGGCGGCCGAGGCGACGTCAGCCGACGAGGTGGCCGTGCAGGTGCACGAACGGTTCCCGGCCGGCCGGCTGCCGGTGTGCGTCCGCGCGGCGGTCGAGGACGGCACCCTGGCCCGGCGGGTCGCCGACGGGCTCCGACACTTCTGGCGGGCCGCGCTGGCCGACCAGTGGCCGGCGCTGCGGGCCACGCTGGAGGCGGAGTTGGCCCTGCAGGCCACCACGATGGCGACCACCGGGGTGGGCAGCGTGCTGAACAGCCTGCACCCGAGGGTGGCCTGGACCGGCCGGGCACTGACCATCGACAGCTCGTACCGGATCACCACGGCGCTCGCCGAGGCGGAGCTGGTGCTCGCGCCGTCGGTGCTGGCCTGGCCGCACATCTCGACGCAGCTCTGCGACGCCGGCAACGCGGTGCTGGTCTACCCGCTCGGCGCCAGGCGGGCCGACCAGCGCCGGGGCGGGCTCGGTGAGCTGGTCGGCGCGAGCCGGGCCGCGATCCTGGCGGACCTGGACGTGCCCCGCTCCACCCGGCAGCTCAGCGAGCGGCACCGGCTGGCCCCGGCCACCGTCTCCTACCACCTGGGGGTGCTGCTGCGGTCCGGTCTGGTGCTCCGGAGCCGGGACCGGCACAGCGTGCTCTACCGGCGCTCGGCTGGCGGGGAGGAGCTGGTGGGCTGCCAGCCGGAACCGACACGCTCGGCGAGCCGGCGGAAGACCGCCTGCGTGGGCGAGCCGGGCTCGGGGACGTAGACGACGAGCCGCTGCCCGGTTGAGCTGCGGCGATGAACGACCGTCGAACGGTGGCGGACGCCCCTGAACGTCCCTGGATGAGACGACGAATGAGACGGCGCGAGCCGTCCAACTAGCTGTCGGACGCTTAGAGCCTCAGCGTCCGACTACGCAATCGCCGTGCCCGGCGCGCCAGCTGGGCGCGCCGGGCTTCCACGGCCGTCAACGGTGTGAAAACTTGACCTTGCGCGTGGGGATCTCGCCGTAGGTCCGGAACACGTTGTGCTCGCCCGTCTTGATCATCTTCCAGTCGATCCAGAACGTCGCGCCGTCGCTGGTCCGGTAGGCATACACGTGGACAGGCTCAGTGCTGCCGCTGCGAAGCGCCATGCTCCAACATTTGCCCGGCGCTACCAGGTAACTGGAAAATCCGCCACGAGAGGGGAACTGCAGGTACGACCAGTAGCTTGCCTTGTTGCAGAGTCCGGTCCGGTTGGTGCTCGCTGCCACTGCCGTAGTCGAGGTTGTGGCCAACCCTGCCAGGACCAGGGCGCCGACCAGGACCGGTCGCCACGCCTTGCGCATGCGTGTCAATGCTGTCATCTGGGCTCCTAGGATGTCGTAGTGGGAGCTTGTAGTGGGACGTTGCCGTGGATCGGTTGCGCCTGACACGCGCGAAACATGTGTGTCGATGGAGACACGGATGCATCCGGTGGTGGGGTTCACGGAGCTCTGTATCGCCGGTCTCCGCGCTGTCGTCCTGTCGGAGCGGGCCCGAGGAGGCCACCGGCGTGCTCTGGCTGGCCGCGAAGAACCACCTGGACGCCCTGCTCACCGGCCGGCACGGCGGCCACGCGCCCGGCAGCCGGGTCCCACCCTGACCGACGGCCGGCCGCGGCCGCGTGTCGTTCTGTGCTGCCAACGGTGCGAGCACCCTGTGCACGCCAAGGTGTCTGCGGGTGGTCTGCGGTTCTTCGCGCATGACCCGCAGCGCGGTCCGGACTGTCTGGTGACGCGGGAGACGGTGGAGCACCATCTGCTGAAGTTGGGGTTGGCCGCCGCGGTGCGGTCGGCGGGGTGGCGTGCCGAGTTGGAGGCGACCCAGCCGGGCGCGCAGTGGCGCGCCTTCACGGGTCGCCACCCTGCCCGCTCGATGCGCGTTCAGCAAACTGAACACGCCGGCGTTACTCATGGAGCGGTTCTTACCAACGCCCCGACTACGCGCTCAGGTCGAGGCGCCAGTCGTTGGAGCGCATCAGGTGCCCGGGCGGGAACTCGAACTCGGTCTCGCCGAGCAGCGTGAAACCCGCCTTGCGGCAGACCGCGTTGGACGGGGCGTTGTCGACAGACGGGTACGCGTGCGCGAAGCGGTGCGTCCTCCGGGCACGGGCCACCGCCGCCGCCGCGCGCACCGCCGCCGTCGCGAGCCCCCGGCCCTGGTGCCCCGGCAGGATCGCCCAGCCCAGCTCATAGACCCGCTGGTCGCGCCACTCCCGCTCCCAGTAGCCGACGCTGCCCACCCTGGCCCCGTCGGGCAGCACCACCGCATACATGCAGCCCTGACCGGTGTCGCCGAAGCGCACGTAGCGCCCGTGCCGGGCGAGCACCTGCTCGTCGGTCTCCGGGCCGCCGGTGTGCGCCCGTATCTCCGGCGCGTTGAGCTGCCGCAACAGGTCGAGGTCGCCCTCGCTCCACGGCTCGATGCGCACGTCGGTCATCGCGTCCCCCTCTTCTCCGCCGGTGCAGTCAAGCAGCCACCACCGACGATCAGCGGTCCCACCCGGCCCCGAGTGGGTCGGGCCGGCAGGCCCGCCGCCACCCGTGCACCGGACCTGGCGGCGTCGCGGGGCCGCTAGATCTGATCTCGCGGACCGCCGGCCACCGTCTCGCGCCTGACGGGTGGGACCGGAACGGCCGGGAGGAGGAACCGTGGAGCCGATGCGACTCGCCGTGATCATCGGCAGCACCCGGGAGGGGCGGGTGGGCGACCGGATCGCCCGCTGGTTCGTCGACCGGGCGGAGGCGCACGACGGACTGGCGGTCACCGTGGTCGACCTCGCCCACTACGACTTCCCCGCCGGCTACCCGGCGGAGCCGACCCCGGCGATGCGCGCGTTCGCCGAGCAGGTCGGCCGGGCGGAGGCGTTCGTCGTGGTCACCCCGGAGTACAACCACAGCTTCCCCGCCTCGTTGAAACAGGCGATCGACTACGCGTACGACGAGTGGCAGGCGAAGCCGGTCGGTTTCGTGTCGTACGGCTGCGGTTCCGTCGGCCTGCACGCCGTCGACCAGCTCCGGACGGTCTTCACCGCCCTGCACGCCGTCACGATGCGCGACGTCGTCGGCGTGGACCTGCTCTGCGGCGAACCGACCCCGCTGGCCACCGACCAGCTACGCCGGGCCGCCCGCGTACTGCTCGACCAGCTCTGCTGGTGGGGCCTGGCCCTGCGCGACGGCCGCGCCGCTCGCCCGTACGTCTCCTGACAGTTCGCGAAGGAAGGTAGGGATCATGAATAGACGCAGCACCGGGCTGGCCGTCGAGGCCGAGGGGCTGACCCGCTCGTTCGGGGACACCCGGGCGCTGGACGGCCTGGACCTCGCGGTGCCCGCCGGCACCGTCTACGGGGTGCTCGGCCCGAACGGCGCCGGCAAGACCACGGCGGTACGGGTGCTGGCCACGCTGCTGCGCCCAGACGGTGGGCGGGCGCGGGTGTTCGGCCACGACGTCGTCCACGAGGCCGACGCCGTCCGGGCCCGGGTCAGCCTCACCGGCCAGTACGCCTCGGTGGACGAGGACCTGACCGGGTTGGAGAACCTGATCCTGCTCGGTCGGCTGCTCGGGCACGGCAAGCCGGCCGCGCGGCAGCGGGCGGACGGGCTGCTCGCCGCGTTCGGGCTGACCGAGGCGGCCGACCGGCAGGTCAAGAAGTACTCCGGCGGCATGCGGCGGCGCATCGACATCGCCGCGAGCATCCTCAACACCCCGGACCTGCTGTTCCTCGACGAGCCGACGACGGGGCTGGACCCGCGCAGC
This sequence comes from Micromonospora sp. NPDC048063, assembly GCF_043202855.1. Taxonomy (NCBI): domain Bacteria; kingdom Bacillati; phylum Actinomycetota; class Actinomycetes; order Micromonosporales; family Micromonosporaceae; genus Micromonospora; species Micromonospora sp. NPDC048063. The sequence continues at coordinate 188,257 of NZ_JBIDBG010000008.1, read as the reverse complement.
CGCAACCAGGTGTGGGAGATCGTCCGGGCCGTGGTGGCGCACGGCACCACGGTCCTGCTGACCACGCAGTACCTGGACGAGGCCGACCAGTTGGCCGGCCGGATCGCGGTGGTGGACCACGGCCGGGTGATCGCGGAGGGCACCCCGGGCGAGCTGAAGTCCTCGGTCGGTTCCGGCACCGTCCACCTGCGACTGCGTGACGCGCACCAGCGGCCCGAGGCGGAGCGGCTGCTGCACGCGGTGCTCGGCGTGCCGGTGCAGCTCGAGCCCGACCCGGTGGCGCTGACCGCCCGGGTCGGCGGCGAGGGCGGCGACCTCGACGCCAGCGAGCAGGCCGCCCGGGTCCTCGGCGACCTGGCCCGCGCCGGCATCGTCGTCGACAACTTCTCCCTCGGCCAGCCGAGCCTGGACGAGGTCTTCCTGGCCCTGACCGACCACGCCGCGGTCGGCGCCGACGAGCGGGACGAGCAGCTGGAGGCAGCCCGATGAGCAGCAACGCCACCACCACGGCCGGGCCGGCCCCGTCGGTCTACGTACCGTCGGCGGAGGCGCTGGCGACCGTTCTCGCGCCCGGCGCCCGGCCGTCCCGCCCGAGCCCGCTGTCGGCGTCGCTGACGTTCGGCTGGCGGGCCATGTTGAAGATCAAGCACGTGCCGGAGCAGCTGTTCGACGTGACGGCGTTCCCGATCATCATGGTGCTGATGTTCACGTACCTGTTCGGCGGCGCCCTCGCCGACAGCCCACGGGACTACCTGCAGTTCTTCCTGCCCGGCATCATGGTGACCAGCGTCGTGATGATCACCATGTACACCGGGGTGGGCCTGAACACCGACATCGAGAAGGGCGTCTTCGACCGGTTCCGGACGCTGCCGGTGTGGCGGCCCGCCGCGCTGGTCGGCATGATCTTCGGCGACGTGCTGCGGTACGTGCTGGCCGCCGTGGTCATCCTCGGCGTCGGCCTGGTGCTGGGCTTCCGCCCCGACGGCGGGCTGCTCGGCGTGCTGGGCGGCATCGGCCTGCTGGTGGTCTTCTCGTTCGCGTTCTCCTGGGTCTGGACGTTCTTCGGCCTGGTGCTGCGCAGCGAGAAGTCGGTGATGGGGGTCAGCATGATGGTGCTGTTCCCGCTGACCTTCCTGAGCAACGTCTTCGTCGAGCCGGCCACCATGCCCGGCTGGTTGCAGGCGTTCGTGAAGGTCAACCCGGTCACCCAGCTCGTGGCCTCGGTGCGGGCGACGATGTCGGGGGCGTCGGACGCGTCGAGCACGATGTGGACGTTGGTGTGGAGCGCCGGGTTCGTGGTGGTCTTCGGCACCCTCACCATGTACCGCTACAACCGCCGCTGACCCGGCCGACGACGGGCACCGCCACGGAGGTGGGGGTGCCCGTCGTCGATCCGGTGGCCGCCTAGGAGTCGATCCGGACGGTGGCCGTGCCGCCGGCGGTGGCGACGCGTACCTGGGTGGCGTCGGCGGGTAGCAGCGCCGCGCCACGCCCGGCGTCCTGCCACCGCCCGGCGCCGACCCGGTAGCTCAGCGCCGCGCCCTCGGCGACGACGAGGACGCCCTGCCCGTCCGGCAGCCGCAGCCGCACCGGCAGCGGCGCCTTCCAGTCGATGAACCCGCTGGCCGCCGGCTCGAACGGCGCGTCGCCGCGGGCGAGCAGGGCGATCGCGCGGGCAGGATCGTCGTCGAACTGGATGGTCTGGAGCAGCAACCGCCGACCGTCGGGGGTCGCACCGTGGACGACCAGCAGCGGAGCATCACCAGAGCGGTGGGCGCCGCCGCGATCCTCATAGGCGGCGAGCGCCTCCCGCCGCTGGAAGGCCTTGGCGATCGCGGCGGGGTCGCCGCCCCACACCTGTTCCGCCCCGGGCAACGTGTGGGTGACCCACCTCGGCTGTGGGCTGTCCTTTTCCTTGTCGGGGAAGAGGATCTCGTCAATGTTAGTGACCTCGACGGCGGTCGCCGTGCTGAACGGCACCCCGACCAGGGCGAAGGTCACCCTGTCGCGCTGCGACGGCACCGACAGCACGGCGGCCCCGTCCCGGAACGCCACCCGCTGGAAGGTGCGCTCGACGCGGCCGTCCGGGGCGTACCGGAACGTCGGTGAGAACTCCACCGGGTACCCGGCGTCGAGCACGACCAGCACGTCACGCCGCGGCCCGAGCAGCACGGCCGCCGAATTGCCGGCCGTGCTGTCGTTCATGCCGCCCAACGCCATGACCCGCGGGCCGCTGGCGGTGGGCTCGACGAACGCGGCATAGCCGATCAGGCGGTCGTTGCCCGGCTCGGACACCATCCGGGTGACGGTGGCCCGCTGCGCGACGTAGGCGGCGGGCCCGGCCGGGGTGTCACCCGCCCAGACCACGTGCGGCTCGCTCCCGGCGTCGAACTCCTTGTCGCTCGTACGCTGCCGCCACGCCTCCCGGACCTGCCGCAGGTACTCCTCGTCGCCGGCCAGATCGCCGCGGGTGGGTCCGTCGAACAGCGGCGAGGCGACCTCGACCGCAACCTTGCCGGCCCTGTCGTCGGCGAGGTGGATCGCACCGCCGACGGGTACCGCCACCACGGCCGCGCACACCGCGGCCAGGACGGCCCGACGTCGCAGCAGTCGGCGACGCCCACCCCGTCGCACGTCGTCGAGCAGGGTCGGCGGGGCGACGAGGTCGTCGGTCACCCGGCGCAGGACGCCCTGCACCTCGCTCTCTTCGATGGTCATCGCGCACCCCTGGTGTCGGTCGGGACGGACAGGACGAGACTCGATCCGGCCAGCGCCTCCCGGAGGCGGGCCAGGCCCCGGGAGGCGTGGCTCTTCACCGCGCCCTCGGAGCAGCGCAGCGTCGCGGCGACGTCGGCGACCGACAGGTCCTCCAGGTAGCGGAGCACCACGGCGGCGCGCTGCCGGGGCGGCAGGGTACGCAGCGCCGCGACGACCGCCTGACGGAGCGCGATGTCGTCGGCGTGGTCCCGGGCGACCCCGTCGTTGTCACCCAGTGCCTGCTCCGGCCGCCGGCCCCGCCGCCGCCACCGGTTGATCGACCGGTTGACCAGGGCCCGCCGGGCGTACGCCTCCGGGAAGGCACACACCCGGCGCCAACGCACGTACATCTGCTCCAGCACCTCCTGGAGCAGGTCCTCCGCCGCGTGCCGGTCGCCGGTCAGCAGGTATGCCACCCGCAACAGCGCCACCGACCGGGTACGGACGAAGTCGTCGAACTCCGTGCCATGCGGATCTCGCATCTGGCCCTCCTGGTCTCTCAGTCACCAAGACACCGCGGAAGGCCGCGCGGTTTACCGGCTTCTGATGTCGACGATCGACGGGTGCCCGAGGGCTAGAGCCGCCAGGGGGGCGGCTCGGGCGGGAGGTAGCGGCAGGTGCCGCCGGTGGAGACGGTGTCGCGCAGGTGGGCGGCGAGCGCCGGGTGCCGGTCGTCGAGCTTGCGCAGCACGTCGCGAATGCGGGCGGTCACCGTCTTGCGGGCGCGTTCCGCCTCGTCGCCGAGGCGGCGGCTGCGGCCCGCCAGCCCGGCGGCGGCGCGCAGCTCGGCGAGCAGGGCCGCCCGCTCGGCGTCGAGGGCGGCCACCTTCGCCTCGTCGTCGCGCCCGGCGGCGCGGTCGATCTCGGCGTCCAGCCGCTCCAGATGGCGCCGGTAACGGGCCTTCGCCTCGTCGTCGAGGACCGGGTCGCCGCCCATCCGGCGGGCGGCGACGAGCTCCGGCCCGGCGGCCGGGTCGAGCAGCTCGACCGCCGGCACGTCGACACCGGGCCGGGCCAGCAGCAGGTGCAGGTCGTGCAGGCCCTTGGCGTCGGGCAGGTGCACGACCGTGCCGGCGTAGGCGAGCTGCCAGACCGGGCCGTCGCGGCGGAATTCGTACGCCTCGACCGGCGGCTGCCCGACGACGGGCCCGGCGGACGGAGCCCGCCCCTGCGGCCCGGGGACCGCCGGCACGGACGCGACAGCCGGCACGGGCGCGCCGACCCGGTGCTGCCGTCCATCCGCGACGGCCGGGTGCTGCCGTGCCGCCGGGAGGTCCACCGGCCCGAGCGCACTGGCCGACCGGGCGGCCACCTGGTGCATGCCGAGCGCGGCGGCGTCCCGGGCGGCGGCGGCGCGCAGCGCGGTGGCGGCGGCCGCGTCGCCGGGGCGGTCGCGCCCGGTCAGCGCGTCCGCCAGCGCGGCGCGGGCCAGCACCGACCAGGGCCGGGCCCCCATCCGGTCGGCGGCGTCGCGGGCCGCGGCGAGCCCGGCCACCGCGTCGTCCCAGCGTTGTTCCGCCGCGTCGACGGCGGCGAGCCAGTGGTCGACCGGGCCGCTGACGTCGCAGCCGAACAACGCCGTCATCCACTGCCCACGGTGCGGCCGCAGCGCCTCCCGGGCCTCGGCGCAGCGCCCGGGGTCGCGGGTGGCGGCGGCGACCTGGGCGCGCAGCCGCAGCCACAGCGGCGCCACCATCCGGCTGTACGTCGTGCCGTCGGCCTCGATCCCGGCGGTCAGCCGCAGCGCCGTCGCGCCGTCGCCGCGCTCGGCCGCGGTGATGGCCCGAACGACCTGTAGGTAGGGGTGGTCGCCGGGGTCCAGCCCGTCGAGCAGGGCGTCGGCCTCGTCGTGCCGGCCCTGGAGCAGCAGCCACGACCAGCGCACGTGGTGGCCCATGAAGGCGGACTCGGAGTGGTCCCACTCGGACAGCTCGTCCAGCTCGGCGAGCAACTCGCCGGCGCGGGTGAAGTCGCCCCGGAACCCGGCGATGATGCCGTCGTCGATGGTCGCGCCGATCCGGTGCCGGGCGTCGCCCTCGCGGGCTCCGGTGACGAACGTGGTGAGTTCGTCGTGGTATCGCGGATCGCCGAGTTCCAGCAGCGCCACCCAGCGCAGCGAGGTCGCCCAGAGCTGGGTCTCCCGGTCGCCGGTCCGGCGTGCCACCTCGCGGATCTCGGCGGTGATCGCGGCCCGGTCGGCGGCCGTGCCGAGGCCCCAGGTGGTGTCGTGCCGGGCCCACAGGCTGAAGGTGAGTGCCTCGTCGTCCCGGCCGCGCCGGGCGAGCGACTCGGTGGCGGTGATCAGGTCGGTGACGAGTGTGCCGGCCGCGAGGGTGGCCGCCGGCTCGCCGATCAGCCGCCGGTACGCCTCCCGCAGCAGACCGTCCGCGTCGACGGTGGGCGCGGAACCGGACTGGTGGCGGTGGCGGTGGACGGTGAGGGCGACGCGGGCCAGCACCACCGGGTCGTCGACCGTCAGCGCCAGCGTGGCGGCCTCGGCGACGAGGTGTCGGGCCTCGACGCTGTCGCCGCAGTGGTGCAGCAGCTGGCCCAGCTCGACCATGATCTTCACCCGCCGGGTCGGGTCGTCGGCGACCTCCAGCGCCCGGCGGAAGTGGACGATCGACTCGTCCACGGCCAGCCGGCCGCTCGCGTCCCGGGCGGCGGCCACCAGCAGCTCGGTCGCGCGGGCCGGTTCGAGCGCGTCGCCGGCGAGGTGGGCGTGGCGTGCCAGGTCGGCCGGGATCAGCCGCTCGGCGAGCGCCGCCGACCCGTCGACGGCCCGCACGACGGCGGCGTGCCGGGCCCGCCGGTCGTCCTCGGTGAGCCCGTCGTAGAGGGTCTCCCGGACCAGGTCGTGGGCGAAGGCGAAGCGACCGCCGTTGCGGGCCAGCACGAGCCGGGCGGTCACCGCGCGGTCGAGGAGGCGGTCGACCTGCGCCGCCGGGGCGCCGGCGGTGGCGGCGAGGACCTGGCGGTGGAACTCGCGGCCCAGCACGGCGGCGACGGTGAGCAGGTCGGCCACCGGCGCGGGCAGTTGGGCGAGCCGGCGCCGCACCGCCTCCCGTACGCCGGGCGCGATCGTGCTCACCTGGCCGTCGGCGCGCCACAGCCGGGCGGTCTGCTCCACGAAGAACGGGTTGCCGCCGGTGCGCCGGTACACCTCGTCGACGAGGTCGGCATCCGGCTCGCGGCCGGCCGTGCGGGCCATCAGCGCGCCCACCTCGTCGCGGGACAGGCCGGTGAGGGTGATGCTGGTCGCCTTCGCCACCAGCGGCATCAGCAGCGGGCGCAGCGGGTGGTCGGCGGCCTCCACCTCGGCGTCACGGTAGGTGCCGACCAGCAGCAGCCGTTCGAACCAGGTGTGCTGGGCGGCGAACTGGAGCAGCCGCATCGAGGCCGGGTCGGCCCAGTGCAGGTCGTCGAGGACGACCACGACCGGCCGGCGCTGGGAGACCGCGACCAGCGCGGTGGTCACCGCGTCGTAGAGGTCGAACTCCTCCCGGTCGCCCTGGTCGTCCCCGCTGCCGTCGGCCGGCCCGCCGATCGCCTCGCGGATCGTCTCGCGGATGGCCCGGTCGGCCGCCGCGCCGGTCGTCTCGCCGAGCAGGGCGGCCAGGCCCGGCTCGGCGGCCTCCCGCGCCACCGCCCAGTCGTCGGGCGAGCGGCGCAGCCCGCGCAGCACCTGCACCCACGGCCAGTAGCCGGGCGCGCTGTCGGAATCCCAGCAGGCGGCACCGACCACCAGGGCGCCGTGCTGGCGGGCCTCCCTCGCGGCGGCGGTGACCAGGGTCGTCTTGCCGATGCCGGGCTCGCCGGCGACCAGGACGAGGCCGCCGTGGCTGGCGGCCGCCCGGTCGACCTCGGCGCGCAGCAGGCCCGCGGGGTGCTCCCGCCCGATGACGACCTCGCCGAACCGCGGCTCCATGACGCCCCGACCGTAGCGGAACCGTCGGACATCCCGCCGCCACCGACCCGGCAAGCGGATCGTCTGGCGGCGGGCTTCGTCGGCCCGCGCCCGGTCAGCGGGCGTCGGTACCACGTGGGAGCAGCCGGCGCAGGCCACCCGACCCCGCTCGGCGTACCAGCGGCAGGCCCTCCGGCGGGTCCGGCGTGGCGTTTCCGCCGCGTGATGGAGGGAACTCGCCGTGCCGCCCGCTTTGTCGTGCGGTCGTGCCGACCTGCGTCGAGAGCGGCGAACGGAGGGAGACGCCATGTTCGAGACATTCGCCCAGGAGGACTTGAAGATCGACTGGGCGCAGATGCCCACCTACAACACGATCATGGCGCTCGCCGCGGGCGTCGGCCTGCTGCTGGTCGTGGCCCTCGGTTGGCAGATGATGAAGGACAGACCGCTCGCCACCGAAGGGTGGGCGATCGCCTTCGCGATCCTGGGTACGATCCTCACCGTCACGGGCCTGCACATGACGCTGACCTGGCCGCTGGCACCCGGGGGTTTCGCCTTCGACAACATCATCTTCGGCGAGCCGTCCCTGGGCTTCGGGGTGCTGATGCTCGGCGCGGCAATCATCCTGTGGCGGCGGGGTGAGATCTTCGCCGAGGCGTCGCTGGAGAACGGCGGCATCCGGACGGAGCAGGCGCGGCGACTGCTGTGGCCGATCTCGATCTTCGTGTTCGCGCTCGGCCTGGCCTGTTTCGGCATCGCGGCAGCCGGCTGGACGTACACGCTCTTCGCGGCGCCGCCGCAGGAGCCGATCTCCGGGGAGTTCGCGGAGTACCCGGAGGTCGAGGCCGCCTTCATCTCCGGCCTGTACGTCCTGGTGGGGATCGGCTCGGTTCTCGCCCCGTTCGCCCTGCTGAAGCTGAACCGCGTGCTGCTGGGCATCATCGGCGTGGTGTGGGCGATCGCCGGCGCCATCTTCACTCTCTTCGGGGCGTTGAACTACTTCACCCACATCGGGCTGATCGTCAACACGATGTGAGACCACACCGTCATCACGACGCGGCGGACGACGACCCCGGCGGCGACGTCGCCCACGGCGGCGGTCAGCGGGCGTCGGTGACCACGTGGGAGCAGGCTGCGCAGGCCGCGCGGCCCTGCTCGGCGTACCACCGGCAGGTCCGTCGGATCGCGCAGCGCGGCAGGTCGGCCTCGGCCGGGCCGGCGGTGTCGCTGTACGAGGCGGCGACCCGTTCGCCGAGACCGCAGTGCTCGCCGGTCCAGAAGCCGCACTTCGCGGTGACGCATGGGCCGGCGAGCCGGTAGCGGGACTCGACCGGCGTGTCCGCGTCGGCCTGGGCGAGGGCGACCTCGGCCGGGAGCGGCGGCGTGACGTAGGCGACCCGGCCCGCCGGAGTGATCATGCCGAGGAACACCGTGGCGTTGGCCGCGGGAGTGCTCGGGCACATCCGCTCCGGCGGGTCCGGCCGGTGGACGGGGTCCGTCACCTCTGCATCCAGAAGCCGAGGTCGTTGATCTTCTGGCCGAGCTCCTCGGCGAACGGGCCGTCGATCAGCCACAGCCCGTACCACTCGGGCCGGAGCTTGATGTTGGCGTGCCCGACGGCGAGCGGGTTGGTCAGCTTGCTGCCGGCCACGGACAGCGCGTTGAGGCCCGCCTTCTGGATCTCGCCAGCGATGAGGCTCTGCTGTTCGGTGGTCAGCTCGACGCCGTCGACGACGAACCGGAATTCGCTTCGTGCCATGTCCTTACCTCCACAGATCAGTACGATTCGGTCCGCAGCCCGTGCCGCAGACTCGCCCTGGTGAATGCCGCCCAGCCGGAGCGGGAGGCGGGGTCGGCCGCGAGCCCGGCCCGGCTCGCGTGTGCCCGCCAGCTGGTCGCGTCGGCGGCGCGCAGCCCCCACAGCTCCCGGCAGGCGGTGACGGCGAACGCGACCTGCTCGGCCGAGCCGGTCCAGCCGGCGGGGCCGTCGGTCACCCGTAACGCGCCGCCGGCCTCGACGCGGACCGACGGGAAGTGGTGGTGCAGGCTGGCGAGGGTGGCCAGGTGGGCGGCGTCCACCCGCCGGGCGGCGAAGGCGTCCCGCGTCTCGTCGTCGCGGCTGATCCGGATCGTGCACAGCGTGAACGCGTCGCCGTCCGCGCTCACCGTGCCCTCGACCTCCACCGGCGTGCTCCAGCTCCGGGGCGAATTGGCCGACCAGAAGGCCAGCCAGGCGTCGAGGCGTTCGTGGAAGTCGGCCTGGAAGCGGGCCGGCCCGCCGGCCAGCCGTGCCGTGGCGACCCGGTCCCGGGCCACGAGGGGTTGGGTGGGTCGCGCCGGGGATGCGCCCCCGGCGGGTGGTGCGGCGTGCGCGGCGCTCGCCCCGATGACGGTGACCGCCGAGGCCGCGGCGGCGCCGAGCAGGATCCGCCGCCGGGACGGTGAGGTGATGGGATGTGTCATGGCCCGCCTTTCATGGACGGCCTTTGCCCGTCACGCTATCGACCGACATTGATCAGATGAATCGCCGCTCTATCGGTAGGCCGACATGAATTCCGGTGATCGACGGCGGCGTGGATACGGGTCTTGTGCTGCCGGTCGGCTTTGTGTCCGGACCGAGTCGGATGCCCGCTTCTCGCTCCCTGTCGAGCTGCCCCGTCGGTGGGACCACCGACCCCGCCGCCGAACGCCCCGCGCCCCCGCCGCGCCACCCCGACCGCCCGCCGCCCCGTCGCCAGCCGACAGCGTGGCAAGGACTAGCCACCGGTGGACCGGGTACGCGCGGCGCATGGGTAGTCACAAGGACAACAAGCATGATCCCGGCGGCGAGTCGGCGCGCGGCCGGCAACATCCCGGCAGCGGCGCGCGCGGCCACCAGGGCTCGTCCACCGAGCACTCGCCGAAGGCCCGCCACCTGCGCACCGCCAGCGGATCGGCCGGCACGGAACGCGATCAGGGCCGGGCCAAGGTCGAGGGCGCCGAGCGGATCCAGCGACAGGGCACGCGCTGAGGCCCGGCGATGGATGTGGGGAGGTGATGGCGCGTGGGCAAGTTCCTGTTGAAGTCGACCTACACGGTCGACGGAATCAAGGGGCTCACCGCCGACGGCGGCAGCAAACGCGTCGAGGTCGTCCGGAAGATGGTCGAGGGCGCGGGCGGGCGGATGGAGTCGATGTACTTCGGGTTCGGGGCGGACGACACCTACGTGGTGTGCGATCTGCCCGACCACAAGACCGCCGCCGCGCTGGCCATCGACATCCGCGCGGCCGGCGGGGTGGACACTCGTGTCACCCCGATCCTGACCGCCGAAGAGATCGACGAGGCGACGCGCGAGCGAATCGAATACCAGCCCCCGGGCCGCTGACCGAGGTGGACCCGCCGGCTCCTATGACGATGCGGGTGCGCCGGCGGCTCGCCGTTCGACGGCGTCCAGCGCCGGCGCCATGACGGCGAAGGCCCGGTCGGTCAGGTCGGCGGGGTCTTCGGTGCCGTCGTTGTCGCTCCAGCGTTGCAGCACGGTGTCGAACGCGCTCAGCGCCATGCCGGCGGCGAGCTGCGGGTACAGGTCGGTGCCCGGGTCGAGCCCCAGGCGGCTCTCCAGCACCGCCGTCAGGTCGTCGCGCCACTGCGCCTGGCGTTCCAGGAAGCGTGCGAGCAGCGCGGGAGTACGCAGGATCAGCTGGACCACGCGCAGCGCCCTGTCCGGGTGGTCGGCGCACGCGGCGATCGGCACCCAGACGGCGTGCCGCAGCGCGACGGACGGTCGCTCGTCAGCGGGACGGGCCGCCAGCTCCGCGCCGATGTCGGAGCCCATCCCGGTCAGGAACTGGACGACGACATCCTCCTTCGACGCGAAGTAGCGGAAGAAGGTGCGCCGGGACACGCCGGCGGTCGCCGCGATCTCGTCGATGGTGACCACGTCGAACCCCTTCAGCGCCAGTAGCTGAAGCGCCGCTTCGGTCAGCTCGTCCGCGACGAGCTGGCGCTTGCGCTGCGCCATGGTCACTTCCGGGTGTTTGCTCACCCGCCAATGATAGGCGATGACACTGGCGGCACCCTGACTCTCTATTGACACTGAGTGCCACATGCGGCGATGCTGTGCCGCATGATGCGGAATCGCTGGACCGCCGAGCGGATGCCGGACCAGACCGGCCGGATTTTCGTCGTCACCGGAGCCAACAGCGGCCTCGGCCTGGCCACCACCCGGGCGCTCGCCCGCCGGGGCGGACACGTCATCCTCGCGGTACGCGACGAGGAGAAGGGCCGCCGGGCGGTCACGCAGATCGCCGCCGAGCACCCCGACGCGAGCCTCGACGTACGCCGCCTCGACCTGGTCGACCTCGACTCGGTCCGCGCCTTCGCCGACCAGCTGCGCGCCGACCATCCGCGCCTGGACGTGCTCGTCAACAACGCCGGCGTGATGGCGCCACCCCGGTCGCTGAGCGCACAGGGCCACGAGCTGCAGTTCGCCTGCAACCACCTCGGCCACTTCGCGCTCACCGGGTTGCTGCTCGACCTGCTGACCGCGGGGCACGACCCGCGCGTGGTCACGGTGAGTTCGATCAACCACCGGCAGGGGCGGCTCCGGTTCGACGACCTCACCGGCGAGCACGGCTACTCGCCCATGGCCTTCTACAACCAGTCCAAGCTCGCCAACGCCGTCTTCGGGTGGGAACTGCACCACAGGCTGACCGCCGCGGGCAGCCCGGTCCGCAGCGTGCTCGCCCACCCGGGCTACACCGCCACCAACCTCCAGACGAGCGCGCCGGTCGGCCCGTGGCGGGTCGTGCTCGGCCGCCTCGGCAACCCGTTGTTGGCCCAGGCCCCGGCCGTGGGCGCGTTGCCACAGTTGTACGCGGCGACCGACCCGACCGTGCGGGGCGGCCAGTTCATCGGGCCGGACGGCCTTGCCGAACTGCGCGGCGGACCGACGCAGGTGCGGTTGTCCCCCGCGGCGACCGACGCCGAGACCGGCCGCCGCCTGTGGGACCTGTCCGAACAGGCGACCGGCGTCCGGTTCAACCTCCCCACCACCGCCTAGCGCCGGACCCACCGCCCCGCAGCCATCCCCGCCCAGCGTCCCGACCCGATCGCCGACACGGCCGGCGGGTGCGCCCCTCGTCGGGCGGGTCCGCCGGCCGGCGACCGGGTTGGCGCGGACGGGTCATTCCGGTCGCGGGACCGGGCCGCGGGCATTCAGCAGCTCGGCGAGGCCGGCCATGGCGGCCTGGAAGTCGGCGCGGTCGCTCGGGTGGTACCGCCGGAAGAACCAGTCGGGCACCCGGGCCTGCACCTGCCTGGTCTGGAAGATGAGGTCCTGGACCTGCCGGGCGAGGACCAGCGACTCGCGGCTCGCCGTGGCGGTGTCGCCGCGGGGGACGGCCGTGACGATGTGACGCTGCATGGTGGACAGCGCGCGGTCGCGCTCGGCCGCGATGTCCCGTTGCCCGCGGTAGATCTCCAGACCGAGGAACAGGGCGCCCAGCGACGGGACGAACCACCGCGCCAGCAGATCGGAGACCGTCAGCCCGGTCACCGCCGCGAACACGACGCCGGCAGCCGTCCACGCGCCGACGCCGGCAAGCACGGCGTACGCGTAGCGGCGGCGCAGCCGGGCGCCCCAGCCGAGGTTCTGCTGCTGACAGGCCAGCACGTCGTACGGGTGGGGCAGGGGCGGGATCTCGTAGTAGTCGCGGAGGTACTTCTCGTCGCCCCGGAAGGCCCGCTCCAACCGGCTCACCTCCTCCGCGCCGAGCTCGTCGCCCGCGGCCACGGCGTTCCAGGGCAGACCGAAGAGGCGTACGTCGAACATCTCCTGAAGGACGGCGGCGCGCCGGATCTGGCCGCGCGACCAGGAGGCGAGACCGACCGCGTTCACCAGCGCCCAGAGCGCGCCCACCGCGGTGACGGCGGCGCCCGACACGCCGGTGAAGGCCACCACCGCCCCCGCCACCCCGAGGGCGACCGAGAGCCCCATCCGCAGGTTGTCGAGCCGCTGGGCGCGGGCGTGGCAGACCGACATCGCCCGCAGGAGGGCCATCATCTCGGGCTGGATCTGGCGCTTGAGCAGGGAATCGTTGCTCTCCGTCATCGCGGCCTCCCAGTCGGGTGACCGATTCTATATCCAGCGGTCTAGATGTGACCGACCGTGCGGGATGCGAGGCTGAAGGCGATCTAGCGGTTACCTTTGGGTAAGTACATGGCGGAGCGCCGAGTGTCGCCCCGTTCGCCCGAAAGTTGAGGTAACTTTGCCTCCGCGCTCACCAGCGCATTGCCCTTCGGACGATCCACCCCGCTCGTCCCACCCCCTCTTTCACTCCTCGTGGAAGGTCCAACGACGGACATGGGCGATGGTCTCGACGACCTCGGAAGCTACGCGCCGGATACGACAGTCGCGGCTGGGCTGCGGGACTGGGCCAGCCACCTGGGCGGCACCGTGCACCGCCCCCGCCGGCCCCGCCACGCCCGCGGATACACGCCAGCGCTGCTGTTCACGATCATCCTGAAGCTGCCCGGCGGCCCGGGGCGCTTCACCGGACGGAAGCTACTGGTCAAGGTGCTGCCGGCCGCCGGCGCCGCCCGGCGGGAACCCGGGCGGCACGAACGCGCGGTGAGGTCCTCCCCCGGCTTCGCCCAGCGTCACCTCGTTCGCCAGCCCTATCCCCCGCACCCACTGGCCGACGGGCGCTACCTGATGTTCCAGGAGGTCGCCAACGGCGCGGACGACATGGTGACGCTGCACGACCTCGACGACGAGGAGATCGTCCCCGTCATCCGCACCGTGTGCGACCGCGTCCTCAACGACTGGAACAGCGGTGGGCAGCAGACCGCGGACGCCAGGGTCGCCGAGTACGTCCAGCGGGAACTCGCCGCCCTCGACGCGCTGGACGGCATCCACGACGCGATCCGTGACCTCGACCTCCCCGGCCCGGAGACGCGCTGGCTGACGCTCAACGACGGCGAGCTGGTGCTGCCCCATCCACTCCAGACGCTCGAGACCGGCTCGCCGTTCGGCACCGCCGAGATGGACTACCTGTACGGCAACGCCCACGGGGACCTGCACGGTGGCAACATCCTCGTGCCGAGGGACGCGGAGGAACGGCTCGCACCCGGCGCCTTCCGCCTCGTGGACCTCGACACGTTCGAGGACGCCGCGCCGCTGACCCGGGACCCGGTCACCCTGGTGCTGACCACGGTGCTGCGGCACGTCGCGGACCTGCCATCCGACCAGGCGGAGGCCCTGACCCGCCACCTCGTCTTCCCGACCACCCGGCGTCCGCTACGGCTGCCCCCGATGCTCGCCGAGTTGGTGCAGGCCGGGCACGAGGTGGGCGACGCGTTCGCCCGGACGGACAACTGGGTCTCCGAGTGGCGCGCCCAGTATCTGCTCTCCCTGTTGTGCCAGGCGCTGACGTGCTGCACCTACGACGACGTCCCACCGGCGGCCCGGCGGTGGTGTTTCATGCTGGCGGCGTGGGCGTTGGAGGCGCACCGGCGCGAGTTCCGTCCGCTCATCGAGCCGCCCCTGGCACGTACCCCGTCGACGACGGCCGACCGGAACGAGCCGGCGCCGATCCTGGCGCTGGACAACGGCCACCGGTCCCGCTACGAGCCGCCGGGACCACGCCCGGGCCAGCCCAACAGCCGCGGCCCAGTGGCCCGTACGCAGGTGGACGTGGCGTGGCCGCCGCCGCACGCGACGCTCTCCGGGGCGCCGCCGACCGGGGACGGGCCGGTCGGCTGGCACGGCGCCGGCCCCGCCCCGGTGCCCCGACTCGGTACGGACCCGGCCCTGCCGCTGCGGCCCGACGGCGGCGGCAACCGGCCGGCGTTCCACTCCCGACCGGTCGGCGACAACGCGTCCGCGCCGCGTACGCGCCCGCCCTCCACCGGACCCCGGCTGTTCCGCAGCAGGCCGGCGCCGCGCCACCTCGTCACGCCCGCCGGTCGGCGGGTGCCCCGTACCCGCCCCGCCCCGCGCGGGGAGCGCGTCCCGGCCGCCCCGGCGCGCCCGGCCGTCCGGGTGCCGGCGCGGGTCGGCGTCCTGCTCGGGGTGGCGGTCGCGCTCGGCGTGGTCCTCGTACCGACCCTCACCGCGAACCCACCGTCGGTCTTCGGCCGCCGGGAGTCGCCCCACCCACCGCCGCCGGAGGACCCCCCGACGTCGCCCGCCGGGACGGCGAACGCCGGCGCTCGGCGGCCGTTGAACGACCTCGCACAGTCGGTCGCGGGGCTGGTGGAGCCGCCCGGCGAAGGGCCGTACACCTTCGTCTGCCTGCGGGCCTGGTCGCCGAAGGACCTGGCGCCCGGCACCGACGACCCGCGCACCTACCGCGACGAGCAGTTGTGGTGGAACTCCCGCCTGGCCGGCCGCCGGATCGTCACCCCGGTCATCGACGGGCGGCGGTCGACGGACCCGTCGGTGGTGCGCTACGGCGAGGGCGACCTGACCGAGGTGCCCCCGCGACCGTCGGCCGACCCGGCCGACCTGCGCGAGCAGTTCGCGCAGCAGTTGGGCGCCCTGCCCCCGGAGCAGCGCGACGCCGCCGGCACGCTCCAGGTGGTCGCGAGGCTGAACCGCTACCACCAGCTCGGCGCGGCGGAGCGGTCGGCGCTGCTGCACCACCTCGCCGACACGCCGGGCATCGAGGCACGGGGCGCCTACCCGGACCGCGCCGGCCGGCCGGGCCTGGCGTTCAGCGCCGACGACCGGCACGGCCGCCGGGAGACGCTGCTGTTCGACCCCGGGAGCGGCGAGCTGCTCAGCCACGAGACGACCCGGGTGGCCGACGACGCCGTCCTGGGCCATCAGCTCTTCCTGAGGCGCGGTCGCACCGACACGGTCTCCGGCCCGAGCTGCCGCTGAGCCCGGCGGCACGTGGCGGGGGTACGTCAGCCGCAGCGGCGCTCGACGTAGTTGGCCCAGTTCCGGTAGGGGTACGCGTCGCTGCGGACGCGGTTCGCCGCGCCGATGTCGAACAGGCGGGTGCCGTAGTAGTAGAACGAGACGGACCCGCTGCCGAGGTTGTAGTGGGCCGACTCGACGCGGTACTGCCACTGCCAGGTGAAGAGACTCTGCCGGCCGCAGTCGGAGAGGCGGCCCCGGGGGTAGCCGTAGTTGGGCCATTCGTAGAAGCAGAACCAGCCCAGGGGGCAGTCGGCCATGCCATACGTTCCCACCGGGGCGCGGAGGGTGACGACGAGCGCGCCCCCGCCGTAGCTGATCTCGTTGTCGTTGATCGGGGTGCCGCCGGGATGGGCGGACAGGTATCGCCGCAGTTCCTCGCGGGCGGCGGCCCGGTCGCGTACGGCAGCCCACGCCGGTGCCGGCGTCGTCACCACCAACAGGACGCAGGCGAGCACCGCCGCGAGTGCGGCGCGGAAACAGAGTGCACTGACCATTCGACACCTCGCGATGTGGGGCGCGCAGGAGACGAGCGAAGGGCCGCCGGTCAGGTGGGCCGGCAGGCCGCAGGTCGGGCTGTGGCGGCGGGTGGCGCCATGGTCAGGATAGGAAGCGCTAGGCGATGATCACCATCAATGTTTTGACAGAGATTGCGCACCATGTTGACAACGGCCATTTTGAAAGTTATCGCCCGTCGGCACCTTGCGGCCCGCACGTTCCCTCCCGTATCCGGGGCTCCGGGCCGGCCTCGGATCGTCTGGTCCTCGTCACCGGGCGGCGCGGCTCCCCGACCCGCTGCGGGCGCCCGCCAGGGTCGCCACGCCGGCCAGGAGCGTCAGGATCGTCTGGTTCGCCTCCCAGCCGTCCGGGAACTTCACCGGCACGTCGAGGTGCACGATCTCGGTGGACGGATGGGCGTCCAGCAGTTCGCCGATCCCGGCGCGCGCCACGACGATGCACGCGTGCCGGTGCCGGGACGTCAGCACGCAGAGCCGCCCCGACTCCAGGTGGAACGCCGTCGCGTCCCGCCGCCCCGACAGCGGGTGCAGCACGATCGTCACGTCGTACTCCCGGCCCTGGAGGCGGTTGGCGGTGTCGACGGTGATGCCGGCTCCGGCCTCGCCGAGGTGCGCGCGGATGGCCGCGACCTGGTCGCGGTGGGCGGCCCCGACGGCGATCCGGTCCGCCGTGACCGGCGCGCCGGTCGGCGCGTGCTCGGAGACGGCGACCGCGCCGCGCCGCAACACGCGCAGCGCCAGCGCCGCACAGGCCGAGGCGGCCTCCGCATCGGTACGCAGCGTGTGCCGGGCCGGCAACTCGTGCAGCGCCCAGCCGGTGGACGCCGCCAGGTCCACCACCCCGTCCAGCGCGTCCCCCGGCCCCGCCTCGGTGAAGGACAGGGCCCGGTCGGGCGCGGACGTGCCGGCGCGGAACCCGGTGAACGGGTAGAACGCCGCCGCCACCACCGGGGCCGCCGAGGCGGGCAGCCGCCACGACACCGGCAGCCGATGCACCGGCAGCTCCGGGTTGTGCCGCAGCAGCACCGCCACCGCCGACTGCATCGGATCCCAGGTCAGCCCCGTCCAGCGCGCCGTCTCCACCGTCGAGAACGGGTCGAGCTGACCGGGATCGCCGACGAACAGCGCCCGCTCGAACCTGCCGGCCACGCGCAGCAGGGCGTCCGAGCGCATCTGGTACGCCTCGTCCACGATCGCCCACGGCCAGGAGCCCTCCGCGACCGTGGCCCACTTGGCGGCCGTACCGATGATGACGGCCGGGCCGCCGAGGTCGGCGACCTTCGCGGCGACCCGGACCGTCTCGTGGCCCCGCACCCGCTCGGACGGCTTGTAGTCGGCGGCGGAGAGGCGGCCGATGCGCAGCTCGGGTGCCTTGCGGGCCAGACGGTCGATGAGGTCGTCGACCTGCTCGTTGGTCTGCGCGACGATGATCAGCGGCTCGCCGGCGGCGGCCAGCTCGACGGCCGCGCGCACCACCAGGGTCGACTTGCCGGCCCCGGGCGGGGAATCCACCACGACGCCCCGGTGCTCGCCGGAGCGCAGGTCGGCCAGCACGGCCGTGATGACCCGCTCCGCCTCGACCGCGGGCGGCATCTCCAACCCGGCACGCATCGTCTGCACCTCCCCCAACGAGGTCTACGGGACCTTACGCCAGACGACCGACGGCGGGCGAGGACCGGGGTTGAGGGGGCCGGCGCGGGAATGCCGGAACCGGGCACTGGCCTGCCGCGACGGCACTAGCGTTGGCGTGGAGTGGAGGGCCGGCACCGCCGTCCGTAGCCGACCATGTCGATCATGGGGGGTGTCCATGCACGGGCCGAAACGTGGTCCGGTCTGGGCGGCCCAGCTGTGGTTGCGCCAGCGGCGGCGTCGGTGGCGCACCCGACGGGAACGCCAGGCGGAACGGCACCGCCGCCGGCGTACGGACGAACGCGGCGACCACCGGATGAGCTGGCGGCACCACCGCGGGCTGCGGTGGGCGATCATCGCCATCGCCGGGGTGTTCCTGGCGTGGACCGCCCTCTCCCTGGTCCTGATGATCCTCGACACCGAGCCCGGCTTCCTCCGGGTGTCGGCGTGGTGCGCGGGCGAACCGCCGAGGTCGTACTACTGCGGCCAGGTGGAGGGCTTCGTCAAGCCCCCCATGGTCGCGGCGCTGGGCCTGGCGCTCTTCCTCTTCTGGCGGTACGTGCCGGTCCGGCGCTGGTACCGGCGCAACGTCCTGCGCAACAGCCGCATGCTGCTGCCCACCGCCGAACGGGACCTCGACCCGAGCAACGTCGTCGGCCGTGACGAGCTGTGCGAACTGATGATGCAGCGGCTCCGCGACGAGACGACCCGGCGCCCGCTGCTGCTGGTGGGCGGCATCGGCACCGGCAAGACGGCCACCCTGGCGCGCCTCGCGGAGATGCTGATGGCCACCGACGTCGTGCCGATCGGGATCGACCTGCGGACGGTGACCGATCCGGAGAAGCTGAACTTCCACCAGCTCGCCCTCGAACAGTTCCAGCGCACCATCGACACCCGCCTCCACGCCGCCGGCGAGGCGGACCGGATGTGGCGGCGGCTCTGGCTGGACAACCGCATCGTGGTGCTCGCCGACGGCCTGGAGGAGGTCCTCGCCGACGCCGCCCAGCCCGCCGACCGGGACAGCGTGCTCCGGGAGGCCGTCCGGGGCGCGGTCCGCGAGCGCCTCCCCCTGGTGGTCGCGTCGCGGCCCGACGATCCGCTGCGCGGCCTGGACGCGCTGCTGCTGCAACTGGAACCGCTCTCCCAGGGTGCCGCCCTCGAGTACGTGCGGGCCCACAGCCGCCGCTCGGACGCCGGACACCGGTGGGACCGCATCACCGGGCTGGTCAAGGCCGCCGACGTCGCCGACTCACCGTTCTACCTGCGGGTCATCGGGCAGCTCCACGAGGTCGACCGCCTCGACCGGGTCGAGCCGGCGGGCCCGGGCAGGTCGGCGCTGCGCTGGAGCCTGCTGGAGGAGTGGTGTGACGCCACCGTCGCCGGCGACCTGTACGAGGACTACGGCATGCCGCAGACGGAACGCTCCGACGCGATCGAGGTGCTCTCCGCCCTCGCCTGCATCGGGTTGCGCAACAACCGGCTGTCGGTGCGTACGACGGAACTCACCGGCGGCGACGCCGCGACCGACGCCGGCCGGCGGTGGATCCTGACCGAGCTGAGAGCCCGGCTGCACAAGCTCAGCGCCGACAACCCGCAGGACATCGGGCTCGCCGAGACCACCGGGGACGCGCTGAACATCGTGGTGAAGCGGCAGGACGGGGTGCGTTTCCAGCACGGGGTGATCCAGGCATACCTCGGCTCGCGCTTCCTCACCGCCGCCATGCGCGACGACGGCTTCCTCGCGCATGCCTTCACCCGCAACCACGGCCCGGGGCGGGAACTGCTGTCCGCCCTCACCCTGCACACCCGCAGCGCGGGCGCGTTCGAACGACTGGACGGGCGGCGCAGCAACCACTTCCGGCGAGCCGACCTGACCCGTCTCGCCGACACCGCCAGGCGGACCGTCGGCCTGCCCACCAGCGGCCGGGACGAAAAGGCCACCCGGCACCGGTCGATCGCGCTCGTGCGCCGGCTCCGCGACGAGGCCGCCGCGACGCGCAACCGCACCCGGGCGCTGGAGATGTTCGCGGTCGCCCTGGAGATGGACGCCGCCACCGGGCACCCCGCGCACCGGCAACTGGCCGACGCCATCCGCCACGCCTGGCCCCGCTACCAGGGGGACGGGTCCGTCACCGACCGCCCCCTCGAAGACGCCAAGATCGCCCTCGTGCACCGGTACGGCGACGCCGCCCGGCAACTCGCGGACCGGCCACCCGAGCCCACCGGACTCCGGTCGCGGCAGCCCACGCCGCAGTACCGGCAGCTGTTCCAGATGATGGCCGACGAAACGTCCTACCTCCCCCGGCTCGCCGCGGCCCGCGAGATCGCCAGCGGCGGCAACGCGGCCGTCCGCGCGCTGCGCGACCTGCTCCACGAGCCGCCGCAGGCGGCCGACCCCACGGGCCGGGAGCGCCTGGAGGAGCTGCGGACCTGGATCGCGCCGTCGCTGTTCCTCTACGCCGACGGCGCGCACGCCCCCGGCGAACCCCACTGGCAGCACGTCGCCCGGGAGGCCCTGCGCCGCTGGGTGCACCGCCTGGCCACCGACGCCTCCGACGGGGCCCGCGTCTACGAGCTCACCCTCGCCCAGGGGTTCCGGCTCGCCGCCAACTGCCGCACGTACCCGGCGCACCGCAGCCTGCTCATCGAGGAGGCCGAGAAGGCGCTGCGGCACTCCCGGTTCTGGTACTCCCACCTGGTGCTCATCCAGGCGCTCACCCTGCTGGCCCTGCCCCGCGACCCCGGCGAGACACTGCACGAACGGGGCCACGGCTCGGACCCGCGCGGGCTGGTCGCCTTCTGGACCTCGATCGCGGGCGGCGGGCACCGCGCCCCGCAGCCCGGCAGCGGCACGGCCCACCCGCTCGTCCTCGAGGTCGCGGACCTCTGCGTCGAGGCGCTCATCGACCGCCACCCCGAGCGCCACTGCTGGGTGGACGAGCGGGAGATCGTCGGCCGGGTGGGGGCGGTCAGCCCACAGCCGGGCATCCGCCGACTCCAGGACTCCTGGCTGCCGCCGTCGCACGGCTGGGCCGTCCTGGAACCGCGGGCCCAACGGCTGCTGGCCGACGTGATGCTGCTGCTCAACCTCGCCGACCGGGGCCGGGACAACGACGAGCGGGCGCGCCGGCTCAGCCGGGCCAGCCGCGCCGACCTGCCCCCGTGCCTCACCATCGACCGCACCGCCATGCGGGTCACCCTCAGCCGCCGCCAGGCCCACGACGTCCAGCCGGGCTCCACCTGCATCGACGACTGCCCGTTCCGGCTGTGCCCGCTGCCGCCGAAGGGCGACGAGCTGCCGTACCAGATGGACGAGGCGTTCTGCGCCCACCAGATCGACCTCGTCGGGCGCTGGTTCCGCTCGCCGGGGCGGGCGGACTGGCAGGCGGTCAACCGGGACGACCTGCGGACCTTCTGGCACGAGATGTCCGAGCGGATGGCCCCCGCCTGGCGGAAGTGACCAGACGCGCGGCAGGCGCGGGTGGCAATGAACGCCGAGGCGTCATGAGCCGCTTACTCAAGCCCGCGAGCGGAGGCCAACCTGGCTCGCCTTGCGCGCCTCGATCTCTTCCATCGTGGTGGCCTGGTACCGGCGTCGCCCGGGACGCGGCTCGGTCACTGCCAACAGCGCCTCGAACGGAGCCGCATGCTCCGCGCAGCGGTCGGTTTCCGCAGTCCGGCCCTCCGACACGACCTCGTACGTCTTGGCCTCACGCTGCCTGTCCTGACAAACGTCACACACGGTGATGGTGACTTTCACAACCGTTCCTGTTCATGCCGCCGATGCTGCACCGCAGCCTACTGACAGCGGTTGACGTGTCGACCACCCGGATGTTCACTCTTCCCGCAGGTTGTTGATCAGCTGGCGCGCCCAGCCAGGAAGAAAGTCGAACGAATCGGGATGCCCGCTAGCAAGATCCAGAATGAGCAAGAGGTCCTGCGATGGTTCGAGGAGGGGCGAAGCTACCAGTGGATGGTGGAGGAGTACCGCCGCAAGTACGGCATCGAGACCGTACCCTCGCTCTGGGGAAACTTCCGCCGACGGCGAGGGCTCCAGCGGCGGACGACCCGCGACGACGACCTGATCCCGTGGCTTCTCAAGGACGAGCACCGGTGGCTCTTCCCGATCCGGATGTTGCGCACCGAAGCGCGCCGCCGCGCCGGCAAGCAGCTGCGCGAGGAGGACAGAGTCAAGCTGGACGCCTGGCTCAAGCGGCTCGCGAGGGAGAACATCGTTCTGCACTACGACCCGGACACCGATGAGGGCTGGTTCTACGTCCCCCGGCGACCAGGCATCGACACGGACCTCATCCGGGTGCCCGAGCGCAAGACGACGACCCGCCCCGCAGCGGACTGAGGGCCGCCGGGCCGCCACGCCTACTCTGCCGCGCGAGTTGCAGGGCGTATACGGCCGATCACTCACCCGACCCCGCGTACGGCATCAGGCATACGACAGGGCGAGCCGACGGTGTTCGGGGTCGTCGGTGCGCTTGGCCAGTGCCCGCAGCTCCGCCGAGGCGGTGGCGGAGTTACGCGCGCACCAGGCACGCATGAGGACGGCGGCGGTTTCTGCCGGGCTGCTGGTGGCGGTGGCCACGACGACCTCCGCGACCTCCTCCAGCAACTGGTCGAGGGTTGGCACGGCCACGCCCTGTTCGCGCAGGTGCCCGGCGAGCAGACCGACGCCCAGGGCGGTCAACCCGACGACGTCGCCGTCCTTCTCGACCGCGCCGAGCCTGGCGAGCTGGTCGATCAGACGGTCGGTGTCGTTGTCGGCGAGCTGACGCCAGCCCCGCTCCTGCTCCTCGGTGCCGGGCTCGAACCCCAGCTCGTCGCAGGCCACCTGGTAGGCGAGCTGGCGCAGCTCGTCGACCGGCATCGGCTTTCGCGCGACGAGCAACGCCATCATCACGGCGAACACAGCATCGTCGAACCGCCACCGCAGGACCGACTCCGCCCACCCGCTGCCGCAGACCGCCTTGCCGAGCTCGAACAGCCCGTCGAAGGCCCGCCGGGCCAGCGCGAGTGGGTCGGCCAGCGTCTTCGCCGCGCTCTTGACCGGCACCAGCCGGCCCTTCACCACACGTACGACGCGGGTTGCCCGGGCCCAGGCGACCAGCACGGCGAGCCCGTACAGCTCGTCGCTGCTGCGGGTCTTGAACATCCGGTCGCCGATCACAGGGTCGACGACGTCGCCGGTGTCGAGCAACACGACCAGTTCCCGCGCGTCGGACAGCCGCAGTCTGCCCGTCGTGGTCAGCGTCCGCCCGTCCCCGAGCCACCGCACCAGCTCCTCCAGCCGGCGTACGGTCACCGACCCGGCGGCCAACTCGCGGAGCGTGTCGTCGTCGGGCACGGCCACCAGCGGTAGCGGCGGGTGCCGGTCAGAGTCCTCGGCGTGCAGGTGGTTGGCCATTACACGGTTCAGCACCGCCTGGTTGACGGCGATGCGGCCCGCGTGCAGGTCGGCGATGAACCGCTCGGCGGCCACCTGGTCCGTCGGGTCGACGCCCTCGGCGAGCATTCGCATGGTCCAGAATTTCGCGAGCCCGTACCGGCTCTGGTCCGCCATCGCGTCCTCGAAGGGAGCGGCGATCTTGTCCAGGAGGCCGTGCAGCAGGTGCCGGTCGGCGCAGCGCCGGTCGGCGAGATCCTGCTCGAAGAGGAAGTCGACGAGGGCAACCATGCTCGGCACGACCTCGGCCCACTCGTCAGGTGGCAACGTCACCCTGCGGGGAAACCAGTCGAGCAGCGTCTCCTCCAGGTCCTCGGGCTGCCACCGCCCGAGAAGCCCGTCACCGGCCGACCATCGGTGCTCGAGCAGTTCCTCGATGACGAACAGGTCGATCGGCCGGCGGCGCTTGCGGGCCCACCGGTCGAGCTTGCGCAGCAGCCGCTCCCGCGCCGGATAGAAGACGTCGGGGGGTGCCGAGGTGTAGACCATCCGCATGACGGCAGACCCTACCGGCGCCGCCCGCCCCGCCGGCACGATCATCAGCCAGCCGTGGACCTTGACGCGGTTCCCGGCGCGGGTGGGTCGAGTTGGCGGATGCGGTCGCGCAGCGCGTGGGTGAGGCGGTGCGGCAGGGCGTCGAACTCGTCGACCCGGCAGCCGAGGCAGGCATGACCCGTTCAGATGACCATCGAGGCTCCGCACGCCTTCTGATCGTCCGAGGCGGGTCATGCCCGCACTGCCGTCATCGTTGATCTCGTATGGTCAGCCGACGCGCCGGCGGGGCCGGGTCAGGGCGAAACCGACCACACCCGCGACGGCGGCCAGGATGCCGCCCCCGATGGTCCAGTACCAGCGGGACGACAGGCTCGGCCACCGAACCCAGTCGAACCAGCCGTCCTCCTCCTCACCGGCCGCCGCCGGGTCCGGCGTACTGGCGGTCGGATCGTCGACGAGCACCTTGCCCGGGTTCACCGCCGGGACCAGGGGCTCCTTCAGCTCGCCGCCCTCCGGCTTGGTGTCGCCGTCGGACTCCACCCCGACCAGCAGGCTCACCTCGATCGGCAGGCCCAACTCCTGCTCCGGCAACTCGGTGCCGGACAGCCGGACGTAGTAGGTGCCCGGCAGCGGATCCCCCGACCACGGCTCGGCCCACGAACGCACCTGGCGTAGCTCGCAGTCGAGTTCGATGCTGGCGGCGCTCTTCGACGCCACCGGCGTCTGCGCCCCTGCGACACAGGCCTGCCGGCGGCGCAGCCCGTCGAAGACCTCGACCGTCCAGGTGGAGTCGCCGTGTCGGCTCGCCGCAGCAGGCAGCGACACGGTGGCCGCCACGTGATGCGTATCCCCCGCCGCAGCTGTGAACGACCAGTACAGGTAGTCGCCCACGGAGGCACCGACCCGTACCGGCTGGCCGGGACTGATCCCGGCGGCGGTGAGGAACGAGGTGCCGGCCTTGTTGATGGTGGCCGCCCCCGGTGACGGGGTGGGCGTCTCCGCGCTGGCGGCGGCCGGCAGCGCGATGGCGACACCGGTGATGGCAAGCACCACCGCCGCCCGGCGGGCCGAGATCAGGGCCGGAGCCTTCCGCATCGTCATCGGGTCCTCCAGACCGCTATCCACCAACGGGTCAGCCAACCAACGATCAACCCGCTGAGCAGACCCGCGAGGGTCAGTACACCCAACAGCGCCCAGCCCCGGCCGAGACCTGGACTGTTGGGGGCTGGCGACGCGTCGACCAGGTCGATGGTCAGTTCGAGCGGCATGCCCGGAGCCTGACCGGCACCAGCCTTGGCGGAGAAGGAGTTGCTGACCACCAGGCAGACGACGGTGGGCTCGGGAGCCTTGTCGGTCGAGTTCGTGAAGATGCCGCCCTTGTCGTCGTCCTCACTCTCCTCGTCGTCGTCCGCCGCCGCCGCCGACCAGCGCAGGCCGGTCGACAGCACATCGGTACGACCACTGCCAGCGTCGTTGCCTCGGACCAGTTCCCGCCCGTCGGTGGCGGTGGCCCGCAGCAGTACGCCATAGTCCCGGTTCAACGGCCGGTCCAGGCCGATGCTCACCGAGGCCCGCAGCTCCTGCCCTGGCTGGACCGGAATCCGGTACCACCGGTGCTCCTCGAACCGCTCCCGGTCGGTGTAGACACCGGGGGTGAGCACGGGCGCCTCGGCACAGACGTCGGTGCCGGTCACCTTCGCCGGCGTCTTGGCGTGGGTGTCCTTGGCCCGTTCCACGATCTGCTTGATCCGCCGGGTCAGGTCGTCCTTGCTCTGCGCCGAGGTGTAGGTCCCGCCGGTGGCCGAGGCGATGCAGACGAGCTGCTTACGTACCTTCTCGTCAGGGATGAGGCCGAGCGTGTCGACCACCAGGTGGGTGCCCTGGGCGGCCAGTTCCCGGGCCACCTCGCAGGGGTCCGGCGGCGCGCAGGTGTCCTCGCCGTCGGTGATGAGCACGATACGTCGGGTGGTCTCGCCGGTGCCGAGGTCCTTGGCCGCCTCGCGCAGGGCCAACCCGACCGGGGTGAAGCCGGTCGGGCGCAGCGTGGCGATGGCGTTCTTGGCCTTCACGCGGTCGACCGGGCCAACCGGTACGAGCTGCTGGGTGTCCTGGCAGCCGACTTTCTTGTCGTCGCCACCGTAGGTGGCGCCGAGGACACGGATGCCGAGATCCGTCGTCTCGGGCAGCGCGTCCACGACGTCGTTGAACGCCTCCTGCGCAACCTCGATACGGGCTCGGCCGTCGATGTCCTTGGCGCGCATGGAACCACTCACGTCCAGCACGAGCTCCACCTTGGGCGGTTCGACCGGTGCGGTCTCGGGCTCGGCGGCGTGAGCGGGAGGCACGCCCAGTGCCGGGAAGGCGACCAGCAGTCCTATCAGGATCGCTGGGAACCGTCGTTTGATCATCACGGCGCCGATCCTAATGATCTTCACGCTCATGACCCGACCGGGTGGCGTCTCCGCCCTCCACTGAGGACCGGTCAAACTCATCGACGGCCGACACACTGCTCCGATGGTCGTCATGATGCCGAGGCGGCCGTAGAGCCCGGACGGCGACCGTTCACCGGGCGGCCTGTCGGGCCTGCGAGCGCTCTTCCGGTGTGCCGGGTTTTCGAGGCGCGCAAAGCCTCAGGCAGGCATGACGAGTAACCGCCTGGGCGACCCGAACTTCTCGATCGACCACCGCGACGGCCCGTCCGCAACGCCCACGTTGATCGCCGTTCGCATCCTGTCGCGCACGCTCCCACATAGGCAATCTCGCAGAGGTCGATGTCGAACAGGGGTCTCACGGCATCCCGGCCACCTCCTGGCGGTGGGCGCGCAACGCGGCGGCGTCCGGACGGTCCGCCGCACGCATCGGCAGGCGCAGCTCCTCGCCGTGCCAGCGCCCGTAGTGCGCGGCCTCCGCCTTGACCCGGACGCGGAGTTGTTCGTCGACCCAGATCAGGCCCCGGTCGAAGAGGTTGTGCACGTCGGCCCGGAGCAGCAGACCATTGGTCACCCGATTCGTGGCGGATCCGTCGTACGGCGAAATGTGGGCCGCCTGGAGTGCGGCCCCGGTGTCGCAGCCGGTGATCGCGCAGCGCCCCCCGTACGCCTCAAGGAGCCGGCGCCGGAAGTCGGCCTGCCCCTGGCGGGCAGTGACCTCCGCGAGCCTCCGGCGACGCCCCTCGGGCAGGGCCTCGGGCTCCGGCGCCCCGCCCGCCTCCAGCCCGTCAGCGAGCCGGTCGAGCTCGGTCGCGCTCATCCCCCGCAAGCCACGCACCGATCCGGCTGGCTCCACGGGCACGTCCGCTTTGTTGCCGAGCAGATGCCGGGTCAGCTCGGCGTCCCACCGGATCGGCACCCGCCACTCCAGCCCGCTTCCCGTCGCCTGCTGGTAGGGGTCGTCCCAAGCGACGCCCGCCGCGACGAGACGGGCGGGTGGCTCGGTGGTGTACGCCCAGATCCGGTCTCCGGCGGCGATCTGGTGGTAGCCGGCGGCAAGCCGCAGGTCGACCACCGCGTCGCTGTGGAAGTACTCCCACACACGCCCCGATGGACTACCGCCTCCGTCCACCGGGTAGATCCAGTCGGTGTGTTCATGCCGGCCGAACACCGCATCGGCGAGTGGCTGACTGTGGCCTCGCGCATGCAGGGTCCGGGACCGCAGCAGTGGTTCGGTGAGGGCACGGGCAGCGAGGACGACACGCTCGTCCCCAAGCGCCGCGATCAGGTCGTCAACGCCACCGGCGAGGCACTCCTGGTCGGATCCGGCATCGACGTAGTCCGACGGCCATCGGATGATGCCGGGGTGGGCCGCCCGGAAGGCCGCGGGCGTCCAGTGCGCGTCGAGCACCGACTTGCGCACGATCAGAAAGCCTTCAGCCCGCCCATCGGCGGCCGGCTCGGTCGGCTCGTGCAGCACGAACGTCTCCATCGTCTTCATGGAGATTGCCGACAGTCGTGGCGGGTTCGTCCTGGTGCCGGGCAGGCAGGAAAGCGCCCAGTGCTCCCGCTCGAGGGTTGCCGCGTCCGGCACGACCGCGTCGAGGTAGGCACGGTTGGCCACCACCACGGAGTCGAAGTACCGGCCCTCCGCCAGCCGCGCGAAGCGGCTCGCGGCCCCCGTGGGCGTGACTCGCTGCCCGGGCAACAGCTGGTTGAAGCGTGGAGCGGTCCGGGTGAGCAGGGCTTCCTTGAGCGCCTTCGAGTCATCCGTCTCCCGCCACCTGATCTCGCACTGGCCCAGCCACGCAGCGATCTCGCCTGGGCTCGCCTGCCGGCCGAGTTCCTGATCGAGCAGCTCGCCGATCTGCTTGTGCAGCACCGACGAGCCCCGGTTGCCCCTCAGGTGGGTCCGGAGTCGTTCCCGAAGGGTCCGCCCCGTCTCACCCACGTAGACAATGTCGCCGTCGAGAGTGACGACGTGTGTTCCGGGCGCGAGCGGTGCCCGGTCGGCCGTGTCCCGCGTGAACGGCTTCGGTTCGGTGAACGCGGCCAGCAGACCGTCGAGACTGGAGTCCGGCATCCCAGGAGGTTACCGAGCCCGAAGTTTCTTCGCGCTTTCCAGACTGTCCCGGAACCGCCAGGATCAGAGCCGGCGGGCAACCGGAGCCCGGACGGCGACCGTTCACCGGGCGGCCTGTCGTGCCCGGGAGCGCTCCTCGGCGTGCTGGCCCTGCCAGGTGCGGAGCGCCTCCTTGATGCGGTGGTTCTCGGCCCGGGTGAGGTCGAGTTGGCGGGTGCGGTCGCGCAGCTCGTGCGCGAGGCGGTGCAGCAGGGCGTCGACCTCGTCGACGCGGTAGCCGCGCCGGCAGAGCGACGTGCGCGGCAGCGCGACGCCGAGGACCCGGTCCGGGGTCAGCGGGCCGGGCTGGGCGTGCCGGCTGCGGTAGACGGCCATCAGGGCACCATCTCCGACGGCAGGTGGATGCGGTCGGCGGGCACCCCGACGGCGAGCAGCCTCAGCCGCGCTCCGGCGAGCATCGGCGGCGGGCCGCAGACGTACACGTCGTGGTCGGGACGATGGTGGTCGAGGGCGATGGTGAGGGCGTCGCCCTGCTCGGCCGGCTCGGCGCAGGGGTCGTGGCTGAAGGCGGGCACGACGGTCAGCCAGTCGTGGGCACGCTGAAGTTTGTCGAGGGCGATCGCGTCGTAGAGGTCCGCGAAGCTGCGGACGCCGACGACCAGGGTGACCCGCCGGCCCTCCGGCGCGGCGGCGACCTGCTCGACCAGGGCGCGCAGCGGCGCCAGGCCGGTGCCACCGGCGACGAGCAGCAGATCTCTCCGCAGGGGCAGGTCCAGGCAGAGGCCGGCGTCGCGCGGCGGGCCGAGCCAGAGCAGTTCGCCGGGGCGTACGTCGTGGACGAGGCTGTGGGAGACGGTGCCGGCGGCGAGGGCGCGGACGTGCAGCTCGACGGTGCCGTCGGGGCGCGGGGCGTTGGCCGGGGAGAGCCAGCGCCAGCGGCCGGGCCGGCGCGGCGTGCAGACCGGGACCGCCTGGCCGGGCCGGTGGGGCAGGCGACGCCAGGGGCGTACGGTCAGGATCGCGACCGTGTCGCACGGCCGGTCGCGGTCGATCACCTCGGCGGGCCACCACGCCGGCCCGTCGCCGGCGCGGGCGGCGGCGTCGCGCACGGCCTCGGCGGCGCGGCGGCCGGCGCGCTCCCACACTGCGGCGAGCGGCGGCGTCCACAGTGGGCGGGCCTGCCGGGCGACGGCGGCGAGCAGCGCCTCGCCGATGGCGGCCTCGTGGGACAACAGGTCGTGCCGGCGGTACGCGCGGCCGAGCACCGTCAGCAGCGCCGCCCGCCCGGCGGGGTCGTCGCCGCCGCTGGTCAGGCGGCCGAGCGCGGCGAAGAGCAGCGGGGCGTCCCGTTCGGGGAGCACGCCGGGGCGGCCGTCCTCCAGCGTGCACCAGAAGTCGTCGGCGCCCTTGTCGACGGCCGCCTCCCAGGCGGCGGTGACGGTCACGCGCCCACCTCGCCGGTGAAGGCCCGCCGCACGCGGGCGACCCGGTCGTCCGGCAGGCCGAGCGCCCACAGGACGCCGGCCAGGTAGTCCATGATCCGCCGGTGCTGCGCCTCCGACAGACCGAGCCCGCGCCACGGGTCCGGGGCCGGCTGGCCTTCGAGGGCCGCGGCAAGGCTCGCCGCCAGGTGCGCGCCGAGCCGGTCCAGGTCGACCCCGATGAGATACGGCGACAGCTCAACGTCCGCCACCACCAGCCGCAGCCACTGGCCGACCGCCTCCTGCCCGGTCATGCCCAGCCACCCTGCTCGGCCTGGGCTTCGGTGAGGCCGGCGACTTCGAGGGTGGCCCGGCCCCAGCGGGCGAGACGGCAGGGGTACGGGACGCGCTCGCTGCGGCACAGCTCGCCCTCCGGCCAGCTCTCGGGCACGTGGGTGCGCACCGCCCGTACGGCGATGGCGAGATCCTCGTCGGTGACGGGGGTGAGGACCGGGAAGTCGTCGAGCAGGGTGGGCATGCCGGCTCCGAGGGTGTGTAAGGAGGGTGCCCTTGTTAACGGATCCGGTAGAGGAAGGGCCCCCTGTTAACGGGTGGAGTGGCGCCGGGGCGGGCGGGAGCGGAGCTGCGTCGTTCGGGTCGACGCAGTTCCGGAGCCAGCACCCGCCCCGGGCCATGCGTCCACCCTTTCCGAGCTGCGAAAAGGCCGGAATGACCACGCACTGCACTTGGCCGGTAACTGCGCTGCATGTGCTGCCGGTAAGGTGCACGATGACCGATCTCGACATGATCGAAGGCGGCACGATGACACCCGTGCAGCGATGGACTGGCCGTGAGACGAAGGCACTCCGCCACGCGCTTCGCATGAGCATCCGTGACTTCGCCGTGCATCTCGGAGTGGCCGAACGGACCGTCTCGAAATGGGAAGCCGGCGGGGAGAGCGTGAACCCCCGCCCTGAGATGCAGTCGGCCCTGGACACCGCCCTCGCCCAAGCCGCCGAGGAGGCGCGACGCCGGTTCGCATTGGCGCTGCGCCGAACGGAGACGACCGCACCAGGCGCACCCGGCGGACTCGACCTGCGGGCCGCCGCATGTGAGCAGGTTGCGCGGGCTCGTCAGGCCCTCGGCCTGAGCGCCGATGACTTCGCCGTCGTGCTGGCCCGCATGCTGACGTGGCAGCCCACCGGTGATGACGTCACCGGCTGGGAAACGAACTCGGTCCCACCCGGGGACGTCGTACTCGCGCTCTCCGCGATTCTCGGCCCGTCCGCCCCAGCCAACGAAGACACGGGCCGGTTCGGTGACCTCGTGGCCGTCTACCCGAACCGGTCCGAGTTTTCCACCGACCTGCCACCCGATCAACTGCTCGGCGGCGCGAAGGAGGTGCGAGCGATCGGTCTGTCGCTCAACCTGTTGTCACAGGGCTATGCCGATCGCCGCTGGCACGACCTGGTCGAGGCCGGCGCGCACGTCCGCTGCCTGTTCCTCGACCCGGATGGGCTGGCAATTCAGGCGCGCGAGGCGGAGGAAAGCTTCCCGGCGGGGCAACTGTCCGGGCTGACGAAGCTCAACATCGAAACCCTGATGCGCGTGCGCGACAGGCTTCCCGACGGCCTTCAGGAACGCATGGAGTTGGCCGTCTATGACGACACGCTGCGCTTCAACGTCGTCCTGGTCGACGATCTGTGCGTCGCTCAGCCGTATCTAGCGGAGAGTCGAGGGGTCGACTCCCCCGCGTTCGTCGTCAGGCGGAGACAGGCTCGGGGTGGGCTGTATCCGGTGTTCGACCAGTTCTTCGAAACGCAGTGGCGACGGGGGCGACAGCTGTGAGCGACTACCGACACCTGCTACCGGTCGCGATCGAGGCAGTTGCGCGGGCAGCCGAGGCCATGCAACGCAGGCCACCGGGCGCGCTCACCGTCAAGGGTGACCGTGACATCGCCTCCGCGCTCGACTACGAGATCGAACGCGACATCCGCGAGCTTCTTCGCGTCGCTACACCTGGGATCGGGTTTCTCGGCGAGGAACACGGCGTCAGCGGACCCGGAGAAATGCAGTGGGTACTGGACCCGATCGACGGGACGGCCAACTTCGTGCGAGGTATCCCGCTCTGCGCGGTGTCGCTCGGGCTGCTGCACCACGGTGAGGCCGTTCTCGGCATCATCGAGCTGCCCTTCCTCGGCAACCGCTACGCCGCCGCCCAGGGCGACGGTGCCACTGCCGACGGCAAGCCGATCCGGGTGAGCAGGACGAACCGGCTGAGCGAGGCGATCGTGGCCATCGGCGACTACGCCGTGGGCGCCGACGCTCCGGCCAAGAACCAACTCCGGCTCGCACTGACAGCTCGGCTCGCCGAGTCTGTGCAGCGGGTACGGATGACCGGCACTGCGGCGCTGGACCTGGCCTGGCTAGCCGAGGGCAAGCTCGATGCTGCGCTCACCCTTTCCAACCATCCCTGGGACATGGCAGCAGGAGTTGCCATCGCACGGGAGGCGGGAGCTGAGGTGGTGGATTGGGACCGCACCAGACATAGCGCAAACTCGTCTATGACGCTGGGCGTCACGCCAGCTCTGATCGACGACACCCTCGGCTTACTCAGGGATACGGGGCGCCTACCGAACCCGTGCAGGCGCTCGCAGCGGTTCGAGCCGTAGTGGCATGGACATGGGCGCAACAGGTCGCTTCAACGCAGAGGCTATGACGGCGGCTATGCGGCAGGTAGCCGACAAGTTGGGTGTGCCCGCCGATGACGCACGCCTACTACGGATGACGAACAACGCCGTTTTCGCTCTCCCCGACATCGGCATCGTCATCCGTGTCGCGCGCACTCATCGACTCCGTCACCGCGTCGGCACGGCCGTCGAGCTGGCAAAGTGGTTCGCGCAGGTGGACGCTCCGACAATCCGCTTGGCGCCGGATATTGCCCAGCCCGTAGAGATCGGCGAACTTCGGGCCTCGGTGTGGCGGTATC
This sequence comes from Micromonospora sp. NPDC048063, assembly GCF_043202855.1. Taxonomy (NCBI): domain Bacteria; kingdom Bacillati; phylum Actinomycetota; class Actinomycetes; order Micromonosporales; family Micromonosporaceae; genus Micromonospora; species Micromonospora sp. NPDC048063. Next base: position 155,669 of record NZ_JBIDBG010000008.1, on the reverse strand, counting down.
TCGCTCCGGCGCCGCCAGCGCCCGCCGCCGACAACCTTGGACGCGTCCTACGCGAGTTCCACACCCTCGGCGCGCCGCCATTTCCTGTGCCTCAGTGGGATCCGGTCGGCGACGCACGTCGGCGCCTGGCCGACGCCGAGGAGCTCCAGGAGGCGGATCGAGTTTTCCTGTGGGAGTGGTGCGGGGCGCTCGATGCACGGATAGCCGCCCTCCGGCAAAGGGAGCCGGAGCGACTCATCCACGGAGACGCACACGTCGGCAACCTGCTCCGTGGCCCGGACGGTCGAGTCGTCCTCTGCGACTTCGACGCAACCTGCCTGGGGCCGTGGCAGGTTGACCTGGTGGCGGTCGCCGTTGGTGAGGCACGGTTTGGCCGAGCCGGGGCCCACGCTGCTCTAGCCAGTGCGTACGGCTACGACGTCACGACCGACCCGAACTGGCCCTTGCTGCGAGAGGCTCGCGAGCTGAAGATGGTTGTGGCTGCCGTACCACTCCTAGAGAGTTCGCCTCGATACGCAGCCGAGTTCGCCAATCGTCTCCGATCAGTGCGCTGTGGTGATCACGAGGCGGGCTGGATTCCGTTTGCCGACTTGGCACAGACGGCGAACAGCGCAACTGTCCCTTGATTGCCTCCTAGCCGTCCACAGGTAGGCGCGTCGAGGTACAGGACTGCAAAGCAAACTGTCATGGATCCGACAGGAGATCTGGAACAGCATCGCAGCGTGCAGGCAGCTACTTTGCCGGGGTGACGGATCTTGGGCAGGGCATCTACGAGCACCTCATTACCCGCGAGCTGGCCACCCGCCTCCAGCACGTCGCCCCCGCCCTCATCCAGCACAACAAGCTAGACCCCGCTGACGCCCCCGACACCCTCGCCCGCCACATCGCCGCCCTGGCCCGCCGCGCCCTGCACGCCCTCCCCGGCGGCGACGACAAGCTCGCCCGCCAGGTAGACCTGGCCAACCGCATCGCCGACGCCATCGCCGCCGAAAGCCCCCAGGCGGCCACGGCACAAGACCAGGTCAGCGACGCCAAGCACCTCCTGCACGCCATCGCTGCCCCGCCGACCCCACCCGCGCAGCCCGCCTTCCCGCAGCGCCCCACCACCCCGCTCTCCACCGGCGCGCTGCTGGTCAACGGCCGCCACCAGCCGCGCATCGGCCACGAGGTCACCCACGAGATGGCCTCGGCAGAGCAAGTCGACCTGCTCTGCGCGTTCATCAAGTGGTACGGCCTGCGCATCGTCGAGCCCGCCATCCGCGACCTGATCGCCCGGGGCGGCAGGCTGCGGGTCATCACCACTACCTACCTCGGGGCGACCGATCAGCGGGCCCTCGACCGGCTCGCCGAGCTGGGTGCCGAAATCAAGGTGTCCTACGAGACCAGGACCACCCGCCTGCACGCCAAGGCATGGCTGTTCCGCCGGGGCAACGGCATGACCACCGCGTACGTCGGCTCGTCCAACCTGTCAAAGGCCGCGCTGGTCGACGGCGTGGAGTGGAACGTGCGGATCTCCAACGTCGAGCAGCCGCACGTCATCGACACGTTCACGGCCACCTTCGAGGACTACTGGAACGACCCGGCGTTCGAGGACTACGACGCCACCCGGGACGCGGAGCGGCTCAGGCTGGCGCTCAGCGGGGAGCGCCCCGGCGAGACGCCGATCCAGATCGCCAACCTGGACGTGCGGCCGTACCCGTATCAGGCGGAGATCCTGGCCGACCTGGACGCCGAGCGACACGTGCACGGGCGCTGGCGCAATCTCGTCGTCATGGCCACCGGCACCGGCAAGACGGTGGTCGCCGCCCTCGACTACCGCCGGTTGCACAGGGCGGGCGAGGCGGACTCGCTGCTCTTCGTCGCCCATCAGGAGCAGATCCTGCGGCAGAGCCTGGCGACGTTCCGGCAGGTGATGGGCGACGGCAGCTTCGGCGAGATGCTGGTCGGAGGCAAGGAGCCAACCCACTGGCGGCACGTCTTCGCCTCCATCCAGTCGCTGCACCGGCGGGAGATCGACCCCGAGGCGTACGACATGGTGATCGTCGACGAGTTCCACCACGCGGAAGCACCGACGTACGCCAGTCTCCTGGAGCGGCTGCGTCCGCGCGTACTGCTGGGGCTGACGGCGACCCCCGACCGGGCCGACGGCGGCGACGTGCGCCGGCACTTCGGCGGACGCACGGCCGTGGAGCTGCACCTGTGGGACGCCCTGGAGCGGCAGTTGCTGGCGCCGTTCCAGTATTTCGGGCTGCACGACGACGTGGACCTGTCGCAGTTGCACTGGAAGCGCGGGCAGGGGTACGACCTGGCCGAGCTGGACGTCGTCTACACCGGCAACCACGCGCGGGCGCGGGCGGTGCTGCGGGCGGTACGCGACAAGGTCGACGTGGGCCGGATGCGGGCGCTCGGGTTCTGCGTGAGCATCGGGCACGCCCGGTTCATGGCGGATTGGTTCACGAAGCACGGCGTGCCGTCGGCGGCGGTGACCTCGCAGGTCGACACGCCCAGCCGGCACGCGCTGCTCGCCGAGTTTCGCAAGGGCGCGCTGCGGGTGCTCTTCACCGTGGACCTGTTCAACGAGGGCGTCGACCTGCCGATGGTCGACACGATCCTGATGCTGCGGCCCACCGAAAGCGCGACGATCTTCCTTCAGCAGCTCGGCCGTGGGCTGCGCCTGGACGACGACAAGCCCTGCCTGACGGTGCTCGACTTCATCGGCGGGCAGCACGCCAACTTCCGCTTCGACCTGCGCTGGCGGGCGCTGACCGGGGTGAGCCGGAAGTCCGTCTACGACGCGGTCGACCAGGACTTCCCGAGCCTGCCGAGCGGCTGCCACATCGAGCTGGACCGGGTGGCCAAGGAGATCGTGCTCGGCAATCTGCGCTCGGCGTTGCCGACCTCGAAGCGGGGGCTGGTGGCGGAGCTGCGGCTGCTGGGGGACGTCAGCCTGGGCGAGTTCCTGCGTGAGACCGGCGTGGAGATCGAGGACGTGTACCGCTCGGCGAGCGTCGGCGGGTGGACCGGCCTGCGTCGGCTCGCCGGGCTGGAAGCCTCGACGCCCGGGCCGGACGACCGCGAGCTGGGCCGGGCCATCGGGCGGATGCTGCACCTCGACGACCCGGACCGGCTGGACCTGCTCGCTCGGGTGGCGGCGGGCGAGCAGCCCGACGCCGGGCGGCTGTGGGACATGCTGCACTTCGACCTGTGGGGGCCGAGCGCCCCGCTGACCTCTCGGGAGGAGCGGCTAACGCGGCTCCGGGCGGAGTCGGCCCGCTGCGCCGAACTGCGGCAGGTGGCCGAGGTGCTGCGCGACCGGATCCACCGGGTCACACCGAAGCCGCTGTCGGCGGCGGTGCCGCTGCGGGTGCACGCCCGATACAGCCGCAACGAGGCGTGCGCCGCCTTCGGCATGCCGAACCCGGGGTCGCTGCGGGAGGGCGTGAAGTGGCTGCCGGACGCCCAGGCCGACCTCTTCTTCGTCACGCTGGTCAAGTCGGAGGCCCACTACTCCCCCACCACGATGTATGCCGACCGCGCCATCACCGACAGCCTGTTCCAGTGGGAGTCGCAGAGCACCACGTCGTCGGCGTCGGCGACCGGCCAGCGCTACATCCACCACGCCTCACGCGGGTCGACGGTGCACCTCTTCGTGCGGGAGACCCGGGTCGCCGACCGGGACCTGGGCGCGCCGGCCTACCTCTACGCCGGCCCGATGACCTACCAGGAGCACACCGGAGACCGGCCCATGCGGATCATCTGGCGGCTGCACCACGCGCTGCCCGCCGACATGTACGCCGCCGCTCGGGCGATCGCCGCATGAGCACCCGGCAGGAGGTGTTGGACCGGCTCACCTCGCTTCGGCTGCACCAGCAGCGCGGCCGGAGGGCACCGCACAAGCCGCTGTTGGTGCTGCTGGCGCTCGGGCAGCTCACGCACACCGGGTCGAGCGAGTTGCCGTGGTCAGCGGCGCAGGAACGGCTGAGTGACCTGATCGCCGAGTTCGGGCCGGCGTCGAAGACCGGGCGGGCGCAGAGTGCCGCGTACCCGTTCACCCGGCTCCGTAGTGACGGCGTGTGGACGCTGAGCCGGGACGTACCGATGGATCTGGTCGGGCCGTTGGCGTCGCACGACGTGGCGGGGCGTCTCGACGCTGCCACCGAGTCGGCGCTGCGCCGGGATCCCGAGCTGGTGCGGCGGGTCGCCCGCGCCCTGGTGGAGCAGCACTTTCCGCCCACCATCGCGCCCGACGTGCTGACTGCGGCGGGCCTGGACCCCGACGACATCCTCCAGGCGCCGGGCGTCACGCCGATCCCCGGGCGGCGGCGGGACGCGGCGTGGCGGGTGGCGGTGCTCCAGGCGTGGGACCGGCAGTGCGCGTTCTGCGGGTACGACGGCCAGCTCGGCCACGCCTCGGTCGGCGTGGAGGCGGCGCACGTGCGCTGGTGGGCCTTCGACGGCCCGGACAGCCCCGACAACGGGCTGGCGCTCTGCGTGCTGCACCACAAGCTGTTCGACTTCGGCGCGCTGGGGCTCGACGCCGACCTGCGCATCGAGGTGTCGGCCGCCTTCACGGCTCGTACGCCGGCCGGCCGGTCGACCTATGACCTGCACGGCAGGATGTTGCGGCCGCGCCCCGGGACCCAGGTCCCCGCCGTCGAACACATCTCCTGGCACCGCCGTGAGGTGTTCAAGGGCGAGTCTCTCGCTGCCTAGTGACGTCCACTTACGGGCGCGTCGAGCGGTTACCGTGTACCGGATGATCACTCCCGCGCAGACGACGAGCCGGCTGAACAAGGACATCGGCGCCGTTGTGCGGCCGCTGGGCTTCCAGGGCACTCGCGGGACCTGGTCGGTCGTCACGCCCGACGGCGTCGCACAGATCAATGTCGGACGGAGTGTGATGCGCAGCGTCGGCGGCGGCACGATCTTCGTCAGCGTGGGCATCGGTGTGGTGCCGGCTGCCTGGTGGGAGTACGTGAACTGGCGCGCCGCCCGCTGGGGCCAGCCTCCGATCCCGTTGGACAAGGACGCCACGTCCTACCGGATCGGGTTCGTCGAGACCCGCCAATGCCCGGAGGGCAGCTTCTACCACCTGCGCATGGACCCTGCCAGGTACCCGGCGACCGTGACGACGGCCGAGGAGCTCGACCACGCCGCGGCGCTGCTGGTCGGTGCGGCCGACAAGCTCGCCCGCACCGCGCTCGACCTGCTCCGGCCGGGCCGCTACCTCGAGGCGCTGCGCGGCATACGCGATCTCGGCGGCGCGATGTGGGAGCCGCTGGTGGTGCTGCTCGCCGAGGGCGGCCCGTCGGCCGAGCTCGATGCCGCGATCGAGGACATGCGTGCCGACTACGCCAACTACGGCTTCGGCCCACCCGACATGGAGGTCGAGTACGCCCGCATGCGGGCCGCGGCGGCGGTGTGAACGGCAAGGTGCCCCTGGCTCCGCCATCGGCGGTCGCTTGAATCGCCCTGCAATGCTCTCCACGGCGGCCTGACGAGATCGAGGTATGGGCATGGAGCTGCGCAAGAGCCGGCGCTTGCTGGTGGCTGGCATTGTGTTCCTGGCATTCGGCGTACTCGTGCTGCTGTGCGCAGCGGGCAGTTCGTCCCCTTCCATCGGCTCGTGGCTCTTCGGTGGGATCGTGGCGCTGATGGGTGGCGCGTTCGCCGTCAGCGAGCTCAAGCCGTTCAGGTTCCACATCGGAGCCGACGGGCTGACCCTGCGGCTGGCCGGGCTCGACCGGCTCGTGCCGTGGGCGGAGATCGACTCCATCATCCTCGACGAGCCGGTACCGACGCCCGGTGGCAAGAAGTCGACTTCCCCGTCGCTGATGCTGGTGCCGGCCACCGGATCGACCATCGATCGCCCGCGCACCGGCCGGAGCCCGGTCGATGGCCGAACTGCCCTCGTCCTCCTCGACCTCGATGACGTTCGGCAGTCGGCAGACGAGGTGGCAGCCGCCTTGGCCCGCTTCGGAGGTAGCCGTTTCACGGATGTCCGGAAACTACGCCGGGAGCGGTTCGACTCGCCCGACTTCACCATCAGCCTGCGCGGTTACGACCCGGCGCGGGTGGACGAGCTGATCCGGCGGGGCCAGGACGCGCTGATCTCGGGCGTGACGTCGCAGCGCTACGCGGCCAAGGCCGAGCTCGACAAGGCTCGCACCGCCCTGCCTGTTGCCATGCGCGGCTATTACACCGCACAGGTCGACGCGTTTCTGGAGGAGCTGTCGGCCGCGCTGGCCCAGTGGGATGACGAGGGCGCCAAGCCTGACTGAGTGTTGGGGCGGCCGACCGGACAGGCGCGTCACGCCGGAATGGCCGCGCCCCCGAGCGCCTGCTTCAGGCAGGCGTCGACGTCCGTCGCGTGGTACACCCGCTCGCTGGCCTCGATTCCGTCGAGGAACATCGCGTACACGGCGGCCATCCGCAGCGCCGCGACCGGACGCAGCAGCTCGGCGGCCCGCTCCGGCTCGCACCCCGGCACGTCGGCCCGCCACCGCGCGCACCACTCCGCAACGACCGCCTGAGACGCAGCGGCGTCGAGCCCCTCCGCCAGCCGCAACACGTCGAACGCCGGGTGCCCCACGAACGCGTCGCCCCAGTCGATGACGACATGCCTGCCAGCACAGGCGCGCACGTTGCCGGGATGCAGGTCCCCGTGCACCAGCGTCTCCGGCAGCCCACACCGGGCCACCTCGTCCAGCCGCGCCTCCAGCCCGGCCAGCAGGGAATCCACCGACGAGATGTCGTGACCGGAAAGCCGGTCGCGGATCCAGCCAGCGAGACGAGGGGCACGCAGGTCCGGCACGCCCGACGCCACCAACTCCGCCACGTCCGCGACGGACCGCGCCTGCACCGGGTGGAAGTCGGCGGCCATCACCAGCCGCTCCTCGATGGGCGCCCCGTAGCGGTCCTCGCCCGGCACGTGGTCGAGCAGCATCCGGCCGTCGCCGTCGTCGGCGAGCAGCGTCGAGGTCTTCCCCGGCACGGCCCGGCCGAGCCAGCGCAGCACGGCGGCCTCGTGCCGGAAGAACACCGGCACCTGCTTCAGCCAGGCCGTCCCGCCCGGCCCGTCGAGCCGCCACACCGCCGACAGGTTCCAGGTGCGCTGCTGGGCGACGGTCTCCGCCGGCCGGCCGAGCAGCTCCAGCTCGGCCGTCGCCCAGGCGACGCTGCGCGCCGGGCCGCCCGGCTCGGCGTAGGGGGCGCGCAGCCGGTCCGCCGACAGGTCCACCTCCGCCGGGACGAGCGGCGTGGCGGGCGGGTCGCTCACCTGCCCGAGGTACGCCACCGCGCCGCCTGCCGCCCTCGGTCCGTCGCCGGTCAGCAGGCGCAGGACGGCCACCTCGACGCCGTACCGCCGGCGGGCCTCGGCCACGACGGGGGCGACGTCCTGCCACCAGGGCGACGGCACGTCGAACGGCGGCAGGGTGCCCAGCGGCGCGCCGGCCGCGTCGAGCAGGGCGAGGGTCACGGTGCGGGACACGTCGGCACGCTACCGCCGGCCGCCGAACCTCCGCGACCGCTTAAGCCGGCACCGTGGGGGCAGCCGACAAGCCCAGACGCCCGGTTGGGAGCACGCCGTCTCAGCGCGACAGGATGGCGACGATCTCGGCGTACCCGTGCTGGCGGGCGTGTTCCCGCGCGTCGACGCCGTCCCGGTCGGGCACGTCCACGCGTGCCCCGGCGCCCACCAGGATCTCCGCGATCTGCTGGTACGGCCGGCTGCCGTCGCCGAGGATCACGCACTCCAGCAGCGCGGTCCAGCCGAGGTTGTTGACGTGGTTGACGTCGATGCCGGTGCGGACCACCCGCCGGACGTAGTCGACGTGGCCGCGTTCGCTGGCCGGGATGACGGAGATGCCGCCGTAGCGGTTCACGATCGTCAGGTCGGGGTCGGCGGGCAGCAGCACCTCCAGCATCGCCACGCTGCCGGTCACCCCGGTCACCAGCCACGGGGTGTCGTGCTGGTCGTCGAGCGCGTCCGGGTCCGCTCCCGCCTCGACGAGGATCCGGGCGACCTCGACGTGGTCGTTCGCGGCGGCCAGCAGCAGCGGCGTACGCCGTCGGGCGTCGCGGGTCTCGATGTCGGCGCCGGCGGCCAGCGCGGCGCGTACCACCGTGGGGTCCCCGGCGTCGGCGGCGGTGAGCAGGTCCTGGTCGGCGGGGCGGGACATGGGTTCCTCCGGGGGTGGTGTCGGGGCGGGCCGGGCGCAGCCGGCGGCCGTGGCGAGGGTGAGGGCGAGCAGGGCGCGGCGCTTCACCGGCGGATCAGCTTCCGCTCGACGGCGGCGTGCACGGCCGCGGTCCGCGAGTCGACGCCGAGCTTGGCGTAGATGCGGACCAAGTGGGTCTTGACGGTGGCCTCGCTGATGAAGAGTTGACGGCTGATCTCCTTGTTGGCGAGGCCCCGGGCGAGCAGCGTGAGGATCTCCACCTCGCGGGCGCTGAGCGTGGGCTGCGGGCCGCGCATCCGGCCCATCAACCGGGCGGCGACCGGCGGCGACAGCACGGTCTGCCCGGCTGCGGCGGCGTGCACGGCGCGGAAGAGTTCGTCGGGCGGGCAGTCCTTGAGCAGGTAGCCGGTCGCGCCGGCCTCGACGGCGCGCATGATGTCCTCGTCGCTGTCGTACGTGGTCAGGATCAGCACGCGCGGCGGCTCCGGCAGGGCGAGCAGGTTGGCGGTGGCCGCCGCGCCGTCGACGCCGTCGCCGAGTTGCAGGTCCATCAGCACCACGTCGGGGCGCAGCGCGGCGGCCTGCCGGAGCGCCTCCCCGGCGGTGGCCGCCTCGGCGACCACGGTCATGTCGGGCCGGCCGCCGAGCAGCGCCCGCAGTCCGGCGCGGACCACCGGGTGGTCGTCGACCAGGATCAGCCGCAGCGGCGTGCTCATCGGGCCTCCCGCAGCGGCAGGCTGACCGCGATCGCGGTGCCCTCGCCGGGTGCGCTCTCGACGGCGACGGTGCCGCCGAGCTGCGTGATCCGCTCCCGGATACCGGTCAGCCCGAACCCGGTGACGGCGGCGGGGTCGAAGCCGGTTCCGTCGTCGTACACGTCGAGCGTCACCTCCTGGTCGCCGAAGGTCAGTGTCACGGCGGTCCGCCGCGCGCGGGCGTGCTGGCGCACGTTGGCCAGGGCGCCCTGGGCGACTCGCAGCAGGGCCACCTCGTCGTCGACGCCGAGCGGCGCGACGGTCCCCACGACGGCGAACCGGACCGGGATGCCGGTGTCGCGCTCGGTCGCCGCGCACAGCCGCCGCAGGGCGTCGGTCAGTGTGGCGCCGTCGAGCGCCGGGGAGGCCAGGCCGCGGACGAAGCGGCGGGCCTCGGCCAGGTTCTCCCGGGCGGTCGCCGCGGCCTGCCGCACGTGCGCGCGGGCCTGCGCGGGCCCGGTGTCCCACTCCTGGTCGGCCGCCTGGAGCAGCAGGTTCATGCTGGACAGGCCCTGGGCGAGGGTGTCGTGGATCTCCCGGGACAGCCGGGCCCGTTCCGCCAGCGCCCCGGCCTCGCGCTGGCTGCGGTCCAGCTCGTCCCGCGCGGCCAGGAGGTCGTCGAGCGCGCGCTGCCGGGCCCGGTTCTGCCGGTCGAGTTCGAGGAAGACGACGGTGGTGATGGCGGCGACGCCCACCGGGCCGAGCACCAGGCTGGGGTCGAGCCGGTCGGCCAGCCGGATCTGCGCGACGACGACCGCGCCGGTCAGCAGCCCGACCAGCGGCCAGACCGCGCGGCGCGGGAGCTGGCGCAGGCCGACGAAGAACAGCGGGATCGCCACCAGGGCGAAGCTCGGCGCGGCGAGCACCAGCGCGAGGAAGGCGACGAGCACCGCCGCGAAGCGCGCGCCGGGCGCGCGCCGCCCCAGCTCGTTGATCGCGTACGCGGCCAGCAGCACCCCGGCCAGCGCCAGCACCGCGCCGGTGTCGGCGCCCCAGCCGTGGCGTACGCCGTAGCGGGAGGCGGCGGCGGCGAGCAGGAGCAGGAACCCCCACCGCATCGCCGGGCGCAGCCGGTCCTGCCGTCCCACCGCCCACCTCCGATCAATTGATCTTGACAACTGTCCAGCGTACGGCAGGAACGGGGTGGCCGGTTCAACCATTCGAGGTATCCCGGTTGCATCCGGCGTGCCATGACCGCGCCGCGCGCGGCGGCCAGGCTGAGGACTGTCACCCCCGATCCGAAGACCTCAGGGAGCATCGTGATGATCCACAACTTCCGCCGCCGGATGGCGCTCGGCCTGGGCGCCGGCGCCGTGGCCGTGGCCGCCGTCACCGGCGTCGCCGTCACCGCCTCCGCCGCCGAGCCGGTGGCGAAGCCACAGGCCGCGACCGTCGCGAAGAGCAACGTCGTGGCGAACCCGTCGCTCGACCTCGACGCGGCGCTGCGCGCGGCCGAGGCGACCGTGAAGGCCGCCGAGAAGGGCGGCCACCGGGTCACCGTGGTCGTCCTCGACCGGTCGGGCACCGTGCAGGTGCAGCTCAAGGGCGACGGCGCCGGCCCGCAGACGGCCGAGTCCGCGCACCGCAAGGCGTTCACCGCCGTCTCCTTCGGCCAGCCCACCTCCGCGCTGGCCGGCCGGGTGACCGGGGCGGGCGCCACCCTCCGCGACATCCCGGGGACCCTGTTCCTCGGCGGTGGCGTGCCGGTAAGCGTCGACGGGCAGGTCGTCGGAGCCATCGGCGTCGGCGGCGCGCCCTCCGGCGACCTCGACGAGCAGTACGCCGACGCCGGCGCGGCCACCCTGCGCTGAGCACGGCAACCCTGCGCCGAGCGCGGCCACCCTGCGCTGAGCGCCATGACCCGCCAGGGGTGGGCCTCCGGGACTGTTGACCGGAGGCCCGCCCCTGCGGCGTCGGATCCACGGTGCCCGGTCGGACGCCGGCTGCGGCAGCATCATCCGTCCGCGTGCCGCCGCCCCGGCCTGTCGTGAGCCCGCGTTACGGTGGCCGCGATGCCGGTCGTCCCCTGGAGGTTCCCGCGATGATCGATGACGTCCACGACCCGGGCGACGACCCTCGGGGCCGGGCGATGGAGCAGCGGATCAGCCTGGTCACCCTCGGCGTCGCCGACGTGGCCCGCGCCCGCGCCTTCTACGAGCGGCTCGGCTGGCGCGGCCAGGAGGTCGAGGAGACCGTCTTCTTCCAGGCCGGCGGCCTGGCGCTGGTGCTGTGGAGCCGCGACAAGCTGGCCGCCGACGCCGGCGTGGCCGACGGGCGCGGGTTCGGCGGGATGACGCTGGCGCAGAACGTCCGGTCCCGGGGCGAGGTCGACGAGCTGCTGGCGGTGGCGGCCGACGCCGGGGCGGAGGTGACCCGGCCGGCGCGGGAAACCTTCTACGGCGGCTACGCCGGCTGCTTCGCCGACCCCGACGGGCACGTCTGGGAGATCGCCTGCAACCCGGGCTTCCCCCTCGCCGACGACGGCTCGCTGACCGTCCCCGACTTCGGCCGGGGCGCCGACGACGTGGAAGCCGGCAGCGGCCCGGAGTGACTCAGGTGCCACGGGCTGCTTCGTGGCCCCAGCCTCCCGGACCTTGACCGCCTTCGATCGGGGGCACCGGCCACATGTCGCACACCGAGAAGCTCAACGCGGAACTGAGGGAGTGACTGCGAGGATGGCTGTTGAGTTCCGGTTGACGCTGGCAGGCGAGATCCCCCTCGACGAGGTGGCTGAACTCGCCGCACCGAACGCCGTCGAGACGTGCACCTTCTCCGGCAACCGCATGCTCACCTCCGCACTCAACGAGGAATGCGGCTTCGTCGTCGACATCACGTCGGGCAGGCACGGCTACTACGACGCCGAAGACGACGACGGCTCGCTGTGGGTGTGGGAGCCGGAAACGTACGTCGACATCGACTTCTACATGCGCAAGGACGTGCTGGCCGACAAGGGGATCCCCAACGTGCTGGCGACCACTGCGCGGGTCCTGAACGAACGAAGCGAGGACGCGGCCCTCGTGTTCAACCACAACCTGCTGTTGCTGACCCGCGTCGCGGGGAGGTTGAGCAAACACCGGCCGACGTGGTGGAGCCACCATGAGGCGGACGATGATCGTCCGGCCGTAGCCGCCGCAACCGGGCGGAGGGAGGGGCCCACACCACCGCCGGCAGCACGGCGCACGGTCGCGGCCGGGTCGGCGGCAGTCAGCAGGCGACCCGGCGGGGGTACGCCTCGACTTCCCGCGCCCACTGCTCCGCCGCCACCGCGAGGGCCCCGGCGGAGACCGTGAGCGTCAGCGGGTAGACCGCGCTGAGCGGCCGCCGCGGCATCCACGGGGGCAGCGACTCGTACGAGAACTCGACCGTCAGCGCCAGCCGGCGACGGCGCAGCACCCGGGCGCGGAAGGCCAGGTTCGGCTCGATGAAGCGCACCACCGCCAAGGGTTCCGCCGGGTCTCCGGTCGTCTCGGCCTGCTGCCGCAGCCAGCCCGCCAGCGCGTACGCCTCGGACACCGTCAGGCAGGGCGTGTAGTGCGACCACGACTGCCCGTCGGCGGTGCGGGCGTCGGTCTCGACGAGCAGCCAGTCGTCCCAGTCCGCCGCCTCGTCCGGGTCGTCCGGCGGCTCGACCCCCGGCTGGTAGCCCACCGGCCGGATCCTCACCCGGGCGCCGTCGTCGGAGCGGATCTCCATGGCCCCATCATGGCCGAACCGGGAGCGCGGGCGGGCGGGATATTCCGCAGGTCAGGGGCATCCCCGGGTCAGCGCACCGGGTCGTGGGTGCCGCGCGGCACGTCGGGACGGCAGCGGCGCACCCGGTCGGCGGCCATCCGCCCGCCGACGGCCAGCCCGTACCGCTCCACGGCGGCCAGCCCGTACGCGCTGCACGTGGGGGTGTAGCGGCACTGCCCCGGCCAGCGGTGCGACAGCCAGCGCCGGTAGCCGAGGATCGCGGCCCGGCCGGCCCGATCCACCAGCGGCGCCCGCCTGGCCGGAGCGGCCGTGGGTGCCGACGCCCGACCGGGCGCGACGAGCCGGGCGAGCAGCGCGCCGAGGGTGAGCAGCGTGGAGAAGAGCCCGAAGTTGCAGTTGGGCACGTCGCAGTTGGGCACGTCGCAACTGCACCCGCCGCAGTAGTCGCGCTTCTTCTTCTTGCGGTGCTGGTCGTGCTTGTCGTTGATCACGGGGAACATCATGCGAAGGGCGCGCCACCCTCGCATCCCCGGGCGGTGCTCGGGGTGGTCGGTCGGGGGCCGATGCGGGAAGTCCCGGATGGAGCGCGGCCGGTCGGGCGTCGACGCTGGGTGGATGACTGACACCGATGCGCGGACGTCGACGAGGCTCGTGCGGGCGGCCGCCGTCGGCGGCCCGGCGCTCCTGCTGCTCTACGGCCTGCTCCGCCTGGTCGACGGCCTCGACGGCGACCGGGGCGACGGCTTGGCCTGGGACGTCGGCCACACCTTCTTCCTCGTCGGGATCCTGCTGTTCGGCGCGCTGGTCGTCGGGCTGCGCCGGCTGTTGCTGGCCGTCGCGCCCCGGCGACGGGTCCTCACCGAGGCGGCGACCGTGCTGGGGCTGGTCGGGGTGGCCGCCTTCGTGTGGGTGATCCTCGGCGACCTGTTCCCCGGGCTGGCCGATGCCGCCGCGCTGCCCGATCCGGCCATGATGCTGGGGCCGCTGCTGTTCCAGGTCGGCATCCTCACCCTGCTGGTGCAGGCGGGGACCACGCGACCCCGGCTGCTGCCGGCGTGGGTGCCGGTGCCGGTACTGCTCGGGTTCGTGGGGATCGCCGCGGACCTGGACCTGCTGCCCCTCGCCGCCGCGGCGATCCTCGCCGGCCTGCTCCCCCTGCAACGGCTGCGCTGAGGCGGTCGTCGCGGACCCGCCCGACGCGGAGCGCGCTGAGCAGCGAGGCCGCACCGCGCGCCCGGGACACACCCGCCGAGGGTCAGCTCCAGACGGTGCGGCGCATCCCGTCGTGCTCGGCGCAGGCGTCGCGCCGCCCGCCGGTGAGGCTGACCGAGCCGTCGCGGCACTGCACCAGGTAGCCCCGCCCGGCCCAGAACTCGGGGACGCAGTCGAACCAGTCGCAGATCTCCGCCGCCGGCTTGCGGATGCGGTTGCCGCCGCAGAAGTCGTACCCCATCGGGTTGGCGGGGGCGCCGCACCGCCGCTCCCGGGCGGGCGTCGGCGAGGGCGACGTGGTGTCGCGGCGCGGCGCGGACGCGGTCGCCGCCTTCGGCGGGACGACGGGCGTCGCGGCCTTCGGGGCGGGGGTGCCGCTGGGCGCGGGGGTGCCGCTGGGCGCGGGGGTGGCGGCGACGGCGACCTCGGAGCCGGTCGGGTCGGAGGGGTCGGTGTCGAGCAGCGCGGCGGGCACCAGCAGGGCGATGCCGGCGGCGACGGCCACGGTGCGCCGGCCGCCGGGCACGAACGCGAAGGGCCGGGCCTGCCCGGGGGTCGCGATCTGTGGCCGGAACGGCTTGAGCTGTGCGTGCTCGGCGATCGCCTCGTCGAGCTGGTCGAGCACCGCGCCGCGCTGCTCGATGGCGTCGGCGAAGGCCAGCGCCAGCTTGAACCGGAAGTCGGCGGCGACGTCGGCGGGGAGCATCAGCCCGGAGGTGCGCCGCCGGTCCAGCACCTGTATCAGCGTGACCGGCGCGTGCGGGTCGTGGGACAGGCCGGTCATCTTCCCGTACGCCCAGTCGCGCCGGCCGCGCCCGCCGAGCAGCACGAGCCGGCGGTTGGTGATCACCGCCATCCCGGCGTCGGCGACGCGGACGCCGTCGGGCCTGCGGGCGCGCAGTGGGGCGGCCTCCGGGGCGATTGTCAGGTCCGGCGCGGGCAGCACGGCGGTGTGCCGGACCTCCACCAGTTGCGCGGCCGGCAGCACCCAGAAGACCACCTCGTCGGGGGCCAGTTCCAGGGGCAGTCCCGCGCCCGCGGCGGTCGAGCCGTGGAACGCCTCGGCGAGGGTACGCAGGCGGCGCAGTTCGTCGTCGCGTCGTCGCCATTCCTGCTCGGCGCTGCGGAACTCGCGCCGCCGTCGTTCGTTCTGCCGGTGCGCCCACCGGTACCGCCACGTGGAACCCGTCGAATCAGTCTTTGCCACGCCGACTCCTTCGCCGCGCAGGCCACCAATCGGGGTGTCACCGGTGTCAACGGTGACAACGGCCGGCAGGGACACGACGCATCCGGGCAAAATAGCCGAACGGCGGACCAAATCGGACGATAAGGGGGTTCTGCCGCCTCGACTCACATTGTGGCGACGCAAGGGTTGCCACGGGGACCAGCACGTCACACGCTGCCCGCCTACCGGGAGCCACCCTCCTGTCGTCTGGTCGGCGCCACGGCGCCACGGTACGTTCTGACATGCGAACATCCTCACCATCGTCGATCGGGGAGGGTCAGCCGTGTCGCACATCGAGAGGATTGTCGGCCAACTCCGTGTGCTGATGAACGGCGTCGACAGAGCTCAGGGGCTGGCAGCCGCCGCCGACGATCAGGCGCGAGAAGTAGCGCTGCGAGCTGCCGGCGCCGGTTTCGCCGCTGTGGCCGCCGGTACGGCCCGGGTGCGGCAAGAGATCACCGGAATCCGCGAAAGCCTGACCGGCCTCGCCACCTCGGTCGGCGAGGCGACGACGGCAGCCATGGCCGTCCCCCAGGAGGCCACTCCGCAACAGACGATCACCGTACTGACACCCGTGCGGAACACCGTCGACGGCGCCCGTGACGCGGCGGCCGGAGCCATCGCCCGGGCCGACGAGGCGCGGCGGCTCACCGCCGTGGTCCTGCAGGGTGGCCAGCCGGGCCCGCTCCTGTCAGCGCTAAGCAGCATCAAGCAGGTCCTGGTGCTGGTAGTCCAGCGCGCCGGGAGCGCCCGACAATTCGTCGAAGCGGCGATCGTCGACGCACGTCGCCTGGGGGCATCGGGAAATTGACCGGGGCTGGCGGTCCTGCACCGACCAGCCCCACCCCCACCACCGCCGGCGATCCGACCTCCACGGGCGATGCCGCCGCCGCTGGCGAAGACGCAGGGGTGTCCTGGAACCGGCGCGCCACCGGCAGGCCTGGAGGTACGCCGACCGGACCACGCACCAGGATCAGACCGAAGCTGGACATCGGCGGGCGCCGTCCCCTGGAACTTGAGAACGAGTGCGCCGACCAGGTCGCCGACAGAGGCTACCGGGTGCACCAGAACCCGACCAGGCAGGAGATCGCCGAGGCGCGGCTCAGCACCGGCGACTCCGGCAACCCGGACAAGGACCCGGATTACCTCATCGAGGGCCACGTCTTCGATTGCTACTCTCCCACTCCCGACAAACCAGTACGGGGTGTGTGGAGCGAGGTCCACGCGAAGATCGACAAGGAACAGACCCAACGCGTGGTGCTGAACCTCCAGGACTGGCGTGGTGATCTCTCGGCCCTGCGGAATCAGTTCGACACCTGGCCTGTCGACAAGCTGAAGGAACTGGTGGCGGTGACACGAGGAGGCGCGATCGTGCAAATCGTGTGGCGAGATTGACGAGAGGCTGGAGAGATGGCTGTCGAGTTCCGATTGACGCTGGCGGGCAGTGCCCCGTTGGAGGAGGTGGCCGAACTGGCGGCCGCGGATGTCACCGAGATGCCGACTCCGACGGACAACCCCCGGCTGTTCAGCGCCCGGCTCTACGAGGAACGCGGGTACGCCTTGACCATCTACGCGGGCCGTCACGGTTACTACGACGCCGAGGACGACGACGGAACCCGCTGGGAGTGGGAGCCTGAAACGTACGTTGACCTCGACTTTTCCATGCACGCGGACGACCTGGTCGACAAGGGGATTCCGAACATGGCGGCGGCGGTCGCACGAGTGCTGGCCGGGCGGTCGGAGGACGCGGCACTGGTGCAGAACGGCAACTGGCTGCTGTTGACCCGCGTCGCAGGGCGCGTCCGCAAGCACCGACAGTCCTGGTGGGACCACTACGGTGTGGATCGCCTCGTCGCTCCGTGAGCTTTCGGGCCGACTGTCAGCGGGGTGGATGATCTGGCTGGGTCGGTCGCGGCGAGACATGGCGCGCCGGCCGGGCCGAGTGACCCGACCGGCGCGGCGAACGGAGCGGGTCAGTGGCGGTGGCCCTCCCCCACCCGGTAGGTGCGCAGGTTGGGGTCGGCCTTGAGCTGCGCCTCCGTGTACTTGATGGTGTCCCAACCCTTGCCCGAGTAGAGCCGCGTCTGGTCGCCGTACCAGGGGGAGTTCGGGTTGCTCGACTGCGAGTAGGTGAGGATCTGCCGTCCCGACGGGCCGTTCCGGCCCAGCTCGACGGCCATCACGAACGACGAGCCGTGCACCACCTTCGGGTAGCCGACGCCGGGTGCCAGCGGGCTGATGATCATGTTGAAGACGCCGGCCTCGGCGCGCCCGCCGTGGATCGGGATGCGCCGGTCGCCGCGCGGCTCGGTCTGGACGTCGCCGAGGCGCGCGTCGAGCGGGATGCCGGCGAGCCTGCGGACCGCGTCGGCGAGCGCGGTGAGCACGCGCGGGTCGGCGGTGTTCAGCCGGCTCGGGGTGCGCACCGGGTCGGCGGCGTCGAACGCGTCGGCGAAGCGGATGCCGCCGGACAGGGCGAACTCGGTGAACAGGTGCGCGCCCCGGCTGTCCAGGTCGACGCGCAGGTCCCAGCCCTTCAGCGCCGCGCAGGCGTCGCGCAGGTCGACCGTGGTCCCGTTCGAGGCGGTCGCGGTGGGGTGCGTGGTGCACAGCGCCACCAGGTCGTCGCGGACGAGTTCGCCGCCGTACGCGCGGTTGCCGAAGACGGTCTGCCAGAGCCGGGACGTGGTGTAGCCCCGCCCCGGCAGCCCGTCGGTGCCGGCGAGCCGCCCCCGCACCTGCTCCACGCCGAGCCGGGTGCGCAGGCTGCGCTCGGTGCGCTCGTTGCCGATGATGCGCGGGTAGCCCTCCAGCGGCGCCTCCGGGTTGGCCAGCCAGTGGCTGTCGTTGGAGTTGGTCACGTAGTCGGCGCGGATGCGGACCGGCAGGTTGGCCGGGCCGAGGATGCCGGGCACGGCCGCGTCGGGGTCCCGGCCGAGCGCGCAGGCCGACCGGGAGCCGTCGAGGACGGCCTGGCCGCTGGCGGCGTAGAGCGGCTGGAACGGCGCGGGGATGCAGGCGGCGGCCAGCTCGTGGGTGACCCGGGGCACCACCGAGTGGTCGGCGTAGAGCGCCTCGCCGCGGGCGTCGGCGGCGATCACGTTCACCCAGGGCAGGAACTGGTGCCGGTCGAGCACCCGCTTCAGCTCGCGCACCGTCTTCGCCCGGCCCATCTGGAGCCAGCCGTCGAACGCGCGGTTGTTGGTCGCGTTGGCGTCGGTGATCGCGTACGCGCTGGTGGCGGTCCAGTCGAACGTGCCGGGGACCACGACCACCGGGCCGAGGTGGGTGTCGTGGAAGGTACGGCTGACCGGCACCGTCCCGCCGCCCGGGCCGGGCACCTGCACGGTGACGGTGCGGGTGGTCATCTTCCGGGGCCGACCGTCCACGTAGTACGAGGTGGGGTCGCCGGGGACCAGCGCGAGCCGGTGCCAGACGAAGCGGCGAGCGGTGGAGACGGTGTGGCTCCAGGCGAGGGTGCGGTTGTGCCCGATCTCGACGATCGGGTCGCCGACCAGCGCCGCACCCTCCACGTCGTAGCGGCCGGGGACCTTGAGGTGCATCCGGTAGAAGCGCTCGGCGCCTTCCCACGGGAAGTGCGGGTTGGCCAGCACCATCCCGCCGCCGTGCGTGGTGGCCTGCGCGCCCAGCCCGTACGCGTTGCTGCCCACCCCGGCGGGCGCGCCGTCGGCGGAGGCGACCACCGCCGCCGCGCCCGGCGCGTCCAGCGCGGCGGCCGGGCCGGTCGCCGTCGGCGGGGCGGCGGCGACGATCCCGTCGAGCACCGCCCGCGAGCTGGCCCGGACCATGCTGGCCCAGCTCGCGCGCCAGACGTCCAGCTCGGTCAGCGGGCGCACCCACGGCTTCGCCCGGCACGCCGGGTCGGTGAGGTTCGCCGCGCCGGTGCGGCGCAGATAGTGGTTGTAGCCGGCGACGAAGCCGCGGATCTGGTCGCGGACCTCGTCCGACGGGGAGTGCACGCCGTCGCGCGGCCCCTGGAGCAGCCGCTCGGCTGTGCGCTCGTCGATGGCCTTACGGAAGAACAGGTCGCTGCGCACGTTCGCGTCCGTCGGGCCGGTCGCCCCGAAGAAGCGGGACCGCTCGGCGTTGACCGTGACCATCTTCTCGGCGATGACGCAGACGTTGTCCTCGGCCTGCACGTAACCGACGCCGAAGCCGAGGGAGGCGAAGTCGCGGGCGGTGATGTGCGGGACGCCGTACGACGCCCGGCGGATCTCCGCCGAGTAGCCGCTGTCGCGGTGCTGCGCGGCGGCCGGCGGGACGCCGGTGACCACCGTGGTGAGGACCGTGGCGAGTGCGGTGAGCACCGCGCCGGCCGGCTTCAGCCTCATCCTGTTTCCTGCTTCCTACTCGTTGCTCATAGCCGAGCAGTTCGGATAGTTCGCTCTCCGCCCAGCGGTAGCCGCGGGCTGGAGTCCTGGACCGGCAGTCTGGTCCGGTGGCGATCGGTCCGGTCCTGCAGGATCTGCTTCACCCGCTGGTGTGGGGTGTGCAGGGCGATGTCGGGGTCGCCGGCTCGGTGCAGGATGTTGATCGCGGCGTTCACGTCGGCCTGCCACACCACCCCGCAGCGGGTGCAGTGAAACCGGTCCCCACTACGGCGGCCGAAGGCGCCGCATTGGTGACAGGTTTGTGAGGTGTAGGCGGCGTTGACGGGAACGAGCGCAGAACCTCTACGCTCCGACACGCTTTTCAGGGCCTCGGCGGTGACTCCTCTGGTCCACGCGGCGAGACGCCGGTTCATGTTCTTAGGAAGCTTTCTGCGGCTGGTGAAGCGTGTGGTGAGGTCTTCGGCGACCACCGTGGCGGCCTTGTCCACGACCTCGTGCACGGCGGTGAAGATCTCCGTGCGCACCCGCGCCCGATGCCGGGCGGCCTGCCGGTCCCGCTTCACGGTGCCGAGATTGTTGACCTTGACCCGGTGCGCTTTCGCGTGGTCCCCACGCCGGGCGGCGGTGTTCGCGATCGAGCGCAGCTTCGCCCGCCGCCGGTTCCGTTCCTTCAACCGGTCCGACTCACTGGACAGCAGCACACCAAGCTGTTCACCGTGGGGCTGGCCGTCGGAGTCGGTCAGGGCTTCGGTGTAGCCCTTGTCCACACCGACCGTCGCCTCGCCGCACGGCCGCTGCGACGACCGCATCTGCGCCGCGTCGATCTGGTAGTGCACCTCGACCCGGCCGCCGCGCAGGATCAGCCGCAAGGTACCCGTCGGCGTGACCGTCGTGGACAGCGGGATCCTGACCATCTTGCGGGGCTCCAGGCCCGGGACCGCCAGCCACAACCGGCCCCACCCATCGACGGCGGTGTGGTACTTGTCGGCGCGCACCACGATCTGATCATGCGTGCGGTTGCGGCCCCGCTTCCAATGCTTGCGCATCTGCCGGGCCAGGAACGGGTCACTGGCCCACTGGTCGGCCCGCAGCGCGGTGAACATCCGCTGACGCTCGCCCGGATCGTTGGTGCGTTGGCTGACCGCCCGCCGGACGTCGACCTTGGCCGCCTCCATGTTCGCTGCGATGTCGGCGACGGCGTCGCGGACCGTTTCCTTCCACGCGTTCGCCAACACACCAAACTGCACGTGGATGCCGTCGGCCAACCAGCGGTCCCGCACCTGCCGGTCTCTCAACCCGGACCCGACACCGTTGATCGCGCCGTAACGCTGCCACACCTCACTACGCACCCGACCCAACCGGCGGGCCTGCTCCACCAGAGCGGCGTACTTGCCAGGATTCAGACGGGCCGAGTAGGCGATCCGGGTGACCTTCACCGGTCACCCTCCACGGTCAAGTCCGCCCGTTTCAACTCCTCCTCAAAGCGGCGCAAACCGTACAGCCGGCACGAGAAGGAGTTGATGATGGCCAGGAAATCCTCGACCAGCTCCTGCCGCGGGGACAGGGACTCCTGGTTGGCCACGACGATCTCGCAGCCGCCGCGCGCCGCCACATGCTCCAGCAAGTCGAACCCGAACCGGGCCAACCGGTCCTTGTGCGCCACCACCAGCGTGGCGACCTCACCCCGGTCGACGGCGTCCATCAACGCCAGGAATTCCTTACGGCGAAGGTCCATCCCGCCGCCGACCTCACTGATCCACTCGTCCACGGCCAGACCGCGAGCGAGGCAGAACTGCTGCATCGCCGCCACCTGCGAAGCCAAATCGGACTTCTGACCCGGCGACGAGACCCGGCAGTACACCACAACCTTCCGCCGGTCGACGGCGAAGCCCGGCTGCAAAACCCTGCGCACATCCGAATCGTCGAAATACCGCTGCCCCGACGGCAGACGACGAGCCGCGATCCGGCCCTCCGCCTCCCACCGGCGCACCGTGCTCACCGAACGGCCCACCCGCTTGGCAAACTCGCCGATCCGATAAACACTTCCCACGACAGTCAATTATGGACAGCTCTAGAAAGGAAAACAACCACTAGTAGCTGCTGCCCGTCTGGGTGAACATGCAGAACATTCACACTGATCGGCATTCTGGTGCCGCGAGGGCGGCCCGGGGAAGGGCTGATCGTGACTCCTTGTTCCCCCTGCGGGGCGTCGGGACGCTCGGTAACGTCAGCGGCGGCCGGTGTCACCGTGCGTACGGCGAGGGGGTGGAGTCGGTGAGCGAGCCGCTCCGCGCCGTCGTGGTCGGCGTCGACATCGGCACCACCAGCACCAAGGCGGTCGCGTACGACGTCGACGGCACGCAACTCCTGCACCGCTCGGTCGGCTACCCGCTCGACGAGCCGCACCCCGGCTGGGCCGAGCAGGATCCGCGCCGCATCCACACGGCGGTCCTCGAGTCGATCCGCGCGGTCGTGGCGGAGCTGGGCCGGCCGATCGCCGGCTTGGCGTTCAGCACCGCGATGCACAGCCTGATCGGGCTGGACGCCGACGGCAACCCGCTCACCCCGTCGCTCACCTGGGCCGACTCGCGGGCCAGCCGGCAGGCCGAACGGCTGCGGGCGGTCCCGTCCGGGCTGGCGCTGCACCGCCGCACCGGCACCCCGGTCCACCCGATGGCGCCGCTGCCCAAGCTGCTCTGGTACGCCGAGCAGGATCCGCAGCTGTTCGGGCGGGTCGCCTACTGGGTGGGCATCAAGGACTGGGTCCTGCTGCGGCTGTGCGACGCGCTGGTGACCGACCACTCGGTCGCCTCCGCGACCGGCCTGATGGACATCCACCAGCTCTCCTGGGACTCCGAGGCGCTCGGCATCGCCGGGATCACCGAGGAGCAACTGCCCGAGCTGGTGCCCACCACCGCCGTGCTGCCGGGGCTCACCGCCGAGGCGGCCGCCGCGACCGGGCTGCCGCCCGACACGAAGGTGGTCGTCGGCGCGGGCGACGGCCCGCTGGCCAACCTCGGGCTCGGCGCGGTGGCCCCGGGCGTGATGGCCTGCTCGATCGGCACCAGCGGCGCGATGCGGGTGATGGTGGAACGCCCCGGCGTGGACCCGCTCGGCGGGGTGTTCTGCTACGCGCTGACCGAGCAGCGCTGGGTGGTCGGTGGCGCGATCAACAACGGCGGTCTCGTGCTCGACTGGGCCGGCGACGCGCTCGCCCCGGAGCTGGGCGAGCACGCCGAGCGGGAGCTGCTGGCGGTGGCCGCCGAGGCCCCGGTCGGCTCCGGCGGGTTGATCATGCTGCCGTACCTGCTGAGCGAGCGGGCACCGCACTGGAGCGCGCTGCCGCGCGGCGCGTACGTGGGGCTGACCCACGGGCACCGCCGCGCGCACCTGGTGCGGGCCGGGCTGGAGGGGGTCTGCCAGCAGTTGGCGCTGGTGCTGGCCTCGGTACGGGCCGCCGGCAACGAGGTGCGGGAGATCCGGGCCAGCGGCGGGTTCGCCCGCAGCCCGCTGTGGCGGCAGATGCTCGCCGACGTGCTCGGCATGCCGGTGCGCTTCCCCGTCGAGCGCGAGGGCTCCAGCTTCGGGGCGGCGCTGCTCGGCATGGAGGCGCTGGGGCTGGTCGCCTCCGTCGACCTGGCCGCCGACCTGGTGCACCTCGAGGAGACCGTCCGCCCCGACCCGGCCGCCGCCGCCACGTACGCCGCCCTGCTGCCGCTGTTCTCCCAGCTGTACGACGCGCTGGTCCCCACGTTCGCCTCGCTGCGCCGACTCGCCCCGGGCCTGCCGCCGGAGCGGTCGCCACGATAGCCGCCGCCCGCGCCCCGGACGGGTGACACCGCTGGGCGCGATGCCGAGCGACCCGCGGGCTTCATATCGTATAAACGTGAGAAAAACGGACAAGAAGCGCTCATCTTCCTGGCGGGGCGCGGTGCGCGTACCGCTGGCGGTCGTCACCCTGCTGGCGCTGGCGGCGGGGCCGGCGGCGGCGGACGGCGGCGGGCCGGAGCCCGGGCCCGGGCGCCCGCCGGCCAGCACGGCGGCCTGGCTGCCCTTCCCCGGCGGGGTGTTCTCGGTGGACACCGGCACGCGCACCGTGCGCTACCGGGCCTGCGACGGCGACACCGGCCGCGCCGCCGACCCGGACATGCGGGTCGTCGGCCGGTCCGCGCGCGGCACGCTGACCCTCGACGGTACGACCTACGCCTACGACGTCCCGCTCGTCGGCCGCCGGTGGGGCTTCCTGGAGGTGGCCCGCCCCGGCGCCCGGCCGCAGCGGCTGGCCGGCCCGGTGGTCACCGACCCCCCGCCGCCCACCGATCCGGCCGCCGGCCGCCGGCTGCTGCCGCTGACCGACCGGCTCCGGCAGGTGGTCGACGCCACGGCCGGCACCAACCCGGCCGGCGTCACGGTCCGCGACCTCTCGGGCCGGTACGGCGACCAGCAGGTCGCGGTGAACGGCACGTTCCGGCCGAAGGCGGCCAGCGTGATCAAGCTGTGGATCCTCGTGGAGCTGCTGCGCCGGGTCGACTGCGGCCAGGTGTCGCTGGACGAGGGCGTGCTGGTCACCCCGGCCGACGTGGTCGACGGCACGGGCGAGCTCCAGCACGAGACGTTCCCGCAGGTGGTGAGCCTGCGTCGGCTCGCCGAGTACACGATCGTCTACAGCGACAACACCGCCGCGAACGTGCTGATCGGCTACCTGCACGGGTTCGGGCCGGTCAACGCCCTGGCGGACTCGATGAACCAGTGGCAGACCATCCTGGCCCGCAAGTTCCTCGACGAGGACGCCGCCCGGCGGGGCGAGGAGAACTACACCAGCCCGGACGATGTCGTCTCGCTGCTCGGCGCGGTCTGGGACGCGCAGATCCTCACGCCCGGCTCCCGCGACCTGCTGATCGACTTCATGCGGCGGCAGACCCTGAACACCAAGATCCCCGCCGCGCTGCCGCCCGGCGTCCCGGTCGCCCACAAGACCGGCGACCTGCCGGACGCCTCCCACGACGTGGGCTACTACCTCATCCCCGGCTCCGAGGTCGCGGTCGCGTTCCTCACCTCCGGCCCGATCGCCACCGGCGACGAGGTGGTCCGCCGCCTCGCCCGCACCGTCTACGACCACGTCGCCGATGGACGGTGAGCCCCGCTCCGGCCGGCCGGCCGCACGGCCAGCCGGGCTCGGCCGGCCGTGCCGGAGCGGATCCGGGGCCGGCCGGGCGCGAAGGCGCCCGGCCGAGCCCGGTCAGGGAGCCTCGACGCCGGAGATGCGGTACCTGTGCACCTCGGCGCCGCGGATCGCCACCGTCTGCTCCTCGGCCGGCCCCGCACCCCGGAAGGCCAGCAGTTGCGCGTCGGACTCCCAGCGCTCGTAGACGTTGATCCGGCCCGGCTCGACCAGGTCGGCGCCGATCGCGAAGTCGACGCAGCCCGGCGCGGACCGCGCCTGCCGGACGACCTCGACGCAGTCGGCGAGGTAGGCGTCCCGCTCGTCAGGGTCGACGTAGAGACTGCCGGCGACGATGAGCACTGGTGACCTCCAGGGTGCGGACGGACCGCACGATCAGGCGCGGCTGATCGCGTTGGCGTGGATGGCCTCGCTCAGGTACGCCGCCATCCCCGTCCTGATCCTCTCGAAGTACGCGGTGAACCGCTCGTCCGCCACGTACATGTCGGCCAGCCCCGTGTGGACCTCGTACGAGCACTCGTAGAACCAGCGGCTGATGAGCTGCCGGTGCTCCTCGGCCAACTCCATCGCCGCCGGGCTGTCCGCCGGCGCGCCGGAGGACATCACCTCGACGAACCGCCGCCCCCAGTCCTCGTTCTCGGCCTTGTTCCGCAGCCAGTCGTCCTTGGTGTAGCGGGACACGCGCCGGTTCGACTCCCGGTACGCCTCGGTGCCGCCCCACCGTTGCTCGGCCTCCTCGGCGTGCGCTTCCGGGTCGAAGTCGCCGAAGACCTCGAACCGCTCCTGCGGGGTCAGTGCAATGTTCAACTTGCTCGCCTCCATCGCGAACTCGATCGCCGTGACCATCTCCTGGAGCCTCTTGATCCGTACGGTCAGCAGCTCGTGCTGGCGGCGCAGGTGCGCCGCCGGGTCACTCGCCGGGTCGTCGAGGATCGCGGCGATCTCCTCCAGCGGGAACCCCAGCTCCCGGTAGTAGCGGATGTGCTGCAACCGCTCCAGGTCGGCGTCGTCGTAGCGCCGGTAGCCCGTGCTGCTGCGGCCACTGGGCGAGAGCAACCCGATCTCGTCGTAGTGGTGCAGCGTCCGCACGGTCACCCCGGCAAACTTCGCCACCTGTCCCACCGTGTACGCCATGGTTTCCCTCCCTTCCGCCAACGAGGCTCCCGCCTGCCGTTACGTGAGGGTCAAGCCCGATTCTGGACCGGCGGGCGGCGGCCCGTCGGCGGGACCGGTCAGGCCGGTGGCGGCGGGGTCTGCCGGTAGAGGCTGACCAGCACGCCGTAGCGGTCCTCGCCCTCGCCGGCGTCCTCGGCGGTGTCGAGCAGCTCGCTGAGCGCGGCGCCGAGCCGTTCGGCCTGGGCCGCGGTGAGGCGCAGGTGGCGCAGGTGCAGCAGCGGCTCGCCGGGCGCCGCGGAGACCTCCTCGGCGACCGCCCCGAGCATCGCGGCGGTCGCGGCGGCGTGGCCGGGCGCCACGCGCATCCGTCGGGCGCTGCGCTGGTAGTACTGCTCGGTGCCGCCGCGGACCTGGCGGGTGTGGGCGACGCGGACCATGCCGGCGTCGCGCAGCACCTTGAGGTGGTGGGCCACGTTGCCCTTGGCCGCGCCGAGCGCCACCGCGAGTTGGCTGATGGTGGCGGGGCGCTGCCCGAGCGCGAAGAGCAGCCGCTGCCGCAGTGGGTGCCCGAGCGCCTTGAACTGCGCCGGGGTGGTGACCTCCAGCAGGTCGTCGAGCGGCTGCTCCGCGGGCGTCGGCGTCATACCGAAAGTGTCTACCTCTCTTGACGCTTTGTCAAAGCGCTGCTCTACTGCGGGCATGACAACCCTCGACACACG
The DNA here is from genome assembly GCF_043202855.1 of Micromonospora sp. NPDC048063. NCBI lineage: Bacteria > Bacillati > Actinomycetota > Actinomycetes > Micromonosporales > Micromonosporaceae > Micromonospora > Micromonospora sp. NPDC048063. The sequence goes on along the minus strand of NZ_JBIDBG010000008.1, from coordinate 129,232 downwards.
GGAACAACCGGCATCGCAGATCGAGATCGCCGAGGTCGTCGAGCGCACGGCCCGGCTGGTCGGCGAGCACTACGTCTTCGCCGACGTCGCGGCCCGGCTCGCCGGGCTGCTGCGGGCGGAGACGGACCAGCACCGGCAGGCAGCATCCTGGTCGGCGCTCGCCGACTCGCTCACCCGGACACTCCGGTCGGTCAACGGCGACCGCCACCTGCGGGTGAAGTTCCACGACCGGCCGCTGCCGGAGGACGGCGGGGATCCGCTCGCCGACGCGCTGCCCGGGATGGCCCGGGCCAGCCTGGGCGGCATCCACCGGGTGGAGCGGCTGCCCGACAACGTCGGCCTGGTGCGGATCGAGCCCGCACTGTTCTCCCCCACGCTGGCCGGGGAGGCGATGACCGCCGCGCTGCGCCTGGTCGCCGACGCCGACGCCCTGATCCTCGACCTGCGCGAGACGATCGGCGGCGACCCGGAGATGGAGGCGCTGGTCTGCGGGCACCTCTTCGACCGCCCGACGCACATCTACACCATGCGCCAGCGCCACCTGCCCGACCGCCAGTTCTGGAGCCCCGCACCGCTGGCCGGAGCCCGCTTCGGCGGCGACCGGCCGCTGGCCGTCCTGACCAGCGCGACGACCTTCTCCGGCGGCGAGTCGCTCGCCTACGCGCTCCAGCAGCACGGCCGGGCCACGGTCGTCGGCGAGCGGACCGGGGGCGGCGCCCACCCCCGGACGGGGTTCCCCGTCCACCCGCACCTGCACCTCTCGGTGCCGATCGCCAGCCCGGTCAACCCGGTCTCCGGCACCAACTGGGAGGGCACGGGCGTCGTTCCGGACGTCGAGGTGCCAGCGGCCGAGGCGCTCGACGCCGCCCACCGGACCGTCCTGCGCACCGCCCCGCCATCACTCACCGTTACCTAGCGCTCCTCGTCACGCAGCGTCACGCCACGGCCGGAGGACCGCACCGCCCCGTCGCCCCTTTGCTCTGCACCCATCACCGCACCACGGGTCTTGACCTGGACATATCCAGTCAGCGGGCAGTTCGCGGAGTTCACGCAGCGTGCCTGGCGCGTCGGTGGGTGCAGAGCAAAGCGCGCGGAGGGGGTAGGTCCCGGAAACGCAAGAAGGTAACGGAGAGTGGCGGCGAGTTCCGGGCCAGATGGCGCTGGACCGGTGACGGGAGTCCAGCCCAGGCCCGGGCGGGTGGGAGACCGACGCGTCGGGCCGGTCAGGCCCACTCCTCGTCGGGGTCGCCGTACGCGTCGGCCGAAGAGACCGCCGCGACCGCGCGGTCGGTGGAGCCCGAGGCGGGGCCGTGCGACCCAGGCGCAAGGGCCGGGCCGGAGCCGGGCGGCGCGGGGGCCGGCGGGCCCCCGTGGGTCCACGGGGTCTCCTCGACGGCAGGGAAGGTCCCCGCCGGCATGAAGGAGTCCGACAGGGTGGTGTAGCAGAGCCGCTCCCCCACCTCGGGCACGGTGCCCGGCGGGGCCGTCAGCCCCCGGCCCATCCCGCCGGAGAGTTCCAGCACCACCTCGGTCTTGCCGTCCGCCGCCGGGGTCACGAAGACCACTTTGGCCTTCTGCGCCGGCCGGGCCGGCGAGTACAGCGTGGTGCCGACCGGCATCGGCACCGGCTCGGTGGTGACGACCTGGACGCGGGGGCGCAGCACCGGCCGCTTCCCGGTGTCGTCCACCCGCTTCGGGTCGGCCAGGGTCACCTCGCCCACGAACGCCTCGCCGGTCAGCCGGTGCTCCGCCATCACCAGCGGGTCGTCGTAGGCGCGCTGGACGGCGTACGAGGTCAGGGCCCGTTCCAGCCGGTGCAGCCGCTGGGCGGCGGCCACCGCCCCGTCGCGGCGGGGCTGCGGCGGGCCGCCCGCGTCGACGTGCTCGGCGTACCCGGTGAACGCGTCCTTGTCGCCGTCCCACCGGCCGGCCACCCGGGCCCCCGGCGGCAGGCCGCGCAGCAACCCCACGCCGCGCCACATCAGTTCCCAGGTGGGCGCGAGCTGGTCGCGCAGCAGCCGCTCCAGCTCCGCGTACGCCCCGGCGCGCGCCTCCGGATCGTCCTCGGCGGCGGCGTACGCGGCGATGGCCGGGGCGAGGCGGTGGTTGTCGAAGTCGGGGTCGGTGGCCGGCCCGGCGGGCGGGCACAGCGCCGGGTCCTCGGCCCGGGCCGCCGCCTCGGGGCCGGTGAGCCCGGCCGGCGGGTCGATCCAGCCGAGCAGCGCCGGCAGGTGCAGGTCCTCCACCACGCTCTGGCCGGTGGCCCAGTGCAGGGTCAGCGCGTCGGTCATCGCCACCAGCGCCGACGAGCCTGGGTGCTCGGCCCGCTCGGCGAGGAAGGTCAGCCAGCGCCCGAGCACCGGCACCGACGGGTGCACTGGATACTCCCCGTCGGGGCGACGGAAGCGGGTGGAGCGGCCGAGCAGCCGCAGGAAGGTCACCCCGGCCGGGTTCGGCACCAGCAGCTGCGGGGCGTCGACGTACCGGTACCGCACGTCCCTGCCCCGGTCGATCGGCACCGCCTCGGCGACCCCTCGGAACCCGTCGAGGTACGGCAGCACGGTCGCGGCCAGCTCGGCGGCGAACCGGAATCGCTGGTCGCGGTTGCGGGGCTGCGGCACGATCAGCAGCCGCGCCGCGTCGGGCGCGTCGCCGACCAGCGCCGCCAACGGGGCGTTCGCCTCGCCGGCCATCGCCAGCGGCACCAGCACCAGCGGGCGCTCGGCCAGGTGCAGGTGCCGGACGGTCGCCACCGGCTGGGCCACCCCGGCGGCGAGCGCCTGCGCCCTGGCGAGCGCGCGGAGCGTACTCATGCCGGGGTCCCGGCGAGGGCGTCGGCGCGCAGCCGGGCGGCGGCCCGCAGCAGCGCGGCGGCCTCCTCCTGCCCCGGGTCCGGCGTGCGCTCGCCGGCGGCCAGCGCCAGCACCTCGTCGACGTCCGCGATCCCGCCCAGCGCCTCCCGGACCGGCCGGCCCAGCGCCCCGCTGTGGCCGCGCGCCTCGTGCCGGCAGAAGTACGCCAGCTCGCAGGCCGCCAGGCACTCCGGCGCGTAGCGGGCCTCCACCCGGGACAGCGCGGCGAGCAGCGCCGCGGGCTCGGCGGCCAGGTCGGCGGTGAAGTCCTCGGGCACGGCGGCCAGCAGCGCGTCGTGCCGGGCCATCCGGTCGAGCTGCCGACGCAGCACCAGCAACTGCTTGCGCACGTCGACCAGGCTGGCCACCGGCTGGTTGGCGAAGTCCCGCGGGCAGACCAGCACCACGTCGTGCGACACCAACTCGGGGCCGTGGCCGGCGGAAGCGAGCAGCTCGCGCAGGGCCAGCACGTATACGGCGGCCTGGGTCGCGGCGGCGGACACCTTGGCCGCGTCGGCCTGACCGTCGACCACCGGGAACGACTTGATCTCGACCACGTGGAACCGACCGGCGAGCCGGGCGGCGACCAGGTCCGGCTCCAGGTGCACCCGGCGGCCGGCGACGTCCAGGCCGAGCAGGGGATGGTCGAACAGCGCGGCGGCGTCGCCCGTCCCGTCGCCGGGCGTGGCGCCGGTCAGCAGCTCGGCGGAGCGCCGGTGCCGGGCTGCCGTGTCGTCCTCGACGCCGTCGCCGAGGTCCGTCCAGGTCGCCGCCGCCGGCACCGGTACGCCCAACCGCTCGGCGACCAGCCGCAGCAGCTCGGCCCCGCCGTCGGCCTTGACCTGCGCCTCGAAGGCGTTGCCACGGGTGATGGCGAACCGGGACTGCCCGAACCGGGCGGGGAAACCGATCCGCTCGGCCAGCTTCGGCTTGTCCACCCCGGCGCCGTCCAGCACGGCCCGCCGGGTGCAGCCCGGGTTGCCGGTCAGCGCGGCGATGGTGCGGGCGTTGTGCCGCCTGGGTGGCACGCCGCCGCGGATCGCCGCCAGTCGCTCCTCGCTGCTCGTCACGATCCGCCACGATAGGCGGTCCCCGCCGGTCGCGCCGGGCGACGCCCCGGCGCGAAGAGCGCGGGACGCCGCCCGGTGCGCGCGTGCCCGGCCAAACCGCGCCGGAGCCCGGTCAGGCCGAGCCGGAGAGACCGGCCAGGAGCGCGGAGCCGCCGCAGCAGACCACGCCGAGCACAAGGAGGGTGACCAGCAGGATGCTGTAGTTCGACCACATCCCGAACTTCGTCACGTCGGTGCCCTGCCCGTCGTGGACGCGGTTGCGCCACCCACCGAAGCGGAACGACAGGTGGTGCACCGCGCCGGGATGGGCGACGAGCGCGGTGGTCATCACGGGAATGCCCATGAAGTCGGTGTAGCGGACGTCGTGCGGGCCCGCCGGGACGGCCACGTGCCAGGTGCCCTCGCCGGGAATCGGCACGACCTGGCGGTCGACCTTGAACTTGCTGGTCGAGGGGGCGGGGACGAGGTACGGCCCGCGGTTGACCGAGACGGCCAGCACGGCGTGGCCCGGGGGTGGCGGGATCGGGTGGGGGTAGGCGACCAGCGGGGTGACCGCGCCGGGCCCCGGCGGGTACGACGGATGAGGGGGATACGACATCGCCACATCCTGGCACGCCCCGGCACGCGGGCCGGGGCGCGCGCTGTCGGGCCGGCTGACACCGGCACCCACGGGTCACGCGGCGGTCAACGGCCGGAGGAGCGGTTCCAGGGCGAGCGGGGCAGGGCGGTGCCGGCCGTCGGGCGGCGGTCTCGGCGACGCCGGCGGCGCCCCGGGGTGCAGGGCGGCCGGGAGACGGTGTGCACGGGCGCCGGGGCGGGCGCGGCGGGCTGCCGGCCGATCAGCCAGCAGAGGAAGCGGGCCATCGGTGGGCTCAGCCGACCGCGAGGCGCTCGGCCTCGGACGTGGGGATGTCGTACTGGGCGCCGCAGAAGGTGCACTGCTGCACGTAGCGGGTGCGGATCGGGATGATCGGGACGAAGAACAGGCTGAACTTCGTCGACCGGCGGGTGATCACCTGTGCGGCGTCGTTGCCGCAGTTGCGGCAGACCTGCCGCACCACGCCCGACTGGCTGACCTTGGTGCGGAGCCCGAAGATGAAGAACATCGCCCGGCAGTACCCACTGCCGGGCCCGCAATCACCCCGCGACCGGGGTCAGGAGCGGGAATTCTTGGCGGACGGCACGGCCGACAGCCCGCGCAGGAAGGCCAACCCCTCGACGGCGAGCGCGTCGGGGCCGGTGGCGAGCGGTCGCCACACGGACATCGGCACGGCCAGGGCCGGCGCCGTGAACGACTCGATGCTCAACTGGCCGGCGTAGTCGATGTCCGCGAGGGCGGCCAGCATCGCCCGCCAGTCGAGGTGGTCCCCGCCGGGCACGCCGCGGTCGTTGCCGCACACCTGCACGTGGGCGAGCCGGTCACCGGCCGTCCGGATGGCCGCCGGCAGGTCGCGTTCCTCGATGTTCAGGTGGAAGGTGTCCAGCGCGAGCCCCAGGCCGTCGATCCCGTCGACCACCTCCAACGCCTGCTCGACGGTGTTGAGCAGGCTGGTCTCGAACCGGTTGAGCGGTTCGAGGGCGATCGTGACGCCCCGCTCGGCGGCCTCGGCGGCCAGCGGCCGGAGCCGGTCCACGAGGCGCGCCGTGGTGGCGCGCCGCGCGTCCGCGTCGAGCAGCCAGGTCCGACCGGCCGGCGCGTAGAGCGGGCCGGCCACGACGTCGGCCCCCACCTGGCTCGCGGCCCGCAGGCAGTGCCGGACGAAGTCCTCGGTGAGCCGCACGACCTGCTCGTCGTCGGCGAGCAGGTCGTGCTCGGGCAGCAGGCCGGCGCAGACGGCGGGGGCCAGGTCCAGCCCGGCGAGCAGCTCCGCGGCCACCGTGGGATCCCAGTCACCCGGGGCCTGGATGGGCAACTCGACGGCGTCGAAGCCCCACGCCTTGATCCGTGGGGCGAGTCGGGCGAGCTCCTCGTCGGTCAGCGGCGCGACCCACGCCCACGTGTTGATGCCGATCTTCATGCCCGCCCTCTCGCCCTCCACAGTCGACGGAATCCGTCGACTGTAGAGGATCGTGGGGGCGCCACGGCCGGCCGACACCGGGGCATCCGCTCGTGGCAAACGAGCGGATGCCCCTGCCGGGCCCGTGGCCCGCCCGCCGCGACGGCAGGCTCGCACAGGCACGACGGCCGACGATGAGTACGTCGCTGTCAGGCGTCGCTCATCTGCCGGTCCCAGTCGTCGCGCTTCTGCTCGCCGGAGTCGCCGCGCTTGTCCTGGCTCCGATCGTCACCCTTGTCCTGGCCCCACTCGCCGCCCTTGTCCGGGCCCCACTCGTCACCCTTGTCCTGACCCCACTCGTCGCGCTCCTCGTCGCGACCCGAGTCGTCACGCTCGTCCTGGCCCCACTCGTCACCCTTGCCCTGGCCCCACTCGTCGCGCTCCTCGCCACGGCCCGAGTCGTCACGCTTGTCGTGGTCCCGCTCGTCGCTCTTGATCTGGCCCCGGATCTCGCCCTTCGGGTACTTCTTGGTGTGCACGTTGGCGTACGTGACGCCGGCCTCGATCGCGTCGACCAGCTCGTCGAACTCCCCGGGCTCGATGCCCTGGTCGGCGGGGCCCACCACGTCAGCGGGCCTGATGGTCCCCTCGATCTTGGCAGGGGCGGGAGGGCAGGCCTGGGTGCCCTGTGGCGCGCCGCCCTTCGCGTCCTTGAGGTTCGAGCAGAGGAAGGCGGCGATGCCGCCGCTCTGGTGTCTTCCTCCGAAGTGGATGTGCGCCTGCTCGACGTCCTTCAGGTCGTCGTAGCTCAGTCGCCACTTGATCTCCTTGTTCCGTTCGTCGATGTGCGCCTCGAACCGGCCCGAACCGGGCGTGGAGATCGTGAGCGGGTCCTCCTGGTAGCCGCTGAGCTTCGCCCGCACGGTGTCCTCACCGCGCCGCGAGTCGTCCCAGTCCCACGAGTTCTGCGACTCTCGCGACTCGTGCTTGTCGCGCGAGTCGTCCCGTCCGTCGCCCATGGCGGCGTTTCCGACGGCGACCGCCGCCACCGCCGCGCCGGCCGCCACCGCAACTGCCCACAGTCGAGTACGTCCCACCATCACTGCTGCTCCTTCCTAGGCGAGGCCTGGCCCAAGCTCACGGACGGCCGTCGACCGATCCGTCGGAGGCGCAGGCGGAAGGCGCCGTTCAGCCGAGAACGGAGTCACGATGCCGACGGCTCAGGCTGAGCAGGCGCCCCTATGATGAAATTGTCCCATATTTCCCATATGCCGTCGCGGCTTCCCCGATCCGACCGTGAGAGACTTTCGCGACCTGTGGACCGCCTGCACCGGCTCTGCGGCGCTTGGACAGGCAAGAGCCCCCTGTACCCCGATGGGGTGACAGGGGGCTCCCGCTCCCGAGGTCAGCTCGTCGCCTGAGCGACCTCCGGCTCCAGGCCCGGCACCTCGGCCGGTAGCCAGATGGGCTGCCAGTCCTTCATCTCGTGGAAGCGGCGCAGCTCGAACAGCCCCGAGAGCGACCCGGCCCAGCCCGCGTACGGGGGGTTCTGCTCGTCGAAGCCGGACTGCACGAAGGTCAGCTTCGTCTTCCCCTGCGACTCGGCCAGCTCCCAGGTGCTGACGCCGATCGGGCCCCAGTCGACCGAGAGCTTCCGGCCGGGCTCCAGGTCGACGACCTTGGCGGCGTGACCGGATTCGAAGCCACCCATGGCGTAGCGGCCGCCGACCCAGGGCTCGATGCCGATCGGATAGCCGAACCAGGCGCTGGCCTGCGCGGAATCGGTCAGCGACTCGAACACCTTGGCCGCCGGCGCGTCGATCAGCACCTCGCCGCGCAGCTCGGCGGAGGTGAAGTCGACCTTCGGCAGCAGCGGGTCGCCCTCCAGGTGGGCGGCCAGGTTGGCGAGCGACAGGCTCCAGAAGGTCTGCAGCACGCCGCGGATGCTGCTGCCGCTCATCATCTCGGCGAAGTCGAAGTGGCTCTGGGTCAGCGTCAGGACCGTGCTGTCGGGCCCCTCGGCGCGCAGGGCGAACTCGGTGGTCGTCTCGACCCCGTCGAGCAGCCAGGCGAAGCGCAGGGTGTCGTCGTCGACGTGCAGCAGCCGCTGGTGCGGCGCGTCGCCCTCGGGGGTGTGCCGGCCCCAGAACTCGTACCGGTGCGGCAGCTCGACCTCGGCGTGCTCGGCGAGCCAGACGCGCAGCTCGGCCGGGTCGGTCAGGGCGCGGCGGACGGTCGCGACCGGCGCGGCGAGGCGGACGGGCACCTTCATCGGTTCACTCACGGTCTTTCCCCTTCGGATAACAGGCCACGGCAAGCTTGAAGGCGTCGCCCTCGGCGCCCCCGTAACGCGTGAAAAGGTCCTGCAGGGTCGTCTGCAGGTCGTGCAGAAACTGCTGACGTTGCTCCGCCGGCACCCGGATCTCGCCGGCCACCCCCACCGAGGGGAGCTCGGGGGCGGCGCGGTCCAGCCCGGCGATGTCGGCCTGGACCTCCTCCATCAGGTCCAGCAGGTAACCGAGGCTCAGCTCGTCGCGGGCCCGGCGCAGGCCGATCCGGCCGACGAGCCGGGGCGACAGCCAGTAGGACCGGGCGGCGGCCTGGTAGATGCCCTCCGTGATGCCCCGGACCTTGCGCTCGCTGACCTGCTCGGCCAGCCCGGCGGCGACGAGCTGCTTGACGTGGTAGTAGACGCGCTGCGGCGTCTGCTCCAGCCGGGCGGCGACCTCGGTGCAGGTGCGCGGCTCGGCCAGTTGCCGCAGCACCTCGACGCGCTGCGGCTTGAGCAGGGCCTCGGCCTGCTCCATCTGCTCCAGGTACAGGACATCTCTCATGGCAAAATCAGTTTGTACGTACAAAATTTATTTGTCAATGGGTTCGACGTAAGCCGCGCCGGCCGGCCGGCGCGGCTTACGTCAGGATCAGGGCAGCCAGTCGGGGCGCAGCGGATAGCCGCTCGACCCCTCCGGGCCGTTGCGGGTGGCCAGCACCTGGTGCAGCTGGATGCCGTTGCGCTCGAACGCCAGCCGGGAGCCGGCCATGTAGAGGCCCCACACCCGGGCCGTGCCCGGCCCCACCTCGGAGACGCAGAAGTCCCAGTGCTCCACGAGGTTGCGGCACCAGCCGGCCAGCGTCAGCGCGTAGTGCCGGCGCAGGTTCTCCTCGTGCTGCACCTCCAGCCCGACGTCGTGGATTTCGCTGACCACCCGCCCCGGGCCGGCCAACTCACCGTCGGGGAAGACGTACCGGTCGATGAACGCGCCCGAGCGGTGCGGCGCGTGGTTGTCGGCCCGCGTGATGCAGTGGTTGAGCAGCCGACCGTCCGGCCGCAGCCGGTCCCGCAGCGTGGCAAAGTAGGCCGGGTAGTTGCGCACCCCGATGTGCTCGGTCAGCCCGATCGAGGAGACCGCGTCGAACTGCTCGCGCGGCGCGTCCCGGTAGTCGAGGTGGCGCACCTCCGCCAGGCCGGTCAGCCCCTCCCGCTCGATCGCCGCCCGGGCCCACTCGGCCTGCGCCCGGGACAGGGTCACCCCGAGCGCCCTGACGCCGTACTCGCGGGCCGCGTGCCGGACCATGCCGCCCCACCCGCAGCCCACGTCGAGCAGGCGCATCCCGGCCCTGAGCGCGAGTTTCTGCGCCACCAGGTCGTACTTGGCCGCCTGGGCCTGCTCCAGTGTGTCGTCGGGCGAGCGGAAGACCGCGCAGGTGTACGTCATCGACGGGCCGAGCACCTTCTCGTAGAAGGCGTTGGAGACGTCGTAGTGGTGGGAGATCGCCGTGCTGTCCCTGATCCGGGAGTGCCGCAGCCCGTTCACCAGCCGCTTCCAGCGCGGCTGCGCCTCCTGCGGCGGGGGCGGCGGCGGCATCAGCCGCTCCCAGCCCAGCCCGCGCACCAGGGCCAGCGCCTCGGCCAGCGGGGGCGTACGCAGCCGCAACTCGTCCTTGAGCACCCGCAGCGCCTCGTACGGGTCGCCCGGGTGCACGCCCTGCAACGCCAGGTCACCGCTGACGTACGCCCGGGCCATGCCCAGGTCGCCAGGGGCGGTGAGCAGGTAGGTCAGGCCCCGCTCGGAACGGATCGACAGGGTGATCCCGGCGTCGGCCGGGCCCACCGCGCTGCCGTCGTACCCGATGACCCGCACCGGAAGGCCCCCGGTGGTCAACGCGCGGACGACGTCCGCCACGCGCGGGCCCGGGCGCCGGCCCCCCGCCGGCGGGGAGGCGGGAGCGCTCGCCGCTCCCTGGTCTCGATCGGTCAGGCTCATTTTCGTGCTACCGCCTTCTCGTACAGTCCCGTGAGCCGGTGGTCCGGGTCGTAGCGGTCCTTCACCGCGCGCCACGTCGCGCCGCCGTAGAGCCGGTCGAAGGATTCCCGGTCGTAGTACGCGTCGGAGTAGAGCGACTTGTGCCCGCCCAGCTCCGACACCATTCGCTCGATCACCCGGTTGACGTCGCCGTCGGCGGCGCCGCCCTCGATCGGCACGCTTCCCCAGAAGCCGATGTTCACGTAGTCCTGCCCCGGCCGGAGGGGATACAGCGGCCAGGCGCGGGCCGATTCCGGGCCGGCCGGCTCGCGCAGCCGCAGCGGGCACAGCCAGACCGGGGTCATCCCCACGGCCCGGGCGAACCAGCGCAGGAACTCCGCCGTCCGGTCCAGCGGGATCTCCACGTCCTGCACCACCCGCTCGCGCGCCGGCTGGCCCCGCAGCCGGTCGATCCGGGCGGCCACGCCGTGCCGGTGCTCCAACCGGACCAGCCGGTGGTAGACGTCGCTGCGCCGCCACCGCGCCGGCCAGATCCGCCGGACCACGGGGTGCTGCACGCCGAACGCCGCCGAGCACCAGAACCAGTCGGTGTCCCAGCGCCAGAGATAGTCGTACGTGGTCAGGGCGTCGCTGGTGCGCCGACGCAGCGACCGGTAGTAGATGTCCTGCCCCGTGTAGTCGCTGGCGTGCGGGACGTCGTCGGTGAAGGTGCCGAGCACCAGGTACGCCTCGCCGGGGCTGAACATCACCCCGTCCATCGCGTCCACGGCCTCGCCCGCCCAGGAGCGGGTCGCGGTGACCTCGGCGACCGCGTCGGTGAGGGCCTCCAGCCGGGTGAACCGGACGTTGCGCACGGCCACGAAGCGGCGTACCGGCTGCAGCTCGATGCGCAGCCGGGTGGCGTAGCCGAGGCTGCCGAGCGAGTTGGGGAAGGCCGCGAAGAGGTCGGCGTGCTCGCCCTCCGGGCGGGCCGTGACGACGTCGCCGGCCCCGGTGAGCACGTCCAGCTCCACCACCGACTCGTGCGGCAGCCCGTTGCGGAACGAGGTCGACTCGATGCCGAGCCCGGTGACCGCCCCGCCGAGGGTGATGGTGCGCAACTGCGGCACCACCAGCGGCATCAGCCCGTGCGGCAGGGTCGCGTCGACCAGGTCCTCGTAGGTGCACATGCCCTGCACGTCGGCGGTGCGGGCCGCCGGGTCCACATCGAGCACGCCGGTGAGCCCGCTGACATCCAGCCCCGGCACGCGGGGGGCGGACCGGGGACGGAACAGGTTGGAGGTGCGTTTGGCGAGCCGGACCGGTTCGCCCGCGGGCACCGCCGCGTACGACCGTCGCAGCTGGGCCACCGCGCCGTCGTGGTCGACCGGGTGATGATCCACACGCACCGCGCACATGAGATCACTGTACGCTCCCGCCGCTCTTCCCCGTGGGATGTCCACGGTGGCCGTTTCGCGCCGCGACCGCCGCCCGTCGCCCGGTGGGGCGGTGGATCCGGCGGTTCCGGATCGACGACCGCGTGGCCGCGCGGGCCCCGTCGGCATAGCGTGGGAGCCATGCCGAAAGCTGTGTGGAACGACGTGGTCGTGGCCGAGAGCGACGACACCGTGCTGGTGGAGGGGAACCACTACTTCCCGCGGACCGCCCTGCGCGACGACCTGATCCGGGAGTCCGACACGCACACCGTCTGCCCGTGGAAGGGCACCGCCTCCTACTACACGCTCGTCCACGACGGGCGGACCAGCCCCGACGCCGTCTGGTACTACCCCGACCCGAAGGCGGAGGCGGAGATGGTCCGCGACCGGGTCGCGTTCTGGAAGGACGTCCGGGTCGTCGAGTGAGCCACCCGCGCGCACCGGCGGTCGGAGCGGCAGTGGACGGTCGGCCGACCGTCAGCCCCGGTAGCTCCACGCCCGCCGGCCCCCGGCGGCGACCGCCGGGGCCGGCGCGGGCGGCGCCTCGCGGCGACGGCGCAGCAGCAGCGACAGCACGGCCGCGCCGATCGACAGCGCCCCCGCCGCGTACCAGGCCGGCGCGTAGTCGCCGAGCCGGTCCCGGACCAGCCCCGCCCCGGTGGCGGCGACCGCTGCGCCCAGCTGGTGCGCGGCGAAGACCCAGCCGAAGACCACCGCGCCGGACGCGCCGAAGTACTCCCGGCACAGCGCCACCGTGGGCGGCACCGTGGCGACCCAGTCCAGCCCGTAGAAGACGATGAAGACCAGCATGCTCGGCTCGGCCGTGGCCGCGAAGAGCCCCGGCAGCACCAGCAGCGAACCGCCGCGCAGCGCGTAGTAGGCGCCCAGCAGCAGCCGGCTGTCCACCCGGTCGGTCAGCCAACCCGAGGCGACCGTGCCGACGATGTCGAAGAGCCCGACCAGCGCCAGCAGCCCGGCGGCGGTGGTCTGCGGCATCCCGTGGTCGTGCGCGGCCGGCACGAAGTGCGTGCCGACCAGTCCGTTGGTGGTCGCGCCGCAGATCGCGAAGCCGCCGGCCAGCAGCCAGAACGGCCGCGTCCGGGCCGCCTGCGCCAGCGCGCCGACGGCCCGCGACGCCGCCCCGCCCGCCGGCGGCGTCGGGGGCACGACCTCGGCCGCGCCGTAGGCGGGCAGGCCGAGATCCGCCGGGTACTCGCGCAGCAGCCACACCACCAGCGGTACGACCGCCAGCGCCGCCCCGGCGACCACGAGCGCCGCCGCCCGCCAGCCGTGCGCGTCGACGAGCATGGCGACCAGCGGGAGGAAGACGAGCTGGCCGGTCGCGCCGCCGGCGGTGAGCACGCCGGTGACCAGGCCACGGCGGTGCACGAACCAGCGCCCGGTGACGGTCGCCACGAAGGCCAGCGCCATCGACCCGGTGCCGAGCCCGACGAGCACGCCCCAGCACAGGACGAGTTGCCAGCTCGCGGTCATGAAGACGGTCAGCCCGCTGCCCGCCGCGACCATCAGGAGCGCGCCGGTGACCACCCGCCGGATGCCGAACCGGTCCATCAGCGCGGCGGCGAACGGCGCGGTGAGCCCGAAGAGCAGCAGGTTGACCGAGACCGCGGCGGAGATGGTGGCCAGCGGCCAGCGGAACTCGGCGTGCAGCGGATGCAGCAGCACCGAGGGGGTGGCGCGGAAACCCGCCGCGCCGACCAGCGCGACGAACGCGACGGCGGCGACGGTCCAGGCCGGGTGCAGGCGACGAGGTCGGTTCACGGCTCGAGTCTGCGGATCGGGCCGGCCGACGACGAGTGGCCGGAAAGCCATCATGCGCAATAATCGGGCCATGACCGTCCGCCCGCACCGGATCGCCGTGCTCGCCACCGACCAGGTCGTCGGCCTCGACCTCGGCACCCCCGCCCAGGTCTTCGGCACCGCGCGCGACGCCGACGACGTACCGCTCTACCTGGTCGACACCTGCACCGCGGGCGCCCTCCCGGTGCGCAGCACCGCCGGCTACCAGGTGCTCCCCGACCACGGGCTGGAACTGCTGGAGGCCGCCGACACGGTGGTCGTCCCCGGCATCCACGGCGGGCCACCGATGCGCGACGGGACGCTCGACCCGGCGGTGGCGGACGCGCTGCGCGGGGCGTACGCACGGGGCGCCCGGATCATGTCCATCTGCACCGGGGCGTTCGTGCTGGCCGCCGCCGGGCTGCTCGACGACCGGCGGGCCACCACCCACTGGGCGTACGCCGACCGCTTCCGGCGGCTCCACCCGACTGTGGACCTCGACCCGGACGTGCTCTTCATCGCCGACGACCGGGTGCTCACCTCGGCCGGGGTGGCCGCCGGGATCGACCTCTGCCTGCACGTCATCCGCACCGACCACGGCAGCGAGGTGGCCAACCGGGCGGCCCGGCGTTGCGTGGTCCCGCCGTGGCGCGACGGCGGCCAGGCCCAGTACATCGAGCGCCCCGTGCCGAAGACGGCGGACGCGGGCACCGCCGGGGCGCGGGAGTGGGCCCGCCATCGGCTGCACGAGCCGGTCAGCCTGCGCGACCTGGCCGGGCAGGCCCGGATGAGCGTCCGGACCTTCACCCGGCGCTTCCGCTCCGAGACCGGGATGAGCCCGGCGCAGTGGCTGCTCCAGCAGCGCACCGACCACGCCCGGCTACTGCTGGAGACGACTGACCTCACCGTCGACCAGGTCGCCCGCCGCTCCGGCTTCGGCACCGCCGCGGCGCTCCGGCAACAGTTGCACCAGCGCATCGGCGTGACCCCGTCGACCTACCGCCGCACCTTCCACCACCCCTGACCCCTCCCCCTCCCCGCCCGCCATCCCCCGCGCCCAGCCCGCCCGCCATCCCCCGCGATCTTGCACTTTCGGCCCGTGATTCGTCAGCTTTCATCACATTTTGTCGGGACGGCAAGTGCAAGATCGCGGAGTGGGGACGGGGTCAGGTCAGGGGGTGCGGAGCATGCGGAGTTGGGCCAGGTGTTTCGGGAGGTGGACGCGGGTGTGCAGGTCGAGGGTGCGACCCCAGGGCAGGGTGTCGTCGACGACCAGGTCGAAGCCCTCGCGCAGGTGCGTCTCGACCGGGGTCTCCGCCGCCGGGCCGAGCCGCTCGGTCAACACGCAGAGCTTCTGGCTGGTGGCCCGCAGCAGGGTGGCCAGCCCGTCCAGCCCGCCGCACTCGACGACCAGCGCGTCCACCTGCGGACGGTGGATGGTCTCCAGGTCGTAGTACGCGAACGGCGAACCGGCGATGACCGCCTCCGTCGCCTCGGTCATCAGCTCGTCGTTGGCGGCGAGGTGGGCGACGATCTGTTCGGCGCTGAGCTGCCCGGCCGGCGGTGGCCCGAACCCGCCCGCGTCGACCTCGGCGAGCACCTCCTCGTACGCCCCTCGCAACGCCCCGCTGTCCATGCCCTCAGTGAATCCCGCCCCGCGCCGTCCGCCCCGGCGTTCCCGCACGTGGTTCACCCGGACGGGGCCACTGGGAACGCGGCCCGGACCTCAACCTGGAGCCAGCGGGCCGAAGGGGCAGCGGGGTCAGCGGCGACGGGGCTGGCGGGCGCGGAGGTAGTCGGAGACGACGTACTCGCCGAGGTCTTCGAGGTCGGGGGTGAACATGCGGCCCTTCGAACGGCGGGCGACGGCGTCGACGAAGCGGCGCAGGCCGGGGTCGTCGCCGAGCATGAACAGGTTGAGCGTGGCGCCGTAGCGGGTCAGCCGGTCCACCTCGCGGACGGTCGCCTCGATCGTCTCCCGCAGGGGCGGCCAGTGGAACAGCGCCTCCCCGTCGTCCGGGTCCAGGTGGGCGGTCGGCTCCCCGTCGGTGACCACCAGCACCACGGGCTCGGCGCCCGGGTGCCGGCGCAGGTGCCGGCCGGCCAGCCGCAGCGCGTGCTGGAGGTTCGTACCCTGCTGCGTGTCCGGCTCGACGGCGGCCAACTCCTGTTGCGTCAGTGGCAGCGCCTCCCGGCCGAACCCGACGATCTGCAGCGCGTCCTGCGGGAACCGGGTGGCCATCAGGTGCGCCAGCGCCAGCGCGGTCTGCTTCATCGGGCCCCACCGGCCCTGCGAGATCATCGAGTAGGAAAGGTCGACGCAGAGGGCCACCGCCGCCGACGCCCGCCGCTCGGTCTCCACCACCTCGAAGTCCTCGACGGCCAGCTGCACCGGCACGCCCGTCCCGGCGCGACGGACGGCCCGGGTCAGCGTCCGCACCACGTCCAGGGGCTGCTCGTCGCCGTACTCCCACGGGCGGGAGCCCCCGCTGACCTCACCGGCGGCGCCCGCCGAGCGCAGGTCGTGCTGGCCGCGCGGCCCGGCCGTCAGGTCGGCGAAGACCCGCCGCAGCGCGGTGCCGCCGAGCCGGCGCAGCGCCTTCGGGCTCAGGGTCAACCCGTCGGCGTCCCGGCTCACCCATCCCTGCCGGCGCAGTTCCCGCTCCAGCTCCCGCAGCCGGCGTACGTCCTCGGCGGCGTCCCGGCCCAGCGTCCGGGCCACCGCGTCGACGTCGACGTCGTCCAGGGTGGCGCCCGGGTGCTCCTGGTCGAGCTGGTCGAGCAGCTCGTCCAGTTCGGCGATCTCGCCGAGCGCGCCGGCGGCCTCGCCGTAGCCGAGCGGCCGGTCGCCGCGCACCCGCTCGCCCCGGCCCCCGTGCAGGTCGGGCCGGAGCGCACGGAGGTTGGCGTCCAACGCGGCCAGCTCCCCGGCGAGCCGGTCGCCGAGCGACTGCCGCATCAGGCCCGCCAGCTCCTCCCGCTGCCGGTCGGACAGCGAACGCAGCAGCCGCTCCCCGGCGGCCGACCGGCGGGCCAGCACGTCAACCAGCTCGTCGACGTGGGCCGGCTGCTCCGGGAAGAACTCGCCGTGCCGGCGCATGAACTCGGCGAACGCGTCGGTGGTGTCCTCGGACCGGGCGTGTCGGGCCAGCAGGTCGTTCAGGTCGCGCATCATCTCGGCCAGCCGCCGCTGGGCGGCCGGGTCCGCCGAGGCGCGTACGGCGTCCCGCAGCCCGGCGAAGCGCTGGCCCAGCACGTCGTCGCGGAGCCCGTCCAGGATCCGCTGGTACGTCCGGCGCGCCTCGTCGCTGGCCCACCCGTAGCCCGCCAGTTCCGCCACCGCCCGGGCGGTCGAGCGGGGCAGGTTGTCCAGCACCGCCTCGGCGAACCGCGCGGCGTCGCCGTCGCGCCCGCGCAGCTCGTCCCGTTCGGCGGCGAGCGCCTGGTCGAGCAGGGCCCGGGCCCGGGTGACCGCACCGTCCAGGTCGCCCCGACGCAGCGCCTCCCGGCGCAGCCGCCTCGCCCGGGCGGCCAGGTCGTCGAGGCCGCCGCGCCCGTGCGGGCCCCGACGCAGCAGGTCGCGCAGCGCCTCCCGGAGACTGCCGCCGGCCAGCACCTCCGCGCCGACGGCGTCCACCGCGCCCCGCACGTCGTACGGGGGCGCGAGCGGGTCGGGGCCGCCGCGCCACTGCCCGTACCGGAACCGGTTGCCGGCCATGCTCAGGCCCGGCCGCCGTAGCGGGTCCGGCCGGAGTCCGTGACGTCCTTGCCGAGCCGGCGGGTCAGGTGCAGCCCCTCCAGGACGAACTCGACTCCGGCGGCGGCCTGCTCGGGAGTGGGCGCGTCGCCCAGCCCGAGCCGGTCCAGCGCCTTGGCGAGCCCGGGGACGGTGCCCACCTGGCGCAGCAGCTCCGCCGAGCTGACCAGCTCACCCGTCTCGATCACCGCGTCCTCGTCGACCAGGGCGGTGAAGCCGGACAGGTCCAGCCCGGCCAGCCGGGCCCGGAACGTCTCGGCCGTCGCGGTCCGCAGCAGGTGGCCGAGGATCTCGACCTCCCGCCCCTCCTCGCCGCTCTCGAACTCCACCTTCCCGCGCAGTGTCGACGTCACCGACACCGCGTCGCCCACCCGCGCAACCGGCGCCTCCGGTGAAAGGAAGGGCACCTTGCTATCGCCTTCGGTTGTATAGGGGGCCCTTCCTAACACCTCGGGCGGGTGGGGGGCGGCGGCGAGCAGGCCGGCGCGGCGCAGCGCGGCGGCGGCGACCGTCTCGGCGGCGGCGATCGCGAACCGGGCGGAGACGCCGGAGCGCGGGTCCACCGACGGCGACTCGCGTACCGCGCGGGCGAACCGCGCGAGGACCTCCAGCACGTGCTCCGGCACCTCGGCGACCGGGTCGGCCTCCTGCCGGATCAGGGCCAGCTCCAGGTCGAGGTCGGCCGGATAGTGGGTGCGTACCTCCGCGCCGAAGCGGTCCTTCAGCGGGGTGATGATCCGGCCCCGGTTGGTGTAGTCCTCCGGGTTGGCGCTGGCCACCAGGAACAGGTCCAGCGGCAGCCGCAGCTGGTAGCCGCGGACCTGGATGTCCCGCTCCTCCAGCACGTTGAGCAGCGCCACCTGGATTCGCTCGGCCAGGTCGGGCAGCTCGTTGACCGCGAAGATGCCCCGGTTGGTGCGCGGCACGAGACCGAAGTGGATGGTCTCCGGGTCGCCGAGGGTGCGCCCCTGGGCGACCCGGATCGGGTCGACGTCGCCGATCAGGTCGGCGACGCTGGTGTCCGGGGTGGCCAGCTTCTCGCCGTAGCGCATCGAGCGGTGCAGCCAGGCGACCGGCAGGTCGTCGCCGGCCTCGGCGACCAGCGCCCGGGAGGCCGGGGTGAGCGGGTGCAGCGGGTGCTCGTTGAGCACCGAGCCGGCGATCACCGGGGTCCACTCGTCGAGCAGCCCGACCAGCGAGCGGATGAGCCGGGTCTTGCCCTGGCCCCGTTCGCCGAGCAGCACCATGTCGTGGCCGGCGAGCAGCGCCCGCTCGACCTCGGGCAGCACGGTGTCGTCGTAGCCGACGATGCCGGGGAAGCGGTCGGCGCCGGAGCGCATCCGGGCCAGGAGGTTGTCGCGGAGTTCCTGCTTGACCGTGCGGTACGCGTGGCCGGCCGCCCGCAGCGCGCCGAGCGTGCCGGGTAGGTCGGCCGGTGGGACCGGGGTAACCGGGGAAGGCGCAGTCACCCGACCCACGCTAGCTCACGGAGGCGGGGGCGCCCGGTCCGTCGACCGGGCGCCCCCGCCGTCGGTACGGCTCAGCCTCGGCCGCAGTCCCCGCAGGCGCCCCGGCGGCGCAGGTGGTACGCGTACGTGGCCGCGCCGAGGGCGACGCCCCAGAACGGCCACAGCAGCATCGGCGCGGTGGCCAGGCTGACCTCGCCGAAGTCCCAGAAGTCGGGGGTGGCGAGCAGGCCGAGGGTCGCCGCGGTGACCGCCACCGCGACGAGGGTGGCCGGGACCACGGCCAGCTTCACCGGCACCGGCCGCCCGGCCAGGCCGACCATCCAGCGCGGGAACCGCTCGCCCCAACGCTGCACCAGGCCCACTGTGAGGATCGCGCCCACCAGCGCGAACCCGCCCAGCCCGGCGCCCGCCCACACCAGCCCGGTCGCCCGCATCTCGTCGAGGAACGCCTGCTCGATGCCGAGCGGGATGCCGGCCGCCCAGGCGAGCCGGGTGACGGCGTACAGGGCCGGGATGGTGGCCGCGATCCAGGCCGCCCAGCGCCCCCAGCGGGTGGCCGAGGCGGGCGAGGTCCAGCCGTGGTCGGTGCCGTCGCGCCCGCACCCCGGGCAGGCGCCGGCGGTGCGCCGCTGCCAGCCCAGCACGGCCCCGGCGAGCAGCACCCCGCCGACGACGGCCGCGAACCGGGCGAACAGCGCCCAGGTGAAGACGTCGGCGTAGTCCACCGGCGGCCAGCCGAACGGCGCGCCGATGATCAGGATCGGGGCGTACCCGAGGATGGTCAGCACTCCCACGTCCGGCACGACGACGGCCAGCAGGAACGCGACCGCCCAGGCGTACGCCGACAGCAGCGCGCGCAGAGGCCGGCCCGGACGCCGCTGGCCGGTCATGGCGAGCGCGGCGACGGCGGCGCCGAGCAGCAGCGCGGCGAACAGCGGTGGCCCGACGGCGGTCGGGACCAGCCGCAGCAGGTTCATGTCACCGCCGGGGTCGTTCGCGCCGAACGGGTAGCCGGCGCGGGTGACGGTGGAGACGAGGGCGAGCACGCCCCACAGGCCGAGCCACGCGGCGGCGAGCGGGGCGAGCCGGGCCGACCGGTGCACGGCCGGACGGCGGGTGGGCGGAAGGGTCGTCGTCATGCCTTCAGCCTCGGCCGGCGGGCCCCGCGTTCCCTCCCGTGCGGCGGTGAACCCGCTCCCCCTCGGGAGGGAACCACCTGCTGAACCAGGAAGGGCCCTCAGCCCGACGGGGTGACGAACCCCGACTCGTACGCCGCGATCACCGCCTGGGTGCGGTCGCGCACGCCGAGCTTGGCCAGCACGTTGCCGACGTGGGTCTTCACCGTCTCCACGCCCACCACGAGGTGCGCGGCGATCTCGGGGTTGGACAGGCCGGTGGTCATCAGCCGCAGCACCTCGGCCTCCCGGTCGGTGAGCCGGGCGGCCTCCAGCCGGTCGGCGCCCCGCCCCCCGTACGCCCCGGCGAGGCGGCGGATGGCGGCGGGGAAGAGCAGGGACTCGCCCCGCGCGACCACCCGGACCGCCTCCACCACCTCCGCCGGCCGGGCCCGCTTGAGCAGGAACCCGCTGGCCCCGGCGCGGAGCGCGTCGTAGACGTACTCGTCGTTGGCGAACGTGGTCACCACCAGCACCCGGGGCGGGTCGGCCGAGGTGGCGAGCAGCCGCCGGGTGGCCTGGATGCCGTCGATGCCGGGCATCCGCACGTCCATCAGCACCACCTGGGGGCGCAGCCGGGCGACCAGCGGCGGCACCTCCGCGCCGTCGGTGGCCTCGCCGAGCACCCGCAGGTCGGGCTGGGCGTCGAGGATGGCCCGCAGCCCGACCCGGATCAGCTCGTCGTCGTCGACGATCAGCACGCCGGTGGTGGTCGTCGCGGTGTCGGTCATCGGGTCCCCTCGAACGGCAGCCGTACCTGGATCCGCCAGCGGTCGCCGTCGGGCCCGACGGTCAGCCGGCCGCCGAGCAGCAGCACCCGCTCCCGCATCCCGTCCAGGCCCCGGCCGCCCCGGCCCGGGTCGGCGCGGCGCCGGCGGCCCACCGCGTTGTCCAGCTCCAGCTCCAGCGCGTCGGCGTGGACGCCCAGGCGCAGCGTGACCGGCCCCCGACCGTACCGGGCGGCGTTGGTCAACCCTTCCTGGACTATCCGGTAGCCCTCCCGGGAGACGGCCGCGGGCAGGTCGGCGAGGTCGCCGGCGCACCGCGTGTCGACGGGCAGGCCGGCCGTGCGGGTGTCGGCCACCAGCCGGTCCAGGTCGGCGAGCGTACGCTGCGGGGCGGGCGCGGCCCGCCCGCCCGCGGGCTCGCGCAGCAGCCCGAGCACGTGGTCCAGGTCGTCCATGGCGGTGCGCCCGGCCTCCTCGATCGCGGTCAGCGCGCGCCGGGCGAACTCCGGGTCCCGGTCGAGCAGCTCGCGGGCCGCCCCCGCCTGGAGGGTGGCGACGGTCAGGGCGTGCCCCACCGAGTCGTGCAGCTCCCGGGCCAGCCGGTTGCGTTCAGCGAGCCGGGCGGCGCGGGCCTCCAGGGCCGCGATCCGTTCCGCCTGGGCCGGGCCGAGCAGCACCGGGGCCATCGACACGGCCAGCGCGCCCAGCCCGGCGACGGTGTAGCCGAGCGCCACCAGCACCACGATGCCCGTGAGGGTCAGCCAGCCGGTGTCCCGCCCGTCGAACGGCCCGAACCGGTCTCCGCCGGTCATCCCGGTGTCGAGGCCGAACTGCTGGCCGATGAAGGCCAGCGCCATCGGCACCGCGCTGAACAGGGCGGCCACCACCAGCCCGCCGCTGACCAGGTGCAGCCCGATCCAGAGCGCCGAACGCAGCCGGGTCTCGCGGTCGGCGGCGTGCCCGGGCGCCGGGTCGGGCAGGTCGACGCCGAGCAGGGCCCGCGCGGCTGCGATCTCCAGCGCCCGGGGGCCGTCGAGGAAAACCGGGACCGCCGCGATGGTCGCCGCGACGACGAGCAGCCCCAGCACCAGCGGCCGGGGCACGTCGGGCTGCGTCAGCAGCTGCGCGAAGGCCACCGCCAGCAGCACGTACGGCAGCACGAGCACCCCGCCGAGCAGCAGGAACACTCCGCGCCGCCAGGTGCTGCCGGCCACCAGCGGGGCGAGGACGGTGCGGGGCTTCACCCGCCCATTCTGTCCCGGGGCCGCCCCGCGCCGACTCCCCCGCGTCGGGGAGATCGGTGGCCCGGCCGCCGGTCGGACGAGGGGCGCGTCAGCGGTGCTCGTCGACGTAGCGGTGCGGGTCCTTGTCGGCGAAGGGCAGGTCGCGGCCGTTCTTGTGCTCACCGTAGAAGGTCAGCCAGCGGCGGCCCAGTTCGGCGCGCAGCTCGTCGCTCGCGTGCCGGCGGAAGTCGGGCAGCGCCTCGTCCTCCTCCTCGGCGAGGTGCTCGCTGTTCTCCCGGCGGGCGGTACGCACCGCCGCCCACCACTGGTCGGAGCCCACCGGATGCAGCTTGGACTCGGCGACCGCGTCGCGGATCTTGTTGTGGTCGCCGATGGCGTCGACGGTTTCGGCCTCGCCGTCGTCGCCGTGGCGCACCAGGTGCGGGTAGAGGATCGCCTCCTCCGCCTCGGCGTGGATGTCGAGGTGCAGGGCGAGCGCGTCCCAGATCGCCAGCAGCTCGTGCTCGTCGCGGGCGTCGTCGAGGCGGGCGAAGCCCCGCCGGAAGGCGGCGTGGTCGTCGAGGATCAGCGCGGTGATGTCGTCCATCGGGCTCACTTTCCGGTTCGGGCCCGGAGCAGGCGGGGCATCGCCGCCAGCCCGGTGATCGGGCGGAACTCCTTCGCCGCGCGGGCCAGTGCGGCGTACTCGTCGTCGGCCAGGTCGATCTCGGCGGCCGCCGCGTTGCGTTCCACCTGCTCGACGCCGGACGCACCGGGGATGGCCACCACGCAGGGGTGGCGCAGCAGGTAGGCCAGGGCGATCTGGCTGGGGGTGGCGTCGTGCGCGTCGGCCACCTGCCGCAGGGTGTCGATCAGCGCCGCGCCGCGTTCCAGGTTCTCCGGCAGGAAGTACGGGTTGGCCCGGCGCACCGCCCCGCTCGGCGGGTTCCTCGCGTCGTACCGGCCGGACAGGAAGCCCTGGGCCAGCGGGCTGTACGCGATCACCACCCGGCCGGCCTGCCGGGCGTACGGGAGCAGGTCGTGCTCGGGCCCGCGGTCGACCATGCTGTACCGGACCTGGTTGCTCAGCACCCGCCGGCCGAGCGCCGCCTCGGCGACCTGCCAGCGGCGCAGGCCGTAGTTGCTGACCCCGACCTCGCCGACCAGCCCGACGTCCTGCAACGCGCGCATGCCGCGCATGGTGGTGTGGTCGGCGACCAGCGGGTGGGGCTGGTGCACCTGGTAGAGGTCGAGGTGGGTGACGCCGAGCCGGGCGGCCGAGGCGACCGCCCGCTGCTGCACCACCGGGGCGACCGGCAGGACCGGGAAGATCTTGGTGGCGAGCACGACCTTGTGTCGGTCGTCGCCGAGCGCCTCCCCGAGAATCCGCTCGCTGCGGCCGAAGCCGTACAGCTCGGCGGTGTCGAAGAGGGTGATGCCGAGGTCGACCGCCCGCCGGACGATGTCCGCCGCCCGGCGCTCGTACCCGGGGCCGTAGCCCCACTCCCGGGACCCGAACTGCCAGGTGCCGAGGCCGATCTTGGACAGGGGCTTCGGGGTGTCGAGCTGGACGAAGCGCATGGCACCGAACCTACCGGGACAAGAGGGACGGTACGCCCGTTCGGGCTCGCGCAGAGAGCGGCAGCGCCAGGTGCCGCTCGCCGCACCTCCGGCACAATGGTCGGGTGCGATTCCTCATCCGGCCCGCCCGGCCCGACGAGGCGACCGAGTTGACCGAGCTGGCGCTGCGCTCCAAGGGCCACTGGGGATACGACACCGAGTTCCTGGCCCGCTGCCGGACGGAGCTGACGCTGACGCCGGCGGACGTGACTGCCCGGCACGTGGCGGTGGCCGAGCGGGACGGCCGGGTGGTGGGCCTGGTGGTGCTCGCCGGCGCGCCGCCCGAACTGGAGCTGGACATGCTCTTCGTGGACCCGCCGGCGATCGGCACCGGCGCCGGCCGGGTGCTGTTCGACCACGCCGTGGCCACCTCCCGCACCGCTGGCGCCCGTACGCTGTGGATCGAGGCGGACCCGGGCGCCGAGGCCTTCTACCGGCACGTCGGCGCGGTGCCCACCGGCACCCGCGTCTCCCCCTCCACCGGCCGCACCCTGCCCCGCCTCCGCTACGACCTCTGACCTCCGCGTCGGATCGGGCGGGGGTCTAGGGTCGGGGCGTGACGTACCTGGCAGCGGACGACCGCTACGAGACGATGGCCTACCGGCGCAGCGGGCGCAGCGGGCTGCGGCTGCCCGCGATCTCGCTCGGGCTGTGGCACAACTTCGGCCCGGACCGCCCGTACGAGCGGCAGCGGGACATCGTCCGCCGTGCCTTCGACCTCGGCGTGACCCACTTCGACCTGGCCAACAACTACGGCCCGCCGCCGGGCGCCGCCGAGGAGAACTTCGGCCGGATGCTCGCCACGGACCTCAGGGCGTACCGGGACGAGCTGGTGATCTCCAGCAAGGCCGGCTACCTGATGTGGCCGGGCCCGTACGGCGAATGGGGTTCCCGCAAGTACCTGGTCTCCTCGTTGGACCAGTCGCTGCGCCGCCTCGGGCTGGACTACGTCGACATCTTCTACTCGCACCGCTTCGACCCGGATACCCCGCTGGAGGAGACGATGGGCGCGCTCGACGCCGTCGTCCGCTCCGGCAAGGCGCTCTACGTCGGCATCTCCAACTACGACTCGGAGCAGACCGAGCGGGCCGCCACGATCCTGCGCGAGCTGGGCACGCCGCTGCTGATCAACCAGCCGTCCTACTCGATGCTCAACCGCTGGACGGAGGACGACGGCCTGCTCGACACGCTGGAGCGGGTCGGCGCGGGCTGCATCGCCTACAGCCCGCTCGCCCAGGGCCTGCTCACCGACCGCTACCTCGGCGGGATCCCCGCAGGCTCCCGGGTGCGCACCAGCGTCTTCCTCAGCGAGAGCGACCTCGGCGAGGAGAAGATGGCCACCGTCCGGGCGCTCGGCGCGATCGCCGAGCGGCGCGGCCAGTCCCTGGCGCAGCTCGCGCTCGCCTGGGCGTTGCGCGATCCGCGGATGACGAGCCTGATCATCGGGGCGAGCAGCGTGCCCCAGCTGGAGGCGAACATCGCCGCGCTGGACAACCTCGACTTCACCGCCGAGGAGCTGACCGAGATCGACCGTCACCTCGGCTGAGCCGCGCCGGTTCCCGGGAGGTCCGGAAATGGTGTCGACGTGATTGCCGGACGGGCCGATGGAATCGCACCACCGGCCCGTCCACACACTTGGCAGTTCATTTACTGCGGGTGCGAGACGTCCCCGCAGGTGACGATTCCACCGATGGCCGGGTTGGCCCGAGCGTGGTACCAGACGGCGCCGGACGAGTCCGCCATCGAGCCGCCCCAGAGAACGCAGCCACCGAGGCCCACGTACGTCTTGGCCGGGCCGGCGTAGTAGAACCTCAGCCCCTCGTCCTGAACCGGCGACGCGTAGTCCGTGTCGGCGTAGACCCCGGTGCGGGTCGCCACCCCGACGTACGCCGACTTGAGCGTCACCACGCACGCGTAGCCGGTCAGGTTGTTGCGCAGCAGGTGGAGCGTACCCAGCAGCTCGCCGGTGTCCTTGCGGATCGGGTCCTGGTCGATCCGCGTGTAGCCGACGCCGCACACCGCCTCCGGCGTGTACGGGTTGACTGCCGCCTGCGCCGGGGCACCCACCACGCCGACCAGCGCCGCCGCCGCCGTCACCGCGACCGCAATTCTCCGCATCATTCGGAACACCCGTTCTCCCCCTTCACCGAGCGATCTGGTTGCCGGGACAGCGTGGCAATTCCGGCACGCAACGATGTATGTCCGGGCCCGACACCACAACGGCATCGATGTGTGCCCGACGGCCACCCCGACCATTTCACCAGCGACGGCACGGCACTTTCATTGGCGCTCTTCGATTATGACCAATCACACGATCAATTCCGCCGCCGTCACAAGATCACTCGTGCGGGGGAGGCGGCGGTCCGAGCGGGCTTGTGATGCTGCGAGTCGAGAACACATCCGCTCACCCGAGGAGAAGGCATGACCAGAGCAGGCTTGCGTACGTTGGTGGCCCTCAGCGTGGCGACGGTGACCGCGTCCGCCATCCCGGCCGCCACGCCGGGGGTGGCCTCCACCCGGACGCAGTCGACCGCGAGCGTGACCGGGTCCGCACGGGTCTTCTACCCCCAGGCGCCCGACGACGACGTCCGTTTCACTTTCGACGCCCGCGCCGTCTCCCCCGCCGCGGGCCAGGTCCCTTACCCGGCCGATGCCGAGGGAACGGTCCGCGTCTACCACCGGGTGGCCGCCCTGGATCTCACCCTCTGGGCCGAAGGGGAGGTGAACTGCGTGATGACCAGCGGCCGGGCCTCGACACTGACCGCGATCGTCACGAAGACCTCGCCCGAGCTGAATCAGAGCTGGCTGGGCAAGCACCTCGGCTTCACCGTCTTCGACGGTGGTGACGACGACTCCGGGCGCAGCCTCGACCAGATGGGGTCGACAGGACCACTGGAGAACCTGGCAAAGTGCATGGCCGGGAGCCCGAACGCACCCGTCATGGCGCCCGCGCCGTTCTTCACGGTGCGGAGCGGCGGCTACCGGGTCACATCCGCCTGAAGCGCCGCGCCACTGCCAGCCGACACCTGCCGGCGCCAACCGGCTGGGGCACGTAGCGGGCCAAGCGCAGCAGGAACGCCAAACGCCCTGGTGGAGGATGTCCCTCACCAGGGCGTTTCGCAAGGGTGGAGCCGAGGGGACTCGAACCCCTGACCCCCACACTGCCAGTGTGGTGCGCTACCAGCTGCGCCACGGCCCCTTGCCGTTGTCCCGGTCGCCCGGGCACGAGAGAACTATACACACGACCCGCCGCATGGTCATCTCGCGGGGTCCCCACCCGCCGGCGGCTCAGTTGAGCGCCACGTCCGGCGGGAAGTGGGCCACCGCCGCCATCATGCCGCCCTGCCGGCGCAGCACCATCGGCCACAGGTCGTCGGGCCGGTCGACGAAGCCGTCGCCGGGAAGCGCGTCCAGCACGAACCAGGAGCCGTCCTCGATCTCCTGCTCCAACTGGCCCGACCCCCAGCCCGAGTAGCCGGCGAAGACACGGATGCCGCCGATGCCCTCCCGCAGCCGCTCCGGGTCGACCGACAGGTCGAGCGTGCCGACCGCGCCGGAGATCGGGTGGAAGCCCTTGAGCCGCTGCACCGGGTGGCGCATCCGGGCCAGGCAGATCGCCGAGTCGGGCTGCACGGGCCCGCCCTCGAAGAGCACCGCCGGATCGCGGGCCAGGTCGCTCCAGTCGCCCAGCACGTCGGCGACCGGCACCTCGGTCGCCCGGTTGAGCACCACGCCGAGGGCGCCGCCGGGCTCGTGGGCGACCAGCAGCACGACGGTACGGTCGAAGTTCGGGTCCTTCAGCGCCGGCGTCGCGACCAGCAGCCGCCCGGCCATCGACCCCGTAGCCCGCCCGCCGATCGCCTGCCCCTCTCCCTGCATGCCGGACCCCCGTCAGACCGACCGCACCGGGACGCCCGGGGGCACCGGTGCCGTCCGCGCCGTCAACGCCATGCCTGGCACCATAGCCTGCCCCCGGGGCGGTGGTTAAGGTCTGACGGTCGGGTGATCGACAGACCTGAGGGAGGACCGATGGGCGTCACGGCGGAACTCGCGGTGATCGGGGGCTCTGGGCTCTACGCGCTGCTCGACGGCGCGACCGAGCACAAGGTGGACACGCCGTACGGGCCGCCGTCCGACGCCGTCACCATCGCCGACGTGGGCGGCCGGCGGGTGGCCTTCCTGCCCCGCCACGGCCGGGACCACCGCCACCCGCCGCACCTGATCCCGTACCGGGCCAACCTCTGGGCGCTGCGCTCCCTCGGGGTACGCCAGGTGCTCGCCCCGTGCGCGGTGGGCGGGCTGCGGCCGGAACTGGGGCCGGGCACGTTCGTGGTGCCGGACCAGCTCATCGACCGCACCAGCGGGCGCGCGCAGAGCTACTACGACCAGAGCGCGGTGCACGTCTCGTTCGCCGACCCGTACTGCCCGGCCGGCCGTCGCACGCTGCTCGCCGCGGCGGCACGGCGGGACGTCCCGGCGGTGGACGGCGGCACGGTGGTGGTGGTCGAGGGCCCCCGCTTCTCCACCCGCGCCGAGTCGCGCTGGTTCGCCTCGATGGGCGGCGCGGTGGTCAACATGACCGGGCACCCGGAGGCGGTCCTCGCCCGCGAGCTGGCTCTCTGCTACTCCTCGATCGCCCTGGTCACCGACCACGACGCGGGCGTGGAGGGTGGCGGCGCGGTGACCCAGGAGGAGGTGTTCCGGGTCTTCGGCGAGAACACCGACCGGCTGCGGGGCCTCCTGCTGGACGCGGTCGCCGCGCTGCCCGCCGAACGGGACTGCGACTGCGGGCGGGCGCTGGACGGCATCACCCTTCCCATCACGCTCCCCTGACGGGCGGGGGAGGCGGCGAAAAGCCCGAGCTGCCCGGGGAGCCCCGATAGATTGGGGGGCGATGGCAACGGTCCGCGACACCACGTACGACCTGCTCCGTGCCCTCGGCCTGACCACCGTCTTCGGCAACCCGGGATCCACCGAGGAACCGTTCCTGCGGGACTTCCCGGACGACTTCCACTACGTGCTCGCCCTGCACGAGGCGTCGGCGGTCGGTATGGCGGACGGCTACGCGCAGGCCACCGGCCGGCCGGCGCACGTCAACCTGCACACCGCGCCCGGCACGGGCAACGGCATGGGCAACCTCGTCACGGCCTGGCACAACCGGACCCCGCTGATCATCACCGCCGGCCAGCAGACCCGGGAGATGCTGCTGCTCGAGCCCCGGCTGACCAGCAGGCGGGCCACCGAGCTGCCCCAGCCGTACGTGAAGTGGAGCCACGAGCCGGTCCGTGCGCAGGACGTTCCGGCGGCGCTGATGCGGGCGTACGCGACCGCGGTGCAGCCGCCCGCCGGGCCGGTCTTCCTCTCCCTGCCCCTCGACGACTGGGCGCAGCCCGCCGACCCGCCCCCGCAGGTGCGGACGGTGGCCACCCGGTTCGCGCCCGACCCGCAGCGGCTGCGGGAGTTCGCCGCCGTGCTGGCCGGCAGCCGCGCGCCCGCGCTGGTGCTCGGCGCGGCCGTGGACCGGGCCGGCGGGTGGCCGGCCGCGGTGGCGCTGGCGGAGCGGCTCGCCGCGCCCGTCTGGTCGGCCCCCGCGCCGGAGCGGGCCGCGTTCCCGGAGGACCACCCGCACTTCCGCGGGGTGCTGCCCTTCGCGACGGGGCCGCTGGCGGAGGCGCTGGACGGGCGCGACACCGTGCTGGTCGTCGGCGCGCCGGTGTTCCGCTACTACCCGCACGTGCCGGGCGACCATCTGCCCGACGGCGCCCGCCTGCTGCACGTCACCGACGACCCCGAGGAGGCGGCCCGCGCCCCGGTGGGCGACAGCCTGCTCGGCGACGCGGGGCTGGCCCTGGCCGCCCTCGTCGACCTGCTGCCGGCGGCCGACCGGCCGGCGCCGCCGCCGCGCCCCGACCCGCCACCGCCGCCGGACGGGCTGCCGCCGGCACCGGACGCCCTCTTCGCGGCCCTGGCCCGGCACTGGCCCGCCGACGGGATCCTGGTCCAGGAGTCGCCGTCCAACCTGCCGGCGCTGCGCCGCCGGCTGCGCAGCACCCGGCCCGGGTCGTACTTCACCATGGCCAGCGGCGGTCTCGGGTACGGCCTGCCGGCGGCCGTCGGCATCGCGCTGGCGCAGCGCGACACCGGCCGGGGCCGGCCGGTGGTCGCGGTCATCGGGGACGGCTCGTTCCACTACTCCGTGCAGGCCCTCTGGACCGCGGCGCGGCTGCGCCTGCCGCTGGTCGTCGTCGTGCCGGTCAACCAGCAGTACGCCATCCTGAAGTCGTTCGCCGACTTCAAGGACACCCCGGGGGTGCCCGGGCTGGACCTGCCGGGGCTGGACATCACCGCCATCGCCCGCGGCTACGGCTGCACCGCGACCGTCGTGACACACCCGGACCAGCTCGGCGACGCCCTGGCCGCCGGACTGCGGGCGGACGGCCCGACGGTGCTGCCGGTGCCGGTCAGCACCGAGGTGCCCCGGCTCCTCTGACCCGCCACCCGGGCAGCGACGACCTGGGCCGTGCGTCGCCGTCAGGCGGCGTCGTTGCGGAGCACCAGGATGGCGATGTCGTCGCGGGGCGCCTCGGCCGCCTGGCAGCACCGGCCCGCCTCCCGCGAGCCGGCGCCCCGTCAGCTCGTGGTGAGTCGCAGCGGCGCGCCGGTGAGCACGTCGAGCACCGGCCGGTCGCCGAGCGGCGCCTTCAGCGTGGCGGTGACCGGCTCGAGCTTCAGCATCATGGTGCACTGGCCGGTGGCGGTGGTGACGCCGCCGCCGACCACCACCACGTCGTCGCGCTCCTGCACCAGCGGGGTGATCCCGGTGTCGCAGCTGCCCACGCCGAGCCGCCAGGTCAGCGTGGCGCCGTCGACGGACCGCAGGTCCTGGGCGCCGACCACGCCCGGCGGGGCCGGGCTCGCCGGCGCGGCCGGCTCGGGCAGGGCGGTGACGGCCGAAGGTGCCACGGCGACCCGGGCCACCGGCGCGGAGAGTTCCTCCACGGTGAACAGCCACGCCGGCACCTGCGCCTCGCCGCGGCTGGTGCGCACGGGCGCCGTGCCCAGCTTCACGGCGGTGACCGTCAGCGGGACGCAGGCGGTGTGCGGGGTGCTGCTGACCGGGCCGTCGGGGCCCGGCTCGATGGTAGGGCCACCGGGGCCGGGCCGGCCGGGGCCGTTCGGCCCGGCAGGGCCCTTCGGCCGGCCCCCGCACGGCGGCGGGTCGCCCTGGTCGAGCTGCCCGTAGGCGGTGGCCGCGCTGATCAGCGGCACGGTGAGCGTGCCGTCCGGGAACCGGATGGTGCCGTCGGCGGGCCGGTCGGCGGGCAGGTCGACCTGGTCGCGGTACCAGCCGCTCTGGAAGGCCGTCCTGGTCGCCTCGGTGAAGCCCGGATCGCCGAGCAGCACCGTCGGGTCCTGCACCGGCACGTATCCGGTCGTCCACGTCGGGGCCGGTCGCCACGCCTCGGCCACCTCGGTGGCCCGTTGGGTGAACGCGTCCCGGCGGGAGTCGGAGTCGGCGGGAGCGACCGGCTCAGAGCCGGCCGGGGCGCACCCGGCGACGATCATCAACAGCGGCAGGCCCAGCAGGGCGGCGGTACGGCGCATGTCGGTTGGACGCCGGGGCACCGCCGCCGGTTCCCGCGCTCAGGTCTCCCCACCGAGATCCGTCTCGTACGCCTGCCAGATGAGGTCCGCGCCGCGCTGCCGGTGCCGGGCGAGGGCGCGCGCCAGGTGCCCGGCCCGGCCGAGGAGGTCGTCGGCCGATGCGTCCGGCAGTTCCGCCGCCCGGTGCAGGGCGGCCAGCGCGGCGGCGATGGCGGCGTGCTCCCGGGCCAGCAGCCGCACCCCGTGTTCCAGCCGGGGCGCCTGGCCGAGCAGCTCGGCGTAGAGTCCGGCGGGCCCCTCGGTGACCCGGACGTGCTCCGCGAAGCCCTGCCGCACGGGCCCCAGCCGGAGCAGGACCCGCTCCCGCCAGCGCGGCTCGGCCGGCGGGGCCGCCAGGGCCCGGGTGAGCGCGTGCAGGTCCCCGAGCAGGGTGGCGGGGGGCCGGCGGGCGGCGGGCGGCCGGAGCGCCCCGGAAACGGTGGACGGCTGCTGGATCGGACCGGTGACCATGGGCACCTCCCGCGTCGCGTCTGACCGCGTACTGCGATGGTGGACCCGGCGCGTTTGCCCTGTCCAGAGGCGGGGGCACCTCATCCGCCCCGTCGGCCGCAGCAGCCCCTCGTGCCCCACCGGTCCCACGTCCGGGCCCTCCCGTCCCCGCGTCCGGGGCCGGAGACGACGATGCGCCCCGGTCCGGTGGACCGGGGCGCATCGACTGGTGGTGGAGGTGCCGGGAATCGAACCCGGGTCCTTCGCCGGTTTGTCAGGGCTTCTCCGAGCGCAGCTCGCTGTGCCTCTACTCGGCCCCACCGCTCACGCGAGCAAGTTGGTGTGACGGGCCCAGTCGCTGATTGATCTCGCCGCACGGACCCCGCGACCGGGTCCGGTTGGCCAGCCTTCTAGCTGATGCCGGCTAACTGGGTCGAAGGCGCTCCCAGGCCGACAGACTTGCTACTCGCCTCAGGCGGCGAGAGCGAAGTCAGCGCGATTGTTCTTGGCGCTTATTGGTTTCCGACGACCGATTCTCGAGACGACGTCGGCTTCCTCGGCTCGCTTCCCCTGTCGCTGCGTACGAAGTCGAAACCAGTCACCCCCTCGACAGGCCGCCGGTTTGTGGCGGCACTGACAAGCGTAACGCCTGCCGCAACGGGTTTCATCCCGAGCCCCGGCTCGGCGCGCCGACCCGGACAGAGGCGGACAGATCAGTCATCCATTCCCTTGCCGCGCCGGCCGGCGACCCGGGCGATCTCCCGGTCCGCGTCCCGCTTGGCGAGGTCCTGCCGCTTGTCGTACGACTTCTTGCCCTTGGCCAGGGCGATCTCGACCTTGGCCCAGCCGTCGGAGAAGTAGACCTGCAACGGCACCATGGTCAGGCCGCCCTCGCGGGTCTTGCCGATCAGCCGGTCGATCTCCAGCCGCTTGAGCAGCAGCTTGCGGGTCCGCCTCGGCTCGTGGTTGGTCCAGGTGCCCTGCGTGTACTCCGGGATGTGCATCCCGTGCAGGTAGAGCTCGCCGTTGCGCTCCTGGGCGAACGCGTCGACCAGCGACGCGCGCCCGGCCCGCAGCGACTTGACCTCGGTGCCGGTCAGCGCCATGCCCGCCTCGTACGTGTCGAGGATCGAGTAGTCGTGCCGGGCCTTCTTGTTGGAGGCGACGACCTTGCGCCCCTTTTCCCGTGGCATCGGCGCCACCCCCTTTCCGTGTGACCGCGCCCGGAGTGACCGGCCGCGGGGCGGAGATCATGCTACCCGAACGACAAGGACCCTCCCGCGCCGTTTATTCCTGGCGCGGAAGGGCCCGTCGAGCCGTGCGGAGGCTAGACCCGCAGGTAGAAGCGGAGGGTGACCCAGGCGGTGACCGCGCTGACCAGGCCGCCGACGCCGGCCATCAGCGGGAACATCACCAGGATGTCGCCCCAGCCCACCGGGGAGAGCAGGCCCTGTAGCGCCTGCAGCGATCCGTCGAAGAGGAGGTACTTCGCCGCGATCAGCGCCACCAGGCCGAGCAGCGAGCCGATCAGGCCCGCGACCACGGCCTCCAGCACGAACGGCGCCTGGATGAACCAGTTCGACGCGCCGACCAGCTTCATGACCGCGACCTCACGCCGCTTGCTGTACGCCGCGACCTGGATCGTGTTGGCGACCAGGAGCAGCGCGGCGATGGCCATCACGATCGCGGCGGCCAGGGCGATGTTCTGGATCGAGGTGAGGATGTCGAAGATCTTGTCCAGCAACCGGCTCTGGTCGACGATCTCGTCGACGCCCTCGGCGTCCTTGTACTGGTCGTAGATGCTCTTGTACTGCTCCGGGTTGTTCAGCGTGAGCCGGAACGACTCGGGCAGGCTGTCCGCCTTGACGGCGCTGAGCAGGTCCGGAGCGTCCTGGAACATCTCCTGGAAGCGCTTGTACGCCTCGTCCTTGTTGACGTAGATGACCTCCTTGACCAGCGGGTCACCCTTCAGCTGGCCGTCCAGGGCGTCACGCTGCTCGGGGGTCACCTCCTGGTCCAGGAAGATCGAGACCTGGATGTTCTTGTAGTAGAGGTCCTTCATGTCGTCGACCTGGCGGTACATGAGACCGCTGGCGCCGAGCATGGTCAGCGAGACAGCCATCGTGATGATCATCGCGATGGTCATGGTCACGTTGCGCCACAGTCCGACCAGTACCTCGGACAGGACGTATTTCACGCGCATCGGGATTTCCTCCGGGTCTCCGGCATGAGGTGTTCGTCGTCAGGCTGCGCAGGGGTGGCGTCGGCTCAGCCGTAGACGCCGCGGGCCTGGTCGCGCACGATGCGGCCGCTCTCGATCTCGATGACCCGGCGGCGCATCTGGTTCACGATGTTGGAGTCGTGCGTGACCATCACGACGGTCGTGCCGGTGCGGTTGATCCGGTCCAGCAGGCGCATGATCTCGATCGAGGTGTCCGGGTCGAGGTTTCCGGTCGGCTCGTCCGCGAGCAGGATCAGCGGGCGGTTCACGAACGCCCGGGCGACGGCCACCCGCTGCTGCTCGCCACCGGAGAGCTCGTGCGGGTAGCGGTGCTCCTTGCCACCGAGCCCGACCAGCTCCAGCACCTCCGGCACGACCCGGCGGGCGACCGCCTTGGTCTTGCCGATCACCTCGAGGGCGAACGCCACGTTCTCGTACGCGGTGCGGTTCGGCAGCAGCCGGAAGTCCTGGAAGACGCAGCCGATCGAGCGCCGGAAGTGGGGTCGCTTCCACGAACGCATCGAGGTGACGTCCTTGCTGTTGACGATGACCCGGCCCTTGTTGGGCGAGACCTCGTGCAGCAGCAGCTTGATGATGGTGGACTTGCCGGAGCCGGATGGACCGATGAAGAAGACGAACTCGCCCTTCTCGATCGAGACGGACACGTTGTCGAGCGAAGGCCGGGACGCCTTCGGGTACGTCTTCGTCACTTGCTCAAGCTGAATCACGGGTGGTGAGTCTACGCGGTGTAACCGTGGAGCCAAGCCCCACGCCCCGCCGTTGCGAGTCGCGTCATCTATTTGTGGGGTTACGCGGAGATCGAAGACGCGCTCCGCCTGCGGATGATCACGCAGCGTCGCCGGCCATCTCCTGCTGCTTGCGCCACCGGATCCCGGCCTCGATGAAGCTGTCCAGATCACCGTCGAAGACCGAGGACGGGTTGCCGGTTTCCTGCTCCGTCCGCAGATCCTTCACCATCTGATAGGGGTGCAGGACGTACGAGCGCATCTGGTCGCCCCACGCGCCGGTGGTCTCCTTCTTCAGGCCCTGGAGCTTGGCCTGCTCCTCCTGGCGCTTGACCTCCAGCAGCCGCGCCTGGAGCACCCGCAGCGCGGACGCCTTGTTCTGCAGCTGGGACTTCTCGTTCTGGCAGGTGACCACGATCCCGGTCGGGATGTGCGTGATCCGGACGGCGGAGTCGGTGGTGTTGACGCTCTGCCCGCCCGGGCCGGAGGAGCGGTAGACGTCGATCCGCATCTCGTTCTCGGGGATGTCGATGTGGTCGGTCTGCTCCACCACCGGCAGCACCTCGACCCCGGCGAAGCTCGTCTGCCGGCGGCCCTGGTTGTCGAACGGGCTGATCCGCACCAGCCGGTGGGTGCCCGACTCGACGCTGAGCGTGCCGTAGGCGTAGGGCACCTTCACGGTGAAGGTGGCCGACTTGAGGCCCGCCTCCTCGGCGTAGGAGGTCTCGTAGACCTCCGTCGGGTAGCCGTGCCGCTCGGCCCAGCGCAGGTACATCCGCAGCAGCATCTCGGCGAAGTCTGCCGCGTCCACGCCGCCGGCGCCGGCCCGGATGGCGACCAGCGCCTCCCGGGAGTCGTACTCGCCGGAGAGCAGGGTGCGGACCTCCATCTCCTGGATGGCCTTGGTCAGCCCGGCGATCTCCGACTCGACCTCGGTGAGCACCCCGGGGTCGGACTCGGCCTCGGCCAGCTCCAGCAGCACCCCGGCGTCGTCGAGGCGGGAGCGGAGGGTGGAGAGCTTGTTGATCTCGCCGTTGACGTACGACAGCTGGGAGGTCACCTGCTGCGCCTTGGCCTGGTCGTCCCACAGGTCGGGCGCGGAGGCCTCCTGCTCCAGGCGCGCCTTGTCCTCCTGCAGGCGGTCGACGTCGAGCACCGACTCGATGTTGCGCAGGGTGGCGTCGAGGTCCTTGAGCTGTTCGGCGTAATCGGCAGCGGTCACGACAGACAAGGGTACTGCTCGTGCGAGGAGTGAGCTTGCGAGCCCCGCAGTCACGAGCAAAAAGATGACCCTGCTCGTGCGAGGAGTGAGCTTGCGAGCCCCGCAGTCACGAGCAAAAAGATGACCCAGCTCGTGCGAGGAGTGAGCTTGCGAGCCCGATCAGCCGACCGGGGCGCTCTTCAGCCAGGACAGGGCCGCCTTGTGGTAGGCGACGGCGAACTCCAGCGCGCTGGCGTCGTACGTCTCGCCTTCCTTCTTGGCGTTCTTGACCTGCTCGCGGACCTTGGCGAGCGCCTCGGTGTGGTATTCGTTGGCCGCGGCCTGGAGGTTCTTGAGCTGGCTGGCGGAGTGCAGGTCGCCGAAGGCGATCCGCAGGGCGATCGGGTTGCGGATCGTGTCCCGCCCCGGATCCTCCGTCAACCAGCGGGAGAATGTCCGTTTCCCGGCTGCGGTGATCGCGTACGGCTGGCTGGAGCGCGGCCCGGGCTTGCCCATCCGGACGAGACCCCGCTCGGCCAGCACCGGCAGCTCCCGGTAGACCTGACTACGGGTCATCGACCAGTACGGCGCCAGCCGGCGCTCGGCGGCGGCCATCAACTGGCCACCTGTCATGGGGCCCTCATGGAGCAGCCCGAGCAGGGCCGCCGCCGTGGGGTTGACTCCGGAATCCGCCATGCCCATTACGCTGCCACTTTGCTGACGTGGCGTCCAGGATTTCACGGTTTCGCCACCCGGTAGGGCTTCCTATGTGCACTGTCGGCGCGAGACAGTCCGCGCCGGAGCGCCGATGTCTCAGAGCCGGCTGCGCAGCTCCCACAGCTCGGGGTAGAACCGGCTCTCGACCCGGGAGCGCAGGTACGCTCCGCCGGCCGAGCCCCCGGTGCCCGGTTTGGTGCCGATCTGCCGCTCGGCCATGAGCACGTGCCGGGCCCGCCACAGCGAGAACGCCTGGTCGTGCGCGACCAGCGCCTCCGCGAGGTCCCACAGCGGCCCGAACCGCTCCCGGTCGGCGGCGATCGTCGCGTACGCCGCGAAGCGCGCCTCCGCCTCGGAGACGTCGAAGCCGGCCCGGCCGAGCACGGCCAGGAAGCCGTCCCAGAGGCTCGGCTCGGCCAGCCGCCGCTCCAGCCGTTCCCGCTCGACGGCGGGCAGCCCCCGGAACCGGCGCAGGTAGTCCGGGTCCTTCAGGCCGGAGAGGAACTCGATCTCCCGGAACTGGGCGGACTGGAAGCCCGACGCCGGGGCCAGCTTGGTGCGGAAGGCCAGGAAGTCCTGCGGGGTCATCGTGTCGATGACGTCGACCTGGCCGATCAGCACCCGCTCCACCGCGTGGCAGCGCTCCAGCCGCACCCGGGGCAGGTAGGTCTCGCCGGCCAGCATCCGCTCCCGGGCGTCGGTCAGCTCCGCGAGCAGCAGCTTGAACCACAGCTCGTAGACCTGGTGGATGGTGATGAAGAGCAGCTCGTCGTGGGAGGCCGGGTCGGACTCCGGCACCTGTGCCGCGAGCAGGTCGGCCAACCGCAGGTAGTCGCTGTAGGTGAGCAGGCCACCCTGCTCGCCGAAGCGGGGGTCGTGCGCGGGGGTGGGGTGGGTCACAGCGGCCACGGTACCGCCGCCCGGCCGCCCCCGCCTCTCCCGCTACGGGTGTAAGGAAGGGGCCCTTCCTATCCAAAAAACGATAGGAAGGGCCCCTTCCTTACACCTCAGCCCATGTGCGGGTACGTGTGGTCGGTCGGCGCGACGAAGGTCTCCTTGATCGTCCGGGGCGACATCCACCGGACGAGGTTGTGCCAGGAGCCGGCCTTGTCGTTGGTGCCGCTGGCCCGGGCGCCGCCGAAGGGCTGCTGCCCGACAACCGCGCCGGTCGGCTTGTCGTTGATGTAGAAGTTGCCGGCGGCGTACCGCATCTTCTCGGCCACCGCGTCGACCACCCGGCGGTCGGTCGCGAAGATCGACCCGGTCAGCGCGTACGGCGCGATCGACTCGGCCTGGGCGACCACGTCGTCGAAGCGGGCGTCGTCGAAGACGTGCACGCCGAGGATCGGCCCGAAGTACTCGGTGGTGAACGTCTCGTGTGCCGCGTCGGTGCACTCGAACAGCGTCGGCCGGACGAAGTATCCGACGGAGTCGTCGGCGGTGCCGCCGGCGAGCACACGGCAGGCGTCGTCGTCGGAGATCAGCTCCAGCGCGGCGGTGTGCCGGTCGAACGCCTTGGCGTCGATCACCGCGCCGCCGAAGTTGCCGAAGTCGGTGACGTCGCCGTAGGTGAGGGACTCCGTGGTGGCGGCCAGCCGGTCGCGCAGCCCGCCCTCCCAGAGCGACCGCGGGACGTACGCCCGGGAGGCCGCCGAGCACTTCTGGCCCTGGTACTCGAAGGCGCCCCGGATCAGCGCGGTGTGCAGGGCGTCGACGTCCGCGCTGGTGTGCGCGACGACGAAGTCCTTGCCGCCGGTCTCGCCGACCAGGCGCGGGTAGCCCCGGTAGCGGGAGATGTTCTCCCCGACGGTCTTCCACAGGTGCTGGAAGACCTTGGTGGAGCCGGTGAAGT
Organism: Micromonospora sp. NPDC048063; assembly: GCF_043202855.1. NCBI lineage: Bacteria > Bacillati > Actinomycetota > Actinomycetes > Micromonosporales > Micromonosporaceae > Micromonospora > Micromonospora sp. NPDC048063. Next base: position 91,030 of record NZ_JBIDBG010000008.1, on the reverse strand, counting down.
GGATGCCGGCCAGGTCCGGGTCGGCGAGCACGACGTCGGAGACCTCCTCGCCACGCCCGGTGACCATGTTGATCACACCGGGAGGCAGGCCGGCCGCCTCGAACAGCCGCATGGTGAAGTGCGCGGCGAACTGCTGGGTCGGGCCCGGCTTCCAGACCACCGTGTTGCCCAGCAGGGCCGGCGCCGAGGGCAGGTTGCCGGCGATCGCGGTGAAGTTGAACGGGGTGATCGCGTAGACGAAGCCCTCCAGCGGGCGGTGGTCGAAGCGGTTCCACACCCCCGGCGACGACATCGGCTGCTCCTCCAGCAGCTTCCGGGCGAAGTGCACGTTGAACCGGAGGAAGTCGACGAACTCGCAGGCCGAGTCGATCTCGGCCTGGATGGCGGTCTTCGACTGGCCGAGCATGGTGGCCGCGTTCAGGGTGTCCCGCCAGGGGCCGGCGAGCAGCTCGGCGGCGCGCAGGAAGATCGCGGCGCGCTCCTCGAACGGCAGGGCCCGCCACATCGGGGCGGCGTCCTTGGCGGCCTTGACCGCCGCGCGGGCGTCTTCGTGGTCGGCGTGCCCGGTGACGCCCAGCACGTGCGCGTGCTTGTGCGGCTGCACCACGTCGATCGACTCGCCGCCGGCCATCCGCTGCTCACCGGCGATGGTCATCGGCAGGTCGATCCGCTCGGCGGCCAGCTCGGCCAGCCGCCGCTGGAGCCGTTCCCGGTCGGCACTGCCCGGCTCGTAGTTGCGCACCGGCTCGTTGCGCGGCTCGGGTACGGAGAACACGGCGTCCATCAGGGCTCCTGGCGATCTCGACAGCGGTGGCGAAATCGGACCCGCGGGCACCGGCCGGACGACCGGCGCCGGACGCCGCAGGGGTGGTCGCGGCGGCGGGACCTCGCCCGATTGTTCCACGGCGCGACCCCCGTCCCCGCCCCCACCACCGACCGACCGGGGTGGGCCCGGCGGGCGCGTACGCTGGGTGGCCGGTGAACTGCCGGCCCCGCCGAGGGCCGGGCGTCCGTCGGAGGGAAGACGATGACCAAGCAGCCCGGCAGCTCCGCCGCCGCGGAGTCGGACCAGCCGGTTCCGGCCGCCGACGCCACCGCTGCCGAACCGGGGCGGGAGCCGGGCCCGGCCGACGCCGACGGGTCGGACCGGCCGGCCGCCGACGGCGACGGGTTCGCTCCGGCGCTCGCGCCCGGCGCACCGGTGCTCGCGCTCCTGGCGCTCGGCTGGCTGACCGCGATGCTCTGGTCGACCCGCGAGGCGATCAACTCGGCGGCCGCCGGGATCACCGCGATCAGCCTCTCCGCCTTCGCCCTGCCGGGGGTGATCTCGGCTGCGCTGGTCGCCGGCGCCGCCTTCGCCCTCTTCGGCGTCGACCTGCTCGCCCGCCGGGGCAGCGACCGGGTCACCCTGCGCTTCGTGGCCGCGATCGGCACCGGCCTGCTGGTGGCGCTGGCCGCCGCGTTCGCGATCAACCTGACGTACGCCGACAACGCGACCACCAACGTGATCGCCGGCACCACCGCCGCCGCGGCGACGATCGGCGGGGCCATCGCCGGCGCCCGCAGCGCGCCCGTGGTCGGTGCCGTGGTCGCCGCCGCCCTCGGCACGCTCGTCTTCGTGGTGGCCTTCAGCCGGGCCCGCGACCCCCTGTTCGACCTCTTCGGCGCCGGCGACACCCAGGAGTCGCTGCTCACCGCCGCCAAGTGGGTGTCGCGCACCGAGTCGCTGCTCGCCGGCCTGTTGGCGGGGCTGCTCGCCTTCGGCTACCTGACCTGGGCCCGGCGCCGGGCCGCCCGGCGGGAGGCGGCGACGCCCGCGCCGCGCTGGCCGGCGTACCTGCTGGCCGGGGCCGGCCCGGGCCTGCTCCTGCTCCTCGCCGAAGTGATCATCCGGGTCGGCGGGCGCTCCCTGCTCGACCTGGCCGGCGCCCTGAGCGAGGCGGACGCGGTGGCGCAGACCTCGCTGGGCACCTCCCGGGTCGACAACGGCATCTGGGTGCTCTTCGTCGGCGCCCTGACCGCCATGATCGCCTTCGGCCGCACCCTGGGCCCGGCCCACGCCGACGACGACGAGCCGGCCGAGGCCGCCCCCACCCGCTGACGCCCGGCACCGCCGGCGACGGCGGGGTCAGGAGGCGGCGCGGAGCAGCAGGTCCAGCTCGGAGACGTCGTACCACTCCAGCTCGTGGTCCTCGGCCCCGTCGACCGTGAACTGGGCGTCCGGGTCGCCGGCGAGGGCCTCGACGACCACCTCCGCCGCGGCGGCCACGTCCTCGGCCGCGTCGGCGCCGTCCACGTGGATCGCGGCGACGGCGGCGACGGGCACGGGCGCGCTCAGCTCGACCGCGCTGGAGCCCAGCTCCCCGTCGCCCCGGCCCACTGCCGAGGCGGGCAGGTCCACCGAGACGACCACCCGGCGGCGGGGCGCGTCGGGATCGGCCCGGAGCAGTTGCAGCGCGTCCTGGGCGGCGCGGGTGAAGGCGACGTACTCCAACTCCTCCTCGTCGCCCTCGGCGTACCACTCGCGCAGGGCGGGGGTCACCGCGTGCGCGGCGGCCACGGGGAGCCCGGGCCCGCGCAGGAGGGTCAGCATCGGGACGGTCGCCGGCACGTACACCCGGACAAGCTCCTCGGTCACCGGTCGTCTCCCCCGCTCAGGTCCTCCGCCGGCCTCCGCCGGTCCGGCGCCGATCATGCCGTACGCCGTGACCGTCATACACCTCGGACCTGCGCGACGGAAGCTCCCGGCCGGTGTGTCCCGCCGGACGCGTCGCCGCAGGTCCCGTCCGCCGGCTGGGCGACGTCGGCGGTCGGTGGCAAACTGAGCCAAACGACGCCGACCCCGGGAGTTTCCGTGGAACCGAGGTTCCTGCTGCTCTCCGACGTGGCCACCGAGCTGAACGTGTCGGACTCGCAGGTCTACCACATGGTGCGCAGCGGCGAGCTGCCGGCGATCAAGATCGGCGGGCGTGGCCAGTGGCGCGTGGAGCGTGCCCGGCTGGAGGAGTACATCGAGCGCAAGTACGCCGAGACCGCCGAGTGGGTGCGGAGCAACCCGCTGGCCGAACGCGACCCGGAGTAACCACCCGAACGCTCCCAGGCATTGACCGCCGGCTCTGCCGTGTCCGAGAATGGAGCCAGTCGAAGGCAAACGGAAGCAAACGCAAGATCACGGGAGGTCCGGATGACCGACTCGCGCCGCCCCGGCCCGCCGCGCCCTCCCGTCCGGCTGCGTCCCGCGCCCTCGTTCGAGCCGCCGTTCGCCGACGACGACGCCGCACACTGGCCCGCCCCGGCGCACGCCCAACTCGTCCTCGACCTGTTCGAGCCGGCCCGCCGCGACCCCGACCGGCCGCCCGGCCGCCGGGCCCGGGTGTCGCCCGCCCCGGCGGGACCCGGCCGCGGGTCCGCCGCCCCGCTGCCTCCGGGCGCGCTGGTGACCGCCACCCCCGAGGCCACCCGGGCCGCCCACCGCTTCGTCAGCACCTGCCTGGAGGTGCTCAACGACTACCGCCCGCCCGGGCAGCTCCGCCCGCTACTCGACCCGACCAGGGCGGCCGGGCTGCTGCCCGAGCTCGCCCGCGCCACCGCCCGGTCCGGCCCGGCACGCCGCCGGTCCACCCGGCCCGCCGTGCGACTGCGTCGGCTGCGGGTCTGCGAGCCGCGCGCCGCGGCCGTGGAGGCGGCCGCGGTGCTCGCCGGCGCGGGCGGGCGCACCTGGGCGATGGCGCTGCGCCTGGAGCACCGCCGCGGCACCTGGCTCTGCACCGCCCTCCAGGTGCTGTGAAACGCGCATCGAGCCGCGGTCGGCGAGGACCGCGGCTCGATGCGCTTCGACACGGGGCGCAGCCCCGCTCACCTGCCGGTCAGGCGCCGCCGTTGGGGGCGCCGTGGCAGCGCTTGTACTTGCGGCCGGAACCGCACGGGCACGGCGCGTTGCGGGACGGGCCGTTGCCGGCCTCCGCCTGCCCGGGCGCCGGGCGCCGGGCGGCGCTCGCCGCGACGGCCGGGCCGCGCAGGCCCGTCGCCGGGCGCTGCGGCGCGGCCGGGGCCGTCGTCCCCGGTGCGGCCGGGGCGGCCGGTTCCGGCCGGCCGACGCCGAGCGCCGGCGCCTGCTCGTCGGCGCGCTCGACGGCCACCGCACCCGCGCCGGCCTCGCCGTCGATGGTCGGCGCCGAGTACTGGAGGCCCTGCTGCTGCGGCGACCGGCCCAGGCCCTTGGCCCGGATCTCGACCGGCTTGTCGAGCAGCTGCACCTCCTCGGCCGCGGGCTCCGGCTCGTTGACCTGGACCTCGACGTTGTAGAGGAAGCCGACCGTCTCCTCCTTGATGCCGTCCATCATGGTGGCGAACATGTCGAAGCCCTCGCGCTGGTATTCCACCACCGGGTCGCGCTGGGCGTACGCCCGCAGGCTGATGCCCTCCTGGAGGTAGTCCATCTCGTAGAGGTGCTCGCGCCACTTGCGGTCGATCACCTGGAGCAGGACCATCCGCTCCAGCTCGCGGGTGCCCTCCGCCCCGAGCTGCTCCTCGCGCCGGTCGTACGCGGCGTGCGCGTCCTCCTTGAGGCGGGCGAGCAGGAAGTCCCCGTCGATGCCCGCCCGGGACCCGCCGGCCTCCTCCTCCAGCTCCTCGATCGTCACGCCGACCGGGTAGAGCTGCTTGAGGCTGGACCAGAGCTGCTCCAGGTCCCAGTCCTCGCCGTAGCCCTCGGAGGTGGCCCCCCGCACGTACGCCTCGACGACGTCGTCGATCATGTTGCGGACCTGGTCGGAGAGGTCCTCGCCGTTGAGCACCCGCAGGCGCTCGGCGTAGATCACCTGGCGCTGCTTGTTGAGCACCTCGTCGTACTTGAGGACGTTCTTGCGGATCTCGGCGTTCTGGCCCTCGATCTGGGCCTGCGCGCTCTTGATCTGGCGGGTGACCATCTTCGACTCGATGGGCACGTCCTCCGGGATGTTGAAGCGCTCCATGACCGCCTCGACCGCCCCGGAGCGGAAGCGCTTCATCAGCTCGTCCTGGAGCGACAGGTAGAACCGGGACTCGCCCGGGTCGCCCTGCCGGCCGGACCGACCGCGCAGCTGGTTGTCGATCCGGCGGGACTCGTGCCGCTCGGTGCCCAGCACGTAGAGGCCGCCGGCGTCGGCGACCTCCTCCGCCTCGGCGTCGCAGGCCTGCTTCCACTTGGGCAGGACCTCCTCCATCGCCTTGGCGTACTCCTCCTCGTGCTCGATCGGGTCGAGGCCACGCTGGCGGAGCTCGTTGGCGGCGAGGAACTCGGCGTTGCCGCCGAGCAGGATGTCGGTGCCGCGACCGGCCATGTTGGTCGCGACGGTGACGGCGCCCTTGCGGCCGGCCTGGGCGACGATCTCGGCCTCACGCGCGTGGAACTTGGCGTTCAGCACGGAGTGCGGGATGCCGCGGCGGCGCAGGAGCTGGGAGAGGATCTCGGAATTCTCCACCGAGACGGTGCCGACGAGCACCGGCTGGCCGATCGCGTGCCGCTCGGCGATGTCCTCCACCACGGCGTTGAACTTGGCCTTCTCGGTCTTGTAGATCACGTCCGGCCGGTCCTGCCGGACCATCGGCCGGTGGGTCGGGATGGTCACGACACCGACCTTGTAGACCTTGTTGAACTCGCCCGCCTCGGTCTGCGCCGTACCGGTCATGCCGGAGAGCTTCTCGTAGAGGCGGAAGTAGTTCTGGAGGGTGATGGTGGCCAGGGTCTGGTTCTCCTGCTTGATCTCCACCCCCTCCTTGGCCTCGATCGCCTGGTGCATGCCCTCGTTGTAGCGGCGCCCGTGCAGGATGCGGCCGGTGAACTCGTCGACGATCAGGACCTCGCCGTCGCTGACGATGTAGTCCTTGTCGCGCTTGAAGAGCTCCTTGGCCTTGATGGCGTTGTTGAGGTAGCCGACCAGCGGGGTGTTCACCGACTCGTAGAGGTTGTCGATGCCCAGCCGGTCCTCGACCTTGGCCACGCCGCGCTCGGTGACGGCGATGGTCCGCTTGGCGTGGTCGACCTCGTAGTCGCCCTCGCCGTCCTTGCCGGCCTGGAGCCGGGCCACCACGCCCGCGAACTCCGTGTACCAGCGGGCGGAGTGCTCGGCCGGGCCGGAGATGATCAGCGGGGTGCGGGCCTCGTCGATCAGGATCGAGTCGACCTCGTCGACCACCGCGAAGTTGTGGCCGCGCTGGACCAGCTCGTCCCGCGACCAGGCCATGTTGTCGCGCAGGTAGTCGAAGCCGAACTCGTTGTTCGTGCCGTAGGTGACGTCGCACTCGTACGCGGCGCGGTGCTCGGCGGCCGGCCGGTTGGGCAGGACCACGCCGACGGTGAGGCCGAGGAACTCGTGCACCCGGCCCATCCAGGCGGCGTCGCGCTGGGCCAGGTAGTCGTTGACCGTGATGACGTGCACGCCCTTGCCGGAGAGCGCGTTGAGGTAGACCGGCATGACCGAGGTCAGCGTCTTGCCCTCACCGGTCTTCATCTCGGCGATGTTGCCGAAGTGCAGCGCCGCGCCGCCCATCACCTGGACGTCGTACGGGCGCTGGCCGAGCACCCGGGCAGCCGCCTCCCGGCACACCGCGAAGGCCTCCGGCAGCAGGTCGTCGAGGGTCTCGCCGTCCGCGAGCCGTTCCTTGAACTGGTCGGTCATGCCGCGCAGCTCGTCGTCGCTGAGGTTGACGTAGTCGTCCTCGATCGAGTTGACGGCGGCGGCGATGGCCTTCAGCCGGCGCACCATACGGCCCTCGCCCGCGCGGAGGACCCTTTCCAGAATCGACACGGATCAACGCTCCCCTAGACAGTCTCGAACCATCGTAGGCGCTCCATCGGCGCGATGGTCACTGGTGGCGGCCCTCCGACCCGGCGAAACCGACATAACTCGCTCGACGCGCGCCGCCTCCGCCGTAATCCGGTTACGCCGTCCGCGAACGATCCGGCACGATGGCTCGGGTGGAACCCGTGGAGATCACCGAGGACGGCCTGCTGCTGCGACCCTGGCGGGCGACCGACGCCGACGCGGTGCACCGGGCGTGCCAGGACCCGGACATCCAGCGCTGGACCACCGTACCTCGCCCGTACCTGCCCGAACACGCGCACAGGTTCGTCACCGAGGTGGCCCCGGGGGACTGGGCGGCCGGCACCGGGGCGCCGTTCGCGGTCTGCGACGCCGCCACCGGCGAGGTGCTCGGCTCCTGCGGGCTGGTCTCGATCGACCCCGGCCACGGCACGGGCGAGATCGGGTACTGGACCGCGCCCTGGGCCCGGGGCCGGGGCGTCACCGTACGGGCCGCCCGGGCCGTCGCGCGCTGGGCCCTCGACACGCGGAAACTGCGCCGACTGATCTGGCAGGCCGAGGTCGGCAACCACGCCTCCCGCCTGGTCGCGCTCCGGACGGGCTTCCGCGTCGAGGGGCAACTGCGGCTGGCCGACCCCGCGCCGGAGGGCCGGCCGGACGGTTGGATCGGCTCGCTGTTCCCCGGCGAGGTGCCCGCCCCCGGCGAGACCGGGCCCGCCGGGCCCGGCACCCTGGAGGCCCGGCGGGCCGCCGTCTTCGGCCGCCCCCAGCCCGTCCTCTTCGCCACCGCCGGCGGCGATGAGCTGCGGCTGCGCCCGATGGAGGAGCGCGACCTCGACGCGGTCGTCGAGACCTGCCGGGACCCGGGGACCATCCGGTGGACCACCGTGCCCGACCCGTACGACCCCGCCGAGGCCGAGTCCTACCTCGTCTACTCGCGCGGCACCTGGGCGGCCGGCACCTGCGCCTGCTTCGTGGTCGCCGGCGCCGACGACCGGTACGCCGGCTCGATTGACCTGCGGCTCTCCCCCGCCGACCCGCTGCTGGCCGACGTCGGCTTCATGACCGCGCCGGCGAGCCGGGGCCGGGGCTTCATGCCGGCCGCGCTGACCGCCCTCGCCACCTGGGGCTTCACCACGCTGGGCCTGGCCCGGATCGAGTGGCGGGCCAACGTCGGCAACACCGCCTCGCGCCGGGTCGCCGAGAAGGCCGGCTTCACGGTCGAGGGCACCGCCCGGGGCGGGCTCACGCACCGGGGCGAACGGGTGGACGCCTGGGTCGGCGCGCTGCTCGCCGGGGACCTGACGTGACGCCCGAGGTGATCGACGCCCACGGGGTGCGGCTGCGGCCGTTCCGCCCCGGGGACGCCGCCGACCTGGCCGCCGGCTGCGCCGACCCGGTCAACCTGCGGTTCAACCCGGGCCTGCCGGAGCCGTACACCGATGCCGACGCCCGCTGGTGGATCACCGAGGGCGCCCCGGCGGCCTGGACCGCCGGCGGGGCCGCGTACGCCATCGCCGACCGCGCCACCGACCGGCTGGTCGGCGGGGCGGGCCTCGGCCAGGTCGTGACGCAGCGCCGGCAGGCCGAGGTGGGCTACTGGGTCGCGCCCTGGGCGCGGCGTCGCGGCGTCGCGACCGCCGCGACGCGGGCCCTGGCCGACTCGGCGTTCCGGTGCGGGTTCGACCGGCTGGAGCTGCTGACCCACGCGGAGAACCCGGCCAGCCAGCGGGTGGCGCTCGCCGCCGGCTTCCGCCACGAGGGGGTACGCCGGGCGGCCGGCCAGCTCCGCGGCGGCGTCCGGTCGGACCTGATGGCCTGGGTACGCCTCGCCGACGACCCGCCCGGGCCCACCCCCCGGCTGCTGCCCGACCTGCCCGACGGCCGGCTCACCGACGGCGTGGTGACCCTGCGCCCGCTCGGCCCGGACGACGTCGACCTGATGTACCGCCTGCACACGCTGCCGGACGTGGTGGCGAACCAGGCCCCGCCGGTGCCGCCCACCCGGGCGGCGATCGCGCGACGCTGCCGGCTGTCGGAGAGCGGGTGGCTGACCGGCAGCATCGCCCGGCTGCTGATCCTCGACGCGACCACCGGCGAACCGGTCGGCAGCTGCGGGATGTCCTACCTCGACGCCGCCGCCGGGGAGGCGAGCATCGGCTACGCGCTGCTGCCCGCCGCGCGGGGGCGCGGGCTGGCCACCCGGGCGGTGCGGCTCCTCGCCGGCTGGGCGTTCGGGCCGGTGGGGGCCGCCCGGCTGACGGCCGCCACCCTGCCCGGCAACGTCGCGTCGCAGCGGGTGCTGGAGAAGGTCGGCTTCCGCCGGGAGGGGCTGCTGCGCGGCCGGCTGCCGGGGCTGGCGGGCACCCGGATCGACGACCTGGTCTTCGGGCTGCTCCCCGACGAACTCCGCTGACCCGCGCCTGGTCGCACCTCAGGCGTGCGGTGGGCCGGAGGCCCGTCGTCCGGTCGGCCGTGGCGGCGGCGCGGGCCGCCACCACGGCGCCGGAGGATCAGAGGGCGAGGGAGATGATGCCGTAGTCGTAGGCGTGCCGCCGGTAGACGACGCTCGGCCGGCCGGACTCCTTGTCCTGGAACAGGTAGAAGTCATGGCCGACGAGTTCCATCTGGAACAGGGCGTCGTCGACGGTCATCGGCTCGGCGGGGTGCACCTTCTCCCGCGCGATGTGCCAGGGCTGGTCGTCGTGCTCCTCCTCGACCCGTTCCGCCACGGCCGTGGCCGTGCCGGCGCGGGCGCCGTCGACGGACGCCCCCAGGGGCGCGTCGAGGTCGGCGACCGGCAGGCCGGCGGTGGCGGCGGCGACGGAGAGCGGGGCGTGCCGACCCCGGTGGACGCGGCGGCGGTCGGCCGCCCGGCGCAACCGGGTGTCGAGCTTGGCGATGGCCGCGTCGAGCGCGCTGTAGAAGTCGTTCGTGCACGCCTCCGCCCGGATCACCGGGCCCCGGGAGACGCAGGTGATCTCGACGCGCTGGCAGTGGTCCGCCTGGCGGGGATTCCGCTCGTGAAAAAGCTCGACATCGACACGAATAAGTTTGTGGTCGTAGCGTTCGATCTTTGCGAGTTTCTCCGCTACGTGCACCCGGTAATGGTCCGGCACTTCGACGTTACGGCCCTTGACCACGATGTCCACGTGACCTCCCTAGTTCGGACGGTCGTTCGATCCGGCATCCGGTCGCGCGCATCTGGGGGAGGTCCCACTCGGCGTCGACCGGTCAGTGCGGCTACGCCTCCTTTCACCGCCGGGAGCGGGTGGGAAGACCTCCTACCCCCGACAGGCAAACGCTAACTCCTGTTCGCCCGGCAGTCACCCCCGGTCGCGGAGACGGCCAGAAATTTTTCACACCTCATACACCAACGGGTGAAACGGAAACACGATCGGTTACGACCGGTGCCGTTTCTCGGTCGCGGCGAGCACGGCGGCGACCGTCGGCGACAGCCCGCTCACGGTCAGCGCGCGCGCCACCGCGGCGAGGGTCGACCCGGTGGTGAGGATGTCGTCGAGCACCACGACCGCGGCCCCGCCCGGGGCGGGCGCGACCCGGGGGCGAACCCGGAAGGCGGACTCGGCCGCCGCCGCCCGCCCGGCGCTGTCCAGCGTCACCGAGTCGGGGCGGGGCAGGGCGCGCAGGGGCCGCCGCACCCGCACCGGCCAGCCCGCCCGGCGCAGCCGGTCCGCGCAGTGCCGGGTCAGCCGGCCGAGGTGGTCGCCGTACCGGGCGCGGGCCGCCGCCGCGGTGTCCGGCACCGGCACCAGCGTCACCGGCCGCGCCCCGCCGACCGCCGCCGCCACGACCTCGGCGAGCAACGCGCCGAGCGGCCGGGCCAGCCCGTGCCGGCCGTGGTCCTTGTACGCGAGCAGCGTCTCCCGCAGCGGGCCCGCGTACGGGCCGAGGGCGAGGCAGGGCGGCAGGTCGGGCGGGGCCGGGGTGGGGCGTACCGCCCGGGGCCGCAGCGCGTCCAGCGCCGCCGCACACTCCGGGCAGACGCCGTGCCGCAGCCCCTGCCGGCGTTCCCGGCAACCGGCGCACTCCACGGGCAGCACCAGGTCGGTGAGGTCCGACCAGAGCCCGCCGAGGCCCGGCATCAGTAGAGGAAGAAGGGGGCGGTCGGGTTGCCGGCGCGCGTCCCGGTCGAGGGCGGCGACACCTGCACCTGCTCGGGCTGGATCCGCTCGAACGGAGCGCTGCCGTACGCCACCTCGTTCGCCTCGTACATCGCCGCGCCGCGTGGCACCTCCGTGTTGGCCGGGTACGCGGCGAGGTGGGTCACCCGGGCGCCGATCTTGTCCTCCACCCGGCTGTCCCGGGTGCCGTCCACGCTGACCTCGTAGACCGCGGGGCGGCCGACCTCCCCCGCGAGGAGCAGCTTGTCCTCGCCGTACCAGTCGACGGCCGACAGGCCGGTCAGCCGGGTGGGCAGCCGACGGGCCGGACCGAGGGTGACCCCGCCCTCGGTGGGGGTCAGGGCGGCGACGTAGAGCGCGCCGCCGGCGATGACGGCGATCCGGTGCCCGTCCAGCGAGGCGGCCACCGCGGTCACCGTGCCGGGGACGCCCAGCGACACGGGGGTGAGCTGCGCCTGGGCGTCGAACCGGTAGAGAGCGCCGTCGGCGACCACCAACCCGGCCGGCTCGCCCCGGTCCGTCGAGCGCAGCCAGACCGGCCGGCCGATCGCGCCGTAGCCCCTGCCGCTGCGGTGGAAGACGGCGACGGGGTCGAGCCCGGCGCCGACGGACAGCCACTGGCGGCCGGCCTCCGTGACCACCAGCGCCGCCCGGATCTGGTCCTCCGCGCGGCTGAGCCCCGCCGACACGACGTTCCTGTTCGCCTCGGCCGCCACCGGCACCGTGGCGACCGTTCCGGCGGCGTCGGACAGCGGGTGGACGGCGCCCTCGTAGACGCAGAACCGCTGGTAGCCGTCGCCGACCCGGTACACCGGGTTCGCCTGCCGGTGCGCCTCCAGGTCGGGGATGTCCTTCCGGGGCTGGGTACGGATCTTGATCTCGAGCTGCCCGTCGACGTCGTGCAGCGACCAGGCGAGCTGCGTGGCGAGTTGCTCCAGGCGGACCTTCTCGTCCGGCATCTCCAGGTCGACCTCCCAGCGGCCCTCCGTCCGGGTGGCGTTGTTGATCAGGCGGGTGCCGTCCGGCAGCCCGGTGACCCCGGAGCGCAACCAGAGGGAGGGGCCGGCGGTCAGCCACTTCACCACCTCGCTGACCAGCCGCTCGTCGGGCACGGCGAGGGGCAGGTAGCGCTGGTCGGGCACCAGCCGGGTACGGCTGGAGTTCCAGAAGTAGATGGTCCGGCTCTGGTAGTACGCCTCGAGCGCGTCGACGCTGAGCAGCAGCACGTTCGGCGGGTTGGCCACGAACAGGCCCGGCTCCCCCTTGCCCTCCTGCCGGGGCGGGTTGCGCAGCTCGAACGTGTACGACGTGGTGCTCGTCTCCGGCGGGGCCAGCGTGCCGTCGGCGCGCAGCTGGCCGACCTGCTGCACCTTGAGGGTGACCTCGATCTTGCTCGGGGCGGTGACGATCACCGGCTCCTCCGTGAGCCGGACGACGGTCAGCGCGACCTCGCTGCCCTCCTTCACCTGGAGGCGGTCCTGGTCCTCCGGGGTGATGAAGTTCCGGACCCGCTGGTAGGCGCGGTCCGGCTCGCCCGCCGCGGCGGAGAGGAAGTTCTTGACGAACTGCCCCGGGACGCTGCCGCTCGCGCTGCGGTTCGGGGGCTCGCCCCGGATGCCGCTGGTGGAGCCGGCCTCGGCCGCCGGCCCGGCGCCCTCCACCCGGACCTCGGTGTTGGCCGGGATGCCGCAGCCGGCCGTGCCGCCCAGCAGCAGCGTGCCGCCGAGCACAGTGGCGAGCAGGCGCCGCCTCACGATCCCACCTCCGCGCGCCCCCCGGTCCCCTGCCGCCCCGGCCCGGCGGCCACCACGCCGTCGGCCGGGCCGATCGCGAGCACGCCGCCGCTGCCCGGGCCGATGGCCAGCAGGCCGCCCTCGCGGGGGCCGCCGAAGGGCAGGGCGGCGTCGGCCGGGACCAGCCGCAGCGGCGAGGTGGTCAACCGGTCGCCGGCCCGGGCCGGCAGGGTGAGCCGGAACTGGGCGCCCTGCCCGGGCGCACCCCACGCCTCCAGCCAGCCGCCGTGCAGCCGGGCGTCCTCCAGGCTGATCGACAGCCCCAGCCCGGTGCCGCCGGTCTGCCGGGCCCGGGAGGGGTCGGCCCGCCAGAAGCGGTTGAACACCAACTTCTCCTCGCCCGGCTTGAGGCCCACCCCGTGGTCGCGGACGGTGATCGCGACGGCCGTGTCGTCCATCCCCAGGGTGATGCGCACCGGCTTGCCCTCGCCGTGCTCCACGGCGTTGCCGACCAGGTTGCGCAGCACCCGCTCGACCCGCCGCGGGTCGACCTCGGCGATCACCGGCGTGGTGGGCACGTCCAGCTCGATGGGCACCCCGACCCGCTCGGCCAGGCCGGCCAGCCGGTCGGCCACCCGGTGCACGACCGGCACCAGATCGGTCGGCTCGGCGTCCAGCATCGCGAAGCCGGCGTCGAAGCGGCTGATCTCCAGCAGGTCCGTGAGCAGTTCCTCGAAGCGGTCCAGCTCGGCCTGGAGCAGCTCGGCGCTGCGCGCCACCGCCGGGTCGAACTCGTCCCGCTCGGCGAAGATCAGGTCGGCGGCCATCCGGACCGTGGTGAGCGGAGTGCGCAACTCGTGCGACACGTCGGAGGTGAAGCGGCGTTGCAGCCGGGACATCTCCTCCAGCCGCAGGATCTGCCGCTGGAGGTTGGTCGCCATCTGGTTGAACGACGCGGCGAGCAGGGCGAGATCGTCCTCGCCGTTGACCGCCATCCGCTGGTCGAGCAGGCCGGCGGAGAGCCGCTGGGCCGTCCGGGCGGCCACCCGCACCGGGGTCACCACCAGCCGGGTGACCAGGCCGGCGAGCAGGCCGAGCAGGATCACCAGGGCCGCGCCGGTGGCGACCACCGTCGCGCGGGCGTCGCCGGCCGTGTCGTCCTGCCGCGTCAGTGGCACGAGGTAGTAGAGCTCCACCTGGCCGAACTTGGTGGGCACGGGCGAGCCGTAGACCAGGTATTTCGTGCGCTCCCCGCCCAGCCGGCCGGTGCGGATCTGGCTGGCGACCTTGCCTCCGGCGACAGTGGCGCGCAACTCACGGCTGATCAGCGGCCGGACGTTGACCGCGGGCGAGGAACGCGGCTGGATGAGGCCGGCGTGGTTGTCGGCGGTGAGCGCCACGATCACGCCGGTGGTCTGCTGCGGGTCACCGCCGGCGAGGTAGTTGACCGTGCCGTCGACGGTCTCCTGGAACTGCGCGTCCTGGGGCTGGTTGTAGAGGCCGAACTGCCGCACCGCGTACGTCGCGCCGCTCTCCAGCCGCACCCGCACGTCGGTCTCGGCGTTCTCCACCAGGATGTTGGTGATCTTGTCGGCGATCAGGTAGGCGAAACCGCCCACCAGCAGGCTGGACGCGACCAGGGTGATGGTCACCACCCGCAGCTGCAGCGACCGTCGCCAGGTCTGGTGCAACCCGGCCAGCAGGCGCGCGGACCGGCCGCTCACGCCGCGCCACAGCTTCCGCGCGGCGGCGACACGCCGGTGGGGAGCTGTCGGCTGGGGGTCCGGGATCGGGGAGGTGGCCACAGTGTGACCAGGCTATCCGGTGCCCGCCTTGTAGCCCACGCCCCGCACGGTGAGGATGATTTCCGGTCGCTCCGGATCCGGCTCGATCTTGGCGCGCAGCCGCTGCACGTGCACGTTGACCAACCGGGTGTCCGCGGCGTGCCGGTAGCCCCAGACCTGCTCCAGCAGCACCTCGCGGGTGAACACCTGGCGCGGCTTGCGGGCGAGCGCGACCAGCAGGTCGAACTCCAGCGGCGTCAGCTTCACCTCCTCGCCGTTGCGGCTGACGGTGTGCGCCGGCACGTCGATGGTGATCTGGTTGCCGGGCGGCCCGATGGTCAGCATCTCGGGGGCCACGTCCTCGCCGCGCCGCAGCCGCGCCCGCATCCGGGCGACCAGTTCCTTGGGCTTGAACGGCTTGACCACGTAGTCGTCGGCCCCGGACTCCAGGCCGAGGACCACGTCGACGGTGTCGCTCTTGGCGGTCAGCATGACGATCGGCACGCCCGACTCGGCCCGGATCGACCGCGCCACGTCGATGCCGCTCATGCCGGGGAGCATGAGGTCGAGCAGGACGATGTCCGGCCGGTTCTCGCGGAACGCGGCCAGGGCCCGCTCCCCGTCGGCGACAAAGGAGGGCAGGAACCCCTCGCTGCGCAGGACGATGCCGAGCATCTCGGCGAGCGCGGGGTCGTCGTCGACCACCAGTACCCGGGCTCTCATGGGGTTAATGTTTCCATCCCGTTCAGTTTCGGTGGGATCCGCGTCACCCGGCACGGTACTGCCGTGGGACGCCGCCGCCCAGCAACCGACGCCGGCGTCGCCGCCCCGGCGTGCGGGTCCACCCGATCGGACCGCGCGTGTCACCATGATCCCCGCGTGCGCCGTCACGCGCCACCGCCGCCCGTCCCCAGGAGTACGCGTGCCCGACGCCGGCCCGACCGCCGTGCTCCCGCGCCGCCCGCTCACGGTCGGCGAGCTGCTCGACTCCGCGGTCCTGCTGCTGCGCGGCCAGGCCCGGGTGCTGGTCCCACTCGCCCTCGCCCTGGCCGTCGGCGAGCAACTCCTGCTCTACCCGCTGCGGCTCGCCGCCGACGTCGAGCCCCCCGTCTGGTTCGTGGAGTTCGATCACTTCGGCATGTACTGGCTGCTGCTGGCCGTCGGCGCGGCGACCGAGGCGATGATCATCACGCTGCTGGGCAACCCGGCCGCCCGGTCCGCCGGCGGCGCGCTGTTCGGCCGTACGGTCGGGCCGCGCGAGGTGCTCCGTCCCGCCGGCGCCCGCTGGGGCGCCACGGTGCTGCTCACCGCTTTGGTCGGGCTGGTGATGTGGGTGGCCGCGCTGTTCGGGCCGGCCTGGTTCATCGGTTTCGCCCTGCTCGGCGCCGTGGCGCCGGCGCTGGTCGTCGACCGGGTGCACCCGCTGCGGGCCCCGCTGCGCGCCGCCACCCTGGCCGTACGCGGCGGCGGCCGGGCCGGCGGAATCCGGCTGCTCGGCTACCTGTCCTGGTGGATCGTCCGCCTCGGCCTCGGCATCGGCGTCTACTACGGGCTGAACGCGCTCGACCTGGTCGACCGGGCCTGGGCCCCCTGGCTGTCGCTGGCCGTGTGGGCGGGCGTCAACAGCGTCGCGTACCCGGCGCTGGCCTGCCTCGACGCGGTGCTGCACCTGGAGACCCGGATGCGCACCGAGGGGCTGGACATCCGGCTCTCCCGGGCCCGGACGGGCACGCCGGAAACCGTTCTGCTGGCGGCCGACCGATGAGCTTCAGCCGGTGGTGGACCGAGACCACGGCCGCGCTCGGCGACCGGGTGCCGCTGCCCCTGGCCGCGCTGCTGCTGGTGCTCGCCGCGGTGCTGGTGGCGGTCGGCTGGTACATGTACCCCGCCTGGGTGCCCCGCCGGCTGCCCCGACTGCCCCGGCTGCGTCGACGCGGCCGGCAGCCCGGGCCGGTGGACGTCCCCGCGCCGGTCGTACCCGCGCCGCGCGAGCCGGAGCCGGAGTTGCCGGCCGCCGCGTACGTCTCCCTCGCCGACCGGCTGGCCGCCGAGGGCCGGTACGCCGAGGCCGTCCGGGAACGGCTGCGCGCGATGATCCGCGAGCTGGTCGCCCGGGGGTTGCTCCAGCCGCAGCCCGGCATGACCGTCGTCGAGGTGGTGCGGGCCGCGACGGCCAGCCGTCCGCAGGTCGGCCCGCCGCTGGGCGCCGCCGGGGCGATCTTCTCCGAACTCTGGTACGGCCAGCGCCCCGCCTCGGCCGAGCACGACCGGCGGATGCGGGAGCACGCCGCCGACCTGGACCGGCTGCTGACCGGCCGACCCGAGGACGGGCCACGACCATGAGCGCACAGACCATCGCCGCCCAGCCGGCCCCGAAGGCCGGCGACGCCCCCCGGCGACGTCGCCGCCGGCACCGGCTGCTGATCCCGTTGGGCCTGGCCGCGCTGCTGCTGACCACCACCCTGGTCACCCACACGGTCGACCAGCCCGATCCCACCGACCGGGGGTTCCTCTCCCCCGTCGCGACCGGGGACGACGGCGGCAGCCGGCTCGCCGAGGCGCTGCGCGAGCGGGGCGTCACGGTGCAGCGCGAGACGGACACGCTGCGCGCGCTGCTGGCCGCCAGCAGCGGGCCGGCCACGCTCTTCGTGCCCGCGCCGGCGCTGCTGCACCCGGACACGGTCGGTGCGCTGAGCTCGCTTCCCTCGGCCACCCGGCTGGTGCTGGTGGATCCGCCGCGGCGGGTGCTGGACGCGGTCCCGCTGCCGGTGGAGCCGGCCGGCCGGCGGTGGGCCGCGCAGGCGGTGGAGCCCGACGCGGCGGGCCTGCCCTGCCCGATGCCCGAGCTGCGCCAGCTCGGGCGGGCGGCGGTCGGGCTGCAACGCTACGCGGTCACCCCGGGCCGGTCGGCGCCCGTGCAGTTCTGCTTCGACGGCGGGCTCGCCCGGCTGCTCCGGGTCCCCGAGAGCGTGGTGGTGGTCGGCGCCAGCGACCCGTTCCGCAACGACCGGATCGACGAGTGGGACAACCGGGCGTTCGCCACCGCCCTGCTCGGCGGGACCGGCCGGGTGGTGTGGCTCGACCTGGACGGCCAGGCGCCCCCGCCGACCTTCGGCTCCGGCAGCAGCGGCAGCCCGGCCTGGTCGCCCACCCCGGGCGGCTCCACCGAGTACGGCGGGCCGGGCGGCGGTCGCCCCGGCGGTCCGGGCGACGGCGACGGGCGGCCCGGCGGCCCGGGCGGCGGCTCCGACGACGACGGTGACGACTCCCGCGCCGACGGCTCCGACCCGCCGAACCCGCTCTGGTCCGCCTTCCCCGGCTGGTTCTGGGCGCTGTTGGTGCAGCTCGCCGTCGCCGCCCTGCTGGCCGCGCTCTGGCGGGCCCGCCGCCTCGGCCCGCCGACGCCGGAGCCGCTGCCGGTGACGGTCCGCTCGACGGAGACGGTGCTCGGCCGGGCCCGGCTCTACGAGAAGGCCGGCGCCCGGGACGCGGCCGCGCGGACGCTGCGCACCGCCGCCCGGGACCGCCTGCTGCCCCGGCTGAACCTGCCGCCGACCGCCCCGCCCGCCGAGGTGGCCGCCGCGGTCGCCGCCCGCACCGGCGACGGCCCCGGGCGGACCGAGGAACTGCTCTACGGCGGCGCGCCCGACACCGACCAGGACCTGTTGGAGCTGGCCCGCGCGCTGGACCGGCTGACCCGCACGGTCGCCCCGCACCCGGCCGACGGGCCGCCGACCGAGGCGCACGCCGCGACGCACCCCGCGCGCCCGACCGAGGCGCACACCGCGCACCAGGCCGACGCGCACGCCGTGTCCCACCCCGCCGACGGGCCGCCCCCGGCAGCCGCACCGCACCCGCACCGACCCGAAGGAGATCCTCGGTGACCCGACCCGCCGGAACCGCCGATCCGCTGACCGCCGGCCCCGCCGATCCCCGGGCCGCCCTGCACCGGCTGCGCGCCGAGGTCGCCAAGGCGGTCGTGGGGCAGGACGCGGTCGTCACCGGCCTGGTGATCGCCCTCCTCTGCCGTGGACACGTGCTGCTGGAGGGCGTGCCGGGCGTGGCCAAGACCCTGCTGATCCGCACCGTGGCCACCGCGCTCGACCTGCGGTCCAAGCGGGTGCAGTTCACCCCGGACCTGATGCCGGGAGACGTGACCGGCTCGCTGATCTTCGACCCGCGCACCGCCGCCTTCACCTTCCGCGAGGGGCCGGTGTTCACCAACCTGCTGCTCGCCGACGAGATCAACCGGACGCCCCCGAAGACCCAGTCGGCGCTGCTGGAGGTCATGGAGGAGCGGCAGGTCTCGGTCGAGGGCGACCGGCGTCCGCTGCCCGACCCGTTCATCGTCGCCGCCACCCAGAACCCCATCGAGTACGAGGGCACCTACCCGCTGCCGGAGGCGCAGCTCGACCGGTTCCTGCTCAAGCTCACCGTGCCGCTGCCCAGCCGGGAGGAGGAGCTGGGGGTGCTCCGCGCGCACCACGCCGGCTTCGACCCGCGCGACCTGACGGCCGCCGGCGTACGGCCGGTGGCCAGCGCGGCCGACCTGGCTGCCGCCCGGGCGGCGGTCGGCCGGGTGCACATGGCCGAGCCGCTGTTCGGCTACATCGTCGACCTGTGCCGGGCCACCCGCAGCACGCCGGCGCTGGAGCTGGGCGCCTCGCCCCGGGGCGCGACCGCGCTGCTCACCACCGCCAAGGCGTGGGCCTGGCTGGCCGGCCGCGACCACGTCGTCCCGGACGACGTGAAGGCGGTCGCCCGGCCGACGCTGCGGCACCGACTGCGGCTGCGCCCCGAGGTCGAACTGGAGGGCGTCGGCGTGGACGCGGTGCTGGACACGGTGCTGGCCACCGTGCCGACGCCGCGATGACCTGGCGGGCGGCGCTCCTGCTGGCGGCGGGCGCGCTGACCCTGCCGGCCTGGCCGGCGCCGTTCGTCGGCCTGCTGGTGATGACCGGCGCGGTGCTGCTGCTCGTGCTGGTCGACCGGGCACTGGCCGCGTCGCCGGGGGCGCTCGCGGCGACCCGGGAGGGCGACCGCGCGGTGCGGCTCGGCGGCACCGCCACCGTCGCGCTGCTGCTGCACAACCCCACCGGCCGTACGCTGCGTGCCCGGGTCCGCGACGCCTGGGTGCCCTCGGCCGGCGCCCGCCCCGACGTGCCCCCGGCGCAGCTCGTGCGCGTCGGGCCGGGCGGGACGGTGGCGCTGCCCAGCCGGCTCACCCCGCTCCGGCGGGGCGACCGGCCGGCGGTGGCGCTGACCGTGCGCTCGTTCGGGCCGATGGGGCTGGGCTTCCGCCAGCGCTCCGGCCGCCCGGCCACCCCGCCCTGGACGCTGCGCGTGCTGCCCCGCTTCGACTCCCGCCGGCACCTGCCGGAGAAGCTGGCCCGGCTGCGCGTGATCGACGGCACCCAGGTCAGCCGGGGGCGCGGCCAGGGCACCGAGTTCGACACCCTCCGCGAGTACGTGGTGGGCGACGACGTGCGGTCGATCGACTGGCGGGCGAGCGCGCGCCGGGCCGACGTGCTGGTGCGGACGTGGCGGCCGGAGCGGGACCGCCGGCTGGTGTGCGTGCTGGACACGGGCCGCACGTCGGCGGTGCGCGTCGGCGACGAGCCCCGGCTGGACACCGCGATCGACGCCGCGCTGCTGCTCGCCGCCCTCGCCGCCCGCGCCGGTGACCGGGTCGACCTGCTCGCCGCCGACACGGCGGTCCGGGCCACGGTGACGGGCACCGGCCGGCCGGCCCTGCTCTCCCGGCTGGTGCACGCCCTCGCCCCGCTCCAACCGGCGCTGGCGGAGACGGACTTCGACCTGATCGCCGGTGAGCTGCTGCGCCGGCAGCGCCAGCGCAGCCTGGTGGTGCTCTTCACCGCGCTGGAGGCGGGCGCCCTCGGCGAGGGGCTGCTGCCGGTGCTGCCCCGGCTCGCCGCCCGGCACAAGGTGGTGATCGCCGCGACGCACGACCCGGTGCTGACCGCGCTCACCACGGCCGTCCCGCAGCGCCTCGGCGACGCCTACGCGGCTGCGGCGGCCTGGCGGGCGCTGGCCGAACGCGACCGGGTCCGCGCCGCGCTGGGCCGGCACGGGGTGACGGTCGTCGACGCCCCGGCGGGCCGTCTGGCCCCCACCCTGGCCGACACCTACCTGCGCCTCAAGTCCCTCGGCCAGCTCTGATCCCCGGGCCGGTCTGGGCCGGTCGGGGCGAGGCGGTCAGCGGCGGGCGTGCGGGTCGAGGACGTCGTCGCCCTCGGGCGCGGCGGTCGCCCGGCGGCCGAGCAGCACGACGTACGCCAGGAAGGCGAGCCAGACGGCGGCGCCCGCGAGGACGCGGAGCGGGACCGGCACGGGCGCGGGCGTCACGAACGCTTCGATGACGGCGGAGACCGCGAAGAGCCCCACCAGGCCGACGGCGACCAGGACGCCCTCGCGGCCCGCCCGGGCGACCGCCTGCCCCCGGGTGATCTGGGCGGGCGGCGCGATCCACGCCCACCCGACGCGCAGGCCCACCCCGGCGGCCACGAAGACGCCGGTCAGCTCCAGCAGCCCGTGCGGGGTGATCAGTCCGAAGAAGACGTCCGCCCGGCCGTAGGCGACCATCACCCCGCCGACCACGCCGATGTTGAGCGCGTTCTGCCAGAGCAGGTAGAGCACGGGGACGATGAGCACCCCGGCGGCGAGGCACTGGGCGGCGAGCCAGGCGTTGTGCGTCCACAGGTGGAAGGCGAAGGTCGGCGCGGCGAACTCGGTGTAGTAGCCGGCGAAGCCGGACTCGACGAGGTCGGCGGCCGCCTCCTCGCCGATGAACGCGCCCGCCGTCTCCGGGTTGCCCGCCACGTACCAGATGAGGAAGAAGCTGAGCAGGGTAAAGCCGGTCGCCACCCCGCACCACCAGGGCCAGGCGCGGTAGACCGCGCCGGGGAAGCCGACCAGCAGGAACCTGCCGACCGCCGCCCAGGACGGCCGCGGGCGGCCGGTGAGCCGGGCCCGGGCCCGCAGCACCACCTGGGAGAGCTGGCTGACCAGCGCCGGGTCGGGTGAGCGGCTGCGCAGCACCGAGAGCTGGGTGGTCGCCCGCTGGTAGAGGGCGACGAGTTCGTCGACCTCGGCGGCGTCGAGCCGGCCGCGCCGGGAGAGTTCCTCCAGCCGCCGCCACTCCCCGCCGTGTTCCGCGACGTACGCGTCGAGATCCACCGTCACCCCCGTCCGGCGATCATAGTGTTCACTGTCGGGGTGAGAGCGCAACCACGACCGCCGGCCCGACCCGCCCCGTGGGGCGACGCCGGGCTGGTCAGCGGGGAGGCCGTGGAGCTGGACGTCCGGGCCGCCCGGATCGGCTCCCGGGTGCTCGCGCTGATGCTCGACATCCTGGCCCAGCTGGTCCTCGTGCTGGTGCTGTCGATCGCCGCCGGCATGGTGCTCGCCAACCTGCCGACCGGGCTGGTCGACGAGGCGCTGACCGGTGCCCTCGCGACGGTGGGGCTGGTCCTGGTGCTGGTCGGCTACCCGGTGCTCTGCGAGCGGTTCAACCACGGCCGGACGCTGGGCAAGCTGGCGGTCGGGCTGCGGGTGGTCAGCGCCGACGGCGCCCCGGTGGGGCTGCGGCAGTCGCTGACCCGGGCGCTGGTGGGCGTGGCGGTGGAGTGGCCGGGCCTGGTGCTGCCGCTGCTGAGCTGGGTCGCCGGCGTGACCGTGATGCTGACCGACCGGCGGGGGCGCCGGCTGGGCGACCTGGTGGCGGGCACTCTCGTCGTGCACACCCGGGCGGCGACCGCCTGGCGACCGGTCCCGACGGCGGTGCCCGTGCTGGTCGGCTGGGCGTACACGCTGGACCTGAGCCGGCTGGACGACGGCCTGGCGCTGGCCGCCCGGCAGTACCTGGCCCGGGTGCGCCACCTGGCGGAGCCGGCCCGCGGGCGGCTGGGCCGCGGCCTGTGGGCCGAGATCTCGGCAGTGATCACGCCGCCCCCGCCGCCGGGCATGCCGGAGTCGGTCTACCTGGCCGCGGTCCTCGGCGAGCGGCACCGGCGGGCCTGGCACCGGCTGGGCCGCGGTCGCGCCGTCGCCGCGACGCTCTGGCCGGAGCTGATGCCCGGCCCGCCCGCGCCGCCCCGCGCGGTCCCGGCCGCCGCCCCGCCCGAGGTCGCCGCGCCACCCGGCACGATCCGTCCGGCGGCGTCCGGCGGCGCGCCGGTCGCCGTGCCGGCGCAGCCCGTCGCGGCGGTACGACCGGCGGTCGCCACGTCGGCGCCGGCGGGTGCCATGTCCACGCCCGACGCCGGCACCTGACCGACGGGCGCGGGCACCCGAGCGGCGGGCGCGGGACACCCGAGCGGCGGGCGCGGGAGCGCCGGCCGTCGCCCGGCTGTGGCAGGATCCGGCTCGCTCGCCCCTACCGAGACGGGAACACCGTGGCCGACGACCTGTTCACCCCCACCATCGCGCCGGCGGCGTACGAGGCGCGTCGCCCGCCGTGGCGACCGCAGTCGCTGCTCTTCCCCGCCGTGTTCGGCGGCCCGACGGCGGCCACCGTGCTGGCCCTGGTCAACGGGCACCGGCTGGGCCTGCCCCGCCGGACGCACCTGGCGGTGCTCGGCGTCGGGCTGGCCGGGCTGGTGGCCCGGCTGGTGGTCACGCTCGTGGTCTTCGACGACGGGGCCGACCGGCCCGTCCGGCTGATCGGGGCGCTGGCCGGCGCGCTGGTCTGGCTCGCTGCCTCCGCCACGCAGAAGCGCCGGTTCCGGGCGTACGAGCTGCGCGGCGGCGAGCCGGCGTCGCTGTGGCTGCCCGGCGTCGGGGCGGTGCTCCTGTTCGGCTTCGCCGAGGCCGCGCTGATCATGCTGGTGGCCGCCGCGTGACCGCCCCGGAGACCCAGCTCGCCCGGGTGGCCCAACTCCTGGAGCTGAACCGGCTGGAACAGGCCCTGGACGAGGTGAACCGGCTCCCCGCCGCGCTGGCCGCCAGCCCCGCCGCGTTCCGGCTGCGGGCGGCGACACTGACCGGGCTGGACCGCTGGGACGAGGTGGTCGCCGTCGCCCGTCAGGGCCTGGCCGAGACCGGCCCGGACGCGGAGCTGCTCGGCCGGCTGGGTCTCGCGCTGCGCCACCGCCACGAGTTCGCCCCCGCCGAGCGGGCGCTGCTCGACGCGCTGGCCATCGAGCCCGAGAACCCGTGGCTGCTCTGCCAGTACGCCGACCTCTGCTCGTCCGTGGGCCAGACCGACAAGGCGGAACGCCTGGTCGCCCGCGCCGCCGCGATCGTCCCGGACGCGCCGGCCGTCTTCGCCTCCCGCTTCCAGCTCGCGTACGCCCGGGGCGACGACCGGGCCGCCGAGCGCATCTCCCGCGAGTTCCTCGGGGCGTGGCCGGCCAACCCCGCGGCGCTCGCCCTGCACGGCGTCGCCGCGGCCCGGCGCGGCCGGGTGGGCACCGCGCACCGCGCCTTCGGTCAGGCGGTGGCGCACGACCCGACCGACGCCGACTACGCCGAGGCCGCCTGGGAGACCCGGGTGTACACCCACCCGCTGCTGCTGCCGCTGCGGCCGCTCTACCGGCTGGGGATCCTCCGCACCTGGCTGCTCGCGATCGGCGTGGTGGTGCTGCTCAACCTCGCCGGGCTGGACCTGCTCGCGGGCCTGTTCGGCCTGGCGTGGGCGCTCTTATGCGTCTGGTCGTGGATCGCCCCGCCGCTGGTCCGCCGCATGGTCCTCGGCCGGTGGCGGTCGTGAGGGCGTTCGGGCCGTGGCTGGCCGTCCTGGCGGTGGTGCTGCTGCTCAGCGCGCTGCGCCTGCGCGCCCTGGCCGCGGTGGTCTCGCTGGCCTGGCTCGCCTGGTGCGTGTGGACGTGGGTCCGCCCCGCCCGCCGCCGCTCCCGCCCGGACTGACCCCGCTCCCGCCCCGGCTGGCCCCGGCCCCGAGGGCTCCCCGGCCCCGACTGACCCGCGCCGACTGATCCGCCCCGACTGGCCCGCGCCCGCCGCGGCACGCCGACGGGGGCCGGCGGCCCGCGGTCGCCGGAGACGCCGACGGGCCGGCCCGCTGGCGCGGGCCGGCCCGGTCGGTGCGGGGCGGCTCAGTACCGGTAGTGCTCCGGCTTGAACGGGCCCTCGACGGAGACGCCGAGGTAGGCGGCCTGCTCCTTGGTCAGGGTGCTCAGCTTGGCGCCGAGCGCCTCCAGGTGCAGCCGGGCGACCTTCTCGTCCAGGTGCTTCGGCAGCACGTAGACGCCGACCGGGTATTCCTCGGTCTTCGTGAACAGCTCGATCTGGGCGATCGTCTGGTTGGCGAACGAGTTCGACATCACGAAGCTCGGGTGGCCGGTGGCGTTGCCCAGGTTCAGCAGGCGGCCCTCCGACAGCACGATGATCGCGTGCCCGTCGGCGAACTTCCAGAGGTCGACCTGCGGCTTGATGTTGACCCGCTCCACGTCGGACCGCTTCGCCAGACCGGCCATGTCGATCTCGTTGTCGAAGTGGCCGATGTTGCCGACGATGGCCTGGTGCTTCATCCGGGCCATGTGCTCGTTGGTGATGACGTCGAAGCAGCCGGTGGCGGTGATGAAGATGTCCGCCTGCTCGACCACGTCGTCCAGGGTGGCGACCTGGTAGCCGTCCATCGCCGCCTGGAGGGCGCAGATCGGGTCGACCTCGGTGACCACGACCCGGGCACCCTGGCCGCGCAGCGACTCGGCGCAGCCCTTGCCGACGTCGCCGTAGCCGAGCACGACCGCCATCTTGCCGCCGATCAGCACGTCGGTGGCGCGGTTGATGCCGTCGATGAGCGAGTGGCGGCAGCCGTACTTGTTGTCGAACTTGCTCTTCGTCACCGAGTCGTTGACGTTGATGGCGGGGAAGAGCAGGGTGCCGGCGCGGTGCATCTCGTAGAGCCGGTGCACGCCGGTGGTGGTCTCCTCGGTCACGCCCCTGATGCCGGCGGCGATCCGGGTCCACCGCTGGCCGTCCTCGGCGAGCGAGCGGTGCAGCACGCCGAGGATGACCGCGTACTCCTCGGAGTCGGCGGACTCGACCGGCGGGACGGCCCCGGCCTTCTCGAACTCGACGCCCTTGTGCACCAGCAGGGTGGCGTCGCCGCCGTCGTCGAGGATCATGTTCGGGCCCTGCCCGTCGGGCCAGGCGAGCACCTGCTCGGTGCACCACCAGTACTCCTCGAGGCTCTCGCCCTTCCAGGCGTAGACCGGGACGCCGGCCGGGGCCTCCGGGGTGCCCTCCGGACCGACCACCATCGCGGCGGCGGCGTGGTCCTGGGTGGAGAAGATGTTGCAGGACGCCCAGCGGACCTGCGCGCCGAGCGCGACCAGGGTCTCGATCAGGACGGCGGTCTGGATGGTCATGTGCAGCGACCCGGTGATCCGGGCGCCAGCGAGCGGCTGGGCGTCGGCGAACTCACGACGGATCGCCATCAGGCCGGGCATCTCGTGCTCGGCGAGCTGGATCTCCTTGCGCCCGAACTCGGCGAGCGACAGATCCGCCACCTTGTAGTCGCCCTCGGCGAGGGTGCTCGGCCGGGCCTCGGACGGCGTTCCACTTGCGGACGCCGGGAGGGTGCTGGTCATGGAAGCTCCTGTCGGACGATGTGCTGCGCGACCCTCCACCTTACGCGCGCGGGCCGCCGCGGAAGGGACCGGCCGGTGAAGAGAGCAGGAAGACAGAAGCGGGCAGCGCACGGGGCGGTCGGTCGTGGACGGACTCTCCGTCCACCAGCCGCCCGCCCCGTGCATCCCCCCGGTTTGGATCCCTCGCGCGCGTTCTCGGACCGTCGTCGCGATAACGCTGCGTACCCATAGAGTCACACTGCGCAGCCGCAGCGTCAAGTCATTCCGGGAAAGTCGGACTTGCCCTGCTCGACGATCGCTGGGCGGACGACCGGCTCAGCGCAGGCCGCAGCTAGCCACGTACGCCTCGCCCGCGCCCGCCACGCGCAGCGGCCCGGCGGCGGCCGTACCGACCGCGGCCTGTCCCCGTCCGAGCGTCACCGCGCCCGTCCCGTCGTCGACCGAGAGTTCCCCCGCGCCGCAGAGCACCACGCGCGGCCCGGGCACCGACAGCGTCACCGCCGGCAGCGCCGCGCCCACCGTCACCCGGTGCAGCGCGAAGTCGTCCACCGGCACCGGCCAGGTGACCACCCCCGGGTCGACCTCCAGCGGCGGCACCACCGGGTCCCGGAGCACCTCGAAGCGCAGCACCCGGAGCAGCTCGTCGACGTCCACCCGCTTCGGCGTCAGACCGCCGCGCAGCACGTTGTCGCTGGCCGCCATGATCTCCACGCCGGTGCCCCGCAGGTAGGCGTGCAGGTTGCCGGCCGGCATCCAGATCGCCTCCCCGGGCGCCAGCCGCACCCGGTTGAGCAGCATCGCCACGAGCACCCCCGGGTCGCCTGGATAGGCGGCGGCCAGCTCCCGGGCCAGCTCCGCGTCGGGCCCCGCGACCGCCGCCGACGACGCGGCCCGCACCAGCGCGTCGCGCTCGTCGGCGGGCCAGGTCAGCAGCAGCCGTACGGCGTCGCGCAGCCCCGACGGGCCGGTGCGCAGCGCCGCCAGCACGGGCTCCAGCGCGGGTACGCCGAACCCGGCGAGCGCCTCCGCCGAGGCGACCGGGTCACGGAACCCGCAGAGCGCCTCCATCGGCGAGAGCGCGACCAGCAACTCCGGCTTGTGGTACGGGTCGACGTAGTTGCGCTGCCCGTCGGGGCGGCCGGCGTCGGCGGCGTGCCCGGCACGGGCCTGCTCCGCGTCCGGGTGCGCCTGCAGACTCAGCGGGGCGTCCGCGGCGAGCACCTTGAGCAGGAACGGCAGCCGGGTGCCGAACCGGCCGACGACCCGCTCGCCGAGCCAGTGGTCCGGCTCGGCGAGCAGCAGGTCGGTCAGGTCGACCCGGCCGCCGTCGCGGTCGACCGTGGCCGGGCCGCCCGGGTGGGCGCCCAGCCACAGCTCGGCCTCCGGGCCGTCGCTCGGCACCGGCCTGCCCTGCAACTGGGCGATCGCCGAGCGGGACCCCCACGCGTAGTCCCTGATCGGTCCGTACAGCAGTTCCACCGGTCAGCTCCCGGGCCGCCCGGTGGCCTCACCCGGCTCGGATCCCGGCACGGCGGTGTGCGCCGCGCTTCCGCTGCCCGCCCGCTCGGCGGCGGCGCTGTAGATGTCCGGCTCCAGGTAGATCACCCGGGCGGCCGGCACGGCGGCGCGGATCCGGGCCTCGACGACGTTGATGCCGCGGGCCAGTTCCTCGGCGTTGTCACAGGCCGGCACGCCGATCTTCGCGGCGACCAGCAGCTCCTCGGGGCCCAGGTAGAGCGTCTTCATGTGGATGATCCGCTCCACCTCCGGGCCGTCCGTGACCGCCTTCTCGATGGCGGCGACGTCGTGCGCCTCGGCGCCCTCACCGAGCAGCAGGCTCTTGGTCTCGACGGCCAGGATGATGGCGATGGCCACCAGCAGCACGCCGATCGCCGCCGTACCTGCGGCGTCCCACTCGCCGTTGCCGGTGGCCAGAGTCATGCCGACGCCAAGGAGCGCGAGGACCAGACCGACCAGGGCGCCCAGGTCCTCCAGCAGCACCACCGGCAGCTCCGGGGCCTTGGCCCGGCGGACGAACTTCACCCAGGACTGGTTGCCCCGGACGAGGTTGGACTCCTTGATGGCGGTGCGGAAGGAGAATGACTCCATGACGATCGCGACAACCAGCACGGTGACCGGCACCCACTGCCACTTGTCGATCGGGTGCGGGTCGGACCACTTGTGGTACGCCTCGTACAGGGCGAACAGACCACCGACGCTGAACAGCACGATGGACACGATGAACGCGTAGATGTAGCGCTCGCGGCCGTAGCCGAAGGGGTGCTGCGGGGTGGCCGCCCGCTTGGCCCGCCGGCCACCGAGCAGCAGCAGCCCCTGGTTGCCGGAGTCGGCGACCGAGTGGATCGACTCGGCCAGCATCGACGACGACCCGGTCAGCACGAACGCGACGAACTTGGTGACGGCGATGCCGACGTTGGCCAGCAGCGCGGCGACGATCGCCTTCGTCCCGCCGTTGGCGCTCACGCCGCCGCCCCGTTCCGTCGCGCGGCGCCGCCGGGCACCGGCGCGCCGCGCCGCTCGACCCGCACCCTGCTATCGCTCACTGGTTCGCCAGCTCCTTCATCTCGGTGATGGCCGGAACGGCCATCGGATCCAGTCCGTGTGCCAGGGCGAGGTAGACCGAGGCGAAGTCCGGCACGGCGACCAGCGAGGCGAGCCGCTCCAGCGCGGAGCCGCCCTCGGCGGTCACCACGTCACAGCGCACCCCGCGCCGCTCGGCGAGGGTCTGCACCGCGTCCGCGCGGCGCTCCTCGACGTCGAGCGGCTCGTCGGCGTCGTCCTCGGGGTTCAGCCCGCCGTCGCGCAGCAGCACCAGCCGCAGCCGGGTGCCGGCCGGCGCCTCGTCGTCGGGGTCGGCGAAGATGTCCCGCTCCCCCTCCGCCAGGCCGCCGAAGACGCCGTCGAGCAGGCCGACCCGCCCCCGCCCGGCCTCGCCGAGCGCCCCGCTGACCACCGGGTAGCGGGCGTTGGCGGACAGGGTGTCGCCGAACCGGCGGGCCGCCACGGTGGCGAGCGGCGACGAGCCCCAGACGATCGGCACCGAGCCGGCCAGGCCCAGGGCGAGCGACTTCGCCGGGTTGACGAAGGACTCGGCCGTCGGGCGGCACCGGTCGGCGTCCGCGTCGAGCCGGGCCGCGGTCTCCGCCAGGTCCGCCTCGTTGACCTTCACCAGGCCGAGCGTACGGGCGGCGAGCAGGACCGGCACGGTGAGCGCCCAGAGGCTGGCCCGGGCCGGGGCGCGCCGGGGCACCGGGATGAACGGCGCCCGGGCCCGCTCGGCCACCGACTGCAACTGCGAGTCGGGCGCGCCGACGGCGACCAGCCGGGCGCCCCGCCGGTGCGCGGCCTCGGCGGCGCCCAGCGCCTCGGGGCTGCGGCCGGAGGCGCTCACGGCGATGACCACGTCGGCGGCCCCCACCCAGCCGGGCACGCCGGCGCTGCGGTGCGGGATGACCGGCACCGGGCAGCGCGGCCCGGCGACGGTGGCCAGCACGTCACCCGTACGGCCGGCGGTGCCGATGCCGGCGATGACGACCGCGCGGGGCCGACCCTCGTCGGCGAGCACCTGGAGGTTCGCCTCGGCGGCCAGGGCAGCCGACTCGCGGACCTGCGCCCCGGCGGAGGCGGTGTGCCGCAGCATGCCGCCCGGGTCGTGCTCGGCGAGCGCGTCCTGGTCGTCGAGCAGGGCCTCGTCGGGATCGCGGCGGCCGCTGACCCCGGCCGTACCCTCGATCACGACCGCTCCGCGGGGCCGCCGCGCGCCTCGTCCAGCAGCAGCACGGGCACGTCGTCGCGGACCTCGAAGATCCGACCGCACTCGGTGCAGGTCAGCGTCTGCGCCTCCGCGTCGTAGTCGAGCGGGGCGTGATGCGTGTCCGGACAGGCGAGGATTTCCAGCAACTGCGGGTCCAGGGCCACGGCGCGGCTCCTTCCACGTATGCGGTTTCACCGATCGGCGGTGCCGACCGGCGCAGGCGATCTTATCGGCGAACCCGGTCGAGCACCTCGTCGCGGAGCGAGGTCATCCGCTCCCGGCTCGGGGCCTCGACGTTGAGCCGCAGCAACGGCTCGGTGTTGGAGGCGCGGAGGTTGAACCACGCGCCGTCCGGGAAGCGCAGCGTGAGCCCGTCCAGCTCGTCGGCCTCGGCCTGCGGGTACGCGGCCCGCACCTCGGCCACCTTGGCGGCCTGGTCGGCCACGGTCGAGTTGATCTCGCCGGAGGCGACGTACCGCTCGTACTCGCCGGCCAGCACGGACATCGGCAGCGACTGCTCGCCCAGGGCGGCCAGGGTGTGCAACGCGGCGAGCATGCCGGTGTCGGCGAACCAGAAGTCCCGGAAGTAGTAGTGGGCGGAGTGCTCGCCGCCGAAGATCGCGTTGGTGCGGGCCATCTCCGCCTTGATGAAGGAGTGCCCGACCCGGGCGACGACCGGCTCGCCGCCGTGCTCGCGGATGATCTCCGGCACGGCGCTGGAGGTGATCAGGTTGTGGATCACCGTCGAGCCGGGGTGCTTGGCCAGCTCCCGGGCCGCCACCAGGGCGGTGATCGCCGACGGGGAGACCGGCTCGCCGCGCTCGTCGACCACGAAGCAGCGGTCGGCGTCGCCGTCGAACGCCAGGCCGATCTCGGCGCCGTGCTCGAGCACCGCGCGCTGGAGGTCGACCAGGTTGGCCGGGTCCAGCGGATTGGCCTCGTGGTTGGGGAACGTGCCGTCCAGCTCGAAGTAGAGCGGCACGATCTCCAGCGGCAGCGCCGGCAGGACGGCGTCGCCGAGCACGGCCGGGACGGTGTAGCCGCCCATGCCGTTGCCGGCGTCGACGACGACCTTCAGCGGGCGGATGGTGGAGAGGTCCACCAGCTCGCGCAGGTACGCCGCGTAGCCGGCCAGCAGGTCGCGGCGCTCGGCCGGCGCGGTCGGCTCGCCGGCCGGGCGGGGCTCGTCCTTGTCCAGCAGGGCCTGCGCCCGCTGGCGGATCTCGGCCAGCCCGCTGTCCTGCCCGATCGGCCGGGCGCCGGAGCGGCACATCTTGATGCCGTTGTACTGCGCCGGGTTGTGGCTGGCGGTGAACATCGCGCCGGGCAGCCCCAACGCGCCGGAGGCGTAGTAGAGCATGTCCGTCGAGCCGAGCCCCAGCTCGATCACCGAGCGCCCCTCGGCACGCACCCCGGCGGCGAAGGCGGCGGCCAGACCGGGGCCGGTGGCACGCATGTCGTGCGCGATGAGCACCGCCTCGCCGCCCTCGCCGTAGGCGTCCAGCACCTGCGCGAAGGCCGCGCCGAGGGCCTCGGCGGCCCGCTCGTCCCACTGGTCCGGCACCGTCCCACGGACGTCGTAGGCCTTCACGATCTGGGACAGATCAGACACCGGTATCGCTCCTCGCGCCGCAGGTCGTCAACGGCCTGAGCGTATCGGAGGGGCGCGGGGCGCCCCGGCTCAGCCAGGGAGCCGGGGCATGAACCTGGTGTGGTCGCCACCGTCGGCCTCCGGGGGCGGGTCACCGGGTCGCCCGGTGACGGGCGGAGCCGACGTCGGCCGGCCGTACTGCCCCGGGGCGGGCGGCGTCGACGGCGGGT
The DNA here is from genome assembly GCF_043202855.1 of Micromonospora sp. NPDC048063. Taxonomy (NCBI): domain Bacteria; kingdom Bacillati; phylum Actinomycetota; class Actinomycetes; order Micromonosporales; family Micromonosporaceae; genus Micromonospora; species Micromonospora sp. NPDC048063. The sequence goes on along the minus strand of NZ_JBIDBG010000008.1, from coordinate 59,396 downwards.
TCCCGGGTGGGGCGGACACCGGCGGCGGGGTGGACCCGCCGGGCACCACCTGGGTGGCCTCCGGGGCCGGGCGGCTGCCGTACACGCCGCCGGCCGGACGCGGGGCGGGGGTGCTCCCGTACACGCCGGGGACGGGCGGCTGCTGGCCGTACACCTGGCCGGGCGGCACGGGGGCGGCGGCCGGGCCCTGCGCGGAGCGGTAGGTGGTGCCGCCGGGGTTGCCGCGGGGCAGCGGGACGGGCGGCAGGTCGTCGGCGGGCTCCTTGTCCGCCCGGGAGCGGCGGAAGATCAGGAGAATGAGCAGGACCCCGACGGCCACCATGGCGATGCCGAAGAACATGACCACCGAGCCGCCGCCGGACTCCTCCTCGGCGGCGTTGACGGTGGCGCCGGCGCCCTGCCCGGCGACGGCCGCCAGGGCCGGCGACTCCTCGGCGGTAGCCGCCTGCGAGGCGACCGCGCTCGGGGTGGGCGACGGCTTCTTCGAGGGCGTCGGCGACGCGGAGGCCCGGCCACCGACCACCCGGGACGCCTCGGCGCCCCGGCCCAGCAGCTGCCCGAGCGCGTTGCTGGCCGCGCCGGTGACCGTCAGCCGGCCGCCCGGCGCACCCTGGACGAACGCCACCCGGTAGCGCACCGTGATGCTCTTGCCCTTGCACAGCCGCGGGTTCGCCGGCGAGGTGGCCGGCGTGGCCACGCTGCCCCCGCCCCCGGAGAGCGACACCGGGAACCAGTGGCCGCCCACGTTGACCTGCGCCCTGACCTGGTCGGCGCGCAGGCCGCCCAGGCGCAGCCCCAAAGTGGTACGCAGCAGCACGCAGCCGTCGCTGCGCTTGCGCACCTCGATCGAGACGCCCTCGGCGGAACCGCCGGCCGTGAAGCTGCCGGCCGACCGCACCCGGACCGAGTCGCCGTCGGCGAGCGCCGGCGTCGCGCCGAGCGCCACCAGGCCACCCAGCAACGCACAGACCGTCGCAAGCCGCGCCGCGTGCCGACGTACCGCCATGATCACCTCGCCGTTCCTCCCCCGACGGGGGTCCGCCGGTAGGCTACTACCGCCGCCGGGTGGGGCCGGGTCATAGAGCGCGCCGGATGTGCGCCGTATTACCCCGGTGGTCGCGTCGCTGCACCTGCCATCCGGTCCCTGCACCTGACCTCCATCAGCGGGGCGGGCCGGCCTCTCGGCGTCGACACTCCCGGTGGCGCCCTCCGCGCGTTTTCCTGGCGGGCCGGGCGACTGGGGGTCTCGGGCGGGGTGCCTGCGGACGTCCCCGGGCCGGCGGGTGCCTGTGGACGTCTCGGGCGGGCGGGTGCTTGCGGGCGTCTCGGGCGGGCGGGTGCGGGCGTCAGCCCGCTTCGGCCGCCGCCAGCGCGTCGCGACAGAGCCGGTCGGCGGTGCGGGTGGTTTCGGGCAGCCGGTAGCGCGGCGTCAACGCGAGCACCCGGGCCGTCGCGTTGTCGAGGCTCATCCGGTGGCCGACGCTGACGAAGACCGGCTTCACGCCGTCCCGGGTACGCAGCACCCGGCCCACGATCTCGTCCCCGTCGCGCAGCGGCGCCCACGCGCCGCGCTCGCCGGCCGGCGGGGCCCACTCGCCGAGCAGCGGCGTCTTTCCCACCCCGATCGCCGGCAGTCCGGTTACCACGCCCAGGTGGCAGGCCAGCCCGAACCGGCGCGGGTGGGCCAGCCCGTGCCCGTCGCAGACCAGCACCTCCGGCCGCACGGTCAGCCGGTCGAGCGCGTCGAGCAACGCGGGCAGCTCGCGGAACGCGAACAGCCCCGGGACGTAGTCGAAGGCGGGCCGGCCCACGCTGACCGCCGAGTCGACCACCGCGAGCGTCCGGGCGTCCAGCACCGTCACGGCCGCCGCGAGACGGTCGCCGCTCTCCGCGTACGCGACGTCCAGGCCGGCAACCGTCGCCGGCTCGACCGGCCCCGGCCCCACCAGGTCCACCAGCGGCCGCAACCGCTCCTGCACGGCCAGCGCCTCCGCCACGCTGCCCGGCACCACAATGGGCGCACCGGACACCTCAGACATGCCGACCTGCGCGATCCCCGATCCGCCCGTCGTCACGACGACCGGCCAGTGGCCTGCCTGCCGGCACTCTGCTGGCCAGCGGACCGCTGGTCGGTGTCTGATTCAGCCATTTCGCCATGCTATTCCGGCCGTCACAAGCCACCCCGTCCACGGTGAACGGCGGACGCTCCTACTGGCCGACGCGGCCGTCGATCAGCTCGCGGAGCAGGTCGGCGTGGCCGTTGTGCCGGGCGTACTCCTCGATCATGTGCACCAGCAGCTCCCGCAGCGAGACCTCCCCGCCGCCGTGCCGGCCCGTGACCCCCAGGTCGTCGGACTCGGCGACGAAGCGCTCGGCGAACTCCACCTCCGCCCGCCAGGTGCGCCACGCCTCGGCCACCACCTCCGGGTCGCCGACCGCGCCGTCGAAGTCGCCGTCCGGGTCGGCCTCCGAGCAGTAGAGCTTCGGCGCGTCCTGACCGGCCATCGTCCGCCGGAACCAGCCCCGCTCCACCTCGGCCAGGTGGCGGACCAGGCCGAGCAGCGACAACTTCGATGGCGGTATGGCCCGCCGGGCCAGCGCCTCGGCGTCCAGGTCGGCGCACTTGAGTTCCAGGGTGAGCCGCTGGTCGCGCAGGTACTCGACGAGGATCGTCCGCTCGTCGTAGTGGTTGCCGTCGGAGCGGGGGTCGTCGTCCGGGTGGACGAACATGTTCGACCAGGCGAAGTTCTGCGTGGGGCGGTCGGCGGCGGGGGCAGCGAGGTCAGCAGGGGATTCAGCCATACGAGTGAAACTGACCGACACCGAACCGGAGTCGCAACAGGTTTCCGCCGGCGACGGAACTCACCCTTCGCCGCCTTCTGCACCTAGCGAAGGATCAGCTGCGGGGTCTCCCGCTCGCCGGAGTTCCTCTTCGAACATGACGAAGGTCTTCCTGCGGATTCCCGTGACCAACGCCGCCTCGTGAGGCGTGAGCGGCCGACGCTCCGCGTCCGCCTGCTCCTCAATCGCACTCACCGTCTCGTACAGGGCGAAGATCGGGCCGCTGCCGCGTAGATACCGTCCTCGGTCATGCTCGGTGAATCCGATGAACTCGTCGCGCGACAACTCCTCAATCTCATCACCGCCGACAAAGAGAACTTTGCGGACCAAATCGTCCGCCCGTTCCCAACCTCCGGTCTTCCTTGATAGTCGCCAACCCTGGATCTGGCCCGCCTCATCCGATATGAGCTTGAGGGGGGTCTCGTAGTAACTGAAAAAGGCCGGAAGTCCCCCCGGCGGCCGGGTATTCACCGCTCCATCGCCTCTCGCTCATGGCGTTCCAGAGCAGTTCGGAACGCTTCCTGCTCCCGGACGACAAGCCCGTCCCGTATCGCCAACTCCACAGTCGTCAAAGGACGGTCCTGCAACTCCGCCATCGCGTCGAGGTCTCGGCGTACCTCATAAAGCGCGTGTTCCCACTCCGCAACCTCGTCCAAGGCTAGAAGCTGAAGACGGAGTTCCGCCACATGCCCATTCGACATCCGCAAACTTAGCAGCACGTCCCGGTACCCGCTCAGCTGAGGCTCAAGGAAGCGATCCTTCTTGGCAAGAACCTCGATGCCGGGTTCCTGACCGATCCGCTGCAGTCCCCGATACAGGTCGTCAAGACTTCTGAACTGGATCCTGGCCGCAGCAAGGTCTTTCAGTGACGACACATCGTTCTGGTATTCCACCACCTTGTCAAGGACGCGCCGACGATCTTTGGGCTTATCCCGCCAGCTCGCCACCCCGCCCTCTCCAGCCATTCGCAGCGCCAGTTCGTTCAGTTCCGGCTGAGCCACTGACGCTTCCATGTACAGGCTGTTCAGGTAGTTCAGACGATAGGTCTCGTCGTCCTGCTGAGAGGGATCGAATCCGGGTTGGTAAATCTGACGCTTCCTCGGGTTGACCGAATCACCGAGCGCCCTCTGCGCAGCGCTGATTCCCCCTTGGGGGGGCTTCACCTCACCGGGCGCGACCGCCTCGGCACCGGAGTCCACGAGGTCATCAAGGACGGAGCCGAGGACGACGATCGCCTGTTGGTGAACGGCCAGGTGATGCAGTGTCACCGGACGCGCCGTCAGCGAGTTCGCCAGTTCCGGCGTAGCGAGGATCATCCGTGCCAGGTCAGGCCGTTCCGCCAACTGCCGGACGAGGGTCTCGGCGAGCATCGGCTCGTCCTTCGGTGGCGTCCGCCACGTGTCGTCCAGCATTCGCTGCACGCGTGGCTCCGCGAACAGCCGCGCCACGTCCCGCGCCGCCGGCTCGTCGAGGTTCGGTACGAGTCGCCGGAGGTTCGGCGCATCGAGCCCGGCGGCCACCTCGACCGGGGTCACACCGGCGGCGAACACCCGCTCCAGGTCCGGCTCGTCGGCCAGGACGGCGCTCACGGGTTTGCCGTTCACCACCCGTTCCGCCTGTGCGCGTTCCCGTCCGGCCCGCAGCTCTTCCGGCGGGGCGTCGCCTCGATCGAGTGCCGGTCCCGGCTGTTCGGGCCGGGCTGATGGCAGCCCATCAGACGGGGCGGCCGACCCGGGGTCGTCGAGCAGGTGCATGCGGTTGAGGTACGGCTCGCCGTACCCCTGGTCGGTCTCGGCGGGCGGGTGGTCCGGCAGGTCCGGACGCTCGCTGAACCGGCCGCGCCGCAGCCCGCCGAGCGGCATCGGTCGGGCGTCCGGGCCCAGCACCAGCACCTCGGTGTCGACAGCGTTGTACGGGTGCGGGGTGCCCTGGTGCCGGTACAGCGGCGCGTCCGACACGGCTCCGGTCTGCGGGTCGAGGTAGAGCACCGTGCCGTGCTGGTTGAGGGCGACCCAGATGTGGGAGCCGCCCTGCTCCCAGCTGTTGACGACGAAGGCGAAGCTGCCGTGGCCGCCGATGCGGAGCTGGTAATGGAGGTTGTCGTAGCCGGTGTCGACGGCCCTCCGCCGCTCGGCACCCTGAACGTCCTCCGTCGGCTGGCAGAGGCGCTGGAAACGCCCCCCGGTCACGTCCTCGATCCGCCCCATGCCGCCCAATTCACCGTCGATGGGGCGCGTGACGTCACCGGCCAGGTAGGCGTCGAAGGTGCGGGGCGCGGCCACCCGGGGCCGGCCGTGCATCCAGGTTTCGAACAGCGAGAGTGTGCAGTCGATGCAGTTGATGGCGCGGGTCGGGTCGGCTCGCGGCCCGCCGTCGTTCACCAAGCCGAACCAGCCGCCGTGTCGGGGATCGGCGGTCCGCTTGACGCTCCCGTCGGGCTCGCGGGGGACCTGCCGCTCGATGTCGGTCTGGTGCAGCGCCAGCGGCGGACGCAGACCGCCGGGCTGGCCGTAGTTCCGCGACCGGTCGATCGGCGGCGGGTGGTCGTCCCTCGTCAGCGCCGAGCGGTCCGTGGTCTCCACGGCACCGAGTGCCAGGTCGCCGACATCGTCGTTGATCCCGCGGAAGTCCGTGTCGGTGACGGCGACGACGACCGGGGCGACCGTCCCGGCGAGGACCGCTTCGGCCAGATCCCGCTGCTGGTGACACCAGCGCTCCCGTTCCCGGCTCTCCTGGAAAAAGCGCTCGGAGGTGGCACGGTGCCCGGCCTGCGCCAGCCGACGGCCCTCGCTGACGAGCCACCGGGCTTCGTCATAGCTGCGGTCCGCGGCCTGACGTAGCCGGGCCGCGCTGTCCCGGCGGCGATTCTCCTCGTGGTTCGTCCGCTGGAACTGGAAGTGCCCCCGGTAGCGGCGTCGTTCGAAAGCATCCCGATCCGCGGCCCACCTGGCGGCGTACCACTCGGCGGTACGTGGACGCGGGGCTTGTTCTGCGGCTCCTGGCGGATGCGCCACCCCGTCATGCGCCCGGGTCGCAGGTCCGTCCTCTGGGGCCTGGGGCGGCGACGGCGGGACAAGGATGGGCGCGGTCTGCGCTGCCTGACCGCTCCTAGCCGTGACCTCACCGACCGCCGTCTGCGTGGTGGCAGCGACCGGGTAGCTCTGCGCCGGGATGCCGCCAAGAGGGGAGGCGACCCCGGGATTGTTCGGCGTGGTCCCTCCGACCACCGACGGAGCGGTTGTCGTGGCACTCGGATGCTGCGCGGTCACCCCGGCGCCCGCTGCCTGTTCGGCGACGTTGCCGGGTCCCGCCGACAGCGGCACCGCGGGCGCCGGCGGTGCTTCGGGCATGACCGAGGAGAGCGTCAGATCGAGTGGGGCAGCCGACGCGTCGACACGTGACGTCGGGGACAGCGCGGGCCCGGTGGCCTCGGTCCCCGGCGTGAGCTGGGGACCGTTCCGCGCTTCCGCGAGCGTCGCCTCGGCTGCCGGCGCGACCACGGGAGTGGCGGAAACGGTCTCCGCAGGCGCAGCCGGCAGCCCGGAGGAAGCCGCGCCCTGCTCGGGAAGCCGCACTCCGGGCTCGAACGAACCCGGCCCGGGTGTCGCGCGCGTTTCGGGTGCCGACGTGAGTTCCGCGGCCGGCGGGGCGACGTCGACGGGTGGGCCGGGTCGGGTTGCCGCCGCCTCCGGCGTCGCCAGCGGGTGCCGGGGCACATCCAGGTTTGCCGCCGGGCCTGCCGTGGCGCTTGAGGTCTGTGCCGCAGTCCCGCTGTCCATCGCGGTCAGCGACATGCCGGCCAGGGCGCTCATCTGGCCGTCGAGCCGGGCCTGCAGCGCGGCGTCGGCCTGGGCGGTGGCGGAGCCACGGGCACCGGACACGGCCGCCCGGGCCGCATCCTCCACGGAAGTAAGTCCCTGGCCGGTGGCGAGGCTCGCGGCCTGCTCGGCCATCACCTCGCCGGTCATCTCGCGGCCCAGGTGCTCCCCGATGCGGGCGCCCCGCCCGGTGGCGTGGCGGCCGAGGCCGGCCAGGGGCGCCACCGTTCCGCCGGCCAGGCCGCCGACCGCCGTCGTGCCCAGCTCCGTCATGTCCAGCCCGTGCCGTCGGCCGGTCGAGTTCTGGTACGCCTGCGTGGCGAGGTTGATGCCGCTCTCCTCGGCCGCCTCGGACACCCCACCCAGCGCCGCACGCCGAGCGAGGCCCCGCACGCCGCCCTTGGTGACCTCCTTCGCCGCCCGCTCGCCGGCTTCCTTGAGCCCCTGCTTGAGGGACTTGCGGGCCAGTTGCGCCATCAGCCGCTTGAAGATCTGCTGCACGATCAGCCGGGTGGCGGTGATCGCCGCCCCGGCGGCGGGCGAGGCCGCGCCGGCGGTGAGCACGGTGGCGACCGCCAGCGACAGCAGCTCGATCACCAGGATGCCCAGCTCGATCCAGACCTCGAGCTTGGCGCCCTCGATGTCGCAGCCGCACTCCTCCACCAGCCGGCCCAGCTCGGTGCTGACGGCGAGCAGCACGGGCAGCGGTGCCTCGTCGCCCTCGGCGACCCGGCGCCAGGCGGTGTCGAAGGCGGCGGCGACCGCCCCGACGCCGCCGTACCCGCCGCGCACCTCAGCGGCGGCCGCGACGGCGTCGGCGTGCGGCCCGGCCAGCGCCGCGGCCACCGCGTACCACTGGTCGGCCAGCTCCCAGACCGCCCGCTCGTTCCCCTCCGGCCACTCGACGCCGATCACCCAGTCGAGAGCCTCGTAGACCCAGCCCGGCAGGTCCCAGGGCGAGTAGTCGAGCGGGTGCGGGATGGGGCTCGGCAACAGACTCATCCGGGTCTCCTCCGCGGATCAGCGCTGCTGGTGCCGGTCGCTGGCGCGGTCGAGCCGGCCGGCGCTCGACGCGTCCGTGCGGAGGTTGGCGTCGACGGACCGGACCACGTCGGCGCCGAGGCCCTCCAGGTGCCGCCCCACGCCCTCCCACACGCGCAGCACCAGCTCTTCGAAGCCCCGGTACTTCTGCTCGAAGGCCGCGCCGATGTCGTCCCTGCCCCACGGCCGGGATGCGCTCGCCGCCGCGACGGCCCCGCCGACCTCGCGGCGCCGTGCGCCGACGGCCTCGCCGGCGAGCGAGAGGTCCGTGCCGCCGCGCCGGGCACGCTGCGGGTCGAGCCAGAGCTGCCCGTCCATCACTCGCCCCGGCGCAGGGCCGAGTCCGCCCGGCCCAGCAACGACCCGAAGTCACCCGTACGCAGGAAGTCGACCGCTCCGGAGCTGGCGGGCAGGTAGCCGGCCACCAGTTCCTGGGTGGCGGAGGCGGCGGTCGTGCCGGCCCGGTGGATCGTGGTGGTGATCTTCCGGCTCAACGCCTTCGCGTCCCGGTCGTTGTATACGGAGGGGTGCAGCTCCACCGAGATCAGGTCGCCCCGGGCCCCGACGGTGGCGGTCACCTGCCCGTCGTCGGAGCGCTCCGTCACCCGCAGCCCGGCGAGCCGGGCCTGCAGCTCGTCCAAACCGGACCGAAGTCGCCGGTAGTCCCCGTACACCTCGTCGAACCGCGCCCGCAGCGCGCGATTGGCGTCCCGGTCCACGCTCTCGCCCAACGCCACCCTCCCCGGTCACCGTCGGTAGGGCGAACCATACCGGCCGCCACGATTCCGTGGGGTCCGGTAGTTTCGAGCCCGTGATCGATCGCCAGCAGGCCGAGCAACTCGCCGCCGTGTGGGCCCGCCGCGAGTCGCAGCGCCTGGGACACGAGTGCCGCCCGACAGTCGACGAGTTCGACCTCGGTTACGTGATCACGTCCACTGTGTCCATCGACGCGAGGACGGTGCCGGGCGAGCTGCCGACCACCGTGGTGGACAAGCAGACCGGCGAGGTGACCACCTGGCCGCGCGTGCCGGTGGAGATCGTCGAGCAGATGTACCGCACCAGCCGGGCGGAGGGCCCGGGCGCGCCGCGCACGGTCGATCCGGCGAGCCAACTGCTCCGCGAGATCCGCCGGCTACCCACCCCCGGCGCGGCGGCGCACCTGACCGTGGAGGGCCGGCTGTTCCGCGCGCAGGGGGCCAAGGGCGATGTCGAGCTGCGCCACCACCCGCTGGTCCGGGCCTACCTGGACGAGCTGCCCGCCGGCCACCTGGCGCGCGGCGGCGACCGGCACGCCGAGCTGATCGTCGTCTCGGACGCCCTGCACGACTACGACCACCGCCGCGCCGCCGAGGGCATCGCCCCACTGGGCATGGCCGACGCGGAGACGCTGCTGGGCGGCGCCCGCTTCGAGGTCTTCCGGGTGCGCGAGCCGGGCGACCCGTACGGCGGCAGGGCCGAGCGCGCCTGCGACTCGTGTCTCAACTTCCTGGTGCACTTCAACGTGTTGCCCTGGTCCGAGCTGGCCTTCACCGCCGAATGGCATCCGGAGCCACAGCGCCCGCATCATCCGGACCGCTTTCCATCCGCGGTCGCGGACGCGCTGATGGAGGCCGGCTGGGAGGACAGCGAGTTCAATCCGGCCCTGGCCGCCGGGGCTATCCGCGAGACGTGCGAGGTCACCGGCCAGCGACACCGCCACGAGCCGTTCCCGGCGGCGGAGCGGGCGCTGACCTCCTTCCCCGCCGTCGTGAGCAGTCGCCGGGGCCCCGGCGAGGCGGTGTGGATCAGTCGGTTCACGACCAATCCACTCCGGAGCGCGCACTCGGCCGACACGCTGGCCGATTTCGCCGCTGTCCTCGGGGTGCGACTCTTCCCCATGGGGTCCGAGCACGGTGACAGCATCCTCGCTGTCGACGAGCGGGGTCGGGTGTTCGCGTTGGACCAGGCCGGCGAGTGGTTCCTCGGCGCGGATGTCGACGCCGCGCTGACCACCCTGCTGCTCGGCCGCGCCCCGGCCCGCGTCCGCGACGACGGCACCTGGGACGACGGCACCTGGTGAGCTACAACGCCATTCCGGTCAGCACCATGACGCGCGGGTCGGTGTAGTCCTCCATCGCGCTGCGCAGTCCCTCGCGCCCGACGCCGCTGCCCTTGACCCCGCCGTACGGCATCTGGTCGGCCCGGTACGACGGCACGTCGCCGACGATGACCCCGCCGACCTCCAGGGCGCGATGCGCGGCGAAGGCGACATCCAGGCGATGGGTGAAGACGCCCGCCTGCAACCCGTACGCCGAGTCGTTGACGGCGGCGAACGCGGCCTGGTCGTGCTCGACGGGGGCGACCACCAGCACCGGCCCGAAGACCTCCTCGGCGCAGACCTTGGCGTCCGCCGGCACCCCGGTGAGCACGGTCGGCGGGTAGGTGGCGCCCTCGCGCCGGCCGCCCACCTCGATGGTGGCGCCGGCTGTGGCCGCCTCGTCCACCCACGCCTCGACGCGGCGGGCGGCCTCCTCGGACACCAGCGGGCCCACGTCGGTCAGTTCGTCGGACGGGTCGCCGGTGCGCAGCTCCTGCACGGCCGCGACCAGCCGGGGCAGGAACGCGTCGTAGAGCCATTCGTGCACGTAGACCCGCTGCACGGCGATGCACGACTGCCCGGCCTGGTAGTTGGAGAACGTCGCTATGCGGTGCGCGGCGAAGGTCAGGTCCTCGTCGGTGTTCCAGTCCTCGCAGATCACGGCGGCGGCGTTGCCGCCCAGCTCCAGGGTGACGTGCTTGTCGGGCACGGACCGGCGGATCGCCGCGCCGACCGGCCCGGAGCCGGTGAACGACACCACCGGCAGCCGGGGGTCGGCGACCAGCTCGGCGGCGCGTTCGTTGGGCAGCGGCAGCACCGAGAACATGCCCTCCGGCAGGTCGGTCTCGGCGAGCAGCTCGCCCAGCAGCAGCGCGGACAGCGGGGTGGCGGGGGCGGGCTTGACGACGATCGGGGCACCGACCGCGATGGCCGGGGCGACCTTGTGCGCGACGAGGTTGAGCGGAAAGTTGAACGGCGCGATGCCGAGCACCGGCCCCTTCGGCACCCGCCGGACCAGGGCGATCCGCCCGGTGGCGGCGGGGTCGGTGTCGAGGCGTTGCAGCTCGCCGGAGAACCGTCGGGCCTCTTCGGCCGCCCAGCGGAAGGTGGAGACGGCCCGGCCCACCTCGGCCCGCGCCCACTTGAGCGGCTTGCCGTTCTCGGCGGTGATGAGCCGCGCGATCTCGTCGGCCCGCTCGGCGAGCCGCCGGGACACGTGGTCCAGGGCCGCCGCGCGGGCGTGCGCGGGCAGGGCCGCGGCCGTCGCGGCCACCCCGGCGGCTGCCGCGACGGCCGCTTCGACCTGGGCGGCGGTGGCGAGGGTGGTACGACCGACGGCGCGCCCGTCGTAAGGGTGGTGGACGGTCAGCTCGCCCTCGCCGTCGGCGGGGCGGGAGGCGACATAGAAGGCTGCGGACTCCACGTGGAGCAGCGTAGACGACCAACCCTTCCACGGAAACAGTCGCGTCAACCCTTGTCTGCCGCGAATTCAGTGGCCAAGATGGCAGTCAGATTGCGATAACCGCCGCAGACCGCCCCCTCTGGGAGTGAGCCCGTCATGAGTGACCAGCAGCAGCTGCGCAACTTCGTCAACGGCGACTACGTCGAGCCGACCGACGGCGGCTACGCCGACCTGGTCGACCCGTGCACCGGAGAGGTCTTCGCACAGGCCCCGGTGTCCGGGCCCGGGGACGTGAACAGGGCGATGCGGGCCGCCTCCGACGCCTTCGAGACCTGGCGGGACACGACCCCGGCCGAGCGGCAGAGGGCGCTGCTCCGGCTCGCCGACGCGGTCGAGGCCCGCGCCGCCGAGCTGGTCGACGCCGAGGTACGCAACACCGGCAAGCCGCGTCAGCTCACCGCCGAGGAGGAGCTGCCGCCGGCGGTCGACCAGTTCCGCTTCTTCGCCGGGGCGGCCCGGATGCTGGAGGGGCGCTCGGCCGGCGAGTACATGGCGGGGCACACGTCGTACGTGCGGCGCGAGCCGATCGGCGTCTGCGCGCAGGTCACCCCGTGGAACTACCCGCTGATGATGGCGGTCTGGAAGATCGCCCCGGCCCTGGCCGCCGGCAACACGGTGGTGCTCAAGCCGTCGGACACCACGCCGGTGTCGACGCTGCTGCTGGCCGAGATCGCGTCGGAGTTCTTCCCGCCGGGGGTGTTCAACGTGGTCTGCGGCGACCGGGACACCGGTCGTACGCTCGTGTCGCACCCGACCCCGCAGCTCGTGTCGATCACCGGCTCGACCCGCGCGGGCATGGAGGTCGCCTCCGCCGCGGCCCCCGACCTCAAGCGGACCCACCTGGAGCTGGGCGGCAAGGCCCCGGTGGTGGTCTTCGACGACGCGGACGTGGCGGCGGCGGCCGAGGCGATCGCGGTCGGCGGCTACTTCAACGCCGGGCAGGACTGCACGGCGGCGACGCGGGTGCTCGCCGGCCCCGGCGTCCACGACGACTTCGTGGCGGCGCTGGCCGAGCAGGCCCGCAACACGAAGACCGGCGCGCCGGACGACGCGGACGTGCTCTACGGCCCGCTCAACAACGCCAACCAGCTCTCCCGGGTCAGCGGCTTCGTCGACCGGCTCCCCGACCACGCCGACCTCCGGACCGGCGGCTCGCGCCTCGGCGAGCGCGGCTACTTCTACGCGCCGACCGTCGTCAGCGGGCTGCGCCAGTCCGACGAGATCATCCAGGACGAGGTGTTCGGGCCGGTCATCACGGTGCAGCGGTTCTCCGACGAGGACGAGGCGGTGCGCTGGGCCAACGGCGTCGACTACGGCCTGTCGGCCTCGGTCTGGACGAAGGACCACGGCCGGGCGATGCGGATGACCCGCCGGCTCGACTTCGGCTGCGTCTGGGTGAACACGCACATCCCGTTCGTCTCGGAGATGCCGCACGGCGGCTTCAAGCACTCCGGCCACGGCAAGGACCTCTCGGTCTACAGCCTGGAGGACTACACCCGGATCAAGCACGTCATGCACAACATCGAGGGCTGAGCGCGATGGCCTCCTCGGACGAGTTGCACAAGCGGCGCGGCGCGGCCGTGGCCCGCGGTGTCGGCAGCACCGTCGCGTCCTACGTGGACCACGCGTCGGGCGGCACCATCGTCGACGTCGACGGCCGGGAGTGGATCGACTTCGCGGCCGGCATCGCCGTCACCAACGTCGGCAACTCCGCGCCGCGCGTGGTCGAGGCGGTGCGGGCGCAGGTCGAGCGCTTCACGCACACCTGCTTCATGGTCGCCCCCTACGAGTCGTACGTGGCGGTCTGCGAGCAGCTCAACGCGCTCACCCCGGGCACGTTCGACAAGCGGTCCGCGCTGTTTAACTCGGGCGCCGAGGCGGTGGAGAACGCCGTGAAGATCGCCCGGCACGCCACCGGGCGGCCGGCGGTGGTGGTGTTCGACCACGCGTACCACGGCCGGACCAACCTGACCATGGCGCTGACCGCGAAGAACATGCCGTACAAGCACCGGTTCGGGCCGTTCGCCGGGGAGGTCTACCGGGTGCCGATGTCGTACCCGCTGCGCGACGGCGGGCTGGCCGGGTCGACCGCCGCGGCCCGCGCGATCGAGACGGTCGAGAAGCAGGTCGGCGCGGAGAACGTCGCCGCGCTGCTGATCGAGCCGATCCAGGGCGAGGGCGGGTTCGTCGTACCGGCGCCGGGGTTCCTGCCGGCGCTGCGGGAGTGGGCGACGGCGGCCGGGGTGGTGTTCGTGGCCGACGAGATCCAGACCGGGTTCTGCCGCACCGGCGACTGGTTCGCCTGCCAGCACGAGGGCGTGGAGCCGGACCTGGTCACCCTGGCCAAGGGCATCGCCGGCGGCCTGCCGCTGGCCGCGGTCACCGGCCGGGCCGACCTGATGGACGCGGTGCACGTCGGCGGGCTCGGCGGCACGTACGGCGGGAATCCGATCGCCTGCGCGGCGGCGCTCGCGGCGATCGCGACCATGCACGAGCTGGACCTGGCGGGAGCGGCCCGCCGGATCGGCGCGGCGATGACGGCGCGCCTGCGCGCCGTGGCGGACCGTGATCCCCGCGTCGCCGAGGTACGTGGCCGGGGCGCGATGCTCGCCGTGGAGATCGTCCGGCCCGGCACCCTGACGCCCGACCCGGTCGCCACGGCGGCGGTCTCGGCGGCCTGTCACGCCGCCGGCCTGCTCACCCTGACCTGCGGCACGTACGGCAACGTGCTGCGCTTCCTGCCACCGCTGGTGATCTCCGACACCGAGCTGCGTCGAGGGCTGGACATCCTGGACGAGGCTTTCGGCGCGTAGCGGCGCGGGCGCGGGGCGGCACCGCACCCACCCCTATCTTTGTTTCCCCCGAGTAACCAAACATCGATCGATCTACACATCGCGCCGCGGACGTTCTACGCTCTTGCTCAATTTGATCAATTGCGATCGATGGCGGGACCCGCCGTCGTGGAGCGAGAGGAACACCCGAGGGATGACACCTCCCCACCTTGCCGCGCGCCGCTGGCGTCTCGGCGTGCTGACCACCGCCGTCGCCACCGCCGTGGCGTTCGGCGCACCCGCGACGGCAGCCCCCGCCGAGGGGCAGATCCTCCTGGCAGGCGGCCCCACCGCCGTCGACGGGTCGTACATCGTCGTCTTCAAGGACGCGACCGTGGGGCGGGCCGACGTCACGAAGCGGGCGCGCGACCTCGCCGGCCGGCACGGCGGCGCGGTCAACCGGACGTACCAGAACGCGCTGCGCGGGTTCGAGGCCCGGATGTCCGAGGCCGAGGCCAAGCGGCTCGCCGCCGACCCGTCGATCAGCTACGTCCAGCAGAACCACACCGTACGGATCAGCGGTACGCAGAGCCCCACGCCGTCCTGGGGCCTGGACCGGCTCGACCAGCGCGCGCTGCCGCTGAACAACTCGTTCACCTACCCGAACACCGGCTCGGGCGTGAAGGCGTACATCATCGACACCGGCATCCGGTTCGGCCACGGCGACTTCGGCGGCCGGGCCGTCACCGGGTTCGACTCGATCGACGGCGGCAGCGCCGACGACTGCAACGGGCACGGGACCCACGTGGCCGGCACGGTCGGCGGCAGCGCCCACGGCGTGGCCAAGGGCGTCACCCTCGTCGGCGTCCGGGTGCTCGACTGCCAGGGCAGCGGCACCGACGCCGGCGTCATCCAGGGCGTCGACTGGGTGACCGGCGACCACGCCGCCGGCCAGCTCGCGGTGGCCAACATGAGCCTCGGCGGCGGCTTCAGCCAGGCCCTCAACGACGCGGTGGCCCGCTCCATCGCCGACGGCGTCAGCTACGGCCTCGCGGCCGGGAACGACTACGGGGCCGACGCCTGTGACAGCTCGCCGGCCAGCACCCCCGCCGGGATCACCGTCGGCTCGACCACCAACACCGACGCCCGCTCGTCGTTCTCCAACATCGGCACCTGCCTGGACATCTTCGCCCCCGGCAGCTCGATCACCTCGGCCTGGCACACCAGCAACACCGCCACGAACACCATCAGCGGCACCTCGATGGCGACCCCGCACGTGGTCGGCGCCGCCGCGCTCGTGCTCGCCGCCAACCCGTCGTTCACGCCGCAGCAGGTGCGCGACAAGCTCGTCGCCGACGCCACCAGCAACGTGGTGACCAGCCCCGGCACCGGCTCGCCCAACAAGCTGCTCAACCTCGGCGACGGCGGCACCACGCCCCCGCCGACCACCGGCTGCACCCAGACCAACGGCACCGACGTGACGATCCGGGACAACGCCACGGTGGAGAGCACCATCACCATCGCGGGCTGCACGGGCAACGCCAGCGCCACCAGCACGGTCGCGGTGAACCTGGTGCACACCTACATCGGGGACCTCGTCGTCAGCCTCGTCGCCCCGGACGGCAGCGCCTACACCCTGCACAACCGCAGCGGCGGTTCCACCGACAACATCAACCAGACCTACCCGGTCAACCTGTCGTCGGAGGTCGCCAACGGCACCTGGAAGCTGCGCGTCCAGGACGCCGGCGCCGGCGACACCGGCTACCTGAACAGCTGGACGCTCAACCTGGGCGGCTCCGGCACGCAGGAGTGCACCGGCACCAACGGCACCAACGTGACCGTCGGTGACAACGCGACGGTCACCAGCACCGTCGCGATCAGCGGCTGCACCGGCACCGCCTCGTCCAGCAGCAAGGTCGCGGTGCAGATCGTGCACACCTACATCGGGGACCTGGTCGTCAGCCTCGTCGCCCCCGACGGCAGCGCCTACACCCTGCACAACCGCAGCGGCGGCTCCGCCGACAACATCAACCAGACCTACCCGGTCAACCTCTCCGCGGAGACCCGTAACGGCAACTGGACCCTGCGCGTCCAGGACGCCGCGTCCGGCGACACCGGCTACATCGACACCTGGACCCTGACCCTGTAGGTCTCCGGAACGGACGGCCCCGACGGGCCGCCACCGTCGCAGGGCCCCTCGCCGTCGCGGCGAGGGGCCGTGCACCGGACGACCACCTGGGCCCACAACCAGGCCGCCGCCATCCGCTGACCCTCCCGCCCCAGGTCGACCCACAGCACCAGGGCCCCGCCCGCCTCGCCTACCCGGGTCGGATCGGGAGACGGGCGGTCAGGCGATCTGCCGCAGGTCGTTGCCGTAGTCGAAGATGATGCGGAGCCGAGCGCCCAGGGCTGCGGCGTAGCGGCTCAACGTGGCGACCTCGTTGACATCGAGGTCACCGTTCTCGATCTGACTGACCCGTCCCGGGGTGACGCCCATCAGTTCGGCCACCTGGCGCTGGGTCAGCCCCAGCCGCTTACGCTCCTCGGCCAGGTGGAACGCGCTCACCCACGCTTCGGTACGCGCCCGCTCCCTCTCGTGCTCCGTCTCGTCGTCACGAAGCTCGTCACGGACGTCTTCCCAGTCGTAGAACTCGGTCACGACTCCCCCCTTCGCCTGCTCTCATGGTCGAGCCAAGCCTTGTAAGCGTCCTCCGCCAGTGGAATGTTGTCGTGGTACCAGCGCGTCCAGTTGTGCGCCTTGTTACCTGCCACGAGCAGGACGGCCTGGGACCAGGGATCGAAGACGAACAGCACCCGAACCGCGACGTCCCGCCCTGACCTGGGACGCAACTCTTTGAGATTACTGATGGCGCTACCCCGCAGCGTGTCGACCAGCGGACGCCCCAGCCCGGGCCCGACCTCCGCGAGCATGTCGACGGCCACGCTCACGCTCCGGTACGTGTCCGGATCGGTATGCCGCAGCTCCCGGAGCCACTGCCGGACCTCGCCGGTGACCCGCACGGACCAACGTCCCCCGGTCGCACCGCTCATCACGCAACTATAGCTCGAACTAAACAGCGTCCCTGGCGCCCGAGCGAGGTGATCCCCGATCAGCGGGAGTCGAGGAGGGGCTGGGTCGGGGTCCAGGGCGGGTGGCCGGCGGCGGCGCGGCGGCGGCGGGCGATCGCCGACAGCGCCTCGAGCACCACGCGGTTGCCCAGGTAGGCGGTGATGTCGGCGTGGTCGTACGGCGGGGCGACCTCGACCACGTCGACGCCGACGACCGGCAGCTCGTAGCAGCAGCGCCGCACCGCGTCGAGCAGTTGCCGGGAGGTCAGCCCGCCGGGCTCCGGGGTGCCCGTGCCGGGTGCCATGCCCGGGTCGACCACGTCCACGTCGACGGAGAGGAAGACCCCCTCGCACTCGTCGGTGGCGATGGTGAACGCCTCGGTCAGGCAGTCGTCCAGGCCCCGGGCGACCAGCTCGGTCATCTCGTACGACCGCATCCGCTGCTCGGCCATCCACGCCAGGACCGAGGGGCCGGGCCAGTAGCCGCGCAGGCCGATCTGGAGGAACCGGTCGCCGCGTACGGCGCCGGACTCGATGAGCCGGCGCATCGGCTGGCCGTGCCCGTGCAGGCTGCCGAACTCGATGTCCCCGGTGTCGGCGTGCGCGTCGAAGTGCACCAGCGACACCCGGCCCGGCCCGTGGTGGCGGGCGACGCCGGTCGCGTCGGGCAGCGCGATGGAGTGGTCGCCGCCGAGCACGACGGGGATCACGCCGGCCGAGGCGACCGCGTGCACGGCGGACTCCAGGGCGGCCAGGGACCGCTCGATGTCGCCGGAGAACATCTCGACGTCGCCGGCGTCGTACACCCGCAGGTCGCGCAGCGCGTCGACGCGCAGCGCGAGGGACGGGCGGGAGCCGTCGTGCGGCAGGTAGCAGGCCTGCCGGATGGCGGACGGGCCGAACCGGGTGCCCGGCCGGTGCGAGGTGCCGCCGTCGAAGGGCGCGCCGACGATCACGACGTCGGCGTCGGCGAAGGACGACGGGTCGTCGAGGGCGCAGCGGTCGACGCCGAGGAAGGTGACGTCGGGGCCGAACATCGGGCCGTAGCGGGTCATCGCTCCTGCATTCCCCAGGGTGAGCCGTAGCCGGTGAGCAGATCGAGGAAGGGGCGCGGGGGCAGCGCCTCCGGGCCGATCACCCCCGACCCGGACCACGCGCCGGTGGCGAGCAGTTCCAGGGCGACGACGGGGTTCACGGCGGTCTGCCAGACGACGGCCTGGTGGCCGCACTCCGCCATGGACCACTCGTTGTCGACCACGTGGTAGAGGTAGACCTCGCGCGGCCCGCCGTCGCGCGCCGTGCCCCGCACCCAGGTGCCGGCGCAGGTCTTGCCGCGCATCCGGTCGCCCAGGGTCGCCGGGTCGGGCAGGCACGCCGCCACGACGTCGCGGGGCGCGACCGTCACGCCGCTCACCCGCACCGGGGACGCCGCGTCGAGGCCGAGCTTGTGCAGGGTCCTGAGGACCTCGATGAACTCGTTGCCGAGGCCGTACTTGAAGGTGACCCGCTTCGCCGCGACCCAGCGCGGGATCAGCAGCACCTCCTCGTGCTCGACGTTGACGCACTCGACCGGGCCGATGCCCTCGGGGAAGTCGAACACCTCCGGCTCGGAGAACGGCGGGGTGGTGTACCAGCCGCGGCCGGCCTCCCAGATCACCGGCGGGTTGAGGCACTCCTCGATGGTGGTCCAGATGGAGAACGACGGCGCGAAGTCGTAGCCGTCGACGGTGAGGTTGCCGCCGTCGCGTACCCCGATCTCGTCGATCTCGGCGAACAGCTCGTCGGCGGCGTAGCGGGCGAAGACGTCCGACAGGCCCGGCTCGACGCCGATGCCGCACAGCGCCAGCCGGCCGGCGGCCGACCATCGCTCGGCGGCGGCGAACTGGTCGTCGCCGAGCTTGACCCCGGTCTCGGCGTACGGCCGGTCGGGATGCGGCCGGGACAGCGACATGGCCATGTCGAGGTAGTCCGCGCCGGCCGCGAACGCCCCGTCGAAGATCGGCATGACGAAGCGCGGGTCGACCGCGTTGAGCACGTGGGTGATCCGGTGCTCGCGGCACAGCGCGGCGACCGCGTCCGCCGAGGAGGCGTCGACGGTGGCGGGGACGAACCGGTCGCCGTGGCCGGCCACGGCCCGCGCCGCGCGGGCGGGGTCGCGGTCGGCGACGATCATGGTCTCGAAGAAGGAGCGGCGGGCAGCGATGGCGACGGCGGCGGAGCCGACCCCACCGGCGCCGACGAGCAGGATCCGCATCAGGAATCAAACCCCAAACCAAGACGATCGAGCGTACGGAGCCAGAGGTTGCGCCGTCCCGCTCGCGCGTCGGCCCGGGCCAGGGACCAGCGGGTGAGGTGGATGCCGGTGGCCCGCAACGGCTCCGGCGGGAACGGCAGCGGCTTGCTGCGCACCAGGTCGAGCCGGGTCAGCGGGGTCTGCCCGCCGCCCAGCAGGTCGAGCACCACGCGGGCGCCGAACCGGGTGGCGCCGACGCCGAGGCCGGTGTAGCCGGCCGCGTACGCCAACCGGCCGTCGTACGCGGTGCCGAAGAACGGGCAGAACCGGGTGCAGGTGTCGATGACGCCGCCCCAGCGGTGACTGAAGCGCACGTCGGCGAGCTGCGGGAACGTGGCGAAGAAGTGCTGGGCGAGGGCGGTGAAGGTGGCCGGCCGTTGGGCCAGTTCGGGGGCCATCCGGTTGCCGTAGTGGTAGACGGCGTCGTAGCCGCCGAAGAGGATCCGCCCGTCGCCGGTGATCCGGTAGTAGTGGAACTGGTTGCCGGTGTCGGCGAGCCCCTGCCGGTTGCGCCAGCCGATCGATTCGCGTTGCGCGGCGGTCAACGGCTCGGTCGTGAGCGCGTAGTCGTAGACCGGCACCAGCCAGGCCCGCAGCCGGCGCAGCAGCGGCGGGAACGCGTTGGTGGCGAGGACGACCCGCCGCGCGCGCACCGAGCCGGGGGCGCCGTGGCCGCCCGGTCCCGGGTCGTCGGCCCCGGGCGCGTCGGACGGTCCACCGCGGGTGGTGGCGCGCAGCGCGGCCCCGTCGCGGCGCAGCCCGGTGACCCGGGTGTGCTCGTGGATCCGCACGCCGAGGTCGAGGCAGGCGCGGCGCAGGCCCCAGGCCAGCTTCGCCGGGTCGAGCATCGCCACCCGGTCGCGGTCCCACAGCCCGCCGAGGTACGTCGGCGAGTCCACCTCGGCGCGTACCTCGTCGCGGTCGAGCAGCCGCACGTCGTGGCCGAACCGGCGGGCCAGGTCGACGTCGGCGGCCAGCCCGTCGAGCTGGTGGGGCTCGACCGCCACGGACAGCTCGCCGGTGCGCTCGAACTCGCAGTCGATGCCGTACGCGGCCACGGTGTCGGCGATGGCGTCCAGGTTGTCCCGGCCGAGCCGGTCCAGCACGTCGATCTCGTCGGGGAAGCGTTCGACGCCGTTGCCCAGGCCGTGGGTCAGCGAGGCGGCGCAGAACCCGCCGTTGCGCCCGGACGCCGCCCAGCCGCAGGTGCCCGCCTCCACCAGCAGCACGTCCCGGCCGGGGTCGTCCTGCTTGGCGAGCAGCGCCGCCCAGAGGCCGCTGTAGCCGCCGCCGACGACCAGCAGGTCGGTGTCGGTGCCGCCGTGCAGCGGCGGCAGCGGGTCGGGGCGTTCCGGGCGGTCCAGCCAGTACGGCACGGGCGCCGCGTCGGCGAGCGCCCGGCCGGTGGGCGGGGGCGTCATGGCAGCCGCTTCGCCCGCCGGCCGCGCAGGGTGCTGGCGAGCACCAGCAGCAGCGCGACCACGAACATCGCCGTGCCGATGACGTTGACCTGCGGCGGGATGCCCCGCTGGGCGGCGCCCCAGACGTACATCGGGAACGTGACGGTGGTGCCGGCGTTGAAGTTCGTGACGATGAAGTCGTCGAACGACAGCGAGAACGCCAGCAGCGCGGCGGCCACGATGCCGGGCAGCACCAGCGGCAGGGTGATCCGCCGGAAGGTCTGCCACTCGCTGGCGTAGAGGTCCATCGCGGCCTCCTCCAGTCGGGAGTCCATCCCGGCCAGCCGCGCCTTGACGGTGACCACCACGAACGACACGCAGAACATGACGTGCGCGATGACGATGGTCCAGAAGCCCTGCGGCATCCCGGCGGAGACGAAGAGGGCGAGCAGCGAGGTGCCCATCACCAGCTCCGGGGTGGCCATCGGCAGGAAGATCAGCACGTTGATCCCGGACCGGCCGCGGAACCGGTGCCGCACCAGCGCGAACGCCATCAGGGTGCCGAGCACCGTGGCGACCACGGTGGCGATGAAGCCGATCTGGACGCTGCGCACCACCGCGTCGCACATGTCGGAGGTGGCGCACGGGTTGCGCCAGTTGTCGAGGGTGAACTCGTGGAAGTCGTACGACAGGCGGCTGGACGGGCGGTTGAAGGACAGGGCGGCGACCACGGCGATCGGCAGGAAGAGGTAGCCGAGCACCAGCAGCGCCACGCCCATCACCCAGCGCTCGGCCAGCCAGCGGAGGACCCGGGCGGTCACAGCACCTCCTCCGTGCCGGCCCGGCGCAGGTAGACGAAGACGACCGCGAGGATCGCCGCCATCAGCAGGAAGGACAGCGCCGCGCCCTGCGGGTAGTCCAGCCGGACCAGGAACGCCGAGTCGATGACGTTGCCGATCATGTACTCGTTGGGGGTGCCGAGCAGCTCGGCGTTGATGTAGTCGCCGCTGGCCGGGATGAAGAACAGCAGCGTGCCGGCGACCAGGCCCGGCATGGACAGCGGCAGCGTGACCCGGCGGAACACCCGCAGCGGGCTGGCGTAGAGGTCGCTCGCCGCCTCCAGCAGCCGGTGGTCCAGCCGCTCCAGGCTCGCGTACAGCGGCAGCACCAGGAAGGGCAGGAAGTTGTACGTGAGGCCGAGCACCACCGCGACCGGGGTGGCCAGCAGCCGCCCGTCGGGGGCGAGCAGGTGCACGTCGCGCAGCAGCCCGACGACCCAGCCGTTGTCGGACAGGATCGTCTTCCAGGCCAGCGTGCGCACCAGGAAGCTGGTGAACATCGGCGCGACCACGCAGACCAGCAGCAGGTTCTTCCACCGGCCGGCCTTCTGCGCGATCGCGTACGCCAGCGGGTAGCCCATCAGCAGCGCCAGCACCAGCGCGATGCCGGCGTACACGAAGGACCGGGTGAACTGCGGCCAGTACGCCGCGAGCGCGTCCGGGTAGTTGCCGACCGCCCAGGTCAGCGCGTACCCGGTGGCGAGCGAGCCGGCGGGATCGTAGAGGCTGGCGGCGGCGAGCTGGAACAGCGGCACCGCGAAGAAGAGGAACAGCCACGCCGCGCCGGGCAGCAGGAGGAGGTACGGCAGGAACCGGTGCCGACCGGACCGGCGGGTCGGCGGGGGCCCCGTCGACCGCCCCGAACCGGGCATGTGCGCGAGGGCTGTCACGAGGACGCACCCACCGGCTCGTCCAGGACCGGCGTGGTCCGGTCGTGCTCGCCGGGCGCCCGGGGCAGCAGGAAGGCGTGCCGCGGGTCCCAGTGCGCCACCGCCTCGCTGCCCACCGCCAGCGGGCCGGTCACGCCGCTGTTGGCCACGAAGACCGACAACTCACTGCCCCAGCCGGTGCGCAGCAGGTACTGGGTGCTGACCCCGACGTAGGAGGCGTCGGTGACCACCCCGGTGACGTGCTGGTGCCCGGCGGGGACCTGGTCGACGGAGTCGACCAGGTGCAGCTTCTCCGGGCGTACGCCCAGGTGGACCGGCCCCCGGTCGACCCGGGCCCGGCCGGCGGGCACCGAGAAGCGGTTGCCGTGCGCCGAGACCGCCACCTCGCCGCCGCCCGGGCCGGCGGCCTCGCCGGCGAGCAGGTTGGACTGGCCGAGGAAGTTCGCCACGAACGCGGTGGCCGGGAACTCGTAGATGTCGGCGGGTGAGCCGAGCTGCTCGATCCTCCCGGCGTTCATCACCGCGACCGTGTCGGCCATCGTCATGGCCTCCTCCTGGTCGTGGGTGACGTGCACGAACGTGATGCCGACCTCGGTCTGGATCCGCTTCAGCTCGATCTGCATCTGCCGGCGCAACTTCAGGTCGAGCGCGCCCAGCGGCTCGTCGAGCAGCAGCACCTGCGGGCGGTTGACCAGGGCGCGGGCCAGGGCGACCCGCTGCTGCTGCCCGCCGGAGAGCTGGGCGGGACGACGGTGGCCGTAGTCGTCGAGCTGCACCAGCGCGAGCATGCCCATGACCTGGTCGTCGACCGAGCGGATGCCGCGCCGGCGCAGCCCGAAGGCCACGTTCTCGAAGACGTTCAGGTGCGGGAAGAGCGCGTAGCTCTGGAAGACGGTGTTCACCGGCCGCTTGTACGGGCGCAGCCGGGCGATGTCCCGGTCGCCGAGCAGCACCTGCCCGCTGGTCGGCTCCTCCAGCCCGGCGATCATCCGCAGGGTGGTGGTCTTGCCGCAGCCGGACGCCCCGAGCAGGGCGAAGAACGAGCCCTGCGGGATGGTCAGGCTGAGGTCGTCCACGGCGGTGAAGATGCCGAACCGCTTGGTGAGGCTGGCCAGCCGCAGGTCGCCGGCCGGTGTCTCGCGCCCCACAGTCGCCCCGCCCATGCCGCCCATGCCGCTCACGCCCCGATGACCTGCTGGAACTTGCTCTCGTACTCGCGTTCCTGCTTCTCGTCCAGCGCCATGAAGACCTTGGACTTCGACAGCATGGTGTCGTCGGGGAAGATCAGCGGGTTGGCGGCCAGCTCGGGGTCGATCTTCTCCATCTCGGCCTTGGCGCCCTGGACCGGGCAGATGTAGTTCACGAACGCGGCGAGCTTCGCGGCGACCGCCGGGTCGTAGTAGTAGTTGATGATCTGCTCGGCGTTGCCCTTGTGGGTGGCCTTGTTCGGCACGAGGACGTTGTCCGACCAGAGCATCACGCCCGACTCGGGCACCACGAACTTGACCTTGTCGTCCTCGAAGCCGAGCTGGATGACGTCGCCGGACCAGCCGATGCACGCGGCGATGTCGCCCTTGGCGAGGTCCGGAGCGTAGTCGTTGCCGGTGAACCGGCGGATCTGGCCGGAGTCGACGGCCTTCTTGAGCTTGTTGAGCGCGTCGTCGAACTGCGGGCCGGTGAAGTTCGCCGGGTCGTGGCCGTTCGACTGGAGCAGCAGGCCCATGGTGTCGCGCATCTCGGACAGCGCCGTCACCTTGCCCTTGAGGTCGGGGCGGGTGAGCAGCTCGTCGACCGTCCGGATCTCCTTGGTCACCTTGCCGTTGTAGGCCAGCCCGGCCAGCCCGGACTGCCACGGGATGGCGAGCTGGTTCTCAGCGTCGAAGGACCGGTTGCGCAGCGACGGCAGCAGGTTGGCCTCGACGTTGGGCAGCTTCGACTTGTCGAGCTTCTGGATCCAGCCGAGGCGGATCATCCGCGCCGCCATCCAGTCGGTGAGGACCATGACGTCCCGGCCGGTGCCCTGGCAGCCCGCGAGCTGGTTCTGCACCTTGCCGAAGAACTCGTTGTTGTCGTTGACGTCCTCGGTGTAGGCGACCTGGATGCCGCTCTGGGCGACGAACGCGTCGAGGGTCGGCCGCTTGGACTCGTCCTTCTCGTCCACGTCCATGTACTGCGGCCAGTTGGAGAAGGCCAGTTTCTTCTCGGTGGCGGACAGGTCCTCGCTGACGCAGCCGGCCTCCGTCTGGGTGGCGGCCTTGGTGCCGCAGCCGGCCAGCGAGCCACCGGCGGCGAGCAGTGCGGCCGAGCCGAGGGTGCCGGTCAGGAGTCCACGCCGGGTGAGGGGCCGAAAGGGAGTACGCATGTGACGACTCCTAGGGGTCGTCGTCGGCGGCGGGACGGGGGTGGCGCGCCGACGGGAGGGTCAGGTGCGGTGGACGACTGATCCTGACATGAGGTGACCTTCCTTACAAGGGATTCCGTTGCCGGAATAGCTCTGCACGACGAAATACGCCAGACTGCCCGGGGGACTAGGCTCAGCCCGGGCACGGACATGGGGAGCGGTCGATGACGAACCGGCAGCACGACAACGGCAACGGCGGACGCAGGGTCACCGTCCGCGAGGGTGCCAGCCACGCACTGCTCGACGACGTGGCGAAGCAGATCATCGAGCAGCTCCAGGAGGACGGCCGCCGACCGTACGCGACCATCGGCAAGGCGGTCGGGCTGTCGGAGGCGGCGGTGCGCCAGCGGGTGCAGCGGCTGCTCGACGCCGGGGTGATGCAGATCGTCGCGGTGACCGACCCGCTCCAGCTCGGCTTCCCCCGCCAGGCCATGATCGGCCTGCGTACGAACGGCGACCTGGAGGCCGTGGCCGACCGCCTCGCCGAGCTGGACGAGGTCGACTACGTGGTGATCACGGCGGGCTCGTTCGACCTGCTGACCGAGGTGGTCTGCCGCAACGACGACCACCTGCTGGAGATCCTCCAGCGGCTGCGGGCGGTCGAGGGCGTGCTCGCCACCGAGGCGTTCGTCTATCTCAAGCTGCGCAAGCAGACGTACACCTGGGGCACCGCCTGATCAAGCCGCTCGCCGCCGACCAGCTTCAGGCGCCGGTCGGCCTCAGCCGACACCCCCGCCGCGTCCGACCGACGCGACGAACGCCCGCCAGACGTCGGGCGCGAAGCTGAGGGTGCCGCCGGCACGGTCCTTGCTGTCCCGCACCAGCACCCGGCCCGGAAGGTTGTCGGCCACCTCGACACAGTCGCCGCCGTTGTTGGTGCTGCGGGTGGCGGTGCGCCAGCGGGCGTCGGCCATCTCAGCCCTGCCGCAGCCGACCGACAAAGGTGCGCCACGCCCCGGGCGAGAAGGCGAGGACGCCACCCGCACGGTCCTTGCTGTCCCGCACCAGCACCCGGCCAGGCAGGTTGTCGGCCACCTCGACACAGTTGCCGCCGTTGTTGCTGCTGCGGGTGGCGGTGCGCCAGCGGGCTTCCGTCAGGTCCATGTCTGCGCCACCTCTCGGATCAGTGCGATCGACCGGCGGCAGGGAAGCGCCTCACCGGTGACGCTCTCCCACCTCCGACCCAGGCTAGCAACATCGATGCCGTCGGTCACCATCTGACCACGGAGCTGATTGTCCAGATAGGCCACTTCGACCCCGTCCCGGAGTCGGGCCAGCACGAACGGCCCGGCCAATCCCGTGTGCCACGGTCCCTCGGCCGGGATCACCCGGATCTGCACGTGCTCCCGCTGCGCCATCGCAGCGAGATGGGCCAGTTGCTCGGCCATCACCGCCCGGCCCGCGACCGGCCGGCGAAGCACCACCTCGTCGATCACGACGACGAGCTGCGGAGGTTCCTCACGACAGAGGATTTCTTGGCGCTCCAGCCGGCCGGTCACGATCTGGTCCACCTCGGCCGCCGACAGCAGGCCGCCGGTCCCCAGCACCGCGCGGGCGCACCCCTCGCTCTGCAACAGACCCGGCACCAGCAGTGGCTCATAGGATCGGATCGAGGTCACGTCCTGTTCCAGCTCGGCCCAGGGGCGGAACCAGGGCAGGTCGCGGCGGCGGAACGGCTCGGGCCACAGCTCGGCGGCGTCGCGGTCGAGCACCTCGGCCACCGCCAGCCGGGTCCTGGGGTGCGGGATCCGGCCCGACGTGAGCCACCGGCCCGCCGTCTTCGGGTCGACGCGCACCTTCTCCGCCAGCGACTCGACGGTCTCCCCCTTGGCGGCCATCGCCACCCGCAGCGCCTCGTTGGCCATCGGACCCTCCCTCCGCGCGGGTTCACGCTCCGGCGCACGATAGCCACGCTCGGTGCCGGCGTCCGCCGCCTACCGGCGTGTCGCGGTGGGATGTGTTTCGCGCACCTCAGGTGCGCCGCGAGCGCAACCGAAGTGCCCCGAAGGTGTCCCGAACGCGACGCCTCGACGCGGTCTCACCGCATCCCCCTCGACGCGGTCTCACCGCGACCCGCCCCGACGCGGTCTCACCGACGGGGCAGCTCGACAGCACCCGTCCGACGCGATCCCACCGACCGTTCACGTCACGACCTCGCGATGCGGATTCCGTCGTTCACGCTTTGGCTACTCGCTGATTCCGTTGCCATATCGGCCACACACCACCGATCTCACTTGCTTTTGGCCGCCGGGCTGTGGGATAACCGTGGGCAGAGCGGCCGGTGTCACCCCTGACCGGCCCGAGACCCGATGGGGCTGACATGGCCGACGCCACCGACCACCTCTGGATGCACTTCACCCGGATGGCGAGCTACTCCGCCGGCGAGGTGCCGACCATCGTGCGCGGCGAGGGCGCGTACGTCTGGGATGCCCAGGGCCGCCGCTACCTGGACGGCCTCGCGGGGCTCTTCGTCGTCAACGCCGGCCACGGGCGCACCGAGCTGGCCGAGGCCGCCGCCAAGCAGGCGGGCGAGCTGGCCTACTTCCCACTCTGGTCGTACGCCCACCCGAAGGCCGTCGAGCTGGCCGAGCGGATCGCCACGCTCACCCCCGGAGACCTGAACCGGGTCTTCTTCACCACCGGCGGCTCCGAGGCGGTCGAGGCGGCGTGGAAGCTCGCCCGCGCCTACTTCAAGCGCACCGGCAGACCGAACAAGCACAAGGTGGTCAGCCGCTACATCGCCTACCACGGCACCTCGATGGGCGCACTGTCGATCACCGGCCTGCCCGGCATCAAGAGCGACTTCGAGCCGCTGGTCCCCGGCGGCATCAAGGTGCCGAACACCAACTTCTACCGCGCCCCCGAGCACGGCGACTCCCCCGAGGCGTTCGGCCGCTGGGCCGCCGAGGAGATCGGCCGGGCCATCGAGCGGGAGGGGCCGGACACGGTCGCCGCCGTGTTCCTGGAGCCGGTGCAGAACTCCGGCGGCTGCTTCCCGCCGCCGCCCGGCTACTTCGAGCGGGTCCGGGAGATCTGCGACGCGTACGACGTGCTGCTCGTCTCCGACGAGGTGATCTGCTCCTGGGGCCGGCTCGGCGAATACTTCGGCGCCGTCCGGTACGGCTACCAGCCCGACATCATCACCACCGCCAAGGGCATCACGTCCGGCTACGCCCCCCTCGGCGCGATGATCGCCAGTGACCGGCTGATGGAGCCGTTCCTGACCGAGACCGGCATGTTCGCCCACGGCGTGACCTTCGGCGGCCACCCCGTCTCCTGCGCGGTGGCCCTGGCCAACCTGGAGGTCTTCGCCCGCGAGGACCTGGTCGGGCACGTCCGGGCCAACGAGGCGGCCTTCCGCGCCACCCTGGAGAAGCTGTACGACCTGCCGATCGTCGGCGACGTACGCGGCGACGGCTACTTCTACGGCATCGAGCTGGTCAAGGACAAGACCACCCGGGCGACCTTCGACGAGGCCGAGTCCGAGCGGCTGCTGCGCGGCTTCCTCTCCACCGCGCTGTTCTCCGCCGGGCTCTACTGTCGCGCCGACGACCGGGGCGACCCCGTCGTACAGCTCGCGCCGCCGCTGATCGCCGAGCAGCAGCAGTTCGACGAGATCGAGCAGATCCTGCGCGCCGTGCTCACCGAGGCGTGGGCGCGCCTGTAACCCTCGTCCACCCGGCCGGGCCGGCCGCGCGCCCCGCGGCGTGTGGTCGACCCGGCCGTTTCCGCACCCGGAGCGGCCGATGCGCTACCAGGACCTGTCGTACTGGCTGTCCACCGTGGACGAGCCGCTGACCCCGCGCCCGCCGCTGACCGGCGACGCCGACGCGGACGTGGTGATCGTCGGGGCCGGCTACACCGGGCTCTGGACGGCGTACTACCTCGCCGTCGCCGACCCGGCGCTGCGGATCACCGTGCTGGAGGCACAGGTCGCCGGCTACGGCGCGTCCGGCCGCAACGGGGGCTGGTGCTCGGCACTGTTCCCCACCTCGCTGCCCGCGCTGGCCCGCCGGCACGGGCGGGACGCCGCGATCGCCATGCAGCGCGCCCTGCACGCCACCGTCGCCGAGGTCGGCCGGGTCGTCGCGGCCGAGGGCATCGACTGCGACTGGGCGTACGGCGGGACGGTGATGCTCGCCCGCACCGCCCCCCAGCTCGACCGGGCGCGCGCAGCCGTCGCGGAGGCACGGGCGTACGGGCTCGGGCCGGAGGACCTGGCGCTGCTCGACGCCGACGAGGCCACCGCCCGCTGCGCCGCCGAGGGGGTACGCGGCGGCACGTACACCCCGCACTGCGCGGCGGTGCACCCGGCCCGGCTGGTGCGGGGCCTGGCCCTGGCGGTGGAGCGCCGAGGGGTGACGATCCACGAGGGCACGCGGGTGACCCGGATCCGGCCCGGTGCGGCGGTGACCCCGGCCGGCACGGTGCGCGCGCCGGTGGTGGTACGGGCCACCGAGGGCTACACGCCCGGCCTGCCGGGGCAGCGCCGCACCGTCGCGCCGGTCTACTCGCTGATGGTCGCGACCGCGCCGCTGCCCGCCGCGACCTGGGCGCGGATCGGCCTCGCCGAGCGGGAGACCTTCTCCGACCACCGGCACGTCATCGTCTACGGCCAGCGCACCGCCGACGGCCGACTCGCCTTCGGCGGCCGGGGCGCGCCCTACCACTTCGGTTCCCGGGTCTCCCCCGCCCACGACCGGGAGCCGGCAGTCTTCGCGGCACTGCGCCGTACGCTCGGCGAACTGTTCCCGGTGCTCGGCCCGGACGTGCCGGTGACCCACACCTGGGGCGGCCCGCTCGGGGTGGCCCGGGACTGGGCGGCCTCGGTCGGTCTCGACCGGGCCGACGGGCTGGCCTGGGCCGGCGGCTACGTCGGCGACGGCGTGGGCACCAGCAACCTCGCCGGCCGGACCCTGGCCGACCTGATCCGGGGCGAGCGGACGGACCTGACCGCCCTGCCCTGGGTGAACCACCGCTCCCCGAAATGGGAGCCGGAGCCACTGCGCTGGCTGGCCGTGAACGCGGGCCTGCGGCTGATGTTCTCCGCCGACGCGGCGGAGAACCGCACGAACCGCCCCTCCCGCCGCGCCACCCTCTTCACCCGCCTCCTAACCCACTAACCCACCACCCCACTCGCCCCCCCACCCACCCACGAGCCCGTTGATCATGAGGTTGTTGCCGCGACACGCCGAAGCGCATGCCAACAACTTCATGATCAACGCGCGGAGGCGGGGGCGCGCGGGGGCGGGGGCGCGCGGAGGCGGGGTGGGTGGGGTTAGTGGGTGGGGGGGATGACGCGGAGGTGGCCTCGGCGGCCCGTCTGGGGGGCCGTGTTGAGGCTGTCGTCGTCCTCTGGTGGGCGGGGGGCCACCGGACGGGCGGCCTCGCGGACGGCCTCGGCGAGCGCGACCAGGTCGTCGGTGGTGGGCGGCGGGGGCTCGAACTCGCCCTCGTGCCGGACCACGTCCCAACCGCGGGGCGCGGTCAGGCTGCGGGCGTGCGGCTCGCAGAGGTCGTAGGTGTGCGGCTCGGCGAAGGCGGCCAGCGGCCCCACCACGGCTGTCGACTCGTTGTAGACATAGGTCAGCGTGGCGACCGCTTGCCGGGGGCAGCCGTTACGGGAGCAGCGCCGTGGTGACCTCACGGCGGCAGGGTATCTCCATTACCGGGTCCGGCGCACCGCTTCGCGTTGCGACACGCCCGTCACGGTGATCACAATTCGGCCCGGCGCGACCCGCGCCGCGCCACACCCGCCGCGCTGCCGCAGGCCAGGTCGGTGCGGGAGCTAACCTGTCCCTCATGACGAGCCCGGAACACCGCCGCCCCGGCCCCGGCCGGCGCGCCCACCGTGACCGGCACGGGCGCGGCCTGCGCGGGCGGCTGGTGCCGGCGACGGTGCCGCTGGCGCGGACGAAGGCTGAGATCTTCGACGACCTCGTGCTGGACACCGTCGAGACCCTGGAACGGCGGTTCGCCAAGGAGTTGGCCGGGGTCGAGTTCGCGGTGGAGGACGTCCCGCCGGACCTGAACGTCTACGACTCCGACGTGCTGGAGGACGGCGAGGTGCCGCTCGCCCGGCTGCTGCCCGGCCGGCCCGGCCGGCAGGAGGTGCCCCCACGGATCGTGCTCTACCGCCGGCCGCTGGAGTTCCGCGCCATGGACCGCGAGGATCTCGCTGATCTCGTGCACGACGTGATCATCGAGCAGGTGGCCAACCTGCTCGGGGTCGACCCGGACGAGTTGGCCTGAGCCGCCCCGCGGGATGCCGCCGCGAACGGCGACCGGTTCGACTGCGCCTGAGCCGCCCCGCCGGATGCCGCCACGAACGGCGACCGGTTCGACTGCGCCTGAGCCGGGCGGCCCCCACCGCCCCGGCCCGGCAACGCTCAGGCGGCCCGCCGCTTGAGCTTGCGCCGCTCCCGCTCCGAGAGCCCACCCCAGATCCCGAACCGCTCGTCGTGTCCGAGAGCGTATTCGAGGCATTCCGTCTTGACCTCGCAGCGCGAGCAGATCCGCTTCGCCTCGCGGGTCGAGCCGCCCTTCTCGGGGAAGAACGCCTCCGGATCGGTCTGCGAGCAGAGCGCCCGCTCCTGCCACTCCGGCGCGTTTCCGAGCAGGTCGGCCACCTCAAGCTGGCCGTCCATCAAAAGCCTCCTTGTCGCGCACCGGCGTCATCGCCGCTGCAACCCCCCACGCGAAAGGCGCGCGTGTCCGTCCGGTCCCGATTTGTTGCGTACCGTGCGAACAACCCCATTCAAATTACACGCGTGTAATGCGTGCGCCGTCAAGCCGAACTTGATAATGGAGTCGCCCTCCCGACAACACTCCGGACGACCACCCGGCCGCCCGGCCTCGCAACCTGCCCTATCGATTCAGACCCCGGCCGAGTAACGCCCTCTCCGGCGAGTTGCCCGAGTTTTCTCCCGTGGCGCTTCCCCGCCGGCCCGACCGGACAGGCCGATGGAGACCCCCGAGAGACCACCCACCACATCGTTGATCTTGGTGGGGGACAAGGTTAACCCGAGTTCGCGTCGACCGCCCGCCGAGCCGGAAACGACCGACCGCATCCCGTCCACAATGTGGACGAGGCGCTGCTGCGGGCGGCGCCGGCCGGCTCAGTCGGAGGCCGGAGGCACGCTGGTCGGCCATGTGAAATCGGCGATCACGCCGACAGTGCCGCCGACCCGGCCGGCCGGCGGCCGATCGTCCCACCAGACGGTATGGACGCCGGCGGGCAGCTCCGGGTGGACGGTGGAACGCCCCGCCCGGACCCTTCGGGTGCGTACGCGGCTCGTCGTCCCGACCGACCTCGATCTCCCGGCCGTGCAAGCTCCGTCCCGGGTAGATGATCAGGGTGCCGATGCCGCCGCCGGGACCGAGGACCACGCCGGCGGGTTGGTGAACCCGTACCCAGCTACGGGAAGTCGGGGAGGAACGGTGCCGTCACGTCGGCGGCGCTCAGCCCCGGCGACAGAGAAAGCCGTTCGGATTCGTGATCCCGGTGGTGAATTCGAACCGGTAGGTGACGTCGCCCGCCCGTCGCCGTCGTTGTCGATATGGATCTCGTATCGCACGTCGTCGCCGAACCCGAAGAAGCCACCGTGCGAAATGGATCGAGGCTCGGCCGGGCACCCGGCCGGCAACAGGGAAAGACCCTACGGCCGGGGGCGGCCGTACGCGGTCGTGCGTTTGCGGGCCGGGCGTCCGGCAGCCGCCGCGATGGCGATCAACTGCTCCTCGGTACGCGCCGAACCGTTGCCGGAACCGGCCATCCGGGAGATCGTCTCCTCCATCAGCGTGCCGCCGAGGTCGTTGCAGCCGCCCCGCAGCATTGCCGCCGTGCCCTCGTCGCCGAGCTTCACCCAGGAGCACTGGATGTTGTCGATCCGGCCGTGCAACAGCAGCCGGGCCATCGCGTGCACCACCCGGTTCTCCCGCCAGGTCGGCCCGGGACGGGCGATGCCGGCCAGGTAGATCGGGGCGTTGGTGTGTACGAACGGCAGCGCCACGAACTCGGTGAAGCCGCCGGTGCGGTCCTGCAACCCGGCCAGCACCCGGAAGTGCGCGAGCCACTGCGCGGGGTGGTCGACGTGGCCGTACATCATCGTGGAGCTGGACCGGATGCCCAGCTCGTGGGCCGTGCCGACCACCTCGACCCAGGCGGCGGCCGGCAGCTTGCCCTTCGTGAGCACCCAGCGCACGTCGTCGTCGAGGATCTCGGCGGCGGTGCCCGGGATGGTGTCCAGCCCGGCGTCACGCAGCCCGGTCAGCCACTCCCGCACGGACACGCCGGCCTTCGCGGCGGCGGTGACGATCTCCATCGGGGAGAACGCGTGCACGTGCATCCCCGGCACCCGCGCCTTGATCGCCCGGACCAGGTCGGCGTAGACGGTCACCGGCAGCTTCGGGTCGATGCCGCCCTGGAGGCAGACCTCGCTGGCGCCGGCCGCCCACGCCTCCTCGGCCCGGTCGGCGACCTGCTCCACCGAGAGCCGGTACGCGTCGGCGTCCCGCTCCCGCTGCGCGAAGGCGCAGAACCGGCAGCCCACGTAGCAGACGTTGCTGAAGTTGATGTTGCGGTTGACCACGTACGTCACGTCGTCGCCGACCGCCGCCCGGCGGGCGTCGTCGGCGAGCCGGCACAGCTCGTCGAGCGCCGGCCCGTCGGCGGCGAACAGCGCCAGCGCGGCGTCGGCGTGCCGCGGGTCGAGCAGCGCCGCCGGGTCGTCGGCGGCCAGCCGCAGCCCGGCCCGCAGGTCGCGGTCGGTCCCGCCCCCGCCCCCGGCGGTGACCTTGCCGGCCACCTCCGACCAGTCGCCGTAGACGTGGTCGAAGTCGCCGCGCCGGTCGCCGGTGCGCCCGGTGGTGTCGATGGTGGCGTGCAGGTCGGTCCGGCCGCCGTACGTCTCGTCGGGCTCCTGCCAGGGGCGGCCCACCGGCCGCGCCTCCTCCACGGCCAGCCCCGTCGCCGGGTCGGCCAGCGCGCCGACGTGCGGCAGCAGGCGCGGGTCGAGCCACGGGTCGCCGGCCCGCACGTACTCGGGGTAGATCGTCAGCCGCTCGCGCAGGGTGAACCCGGACTTCTCCGTCTGCCGGGCCAGCTCGTCCAGATGGGGCCAGGGGCGCTCGGGGTTGACGTGGTCCGGGGTCAGCGGGGAGACCCCGCCCCAGTCGTCGATGCCGGCCCGCAGCAGCAGGTCGTACTCGCCCTCGATGAGGTTCGGCGGGGCCTGGATGCGGGCCTTCGGCCCGAGCAGCACCCGGGCCACCGCCACCGTGGCGGCCAGGTCGTGCAGCTCCGCGTCGGGCATCCCGCGCATCGCCGTGTCCGGCTTGGCGCGGAAGTTCTGCACGATCACCTCCTGGAGGTGGCCGTACTCCCGGTGGGCACGCCGGATGGCGAAGATCGCGTCGACCCGCTCGGCGGGGGTCTCGCCGATGCCGATCAGGATGCCGGTGGTGAACGGCACCCCGACCCGGCCCGCGTCGTCGAGCACCCGGAGCCGGACCGCCGGCTCCTTGTCCGGCGAGCCGAAGTGCGGGCCGCCCGGCTCCGACCAGAGCCGCGTCGCCGTGGTCTCCAGCATCATCCCCATGCTGGGCGCGACGGGCTTCAGCCGCTGCAACTCCGACCAGGACAGCACGCCCGGGTTCAGGTGCGGCAGCAGCCCGGTCTCCTCCAGCACCGCCACCGCGCACGCGCGCAGGTAGTCCAGGGTGGAGTCGTAGCCGCGCTCGTCCAGCCACTGCCGGGCCGCCGGCCAGCGCTCCTCCGGCCGGTCGCCGAGCGTGAACAGGGCCTCCTTGCAGCCCTGGGCCGCGCCCGCCCGCGCGATGGCGAGAACCTCGTCGCGGTCGAGGAACGCCGCCGGCAACCGGTGCGGCACGGTGGCGAACGTGCAGTAGTGGCAGCGGTCCCGGCACAGCCGGGTAAGGGGGATGAAGACCTTCTTCGAGTACGTCACCACGCCCGGCCGCCCGGCCTCGCGCAGCCCGGCGTCGCGGACGGCGCCGGCGACGTCGAGCAGCTCGTCCAGCGCGTCGCCCCGGGCGCTCAGCAGCGCGGTGGCCTCGTCGACGTCGAGCGCCCGCCCGGTCGCCGCCCGACGCAGCGCCCGCCGCACGCTCGCGTCACTCGGGCCGGGCTCGGTGCGATCAACCATCCGCCCAGCCTAAGCGCTCGCCGGCCGCACCCCGCCCGCCCGGCCCACACCGTGAACAAGGGCACGCACCCTCGCCCCACCGCCGAACCGACCGACCAGCGGGACGCCGGACACGACCGCCCGGCCGGGTGTCGGGCACCGGACGCCGGGTGCCGAGTGCCGGACGCCGGGGGCCGGGGGCTGGGGGCTGGGGGCTGGGCGTCGGGGGCCGGGGGCCGGGCACCGGGTGCCGAGTGCCGGGCACCGGGGGCCGGGGGCCGGGCACCGGCGGCCGGGCGTCGGGCGTCGGGCGTCGGGCGTCGGGCGTCGGGAAACGCGAGCGCCCCGCACGTGGTCGTGCGGGGCGCTCGGGTGGTGCCGTCCGGTCAGCGCGGGGCGTCGGGGGTGTCGCCCGGGTTGATGCGCTGGGTGAGGTCCGGCCCCCCGTCCGTGGGGCGCGGAATCGACTGGGTGGGCTCGACGGACTGGCGCGGGATCGCCTGGGTCGGTTCGGCCGAGGGCGGCGGCCCGAACGGCGGGGCGGTCGGCGACGGCCCGAACGGGGGCGCCGACTGCGGCGCGGTGGCGGCCGGCGGGCCCGGCTGCGGCGCCGGGTTGAACGGCGGGGTCGCCTGGGGGCCGCCGAACGGCGCCGGCTGCTGGCCGTACGGGGCGCCGTACGGGCCGGGGGCCGGCCAGGCGCCCGGCTGACCGGGGATCGGCTGGCCAGGCTGACCGGGGACCGGCTGGCCCGGGGCCGGGTAGCCGCCCTGCTGCTGCGGCCAACCGGGCTGCGGCTGGCCGTACACGCCGGGCTGGGCCTTCGGCTTCGGGACGTAGTACAGGGTGCGCCAGATCTTGAAGACGACGAACGCGGCGAGCGCGAGGAGCCCCAGCCAGGCCACCCGGGAGAGCAGGCCGAGGAAGGCGTCGAGGACCTCGCCCTCGGAGAGCAGGTCGAGCGTCCAGACCAGGAAGGTCAGCACGCCGAACAGCGCGCTGACCGCGTACTCGCCGAGGGCGACCTGGGTGATCAGTTTCGCCTTCGGCGCCGGAGGGCGCACGTGCGTGGCGAGCAGCACGGCCAGCAGCGGCAGGGCCACCGTCTCGATGCCGACGAAGGCGGGGAAGGCGTTGCCCGCCCGGCCCGCGAAGGGTACGTACTCGGCCGGCGTCAGCAACCGGATCAGACCGACGAAGAGGAACACGGCGTTCGCACCGAGGAGCACGAACGCGGCGAGTTCCCGCAGCGGCTTGGTCAGTTGGCTGGCCTGCGTCGCGTCGGTGGACGCGGGCTCGGCGGGGCTGGTCACGGGATCCCCCTTGGGGCGAAAGCGGACAGTTGCCGACGTGAGCCTAGTCTCCCGGGCCAGCGGCGGATCCGAGGCGGCTCGTGCGCGAGGATGTTCGGCATGCGCATCGTGGTTCTGACGGGCGGCATCGGGGGCGCCCGCTTCCTGCTCGGCGTCCGGGCGTACGCCCGCGAGGTCGGCGCCGAGGTGACCGCCGTGGTCAACGTCGGCGACGACCTGTTCCTGCACGGGCTCAAGGTCTGCCCCGACCTGGACAGCGTCATGTACACGCTGGGTGGCGGCGCCGACCCCGAGCGGGGCTGGGGCCGCATCGACGAGAGCTGGACGGTCAAGCAGGAACTGGCCGCGTACGGCGCCGAGCCGACCTGGTTCGGGCTCGGCGACCGGGACGTCGCCACCCACTTGGTGCGCACGACCATGCTCAACGCCGGCTACCCGCTCCACGCGGTCACCGAGGCGCTCGCCACCCGCTGGCAGCCGGGCGTACGCCTGCTGCCGGCGACCGACGACCGCCTGGAGACGCACGTGGTGGTGAGCGGGCCGGCGGTCGCGGGCGAGTCCGGCGCGGACGGGCCCGACGGCGGCCAACGGGCGATCCACTTCCAGGAGTGGTGGGTGCGCCACCGCGGGAACGTCCCCACCCACCGGTTCGTCTTCGTCGGCGCGGAGACGGCGAAGCCGGCGCCCGGCGTCGTGGCGGCGATCGCCGGGGCCGACGTGGTGCTGATCGCGCCGAGCAACCCCGTGGTGAGCATCGCCCCGATCCTGGCCGTGCCCGGGCTGCGCGAGGCGGTCGCCGACGGCCCCGCCCCGGTCGTCGGCGTCTCGCCGATCATCGGCGGCGCGCCGGTGCGCGGCATGGCGGACCGCTGCCTGGAGGTGCTCGGGGTCGAGTGCAGCGCGGCCGGGGTGGGCCGGCTCTACGGCGGCCGGGCGGCCGGCGGGCTGCTCGACGGCTGGCTGGTCGCCGAGGAGGACGCCGGCGTCGTGGTGCCGGAGGTGACGGCGCGCGCGGTGCCGCTGCTGATGACCGACGAGACGGCGACGGCGGCCATGGTCCGCGCCGCACTGGAGCTGACATGAGGCTGGAGATCCTGCCGGTGCCGGGCATCGGTCACGTGTCCGAGGGCGACGACCTGGCCGCCCTGATCGCGAACGCCGCGCCGTGGCTGCGCGACGGCGACGTGCTGGTGGTGACCAGCAAGATCGTCTCGAAGTCGGAGGGGCGGCTGGTGGA
Organism: Micromonospora sp. NPDC048063; assembly: GCF_043202855.1. NCBI lineage: Bacteria > Bacillati > Actinomycetota > Actinomycetes > Micromonosporales > Micromonosporaceae > Micromonospora > Micromonospora sp. NPDC048063. Next base: position 21,799 of record NZ_JBIDBG010000008.1, on the reverse strand, counting down.
CGTTCCGGCGGACGGGCCGGAGCGGCTCGCCGCGCGGGACGAGGTGCTGGCCGCCGAGACGGCGCGGGTGGTGGCGACCCGGGGCGCGACCCGGATCGTGCAGACCCACCACGGCTTCGTGATGGCCTCGGCCGGGATCGACGCCTCGAACGTCGACAAGACCCGGCTGGTGCTGCTCCCGGCGGACCCGGACGCCTCGGCCCGGGCGCTGCGCGCCGCCCTGCGCGACCGCTACCACGTCGACGTCGCGGTGATCATCACCGACACGATGGGCCGGCCCTGGCGCAACGGGCTCACCGACGTGGCGCTCGGCGTCGCCGGCATGGACGCGATCCGCGACCACCGGGGCGAGGTCGACCCGTACGGCAACGAACTCCAGCTCACCCAGATGGCGGTCGTGGACGAGCTGGCCGGCGCGGGCGAGCTGATCAAGGGCAAGTGCGACCAGGTCCCGGTCGCCGTGGTGCGCGGCTACCTCACCGCGCCCCGGCCGGACGACGGCGCCGGTGCGGCGACGCTGGTCCGGGACGCCACGATGGACCTGTTCTCGCTGGGCACCGCCGAGGCGAGGGCGGCCGGGCTGGCCGCCGCCGCCACCCTGCCGGACGCCCCCAACCCGACCCCGCCCGACCGGGAGGCGGTGCGGCGGGCGATCGCCGCGGTCGCCGGCGTGGTCGCGCCCGGCACGGAGTTCACCCTGGTCACCGACGAGGCCGTACGCGCCGGGATGGTCACCGCCGTGCCCGGCTGGCCGGCGGAGGCGACGGCGCTGGTGCTCGGCTCCCCGGCCGCCCCGGCCGGCCCGACCGAGCTGGTCCGCTTCGGCGCCGACCTGCACCGCCTGCGCGCCGCCCTGGCGGCGGAGGGCGTCGCCTCGCTCCCGCTCCCCCCGCCCGCCGGCGCCCCCGCCGCCGCCTGCCTGGCCCTCTGACGGGCCTCCCGCCCCCGGTTCCCCGCCCCGCCTGTGCGGCGCGGGTCGTCGGCGGCCTCGTGATGAGCCGGGCGTTCGGCAAGGTGGACGACGCGGGGCGCGGAAGTGGGCTCGGCGCTCAGGAGTTGAGCATCGCCCGCCCCAGCGGGGTGAGGGTGTGCAGGACGCTGTTGCGGTCGCGGTGGCTGACCAGCAGGCCGGCATTGCGCAGCACGGTGGTGTGCTGGCTGGCGGCGGCCGGTGAGATGTTCAGCCGGCGGGCCACCTCCCCGGTGGTGCAGCCGTCGTCGCTGACCGCCAGCACGGCGGCCCGGGTGCGGCCGAGCAGCGCGGCCAGCGCCTCCCGTCCGGTGTCCGGCGTGCCCGGGCCGGCGCCCTCGGCGGGCGCCGGCAGCAGCCCGCCCAGCCGGTCCACCGGGTAGACCAGGACCGGGGGCAGCGCCGGGTCGAGCAGGGCAACCGGGGTGGGCGCGCAGAAGAACGAGGGCACCAGCAGCAGACCGCGCCCGTCCAGGTGCAGCTCGCGGCTGTGCGGGTAGCCGCGGACCTGGAGCACCCCGGACTCCCAGTGCATGGCGGGCCGCAGGCTGGCCAGCAGCCCCTCCACCCCGCCGTCGAGCAGCGCCCGGGCCCGCCGGGACCGGTCGGCCTCCACGGCCGCCTGGATCCGGGCCCAGTACGGGTCGATCGCCAGGTCGCGGTACTGCGCCATCGCGCCCGTCAGGTCGCGCAGCATGTCCGGCTCGCCCCGGGCCACCGCGGCGGCACCGGCCGGCAGGGTGTGGCCGGTGGCGAGCAGCGACAGGTCGCGTTGCAGCAGCGACACGGGAGTGCTCCGGACCGCCTCCATGCCGGCCTCGAACCCGGACACGCTCTGGTAGGGGGTGAGGAAGTCGGGGAAGTAGCCGCGGGGCGGATTGAGCGACAGGAGGAGCCTCAGGCCGGGGGACCCGATGCCCTGGCGCAGTGCCCGGGTCACGCTGCGTCGCCAGCCCGCCAGCAGTGGGTCCCGGCCGCGACCCGGCAGCAGGTGCAGACTGAGGATCAGTTCCCACACCGGGTCCGCCGCCGGAGCCACCCGGGTCCGGAGGATGTCCTCGGCGGAGAAATAGATCTTCAGCATGGAGTGCTCCCGTGTCGCCCGGCCGAGGGGATGCCGGGTGACCGTTGCAGCCTACCCGGGCGGCACTTATCTCCGTCTTTAAGCCTGAGCTGAAAAACCTCGACGTCCATGGTGGCGGTTGGGCATGCTTCCACTGCCCGCACACGGGGACGAGCGCGTCGGCGACGCGTTCGCGGACCGGGGCGCCCTGGGGGACGGGGAGGACCGGGGGCCGGGCGGCACCACGAGGGTCTGCGGGCCTGCTCCGCAGAGGTGCTGCCCGGCCGCCGGCCCGCCGTGGCTCCCCGCGTCGGCCGGCGCCCGCCCGTTCACCCCACCCAGAGCGCCACGCGGTGGTCCTCGTCGGTGACGTAGAAACTGCGCCCGTCCAGCTCGGCCAGCCCCTCCACGTGGTGGAACGGCGCCAGGTCGGCCACCAGCTCACCGGGGACCAGATGCCCGTCGCCGGGCGGCGGGAACCGGACGTGCCGGGAGGTGACGTCCCCGCCGGTCGGGTGGTCGTCGAGCAGCACCGAGCCCTTGCCGAGCGCGTCGATGGACCCGACGACCGCCGCGTAGCCGCCGTCGTCGGTGGGGGCGATCGCCCGGAAGCCGGCGAGCGCGCCGGGCGGGGTCACCCCGGTCAACACGTACGCGCCCGCCGCCTCCGGCCAGGTCGGCACGGGGTCGAACATGCCCGGCACACCGGTCAGCTCGACCAGGATCGGGTCGCCGTCAGCCGTGACCGGGAAGCGGAGTCCGATCAGGACGCTGCCGGCCGGCGTGAAGGCGGCAGCCTCGACGTTCAGCGGCAGGTCGTCGGGGACGAGACGGCTGACCCAGCCCTTCGACCGGGCGGTGCCGCGCGCGACGGTCTCCCCGATGAACCGGGCCCGCACCCGCGCGCCCGGCGGCAGCGGGGTGAACGGCGCCTTGAGCAGCGCGTCGTTGACCGCCCGGTGCAGCCGGAACCGGTTGCGCACCACCTGCACCGGCAGCGCGCCACCCGCCGCGTCGTCCTCCCGGAACCGGGCCACGAAGGCGCGTCGCGGGCGCAGCGGGCCGCCCTTCGAGCCGAAGTGCGAGCCGAAGACGTAGACCCAGCCGTCGTGGTGGGCCAGGGCCTCGCCGTCCTCCGTCCGGCCGTTCTCGGCCCCGGCGTCGGCGGTCACGTGCCGGGCGACCCACTCGCCGTCGTCGCGCTCCAGCAGCAGGGCCAGGCAGCGCTCCACCGGCCCCTCGTCGAGCACCGTCCAGAAGCCGCGCCGGGCGCCGTGTGCGCGCAGCAACGCCACGGAGCGCACCGGCAGCAGGTCGCTGGCCTCGTTGCCGGCCACGACGAATTCCAGCAGTCGCAGGGTCACCCGGCCAGGGTACGAAGCGCCGGCTCGTACAGTGTCGGCATGCCCGAATCCCCCGCCGCCGCCACCGACCCCCGGACGTCGCCGCCGACGGACGCCGAGGTGTACGCGACGCTGCACGCCGACGCCGTCGCCACGCTGGAGCGCTGGGAGCCGACCGGCCCGGCCGCCGCCGAGGCCCGGGACCGCACCGTGCGGCTACTGGCCGCCGGGCCGGTGGCGATGAGCCGGGCGCACCGGGCCGGTCACGTCACGGCGAGCGCGCTGGTGCTCGACGCCACCGGCTCGCGGGTGCTGCTCTGCCTGCACGGCAAGTTCCGGAAGTGGGTGCAGCTCGGCGGGCACTGCGAGCCGGCCGACCGGACCCTCGCCGGCGCCGCCCTGCGCGAGGCCGGCGAGGAGTCCGGGATCGCGGGCCTGCGGATCGACCCGGTCCCGATCGACGTGGACATCCACCCGGTGAACTGCCAGGGCGGCTCCCTGCACTACGACGTCCGGTTCGCCGTCCTCGCCCCGCCCGCCGCGACGGAACGGGTCAGCGACGAGTCCGAGGCGCTGGCCTGGTTCCCGCCGGACCACCTGCCGGAGCCGCTGGCCGGGGGGACGGCGAAGCTGGTCGCCCCGGCCAGGGCGACGCTCAGACGAGCCCCTCTTCGCCCCGCTCCTTGAGCTCGTCGACGATCTTCTTGACGTCCTGCGCCCGGTCGCGCGGGCAGACCAGCAGCGCGTCCGGGGTGTCGACGACGATCAGGTCGTGCACTCCGACGGTGGCCACCAGCCGCCCGGAGTGCGGCACCACCACCAGCCCGGAGCTGTCCCGCAGCAGCACCCCCGGCTTGGCGTCGCCGCCGAGCACCACGTTGCCGTCCGGGTCGGCCGGCAGCACCTCGCCCAGCGTGTGGAAGTCGCCGACGTCGTTCCAGCCGAAGTCGCCCGGCACCGTGGCCACCCGCCCGGCGGTCGCCGCGCCCTCCATCACCGCGTAGTCGACGGAGATCTTCGGCAGGGTCGGCCAGACCGTGCCGAGCACGTCGTCCTGCCCCTCGGTGCCCCACGCCTCGGCGATCGCGACGATCCCGGCGTGCAGGGCGGGCTGCTGGCGGGCCAGCTCGGCGAGGAACACGTCGACCCGCCAGACGAACATGCTGGCGTTCCAGAGGTGCCGCCCGGAGCGCAGGTACGCCTCCGCCACCTCGGCGCTCGGCTTCTCCTTGAACTCGGCGACCGGGCGCAGCGGGCCGCCGTCGACCGGGTCGCCGGTCTGGAGGTAGCCGTAGCCGGTCTCGGCCCGCGTCGGGGTGATGCCCACCGTCATCAGCAGGCCCTGCTCGGCGCCGCGTACCGCCTCCCGGACGACCTCCCGCCACCGCTCCGGGTCGCCGATCAGGTGGTCGGCCGCGAAGGAGCCCATCACCGCCTCCGGGTCGCGCCGCGCGATGACGGCGGCGGCCAGGGCGATCGCCGCGCAGGAGTCCCGGGGCGACGGCTCGACCAGGATGTTCTCCTCCGGCAGCCCGGCCAGCTGGCGCGCCACCGCCGCGACGTGCGCGGTCCCGGTGACCACCAGGGTGCGTTCGGCGGTGGTCAGCGGGCCCAGCCGCTCGACCGTGGCCTGGAGCAGCGAGGCGGCGGAACCGGTCAGCGGGTGGAGGAACTTGGGGTGGCCGGCGCGGGACAGCGGCCACAACCTCGTGCCGCTGCCACCCGCCGGGATGACGGCGTAGAGCATCAGCACATCATGCCCGAACCGGGCCCGCCCGGACGCCGGGTTGCCACCCCGCCGCTCCGGGATCAGGCGCGCGCCCGGCTCCAGGCGGCAATGTGCACCTCGGCGCTGGACTCCCAGGTGAACTCCTTGGCCCGGTCGAAACCGGCCTTGGCCAGGGACAACCGCCGCTGCTCGTCGTCGAGCAGCGCGGCCAGGTCGGCGGCGATCTGGTCGGGGGCCTCGCTGGTGTACGCCACCGCGTCGCCGCCCACCTCCGGCAGCGACAGCCGGGGCGTGGTGAGCACCGGCGCGGCGCACGCCATCGCCTCCAGGATCGGCAGGCCGAAACCCTCCCCGTAGGACGGGTAGGCGGCCACCAGCGCCCCGCCGAGGAAGCCGGGCAGGTCCGCGTAGCGGAGGTAGCCCGGGCGCAGCAGCCGCAGGTGCGACGGCACCTCCGCCACCGCGCGGTCGATGTCGTCGTCGTGCCCCTGGCCGCCGGCGACCACCAGGGCCGGCGGGTCCTCCCGGTCGGCCACCGCCCGGGCCCAGCCGCGGATCAGGTTGGGCACGTTCTTGCGCGGCTCCTTGGCCCCGAGGAAGGCGACGTAGCTGCTGCCGCCGAGCCCCAGCCGGGCGCGGACCCGGGCCTTCTCCTCCTCGCTGGGCGCGTGGAAGGCGGCGTGGTCGACCCCGTGGTAGGCGACGTCGATCCGGGTCGGGTCGGCGTCGAGCAGCCGGATCAGCTCGTCGCGGGTGGCCTTGCTCGGCACGATCACCCGGTCGGCGCGGCGCAGAGAGGTCTTGATGGCGCTGCGGAAGAACGTGCGCCGGGACTTGTCGTAGTGCTCCGGCTCGGTGAAGAACGTCGCGTCGTGCACGGTCACCGTGACCGGGCAGCCGGCGCGCAGCGGGCAGGTGTAGAAGGGCGAGTGCAGCACCTGCGCGCCCACCTGCTGGGCGAGCAGCGGCAGGCCGGTCTGCTCCCAGGCGAGCCGGGCGGGGCGGTGCGCGACGGCGGCCGGGGCGGGGATGATCTCCGCGCCGGGCAGCATCCGGGTGTAGCGCTCAAGGTCGGTGCGGAGGCTGACCACGGCCAGCTCCACCCCCGACCCGCACACCTTGCCGAGGGCGCCGAGCAGGCCGTCGACGTATCGACCGACACCGCCACGGTCGGCGGGGACACTCGTGGCGTCGATGAGCACACGGGGCGGGCGACCGGCGGTCACGGGGCGACTCCTTGCACTGCGATCTGTGGGAAACAACACTCCGGGCAAGCCTACGCCGGAGCCCGGGTCGGACGCTGACTGCGACCCGACGGTACGCCGACTTGTCGTTGTCTTCGAGTACGGCCGACGGGGGCGTATCGTTCGCGCCGATGGCCGACAACATTGCCCGGGTATTCGCCGACGCGATCGCGCCCGACCCGACCCGACCGCTGCTGACCTGGTACGACGACGCCACCGGCGAGCGGACCGAACTCTCCGGCGCGACGCTGGCGAACTGGGTGGCCAAGACGGCCAACCTGCTCGTGGACGAGGTGGCCGTGGGCCCCGGCGACACGGCCGGGGTGCTGCTCCCGCCGCACTGGCAGACCGCGGCGGTGCTGCTCGGATGCTGGTCGGCCGGGCTACGGGTGGCCGACACGCCGGGCGACGTGGAGGTGCTCTTCGCCGCCGTCACGCGGCTCGCCGAGGCGGACGCCTGGTCGGCCGGCGAGCGGTACGTCCTCGCCCTCGACCCGTTCGCCCTGCCGATGCGGCAGGTGCCGCCCGGCTTCGCCGACTACGTCTCGGAGGTGCGCGCGCACGGGGACCACTTCACCCCGTACGCCGCCGGCGGCGAGGAGCTGGTGGAGCACGCGCGGCGGCGCGCGGGCGAGCTGGGCATCGCCCGCGACGACCGCGTCCTGGTCGACACGGGGGCGCACCCCGACCCGGTCGACTGGCTGCTCGCCCCGCTGGCGGCCGGCGCCAGCTCGGTCCTCTGCGCCAACCTCGACCGGTCCCGCGTAGAGTCCCGCGCCGCGACGGAAAAGGTCACCCAGACCCTGACCTGACCCCCGCCCCCGCGCCCGCGCCCCCACCGCGCCGATCTTGCAGTTGCTGCCCTCGATATGGGCGATTCACCCCATGGGTCGGGGCAGAAAGTGCAAGATCGGCGCGCGAAGGAGGGCGGGGTGGGTCAGGCGGGGGTGGTCTCCGGGTGGGTGGTGGCGCGGCGCTGGGCGAGGGTGGCGAACGCCGACAGGGACTCCGGGTTGGCCAGGGCGCCCTTGGCCGCCGCCGAGTCGACCGGGGTGCCGGTGAGGATCTTCTTCACCGGGACCTCCAGCTTCTTCGCCGAGAGGGTGCGCGGCACGGCGCGGACCTGGTGGATCTCGTCCGGGACGTGCCGCGGCGACAGGGCGGTACGCAGCTCCCGGCAGATCTTCTTCCGGAGCGCGTCGTCCAGCTCCAGGCCCTCGGCGAGCACCACGAACAGCAGCAGCTCGCCGGCGCCGCCCTCGTCGTCCTCCAGGTGCACCACCACCGAGTCGACGACCTCGTCCAGCCCCTCGACGACCGAGTAGAACTCGGCGGTGCCCAGCCGCACGCCGCCCCGGTTGAGGGTGGCGTCGGAGCGGCCCGTGATCACGCAGCCGCCCCGGTCGTTGATCGTGATCCAGTCGCCGTGCCGCCAGACGCCCGGGTACAGGTCGAAGTACGCCTCCCGGTAGCGGGCGCCGTCCGGGTCGTTCCAGAAGCCCACCGGCATGCTCGGCATCGGCTCGGTGATCACCAGCTCGCCCAGCTCGCCGATCACCGGGGTGCCGTCGGCCGAGCGGGCCTCCACCTTGGCGCCCAGCGCCCGACAGGTGATCTCCCCGGCGTGCACCGCCAGCAGCGGCACCCCGCCCACGAAGCCGGTGCAGACGTCCGTGCCGCCGGAGAGCGACTGGAGCTGGAGGTCGTCGCCGACCGTCTCGTACACCCAGGTGAAGCCCTCGGCGGGCAGCGGCGCGCCGGTCGAGCCGACCCCGCGCAGCGCGGTCAGGTCGGCGATCTCCCTCGGCACCAGCCCCGCCTTGCGACAGGCCAGCAGGAACGGCGCGGACGTGCCGAAGTACGTGGTGCCGGTCTCCTCCGCCAGCCGCCACAGCGCGCCCAGGTCGGGGTGGCCCGGGTTGCCGTCGAACAGCACGATCGCCGCGCCCACCGCCGGCCCGGAGACCAGGAAGTTCCACATCATCCAGCCGGTGGTGGTGAACCAGAAGAACCGGTCCGCCGGGCCCAGGTCGTGGTGCAGGGCCAGCATCTTCAGGTGCTCCAGCAGGATGCCGCCGTGGCCGTGCACGATCGGCTTGGGCAGCCCTGTCGTGCCGGAGGAGTAGAGCACGTAGAGCGGGTGGTCGAAGGCGACCGGGGTGAAGGTCAGCGGCTCGTCGGTCTCGGCGGCCAGGTCGGACCAGGCGAGCGCGCCCTCGGGCGGCGGGCCGGCCGGGTCGAGGTAGGCGATGCCGACGGTGTGCGCCAGCGACGGCAGGGCGGCCCGGATCGCGGCCACCTCGCCGCGCCGGTCCACCGGCTTCTCGCCGTACCGGTAGCCGTCCACGGCGACGAGGACCTTCGGCTCGATCTGCTGCCAGCGGTCGGTGACACTGCGGGTGCCGAACTCGGGCGCGCAGGAGGAGAAGATCGCGCCCAGGCTGCTGGTGGCCAGCAGCAGCACGTACGTCTCGGGGATGTTCGGCGCGTACGCGGCCACCCGGTCGCCGGCGGTGACGCCGAGCCGGCGCAGCCCGGCCGCCACCCGGCGGACCTGCTCGCGCAGCCCGGCGGCGGTGAGGGTGACCGGCGCCCGGGTCTGGCCGTGCGCGATCACCACCGGGTCGTCGTCGGCCCGGCCGGGCATCCGCAGCACGTTCTCGGCGTAGTTGAGGGTGGCGCCGGGGAACCAGCGGGCGCCGGGCATCCCCCGGTCGGTCAGCGTGGCGGTCGGCGGGGTGTGGGCGACCACCTCGAAGTGGTCCCAGACCGACTGCCAGAACGCCTCCAGGTCGGTGACCGACCAGCGCCACAGCTCGTCGTAGTCGGCGAAGTCCACGCCCCGGTGCTCACGCAGCCAGCGCAGGTAGTTCCCGATCCGGGACCGCTCGCGTACGTCCGCCGGCGGCGTCCACAGCACGTCACCCACTGCTCCACCCTCCCCTGGCCCCGCACGACACTGTGAAATGGGCCGTGGCGCCATCTTGCCCTACCTCGAAGCGCCATTCTCCGCACCCGGCCCCCGTCGGCGCACGTGCCGAACCCACATGCCCCACCACCACCCTGTGTGGGCCGGGTGTAAGGAAGGGCACCTTCCTAACGTCTGCGGTAGAGGAAGGGACCCTTCCTTACACCTCAGCCTTCGTGATGGGTCAGCCGGCGCGGTGGGCCTGGATGGCGCGGCGGCGGGCGAGGCGGTGGGCCCGGCGGATCTCCGCCTCCCGGAACCGCCGCTCGTCCTCCGTGGTCTCCGGCAGCACCGGCCGGACCGCCCGTGGCGCGCCGCCGACGTCGACGCCCACGAAGACGAGGTACGCGGTGGCCACCCCGACCGGCTCGTCCTCGGCCGAGTCCCACCGCTCGGCCACCACCCGGACGCCCACCTCCATCGAGGTCTGCCCGGTCCAGTTCACCTGGGCGTGCGCGTGCACCAGGTCGCCGACCCGGACCGCCTCGGCGAAGACGATCTCGTCGATGGCCGCGGTGACCGCCGTGCCGCCGCTGTGCCGGGCGGCCGCCGCCCCCGCCACGTCGTCGATGAACTTCATCAGCACCCCGCCGTGCACGGTGCCGTAGAGGTTGACGTCGACAGCGGTCATGATCCGGCTCAGGGTGACCCGGGAGTACGAGGTCGGCTTGCCGGCCGGCGCGGTGGAGGGGTGCTCGGTCATGTCGGAAACGGTACGGTGCGCGGATGCGACATCTCTGGAGCTTCCTCGCCGGGTTGGTGGTGGCACCCGTCACGTGGGTGCTGGTCACGCTCGGGCAGGACGGGTCGGCGGGCACCGTCGACCGTTGGGTCGAGATCGGCACGTCCAACTCGGCCAATCTCATCGAGCCTGCCGTCTACCTCGCCGTCGGCGGGATCCTGCTCGGCCTGCTCGGCACGCTGCGCATCTCACCGCTCGGCCCGCTGGTGGCCGGGCTGCTGCTCGCCGCCCCGTACGTGGGGATGTTCGCCGCGCCGTTCGAGGTGCGGGACCGCATTCCGGACGGCTGGAAGGTCTTCGGTGACCCCCTGCCGCTGCACGTGCCGGTGGAGAACGGCACCCTCTTCCTGATCGGGCTGCTGCTGATCATGGCGACGTTCAGCGGGCAGCGCTGGCGCCGGTGGCCGCGCCCGGCCGCCGAGGTGGCGCCGGAGCCCGCGACCGGCCCGGAACGGGACGACTTCACCCTGACCGACTGGCCCCCGGCCGGCTCGACCGACCGGGACACCGCCCCGCTGACCCTGGGCTACCCGGACGACTCGACGCCGACCGAGCCGCTGCCCCGCCGCACCGGCGGCGAGTCGCCGTGGTCGGCGCCGCCGCGCACCGGCAACCAGCCGGAGGACACGACCGAGATCCGGTGACAGATCGGGCGGGCAGGGAGACCGGCCCGCCCGACGACCGGTCAGCCCTTGAGGAGCTGGCGGGCCATCACGATGCGCTGCACCTGGTTGGTGCCCTCGTAGATCTGGGTGATCTTGGCGTCGCGCATCATCCGCTCGACCGGGTAGTCCCGGGTGTAGCCGTAGCCGCCGAGCAGCTGCACCGCGTCGGTGGTGATCTCCATCGCCGCGTCCGAGGCGAAGCACTTGGCCGCCGCGCCGAAGTAGGTCAGGTCGGCGTCGCCGCGCTCCGACTTGCCGGCGGCGGCGTACGTCAACTGCCGGGCCGCCTCCAGCTTCATGCCCATGTCGGCGAGCATGAACTGGACGCCCTGGAACTCGGCGACCGCCTTGCCGAACTGCTTGCGCTCCTGCACGTACCCCTTGGCGTAGTCGAGCGCGCCCTGGGCGATGCCGAGGGCCTGCGCGGCGATGGTGACCCGGGTGTGGTCCAGGGTCCTCATCGCGGTGGCGAAGCCGGTGCCCTCGGCGCCGATCATGCGGTCCGCCGGGATCCGGACGTTGTCCAGGTAGACCTCGCGGGTCGGCGAGCCCTTGATGCCGAGCTTCTTCTCCGGGGCGCCGAAGCTGACCCCGGCGTCGGACTTCTCCACCACGAACGCGGAGATGCCCCGGGACCGGGCCGTCGGGTCGGTCACCGCGAAGACCGTGTAGAACTCCGAGACCCCGGCGTTGGTGATCCAGCGCTTGACGCCGTTGAGCACCCAGTGATCGCCGTCACGTACGGCGCGGGTGGTCATCGAGGCCGCGTCGCTGCCCGCCTCCGGCTCGGAGAGGCAGTACGAGAACATCGCGTCGCCCGACGCGACGCGGCTCAGGTAGCGGCGCTTGAGCTCCTCCGAGCCCGCCAGCAGCAGCGGCATGGTGCCCAGCTTGTTGACCGCGGGGATCAGCGAGGAGGACGCGCAGGCCCGCGCCACCTCCTCGATCACGATGGCCGTGGCCAGGGCGTCCGCGCCCGCGCCGCCGTACTCGACGGGGATGTGCGGGGCGTGGAAGTCCGCGGCGCGCAGCGCGTCGTAGGACGCCTTCGGAAACTCACCGGTCTCGTCCGCCTCGGCCGCGTGCGGGGCCACCTTGGCCGCACAGACCTCACGGACCGCCTCCCGGATCGCCTCGTGCTCCTCCGGCAACCGGTAGACGTCGAACGACTGCTCTGCGGCCATGTCGGCCCCTCCCCTTCACCGCTATCATGCGCAGTCTGTAGCGTCTCCTGACCGTCGACGGCGCAGACTGAAGGATAGCGACCAACCTCAGGCGATGTTACCGCCGCGTAGGCTATGGCACGACGAGCGTCGACGCCGCCCGGCGATGATGGAAGTGACAGGCATAGAGTCCCTCCGGTGCCCGCCCAGGCGCCGCAGCAGAACGCGACGCGACGACGCGACGCCAGCGCGAGCGGAGAAGACAGGCGTGACGATCCCGTACCCGAACAGCCAGCCGATGCCCGCCATCGCCGCGGTGACGCCCCCCTCGGGCGCGCAGCGGCCGCGGGTGACCTTCCTGGGCACCGGCTACCTCGGTGCGACGTACGCCATCTGCTACGCGGAGCTGGGCTACGAGGTCCTCGGCTTCGACGTCGACGCCGACAAGATCGCCATGCTGAACGCCGGCGAGGTGCCGATCCACGAGCCGGGCCTGGACGAGCTGCTCAAGCGCAACCTGGCGGCCGGGCGGCTGCGGTTCAGCACGGACATCGCCGAGGTCGCCGAGTTCGGCGACGTGCACTTCATCTGCGTCGGCACGCCGCAGATCGCCGACGGCATGGGCGCCGACCTGTCGTACGTCGAGGCGTCGGTGACCAGCCTGGCCCAGCACCTGACCCGCAAGGCGCTGATCGTCGGCAAGTCCACCGTGCCGGTCGGCACCGCCGAGTGGGTCGAGCAACTGGTGAGCAAGCACACCCCCGCCGACCTCGGCGTCGAGGTGGCGTGGAGCCCCGAGTTCCTCCAGGAGGGCTTCGCCGTCGACGACGTGCTGCGGCCCAACCGGATCGTGGTCGGCGTCAAGAGCGAGTGGGCCAACGGCATGCTCTACGCCGCCCACAAGGGCGTCTTCGACCTGGCCGCCACGGAGGACCGCGAGGTGCCCCTGGTGGTCACCGACTTCGCGACCGCCGAGCTGGTCAAGGTCGCCGCGAACGCCTTCCTCGCCACCAAGATCTCCTTCATCAACGCGATGGCCGAGGTCTGCGAGGCCGCCGGCGGCGACGTCACCCACCTCGCCCGGGCCATCGGCTTCGACCCCCGCATCGGCAACCGCTTCCTCCAGGCCGGGCTCGGCTTCGGCGGCGCCTGCCTGCCCAAGGACATCCGGGCCTTCCAGGCCCGCGCCCAGGAGCTCGGCGCCGGGGAGGCGCTGCGCTTCCTGCACGAGGTCGACCTGATCAACATGCGCCGCCGGAACCGGGTCGTCCAGCTCGCCGCCGAGCTGCTCGGCCGCCGGTCCGGGCCGGCCGGGCCGGACCTGTCCGGCACTCGGATCGCCGTGCTCGGCGCGACCTTCAAGCCCAACACCGACGACGTACGCGACGCCCCGGCGCTCGCCGTCGCGTCGCTGCTGCGCAAGGCCGGCGCCGACGTGCACGTCTACGACCCGCAGGGCATGGAGCGGGCCCGCGCGGTGGCCCCCGAGCTGGTCTACGAGCCCGGCATCAACGAGGCCGTGACCGGCGCCGACCTCGTCTGCGTGCTCACCGAGTGGGCCGACTTCCGCAACGCCGACCCCGTCGCCCTCGGCGAGCTGGCCGCCGGCCGCCGGGTGGTCGACGGGCGCAACTGCCTGGACTCGGCACTGTGGACGCAGGCCGGCTGGGAGTACCGCGGCATGGGCCGCCCCTGACCATCGACCGCTGAACCGGCCGGCCGTGGAGCACGCTCCGCGACCGGCCGTTTGCCGTCCGCGTGGACGATCTTTGCCCCGGACCCGCCGACAACTGTCGAAATCCGCGCCCGCATTCGGCATGCTGCCAAGGTGGGAGTCCACAGTGCGGGTGGAGGGGTGTCGTGGCGAGCTTTCAGTGCTCCTCGTGCGGCCGGGAGATCAAACCGGCCGTCAGCTGCCCGCACTGCGGCGCGCACCAGCCACAGTGGGTCGAGCACCTGGCGGAGATCGAGCGGTCCATCGCGGAGATGAAGGCCCGCGAGGCCGCCATCGCCAGCGAGCAGCGGCAGATCGCCGCCAAGATGCAGGCCGCGCTCTTCCAGCGGGACATCCTCGCGCACGCCGGTGAGGAACGTCTCAAGCAGGCCACCCGCCCCCGCCGGGTGCTGCGCCGCCGGCCCGGCCGCCGCCCGCCCACCGCCGCCACCGGCGCACCGCCCCGGGTGCCCCGGCAGGGCACCCCGGCCGGCCCGGAGGACCCGCCCCCGCCGCCGAGCGCCACCTGGCTCGACGCCGACGACCCGGAGCACCCGCCGGAGGCGTCCTCCCGCGAGGTGCAGAACATCCCCCTCGGGCTCGGCGCGCTGCTGCTCGGCGTCGCCGCGGTGGTCTTCGCCGCGGTGGCCACCAGCTCGATGGACGCGCTGGCCCGGCTGGGCATCCTGCTGCTCGCGACCGTGCTGATGCTGCTCGCCCCGCCCGTGCTGGCACGGCGCGGGCTCACCTCGACCGCCGAGACCATCTCCGCCGTCGGCCTGCTGCTGGTGCCGCTCGCCGGCTACGCGCTGTGGGCGGTGGACCGGATCGGCAACGGCGGCGCCTCGGGTGCGGTCTTCGCCGGGGTGATCTTCGCCGTCACCGCCGGCGTCTCCTTCGGCTACGCGGGCTGGACGGGGCTGCGCGCGCCCCGGTTCGCCACCGTGCTGGCCGCCCAGCCGGTGCTGCCGCTGTTCGCGTACGACCGGGTCACCGGCCCCGGCGGCTGGGCGCTGGTGCTGACCGCGGTGGCCGTGCTCGACCTCTGGCTGGCCCGGTCACCGGTCACCGTGGAGCGGCCGGTCCGCCGGGACCTGCCCGAGCCGCCGGCCGCCCCCGCCGCGTCGGCGGCACCGGCCACGCCCCGGCAGCGTCGCGCCGAGGGCCGGCCGGAGGGGGCCCCGGAGGAGGCCGGCGAGGTGCTCGACGGTGGCCCGCCGGAGCAGGCGACGCCGGCCCCGGCCGCCCGGGCGGTGCCGTGGCTGCGCGAGCTGACCTGGACGCTGCACGGGGTGGCGGTCGCCGTCGCCCTCGCGTACGCCGTCTCCGCCCTGCTGCGCGCGACCACCGTGCCGGCCGCGACCGGAGCGGGGCTGGCGCTGTTGCTGGCCGCCGCCGTGGGCCTGGCCGGAACGCTGGTGCTGCGCCGGCCGCCGTTGCCCGACCTCGGCGCCGGGATCTTCACCCTGGCCGTGATCGGCGCGCTGAGCCGGATCGCCTCGGTGGCGCTACCCGGCCGGGCGCTGCTGCTGATCGCGGCGGTCATCACCGTCACCGGGCTCGCCGTGCGGGCGGTGCCGGAGGCCGCCCGGCGCGGCCCGCAGCTCGCCTCGGCGGTGGCGCTCACGGTCAGCGGGGTGGTCGTCGCCGGCGGGGCCCTGCGCGCCGGGGTCGCCCCCGTCCGAGCCGCGCTGCCGGCCTGGGCGGCCGACCTCGACCGCCACCCGGCCGAGCTGGCCGCCGCGGTCGGCCCGGCCGCCTGGCAGCTCGCCGCGAGCGCCTTCCTGCTGACCGTGGCCGCGGTGCTGGCCCTGCCGCCGGAGATCCGCCGGGAGTTCGCGGTGGTCGGCGCGGCGCTGACCGCGCTCGCCGTACCGGCGTCGTTCGGTCTCGGGTGGGCGGTGGCGCCCTGGCCGATGGTCCTGACCGCGATCGGCATCGGGGTCGTCGGGCTCTCCGCCCGGACCGGACGGGCGGCCGTGGCGCACGCGGTCGCCGCAGCCGGCGTCGGGCTGTTCGGGGCGGGCGCCGCCCTGGCCCGGCCGGCGCTGACGACCGCGGCCCTGCTCGCGCTCTTCGCCGCCGGGGTGCTGGTCGCCGTGGCACCCCGGATGCGGCTCGCCCCGGCCGCGGCCGACACCGTCTCGGCCTGGGCCGCCGGCGGCGCGGCGTTCGCGCTGCCGGGCGCGGTGGCCGCCTTCGTCGCCGCCACCGTGCCGACCGACCCGACGCCCACCCCGGCGAGCCTGCGCGAGGCCACCGTCCCGGTGCTGGCGGCCAGCTTCCTGGCGGTCTGTGTCACCCTCGGCTACGCCGCCATCGTGCAGGTGTCCCAGCGACACGTCCCGGCGCCGCTGGCGGTGGGCACCGCCCTGGGCACGGTCGTGGTCACCGCCGCCGCGTTCGGGGCCCCCGGCGCCACCGCCGCCGACGCCTGGGTCGGCGGGCTGCTGCTCGTCGCCGCCGCGATGGTGGTGTTCGCCGGCCCCATCGACGCGGGCCGACGCTCCGATCTCGCCCTGGACGGCTCCGACCTCGCCGCCGCGGCGGTGACCGCCGCCCTGATCGCCACCCTCGCCCGGATCGCGGCGGTGCTCGCCCCCGGCGGCCAGCTCGCCGTCGCCGCCGGGCTGGTGCTGGTGGTCGCGGTGGCCGCCCGCGCGATGCCCGAGGAGTGGCGGCGCGGGCCCATCCTCGGCCTTACCGTCGGCGGCGTGCTCATCGGCGTGCTGGCCGGCTGGAGCGCGCTGCGCGGCGGGCTGGGGGTGCTCGCCACCCCCGGCCCGATCTGGGCCGGCGACCTGACCGGCTGGCCGGCCACGTCGACCGGCGGGTCGGCGTGGCAGGCGCCGGTCGCGCTGGCCCTGCTCGGCGTCGCCGCCGCGGTCCTGCTGCCGCCGCCCTGGAAGTACGACGTGTCGGGGGCGGCGGCCGTGCTCGCCACGATCGGCGCGCCGGCCGCGTTCGACCTGCCGTGGTGGTCGCCGGTCCTGGTCGGTGCCATGGTCGCCACGGTCTTCGGGATGGCCGCCGTGGCGGCGACCGACCCTCGCGCCGGGCTGTCCCGGGCGGTCGTGGCGGGCGTGGTGGCCCTGCACGCCGCCGGGGCCGGCCTGGTCCGGCCGTGGACCACCGCGCTGGCGCTGGGCAGCATCGCGCTGATCGGCGTGGTGGTGGCGGCGCTGGCCCGGACGCTGGCCGTGCCGCTGGTCGACGACATCGAAACCGAGGGGATGCCGCCGCACCTGACGCAGATCGGGGGCGCCGCCGCCGGCGCCGCCCTGCTCGCGTCCCCGGGCGCGGTCGCGGCGCTGGCGGCCGAGTTCGGCCGCTCGCCGGAGGTGGTGCTCACCGCCGCGCTGGCCGCGTCCAGCCTGGGCCTGGCGGCGGTGGCCGCCGCCCGGCGGCGGGTTCCGCAGTACCTGCCCTGGGCGAGCGCGGCGGTGGCCGGCGGCGCCACCGTGACCGCGCTGGCCGCCGTCCCCGCCGGGCTGCCCGTCGGGGTCTACGCCGCCGCCGCGGCCCTGCTCGGGGTGCTCGCCGAGCTGGTCCGCGGCGCGACCGAACCGCCGGCCGGCTCGGCCCAGCCGGTACGGCGCTGGTCGGTGCTGCTCGACGGGGCGCTGCGGCGGCTGCCGGACGACGGCACGCGGCGCTGGCGGGTCAGCCCGGCCGCCGGCGCGCTCACCGTCGCCGCGCTGCCCACCGTCCTGGCGCTGGTGTCGATCGCGCCGTCCCTGGTCGTCGCCCTGGTGGAGCCGCACCGCAGCCTCGCCCGGATCTGGCAGGGGCCACCGCCGGAGCTGCTCACCCCGCCGCCCGGCGCGGTCGACGCCACCCACGTGCTGACCGCGCTGCTGCTCACCGCGACCGCCGCGCTGGCCGCCACCGGGTTCAGCGGCGGCCGGCGCTCCCGGGCGGTGCCCGTGGTGCTGCCCGGCGCGGCCGTGACCCTGCTGATCACCCCGGTGGCGCTGGGCAACGGCTGGCCGGCGAGCACCCTCGCGGCGCTGGCCGTGTTCACCATCTCGATGCTGGGCCTGGCGCTGACCCCGCCCCCGCCGCTGGTCGAGCCGGCCCGTTCCCTGCGGCTGACCCGGGTGCTGGTCTTCGCCATCGGGCTGGCCGCCGGGGGCGCGGGGCTGGCCGGCAGCCTCGCCACCCGAGAGCTGACGCTCTTCACGCTCGGCGGCGCGGTCGGCGTCGGCACGGTGGCGGCGCTGTTCGGCACCACCCAGCGGGCACGCATCCTCGGCTGGCTCTTCGCCTCGCTGATGGCGCAGCTGTTCGTGCTCACCGTCGGCCTGGTGGCCGGGCTCGCGGCCGTCTGGTCCGCGTTCGGCGTGCTGGCGGTCGGCGCGGCCCTACAGGTGTTCGCCGCGACCCTGCCCCGGCTCCGCCGTCCCGAGGCCCAGCGCGAGGCGGCCACCGTGGAGTGGAGCGGGCACGCCGCCGCCCTGATCGCCCTGGCCCTGGCCTTCGACTCGCCCCGGCACATCGCGGCGCTGCTGGCCGCCTGGGGCGCGGTCCTCGGCGTCGCGGCCACCCGGCCGGGCCGCCGGCCGGTGGAGCGGCGCATCCTGTTCTGGGCGGTGGTGGTCTGCGAGATCACCGCCTGGTGGATCCTGATGCGGGTGGCCGACGTGGCGCTGCCGGAGGCGTACACGCTGCCCTTCGCGGCGCTCGCCCTGCTCGTCGGGGTGCTGGAGCTGCGGCACCGGCCCGACCTGAGCAGCTGGGTCGCGTACGGGCCGGCGCTGGTCACCGCGTTCGTGCCGACCCTGGCGATCGTGCTGGCCACCGACTCCAGCACGCTGCGTCAGGTGCTGCTGCTGCTCGGTGCGGTCGCCGTGCTCATCTTCGGCTCGACGAGCCAGCAGCAGGCGCCGGTGATCGTCGGCGCCGCCGTCACCGCGATCGCGGCGGTGCACGCGCTGTTCAGCCTCGGGCCGTGGCTGGCGCTGATCCCGGTCGGGCTCCTGCTGCTGGTGCTCGGCGCGAGCAACGAGCGCCGCCGCCGCGCCCAGGAACGCCTCCAGACGGCCCTACGCGGCATGCGGTGAGCCGCAGGGCCCGACGGGCGGCGCCGGGGTCGGACGGGACGCCGAGGCCGGGCCGAACGCACCAGAAGCCGGGCGGGCGGCGCCTGGACGGGCCGGCACGCCGAGGTCGGGCTGAACCCCGGGCGCGCGCTCGGGCAGCGGCGCGACGACCCGCCGGCGCTCGGCGTGGAGATGGCGCGGGACATCGTCCGGAGGAGCCGGACCTCGCCGGCTGACAGAGCGCCGCCGACGAGCGGCCCTGCTGCTCGTCGGCGGCGTCCGTGCGGGTCGGGGGCCCACGACGGGACCATCGCCCCTGCCCCGGCCCCCGGATGGTCGCGGTCGGCTACTGGAACCGGGCGACGTAGCGGCGCTGCCAGGGGGTCTCGACGGCCTGGGGCGAGTAGTGCTGCCGGACGTAGGCGACCGCCCGGTCGTTCGGCATCCCGTCGATCACCGCGAGGCAGGCGAGGGCGTGGTCATCTGTCGTCAGGGCCGCCGTGCCCTCGCGGGCCGGTGTGCCCGTCCTCCTTCCGGTTCGGTGTGTGTGTCGGGCAAGGATCATCGGGGTCGGCGGCCCGTCACGCGCGGCGCGCCGTCCCGCCGACCCGGCTACCGGTCGACGGCCGCCACGAGGACCTGCGTGTCGGCGTCACGGTCGGTGTCCGCGACCGCGGTCCGACGACGGCCGGCGAGGAATCGCGGCGCCCACCAGTTGGCCTCGCCGAGCAGTCGCATGAGCGACGGCAGGACGACCGCGCGGATGACGGTGGCGTCGATCAGGATCGCGGCGGCCAGCCCCACGCCGAGTTGCTTGAACTCGACGACCGACAGGGTGGCGAAGATGCAGAACACGGCGACCATGATGATCGCGGCGCTGCTCACCGTGGACGCCGACGAGACGATGCCCCGCTCGATCGCCTCCCGGGTCGGTACGCCCCGCAGGACCGCCTCGCGGATGCGGCTCACGACGAACACGTGGTAGTCCATCGAGAGCCCGAAGAGGATGACGAACAGCATCAGCGGCAGCCAGGACACGATCGCGCCGTTGGAGGTGAACCCGAGCAGGTCTTCCGCCCAGGTGTGCTGGAAGGCCAGCACCAGCAGCCCGTACGAGGCGGCCACGGAGATCGCGTTGAGCAGGATCGAGGTCATCGCCACCACGACCGAGCGGAACGTGACGAGCATGACCAGGAAGGTCATGGCGAGCACGAACGCGACGACCGCCGGCAGCGCGTCGGCCATGCGGTCGCGGAAGTCGGCGTCGTTGGCGGTACGGCCGGCCACCGCCCACTCCGTGCCCGGGACCGTGCCGACCGTCTGCGGCAACAACTCGGCGCGCAGCCGGTGCAGCGACTCGGCCGCCGCGCGGCTGTCGGTGGTGCCCGCGACCCGGACGGTCGCCAGGAAGACGGTGCCGTCGGCGGACCTGCGTACGGTCGGGGTGCGGTGCTGTGCGAACCGGCCGTCCCCCTTGATGAGCGCGGCGAGATCGGTGATCTCGCGCTCCACCGCCGGCCCGCCCGTGCCGCCGGTGCGGATCGCGACGAGGTGGCTGGTGCCGAGGTCGTTGCCGGGGAACGCCTGGGCCAGGCGGTCGTAGGTGTGCAGGATCGGGATCGAGCGGGGCAGGTCGGTGAGGGTGGGCCGCTTGAGGTTCATCCCCAGCGCCGGGACGGCCACGACGACCAGCACTCCGACGGAGATCACGAACGTCGCCAGCGGCGCGCGCAGCGCCGGCCGCAGGACCGCCGCCCAGAAGCGGCTGTGCTCCGCCCGCTGGATCCGCCGGCCGAGGAAGGGCACCCGGGGCCGGTCCACCCAGCGTCCGAGCACGACCAGGATCGCGGGCAGGACGGTGAGGGATCCGATCATGGCCACCCCGACGACCAGGATGGAGCCGGTCGCCATCGAGCTGAACGTGTTGTCGCCGACCAGGAACAGGCTGGCCATGGCGACCATGACGGCCACGCCGGAGACCAGCACGGCGTGCCCCGAGGTGCGGGCCGCGATCTCGACCGCGCTGCGGTGGTCGCGCCCGCGGGCCCGTTCCTCGCGCTCGCGGCGCAGGTAGAACAGCGAGTAGTCGACGCCGACCGCCATGCCGATCAGCAGGATGATGCTGTTGACCATCTCCCCCGCCGGGAAGATGTGCGAGGCGAACTGGGCCAGGCCCATCGCGCCGGCCACGGCCGACAACGCCAGCACGACGGGCACGCCGGCGGCGATCAGGGCGCCGAAGCTGAACAGCAGGATCACCAGCGCCACGGGCACGCTGATCAGTTCCGCCTTGACGAAGTCGGCCGCCAGCGTCTCGGTCAGCGCCTTCGACAGCGAACCCGATCCCACCTGTTCCACCCGGAGGTCGGGATGCCGCTGCTGCGCCTGCGACGTGACGTCCAGCAGCGGCGCGACCCGCGCGTCGGCGTCGTCCGCCGAACCGGCCATCTCCACCTCGACCAGCAGCGCCTGACGGCTGGGGGAGGTGACCGGGTCCGCCACCTTCGCCACGTCGGGCAGGGCGCGCATGCGCGTCGACAGGTCGGTGGCCACGGCCCGCGCCCAGTCGAGATCGAGTTCGCCGGCCCGCGCCGTGATCAGGACGCTCTCCGCCGCCGGGGCCTTGGGGAAGGCCCCGGCCTGCTCGATGCGGTCCGCACGGGCCAGTTCCCCGTGCAGGCTGTCCTGCGTGGTCGCCTCGACCGTGCCGGCGAGGCTGCCGCCGACCACGCTGGCCAGCACGAAGCACAGCCAGGCCGTGATGGCGAGCCAGGGATGGTTGGCGCTCCACCGGCCAATCCGCGTGGTGAAGGGTTCCGGGGCCGACAGGCCGGCGTGCTTCGGCGCACGCGACAAACGGATCATGCCGACGACGCTACGAATCCGGCGTGGCCCGGACCATGAGGTCGACCGCCGACTCCGCGGGGCCGCCCCCAGCCGTCGGGGTGCGGAAAACCGCACCCGGGCTCGGTCCTCGCACCCTGTCGCCGGGACCCCACCCGGGCGACGGAGGCGCGGAGGGCGGGGGCCGTCAGGCGACGGAGGCGCGGAGGGCGGGGGCCGACGCTCCTATGCCGCGTCAAGTGGTTGGGGTGGAGTTTCGAGGCGTCGGTAGATCTCTCGGGCGACGTAGCGTTTGAGGCAGCGTTTGATCTC
>NZ_JBIDBG010000007.1:0-343346 GCF_043202855.1 Micromonospora sp. NPDC048063 | reverse complement strand
CCCCAAGCCGTTTGTCTGGACCAGGACCGCCGACGACATCCTCAACAGCCTCGCCACATACTGCCGGCGAATTAACGACTCAGAACACTAGTACTCCAACGTCACTTCGCCTATCTGCGCTGGTAGTGGGATCGGCGGGCTCGGGCTTGGGATGTTCGGCGCCAGGTTGACCAGTGCAGGGTGTGCGCTGGCGGTAGCGATGCGGCGAGGACGAAGGCGTTGAGAAGTCGGCGGATCTCGGCGACGGTCAACGCAATGATCTTCGGGTCGGCCGGACTGCTGGGCGGTGGCGGCGAGGATGGTCAGGACGGCCAGGGCGAGCATGGCCAGGGTGATGAACCGGTGCCAGCCGGTCCAGCTGCGGACCTGGTAGTGGTCCAGGCCGATCTGGCCCTTGCCGGTTTGGAACAACTCCTCGATGCTCCAGCGGGAGCCGGCCACTCGCACGAGGGTGTGTAGTGGCACTGGGCGGGGTGACCAGCACAGGTAGAAGGCCAGCTCGCCGGTGGTGCGGTTGCGGCGGATGAGCAGCCACCGATGCTCACCAGGGCTGGTGGCGGTGGTGATCCAGGCCCGCAGGTAGTCGCGGTGGCCTTTCGCGCCCGGCCCGCAGCTGTGCAGCTGCCATTCTCGGGTGGGGATCCGCTCGGCGAGGTCGTCGACGCGGATGAGGGTGCGGCCGTCGTTGACGTGCACGCGTCGGTCACAGCCGACCGCGAGGACGTAGCCGATCCCACGGTGTTCCAGGTAAGCGCGTAGGCCGGGGTCGGCGCCGTAGACCTCGTCGCCGGTCACCCACCCTGCCGGGACGCCAGCGTCCAATGCGGCGGCGATCATCTGTCGGGCCAGGGTCGGTTTCGTGGCGAACCCGATCTGGTCGGGGACGCCGGCGGCGGTGAGGCGGTCGGGACGATCGCACCAGGTCGTCTCTGGCAGGTAGAGCCGCCGGTCGATCAGCGCCCGGCCCGCGGGTGTCACGTAGGCCAGGAACACCCCGACCTGGCTGTTCTCGACCCGTCCGGCGGTGCCGGTGTACTGCCGCTGCACCCGACCGAGCACACACCCCTTTCTTGAGAAAGCCGGTCTCGTCGGTGACCAGGACGGCCTCGGGGTGGCCGAGTTGTTCGATCAGCCAGTCCCGCACGTCGTCGCGGACGGCGTCGGCGTCCCACACCGCCGTACGCAGCAGTCGCTGCATCGCCTGCGGATCACAGTGGCCAGCCCGCTCCGCCAGGGACCAGCAGGTCTTACGTTCCACGCCCGACAGCAGGCCTTCCACGAACTGCCCGGCAGTCCGCCGTGGCTCTGCCCGCACGAACCGGCCAGCGACGCGCGTCACCGCCTCGTCCAGGACGACCGCCAGCGGTCAAGGTCTAGGCTGTGGCCCACGGCCATCACGCGATCTTCGGTTGTCCTCACAAACCATCGATGATCAACGCGGTGGCCGTCCTCATACCCGCGCTACGCCCAACGCCGAAGCCAAGTGACGTTGGAGTATTAAGGCCGCGCCGCTCGTGCGACTACCGCCTACCCCACCGTCGCAGGCGATCTGGGTCAGCATCTGCAGGACCTGGCGAAGCAGCACGTACAGCAACGACGTGCTCATGGCCACGAGCATGACGGCCGCGCAGGGCTCGAGCTCACACAGAACGCACTTCAGACAGCCGAACCGGATGTTCGAGCCCCACAGGTCCCGCTTCACGGAATTGTCCCCTTCGGTCGGCGTCGCTGCATCGGAAACCGGCGGTGCGACAGCGCGTGCGGCGGCCATTACGCAACATTTTGTCAACAGCGGTGAATGGCTGACACGTCACACAGTCGACGGCGGCAGACCGTGGTCCCGTCCCATCGCGCTTGCGGGGGAACGGAGAAGCTCGTGGCGGGGCGGGCCGGTGGATGCCCACCCCCGCCACGGCGTCACCCCCGCAGCAGCGGCAGCACCCGGCGGCCGAGCAGGTCGACACCGCCCGCCGGGGTCAGACCGTGCGGGGTGCCGAACTCCACCCGGGTGGCCCCGGCATCGAACACCGCCGTGGCCTGCGCCGCGACGTGTTCCGGGGTGCCGGAGAAGGCGAACAGGTCGAGCAGGTCCCCGCTGATCAGCGCGCCGGCGAGGTCGTGTTCCTGGCGGGCGACGTGCTGCTGGATCCGCGACAGCAGCTCCGGATCGATGTCGACGTTCGGGTCGAGGGCGGCGACCACGGCGAGGTACATGGCTACCTCCGTACGGGCCACCCGACGGGCCAGCGCGCCGTCCTCGTCCACCACGGTCACGGCGCCGAGCACCACGCCGACCTGGTCACCGGCCCGACCGGCGGGCGCGGCGTCGTCCAGCCAGGCCCGCATCGTCTTGGCCATCGCCGGGTTGGCCGAACCGCCAACCTTGATCTCCGAGGCGAACGCGGCGGCCGTCCGGGCGGTCTGCTGGCCCCACGTCCCCACCAGGACGGGCACGTCGGCGCGGACCGGGGCGTAGCGCAGGGCGGTACCGGGCGCCACGGTGAACTCCCGGCCCTGGAAGCCCCCGTCGTTGCGGGACAACAGCAGCCGGACCACGTCGACGGTTTCGGTGATCCGCCGCAGCGGCCGGGCCTGCGGCACCGCGATCTGATCCAGCCAGGTGCCCCGGGCCAGCCCGAGGTAGGCCCGCCCGTTCGACGCCAGGTCCAGCGCCGCGACCTGCCCGGCGATCTCCACCGGGTGCATGGTGAACGGGTTGAGGCAGGCCGACCCGAGCCGGATCCGTCGGGTGTGCCGCGCGGCCACCAGCAGCGGGAAGAACGGCGGCTGGTACATCAGGTCACCGAAGACCGACAGCACGTCGAAGCCGTGCCCTTCGGCGAGCTCGGCCAGCGCGGCGTACTCGTCGGCGCTCTTGTCGGACTGGAGTCCGATGCCGACCAGCCGGTGTCCTTCGTCGGTGCTCACGTGAGTTCTCCAGTCGGGATCTGTCGCCGGGCGGTCCGCTCGATCCGCAGGATGACCCGCTCGTCCGGATCCGGGCAGGCCACGTGGCAGTCCCGGGCCAGCCAGTCTTCCGGCGGCAACGGACGTTGCTTGGCCGGCAGCAGCGGCAGGCACGCCGCGAGGGCGTAGAGGCAGAAGTGCCGGCCGGTGGGGATGGTGAGCCGGCTCGACTCGGTCAGGTCGATGTGGTCGCCCGGCTGGAGGCCGCAGACGGAGCGGCCCTCGATCCGTTCCACCACGACCCGCAGGTCGTACAGGTCGGTGACCGGTTCCTCGGCGCTCATCGGAGGGCCTCAGCGTGGTGGTGCACGATCCGCCAGCCCCGCTCGTCGCGGCGCAGCACGTCCGTCACCCGGAAACAGTCGTCCGGCTGCCCGGTCGCGTACCGGGCCCGCAGGATGTAGCGGACCAGGCCCGTGTCCTCCCACGCCTCGGCCCGGAACTGCTCGGGGGCGACCGAGGTCGGGGGCGCGGCCGGTCCCCGGGCCGCCGCCCGGCGGTCCCGCAGGTCGTCCAGGGCGGCCAGACCGTCCAGCAGGTCGGGTGCGTCGGACTCCCAGATCGTCAGTTCGGGGTGCAGCCGGGCGTCGAACGCCGCCCGGTCGCCCAACGACCGGTACATGTCGGTGATGGCGGCGGTGAGATCGTCAACGGTCATCGGGGCTCGCTTCCGGTCGGGGCGGACGGGGGTGTCGGGGGTGGATCAGGAGAGCTCGGCGAGGCGGGCGCGCAGCGGATCGAGCCCCATCGGCCCGAGCCGCAGGGCCCGCTGGTGGAACCGCTTGCGGTCGAACCCGGCGCCCTCGCGCCGTTCGACCTCCCGGCGGGCCTGCTGCCAGAGCCGCGCCCCGGCCTTGAAGGCCAACGCCTGCGCCGGCCAGCCGAGGTACCGGTCGACCTCGAACCGCGCGGTCGCCGGGTCCAGCCCGGCGACGCGGACCAGGAAGTCCACGGCCAGCTCGGGGGTCCACCGGCGCGTGTCGGTGAAGCCGGTCCCGGCCGGGATCGGCACGTCCAGGTGCAGGCCGAGGTCGATGACCACCCGGGCGGCGCGCCACATCTGCCCGTCGAGCATCCCGAGCCGCTCGGCGGGACCGGCGTAGAGGCCGAGCTCGTCGGCGAGGCGTTCGGCGTAGTGCGCCCAGCCCTCGGCGTACCCGTGCACCTGGCACAGCGACCGCTGCCACGGGTGCAGGTCGACGGTGGTGAGGGTGATCGCGTGCTGGAGGTGGTGCCCGGGCAGCCCCTCGTGGCAGAGCGTCCCGACGTGCCGCCACACCGGCACCGTCGACTCGCCGGGGGGCGTCGACCACCAGATCCCGCCCGGGCGGGTCAACCCGGCGTCGGGCGGGGTGTAGTACATGACCCCGGAGGCGGCGGGGCTGATCCGGCACACCACCCGGCGGGTGGCGGCCGGGATGTCGAAGTGCGGGCCGTCCAGGGCGTCGGTGAGCCGCTCGGTGCGCTCCCGCAGCCACTCCTCCAGGTCGGGCCCGACCGGCACCCGGCCGGCGGGGTCGGCGTCCAGCCCGGCCCGTGCGCCCGCCACGTCCGGGTACCCGAGCTCGGCGGCGACCGCGCGCTGCTCGGCGGCGGTGCGGGCTAGCTCCTCCCAGCCGTACGCGTACAGCTCGTCGAGGTCGACGGTCGCGCCGAGGAAGCTGCGCGCGGTGACGGCGTACAGGTCGCGGCCGACGCCGTCGACGTCGGTGGCCCGGGGCGCCAGCTCGGTACGCAGGAACGCGGCGAAGTCCGCCGTCGCGGCGGCGGCCGAGCGGGCCCCGGCGGCCAGTTCCCCGGCCAGTGGCCCGTCCGGACACCCGGCCACCAGCCGGCCGTAGAAGTCGTCGGAGGTGACCCAGGCGGTGCACTGGTCGGCGACCGCCAGCACCTGCCGGCGGGCGACCAGGTGCCCCCGCCGGGCCGACCAGCGCAGCGTCTCGGCGTACTGGCCGAGGGCCGTGGGCACCCGGCGCAGGTGCGCGGCGACGACCGCCCAGTCCTGCGCGATGTTGCGGGGCAGGTTGTCGAAGACCTGCCGGACCAGGTGCACCGGCGTCGCCAGCGGGGCGAGCAGCCGGGTGGTGAAGCCCGCGTCGTAGAGGTCGACCTCGCTGGCCAGCCGGTCTATCAGCGCGCCGGCGAGGGCCCGCTGGGCCGTGCCGTCGACACCGGCGCCGCCCGCCGCCGTGGCGGTGCCGCGGGCCAGCTCCGCGCGGGCGGCGAAGCCGTCGGGGGAGAGGTCCGCGAAGTGCGAGTCGGGGGTACGACCCGCCGCCTCGGCGGCCTCCGGGTCCAGCCCGGCGAGCGCGTCGAGGTACCGGTCGGCGACCTCGGTGATCGTCGTCATCGGGCGACGCCGAGTCGGCCGTGGTCATCGCGGTAGGAGACGCCACCCTTGAGCACCGTGTGCAGGGTGCGCAGCGCGGACACCGAGCGGGTGGGATCGTCGCGCAGGACCAGCAGGTCGGCGTGCTTGCCCACCTCGACGCTGCCGAGCGTGTCGGCCTGGCCCAGCCACTGCGCGGGGCGGATGGTGGCGGACTTCAGGGCGTCGGCGACGGGCATCCCGGCGTCCACCATGAACTCCAGCTCACGCACGGTCGCGGTCGTCTCGTCGTAGCCGGCGTGCGGCGGCATGTCGCTGCCCAGCGCGATCGGCACCCCGTTGCGGATGGCGTGCTGGAGGCTCTCCCAGTGCCGGGGCCCGGCGGCCAGGGCGCGGTCCATCAGCCAGCCCGGCACGCCGGAGTCGCGGAAGAACTGCTCGCAGCGGCTGACCACGATGGTCGGGACGTACCAGACGTCCCGTTCGGCCATCAGCCGGGTCACCTCGTCGGTCAGCTCGTAGCCGTGCTCGACGCAGTCCAGCCCGAGTTCCACGGCGCGGCGCACCGACTCGGCCGGGCCGGCGTGCGCGGTGACCTTGCGCCCCCAGTCGTGCGCCACCCGGATCACCGCCGCCAGCTCGTCGTCGAGCAGTTGGGGGGTGTCGATCGACTCGAACTCGCCGGCGATCCCACCGGAGATGCACACCTTGATCAGGTCGGCGCCGGCCCGGATCTGCTGCCGGGTGAGCCGGCGGAACCCGTCCGCCCCGTCGGCCTCCAGCGCGTCGGCCTCCCAGCCGTGCCCCCCGGTGCAGCAGAGGGCGTGCCCGGCGGTGAAGATCCGCGGGCCGTCCACCGCGCCGCGTTCGATCCCCTTGCGCAGGGCGAAGTCGGCGTACCGGCTCTCGCCGACGAGCCGGGCGGTGGTGACGCCGGAGTGCAGGGTCCGGCGCGCCGAGTCGGCCATCAGCAGCACCAGCTCGGCGAGGTTCGACCGGTGCACCTCGTCGCCGAAGTGGCCGGGCAGGCCGAGCGAGAGGTGCACGTGCATGTTGGTCAGGCCCGGCATGACGTGGTCGCCGTGCAGGTCGACCACCCGGGCGCCGCCCGCCTCGGTGAGGACGTCGTCGACCGGCCCGACCGCGCGGATCGTGCCGTCGGCGCCGATCCAGATGCCGCTGTCGCGCTGGACGTCGTCCCGGACGCCGTCGTAGAGCGCGAGGTTGACCAGGACCTGTTCGGTGGGGATGTGCATGCGGTGTCCTCTACGCGGCGGGCACGGTGGTCTGCGCCACCGTGGGGTCGTTGAGCCAGCAGGCGGCGGTGCGGCCGCCGAGGTCGAGCGTGGGCGGCTGCTCGCCGCACGGCCGGAAGGCGTGCGGGCAACGCGGCCGGAAGCGGCACCCGACCGGCGCGTGTGCCGGGTCGGGCACCTCTCCGGCGAGCGTCCTGGGCAGCTGCGGGGAGGGTGCGATCTGCGGCACCGCGTCGATCAACGCCCGGCTGTACGGGTGCCGGGGCGAGGACCACAACTGACGGGTGGGCGCGGTCTCGACGATCCGGCCCAGGTACATCACCGCCGTGACGTCGGCGATCTCGTGCACCAGGGAGAGGTCGTGCGAGATGAACAGCATGCCCATGTCCAGGTCCCGGACCAGCCCGACGAGGAGGTTGACCACCTGCGCCTGTGACGACGCGTCCAGCGCGGTGACCGGCTCGTCCGCGATGATCATCCGGGGTTCCGGCGCCAGCGCCCGGGCGATGGCGAGCCGCTGCCGCTGGCCGCCGGAGAACTGGTGCGGGTACCGCTCTGCGGCCCCGGCCGGCATGCCGACCCGGTCCAGCAGGTCGGCGACCCTCGCCCGGCGGGCGGCGCCGGTCACTGTGTCCGGCATCCCGTCGAGGAGCTGGGCGCCGATGGTGCGCCGGGGGTTCAGCGACGCGTACGGATTCTGGAAGACCATCTGGAGCCCGACCTCCGGCACCGGCCGGCGCCGCCAGCCGAGCGGGGTGATCGGGCGGCCGGCGAACCGGATCGTCCCGGCGCTCGGCGCGGCCAGCCCGACCGCCACCCGGGCCAGCGACGACTTGCCGCAGCCGGACTCGCCGACCAGGCCGACGATCTGGCCGGGCGCCACCTCCAGGCTCACCCCGGCCACGGCCCGGACTGGCCCCCGGCCGCGCGGCTTGTACTCCACCTCGACGTCGCTGATCTCGAGCAGGTTGCCCGACCCGACCGGCTCGTTCATGCCGCCACCTCCAGGTGCGGACGGACCACGCAGGCCACCGACCGGTCGGTGCCGGCGGGGGACAGCGGGGGAGGCGCGGTGCCGCAGGACGGCTCGGCGTACCCGCACCGGGGTTGGAACGGACATCCGGGCGGCGCCTGCCCCGGCGTCGGCGGCCCGCCCGGGATGGGACGCAGCGTGCCGACGGCCTGGGTGCCGTGCGGGCGGGCGCCGAGCAGCGCGGCCGTGTACGGGTGGCGCGGCGCGGTGAGCAGCGCTCCGGTGGGGCCGGTCTCCACCACGCGCCCGGCGTAGAAGACGTACCCGCGGGTGGTGAGCGCGCTGAGCACCCCGAGGTCGTGGGTGATGAAGGCGACGGCCAGCCCGGTCTCGGCGCGCAACTGGTCCAGCAGCGCGAGGATGCCGGCCTGCACCG
Source organism: Micromonospora sp. NPDC048063 (assembly GCF_043202855.1). Classification (NCBI taxonomy): domain Bacteria; kingdom Bacillati; phylum Actinomycetota; class Actinomycetes; order Micromonosporales; family Micromonosporaceae; genus Micromonospora; species Micromonospora sp. NPDC048063. The sequence goes on along the minus strand of NZ_JBIDBG010000007.1, from coordinate 335,385 downwards.
TCACGTCGAGCGCGGTGGTCGGCTCGTCGGCGATCAGCAGCCGGGGGCGGGCGGCGAGGGCGATCGCGATGGCTGCCCGCTGCCGCATGCCGCCGGAGAACTGGTGCGGGTACGCCCGCACCGCCCGCTGCGGGTCGGGGATGCGGACCTGGTCGAGCAGTTCCACCGCCCGCCGGTCCGCCGCCCGCCGGTCCAGGCCCAGGTGGACCTGCATGTGTTCGGTCAGTTGCCGGCCCACCGTGAGCATCGGGTGCAGCGCCGCGGTGGGGTCCTGGAAGACCATCGCGATGCCGGCGCCACGCACCTTCTGCCAGCGCCTGGTGTCCAGGCTGAGCAGTTCGGTCCCGGCGAACCGGGCCGACCCGGTGACCTTGGCGCCGGCGGGCAGCAGCCCGAGCAGGGTCTGCGCGGTGAGGCTCTTGCCGCACCCGCTCTCCCCCGCGATACCGACCATCTCGCCCTCACCGACGGTGAACGACACGTCGTGCAGGATCGGCAGCGGCCCCGTGGGGCCGGGCAGGGTGACGGCCAGGGAGTCGACTTCGAGCAGCGGTCGCATTCTCAACGTCCCTTCGCGTAGCGGGGGTCGATCCGGTCGCGCAGCGCGTCGCCGAGCACGTTGAAGGCCATCACCACGGTGAGGATGGCCAGGCCGGGGAAGACGCTGACCCACCACATGGAGAGGTCCTGCGAGCCGAGCGCCACCATCGAGCCCCACTCGGCGGCCGGCGGGCGGGGGCCGAGGCCGAGGAAGGACAGCGCGGACAGCAGCAGCACGGCGTTGCCGAGCTCCAGGGTGGCCAGCACGATCGCCGGACCCACGCTGTTGGGCAGGACGTCGCGGCGCAGCGCGCGCAGCGGTCCGACGCCGAGCAGCCGGGCGGCGCTGAGGTAGTCCTCGCCGCGCATGGTCAGCACGGCGCTGCGGATGACCCGGGCGTAGACCGGCCAGGAGACGATGACCAGCGCGAGGACGGCGTTGCGGGTGCTGGGCCCGAACGCGGCGGTCACCGCCATCGCCAGGATGATCTGCGGGAACGCGAAGACCAGGTCCGTCAGGCGCATCAGCGCCTCGTCGACGAACCGTCCCACGTAGCCGGCGACCAGGCCGAGCAGACCGCCGATCAGCAGGGCGAGCGAGACGATGGCGAGCGCGAGCGGGATCGACAGGCGGGAGCCGTGGATCACCCGGCTGAACACGTCCCGGCCGAGGGCGTCGGTGCCGAACCAGTGCGTTCCCGACGGCGGGGCATACGCGTCCGGGCTCTGTGCCAACGGGTCGTACGGCGCGACGACCGGGGCGAACAGCGCCATCAGCAGCCACCCGCCGAGGATGACCAGGGCCGCCACGGCGATCGGCTGCCGCCAGATAGGCCGCCCGGTGGAGCGACCGCGTAGCCGGCCCAGGAACCGGCGCCGAGCCAGCGCGTCGGTCGCCTTCGGGTCGGGCGCTATGGGGTCGGGCGCGAGTGTGGTCATGACAGCCGGATCCTCGGGTCGATGAGCCCGTACAGCAGGTCGACGGCGAGGTTGACCAGCGTGTAGACCAGCGCTACGAACAGGCTGACGCCGAGGATCGCGGGCAGGTCCAGCGCCGTCGCGCTGCGGTACGCGTACTGGCCGAGGCCCGGCCAGCCGAAGATGTTCTCCACCAGCACCGTGCCGGAGAGCAGCGAGGCGAAGGCCAGACCGGAGACGGTGATCACCGGGACCAGCCCGGCCCGCAACAGGTGCCGGCGGAACACCACCCGGGCGGGCAGGCCCTTGGCGTACGCGGCCCGGATGTAGTCCTGCTGGAGCACCTCCAGCATGGACGAGCGGACGAACCGGACCAGCATCGCCACGGTCAGGCTGGTCAGCACGAGCACCGGCAGGACCAGGTGCTGGGCGGCGTCCCAGGCGACGTCCCACTGACCGGCGAGGGCGGCGTCGACGGTGTACATCCCGGTCACCGTCGGCGGCGGGCTGAAGTCGGTGGAGAGCCGGCCGCCGCTGGGCGCCAGGCCGAGCTGGTAGAAGAACACGTAGAGCACGACGAGCGACAGCCAGAACGGCGGGGTGGACAGGCCGAGCAGCGCGCCGACGCGGATCAGCTGGTCGGTGATCCGGCCGTTGCGGACGGCGGCGAGCATGCCGATCCCGGTGCCGATCAGCAGCGCCAGCACCATGGTGGGGATGGCCAGTTCCATGGTCGCCGGCACGTACTGCAACAGGTCGTCGGTCACGGTGCGGCCGGTCTGCTGGGAGATGCCGAGGTCGCCCGTCAGCAGGTTGCCCAGGTACTGGAGGTACTGCACGTACAGCGGCTGGTCCAGGCCCCACTTCTCGCGGAACGCGGCCACCGTCGCGGGGTCGTTGAGCGCCTGGTCGGAGAGGTTGGCCGTGACCGGGTCGCCGGGCACCACGGTGACCAGGCCGAACGTCACGATCGTGACGCCCAGCAGCAGGCCTGCCGTGATCGCCACCCGCTTGGCCAGGAACACCAGCAGCGACCGGTGCGGCCGAGGCCGGGACGCGGTCGTGGTGACCGCGCCCGGCTCGGCGTCGTCGACTGTCGTCGTCATGAGATGGTTACTCCCGGCCGACGGCGGCCAGGTCGACCTGCCAGCCCGCGGCGGTGTAGTCGGTGCCGGTCAGGTCGCTGCTCGCCACGACGGTGGAGGAGTTGTTGGCCAGGACGACGTACGGCGAGGCGGCGTTCATCGCCCGCTGCCACTCCTGCATGGCGGTGGCCCGGGCGGCCAGGTCGAGGGTCTCGGTGACCTTCTTGCCGGCGGCCACGACGGCCGGGTCGGCCCGCTCCACCGTCCAGCCCGAGCGCAGCGCGGTGGCCTGGCCGGGGGACATGTTGTTGATCAGCGAGTCGGCGACCGGGTAGTTGAGGCTCTGCGGGGTGAACCCGAGCGCCATCTTGCCCGTACGCATCTCGTCGAGGAACGTGGTCAGCGGCTGCGGGGTCAGCTCCAGCTTGATGCCGGCCTCGGCGGCGTCGCCCTGCACCTTGGTCGCCACCGTGCCCAGGTCGACGCCCTTGTACGTGATGGCCGGGTAGTTGAACTTGACGGTGGGGTTGGTCAGCCCCGCCTCGGCGAGCAACGCCTTGGCCTTCGCCACGTCACGCTTCGACTCCTCGCCGGCGGGCAGCGCGCCCGGGTAGGCCGGGGCCACCAGCCCGGCGCCGGGGGCGGCGCCCTTGCCGTACAGCCCGGCGATGCCCTGGTAGTCGATGGAGGCCCGCAGCGCCTGGTTGAACTTCGCGTTCGAGGTGACCCCGGAGACGGCCGGGTCGGCGTTGAGGAAGAGGAAGTAGACGGTGTCCTGCATGGCGGAGGTCTTCAGCGTGTCCGGCAGCCCCTCCAGCAGCTTGCCGGAGATGTCCAGCGCGATCTCGGAGCCGCCGGCCCGCTGCATGGTCAGCTTCTGGGTCTGCACGTCCATGTTGCGCAGCACGACCCGGCCGAACTCTGGCTTGGTGCCCCAGTAGTTGGGGTTGGCCTCCAGCACCACCTGCGCCGACGGGTCGTACGACTTCAGCACGTACGGGCCGCTGCCGATGGAGTTCTTGTCCAGGTACTGCTGGGCGGTGTCGGTCTTCGCGGCGTCCGCGGCGTCCGTCGCGCCGTTCTCCTTGGCGACCTTGGAGTTGACCACGCCGGTCGAGGGCATCGCGAGGACCACGGGGATGTTCGGGTCGGCGGTCGCCGAGGTGACCACCACGGTCCGCTCGTCGGTCTTGGCGACCGTGAGGCCGCTGACCATGACCGCTGGGCTGGCCTTGACGTTCTTCAGCCGGTTGAGGGAGAAGACCACGTCGTCGGCGGTCAGCGGGCTGCCGTCGGAGAACTTCACCCCCTCGCGGAGCTTGAAGGTGAAGGTCTTCGCGTCGGCGGAGGCCTCGTACGACTCGGCCAGCGCCGGGACGGGCTTGCTGACGTCCGAGCCCTTGAAGGTCAGCAGGGTGTCGTAGAGGGAGTGCACGGCGGTGAGGCCGGTCGCCTCGTAGATCCGGCCGGGGTCGAGCGTCTTGAGGACGAACGAGGTGTTGACGGTGAGGGTCTTGGCCGAACCACCGTTACCGTTTCCTCCGCTGCCGCCCGCGCTGCACGCGGTGCTGGAGGCTGTGACCAGCGCCGCCAGAGCGATTGCTCCGACGCGGAGCCGGCGAGGGGACACCGACATGCTGTTCCTACCTTCGTATGGGCCGGCCCGCGCGGGACGGGCTCTGGGGTTGTCGCGCCGACGTCGCCGGTGACGCCGAGGTCGGGGGCCGGTGCCAACCGATGGCGGCTCGCGGGGCTTCGCCCGTAGACCGTCATGAGGTTGGATGTATCCGGACGGGACTCCTGTCCGGTTCGCGCCCCGACGTCGCTTGTCTAGTTACGCCAAACACGTTCGCCTTGTGTTTGACCATGCTAGACAGAGGCGTATAGTTGCGTCAAACATTTCTAGCCACACTGTTTTGGAACGAGGAAAGACGCATGCTCGGTGACCAGCTCCGCGACCTGCGCCAGCAGCACTCCCTCACGCTGCGCCAGCTCGCGGCCGCGGCCGACGTCTCGCCCGCCCTGCTCAGCCAGATCGAGAACGGCGCCACAGACCCCAGCCTGGCCACCCTGCGTAAGCTCGCCAAGGTCTTCGACACCTCCATCGCGGCGCTGTTCTCCGAGCCGGACGCGCCGCTGGTGCACATCAGCCGGCCCGGCTCGCGGACCCGGCTCGCCGCTCCCCCGGGGCAGATCGCCTACGACCGGCTCACCCCGGGGCGGGGCGACCTGGAGGTGCTCGAAGCCGAGCTGGCGCCCGGCGACTCCAGCTCCGGCGAGCCGTGGGCGCACCCCTCGACCGAGTGCGCGATCGCCGTCACCGGCGAGGTCGTCGCCGAGATCGGTGGCGAGAAGTACGTGCTGAGTACCGGCGAGGCGATCACCTTCGACTCCCGGCTGCCCCACCTCTACCGCAACGCCAGCGACCAGCGGGCCCGGCTCATCATCGCGGTCACCCCGCCCACCCCCTGACCCACCCGGCACGTCACCCGGCCCGCGTCGCGCACGCGGGCGGTACGACGCCGCCCGTCGAAAGGACCCCGCAGTGGACCGCGACAGCGTCGACTGGTTCGGCTACCTGCCGGCCGTCACCACCCCGTTCACCGCCACCGGCGAGCTGGACCTCGCCGCCTGGCGCGTCCAACTGGACTGGCTCGCCGCCGAGCGGCTGCACGGGATCATCGTCGGGGGCACCACGGGCGAGTGGTTCAGCCTCACCGAACAGGAACGCGCCGCGCTGTTCCGGACGGCCGCCGAACGGGTCGGCGACCGCCTCACGGTGCTCGGCGGCTGCAACGCGTACACGCCGGCGGAGGCGATCCGGCACGCCGAGGCTGCCCGGGACGCCGGCCTGCACGGCATCCTGCTCACCCCGCCGCCGTACGTGGTGCCCACCCGGTCGGAGATCGTGGCCTTCTACCGGACCGTCTCCGAGGCGGTCGACCTGCCGCTCTGCGTCTACAACTGGCCCCGTGGCACCGGCGTCGACCTGGACGCCGACCTGCTGTCGGAGCTGAGCGGGCTGGACACCGTGGTGGCGGTCAAGAACTCCACCCCGGACTTCGGCGGATTCGTCCGTAGCCTCGTCGCCCTGCGCCACCGCGTGCGCTACTTCGGCATCCCCACCAACGAGGTCGGCATCGAGCTGATGACCACGATCGGTGGTGACGGGCTGATGGGAGCCGGCGCCGTGCTCGGCGCCGACCACCCCGACTTCTTCCGCGCCCTGCGCGCCGGGGACCTCGACCGGGCCCGGGTCCTCGGCGCCCGCGACCGGGTGATCATGGAGGACTGGTTCGGGCCGGACTACGGCGCCCGGTTCGGCAACGCGCAGGCGATCATGAAGTACGCGCTCACCCTGCGCGGCGTACCGGCCGGTCACGTCCGCGCGCCGCTGCTCCCGCTGACCCCCGCCGAACAGGACCGCGTCCGGGCCACCATGACCCAGCTCGACCTGCTCCCATGACTTCGTACGACACGGCGGTCATCGGCGGCGGTCTGCTCGGCTGCGCGACCGCCTGGCACCTGGCCCGCGCCGGCAACCGGGTCCTGCTCGTCGAGAAGGACCAGGTCAACCGGCACGCCTCCGGGCAGAACGCGGGCAGCCTGCACTTCCAGCTGGAGTTCCGGATGGTCGAGCACGGCGACGACGGGGCCCGCGCGGCGGCCCGCGCGCTCCCGCTGCACCTGGACGCCATGCGGGCCTGGGCCACCGTCGAGGACGAGCTCGGTGAGCGATGCGGGGTGTCCCGCACCGGCGGGCTGATGCTCGCCGAGACCCCGGCGGAGATCGCCGTGCTGGACCGGAAGGCCGCTCTGGAACGCGAGTACGGCCTCGACGTCGCCGTGCTCTCCGGCCCGGAGCTGCGCCGGTTCGCGCCGTACCTGGCGGACACCGTGCTCGCCGCCGGTCACGTGCCCGGCGAGGGCAAGGCCAACCCCCGGCTGGTCACCCCGGCGCTGGCCCGGGCCGCCGGCCGGTACGGCGCCGTGCTGCGCACCGGCTGCCGGGTCACCGGGCTGCACCGGCGCGGCCGGCACTGGGAACTGCGCACCGGGACCGGGCCCGGGGACACCGCCGGGGAGACCCACCTGACCGACACGGTGGTGCTCGCCGGCGGGGTCTGGACCGCCGAGCTGGCCTCGATGGCCGACGTCCGGCTGCCGGTCTTCCCGGTCGGGCTGACGATGAGCGCCACCGCCCGCAGCCGGCCGTTCCTGCCGCACCTGATCCAGCACGTCGGCCGGCGGCTGTCGATGAAGCAGACCGAGGACGGCAACGTGCTGATCGGTGGCGGATGGCCGGCCAAGCTGGTCAGCCGGGCTGGACAGGTCGACCTGGAGACCAACCCGGAGTTGCGGTACGAGTCGCTGGTCGGCAACGCCGACGCCGCCCGGGTAGTCCCGGCGGTGTTCGACCTGCCGGTGATCCGGACGTGGACGGGCATGACCACGCTCACCCCGGACCACCTGCCGTTGCTCGGCGCGATCCCGCGCCGGCCCGGACTGTTCGTCGCCACCGGCGGCTCGGCCTTCACCCTCGGCCTCACCTACGCCCGGCTCCTCGCCGGCATGGTCGTGACCGGCGAGACCGACCGGTCGATCGAGGACTACTCACCCTCCCGCTTCGGAGCGCTGAACTTTGTCTGAACACCGCCCGTCGAACCCTCCGGACACGCCGAGGCGCACCCCGATGGGCCGACCCGAGCCGGTCACCATCGAGGTGGACGGCCGGACCGTTCCCGCCCACCCGGGCGAGTCGCTGGCCACCGCGTTGCTCGCCGCCGGTGAGCGGTCCGTCGGCACCACGCGCGGCGGTGCCCGCCGGGCGCCCTACTGCAACATGGGGATCTGCTTCGAGTGCGTCGTGACGGTGAACGACGTGCCCTGCCAGCGTTCCTGCCTGATCCGGGTGCGGGCCGGCATGCGGGTCCGCACGGCGGTGCCCCGGTGAGCGCGCCCGACGTGGTGGTGGTCGGCGCCGGCCCAGCCGGGCTGGCCGCCGCCGCCACCCTCGGCCGGCACGGCGCCGCCGTCACCGTCGTCGACGAGCAGGAGCAGCCGGGCGGGCAGATCTACCGCCAACCGCCGGCCGGGTTCACCCCGCCGGCCGGATCGTCCTTCGCCGGTCGGGCGCTCCTGGCCGAGGCCACTGCCGCTCCCGGCGTCCGGTGGCTCGCCGACACCACGGTGTGGGGCGTCCTCGGCACCCGGGCCGGCCTCGACGGGTACGCCGGCGACCAGCCCCCGCCGGGCCGCTACCGGGTCGCCACGCACGGTCCGGCCGGGGTCCGCCTGCTCGAACCCCGGGCGGTGCTGCTCACCGCCGGCGCGTACGACCTGCCGGTGCCGTTTCCGGGCTGGACCCTGCCGGGAGTGCTCACGGCGGGCGGTGTACAGACGTTCGTCAAGGCACAGGGCCTGCTGCCGGGCGGCCGGTTCGTCCTGGCCGGGGGCCACCCGCTGCTGCTGGTCGTGGCCGCCCAACTGGTTCGGGCCGGCGCCCGGGTGGTCGAGGTCGCGCTGATCCAGCGCCGCCGCGACCTCCTGCCCGGACCGGCCGGGCTGGCCGCTGTGGCGGGCGCGGGAGGCAAGATCGCCGAGGGTGTCGACGCGCTGCGCGTCCTACACCGGGCGGGCGTGCCCGTCCGGTTCGGCACGGTGGTCCGCCGCGCCGCCGGCGACCCGGACCTGACCACGGTGACCCTCGCCGAGGTCGGCCCCACGGGGCTGCCGGTGCCCGGGACCGACCGGGACGTCCCCTGCGACGTGCTGGCGCTGGGGTACGGCTTCGTCCCCTCCGTCGAGCTGGCCCGGCAGGCCGGTTGCGCGGTGACCTGGAACTCCCCCGCAGGCGGCTGGGTGGTCCGGCACGACGAGTGGCTGCGGACCTCGGTGCCTCAGATCGCGGTGGCCGGCGAGCTGACCGGCGTCGCGGGTGCCGAGCAGGCGGAGGTCGAGGGCCGGCTCGCCGCCCTCGGCGTGCTGCGCGGCCTGGAGCTGCTCGACGAGCACCGGGCCGTCACGCTGGCCCGCCCGATCCGCCGGGAGCTGCGCCGCCGGCGACGCTTCGTCACGCAGGTGCTCGACCGGTTCGCGCCGGACCGGGCGGCCCTGGGCAGCCTGGTCACCGACGACACCGTGCTCTGCCGGTGCGAGGAGGTGCGGGCCGGCGACGTGCGCCGCGCGCTGCGGGCCAATCCGCACCTCGGCACCGCGAACGCCGTGAAGCTGGTGACCCGCGCCGGGATGGGCCTGTGCCAGGGGCGGTCCTGCCAGCCGGGCCTCTGCCAGCTCATCTCCACGCTGACCGGCCGGGGGCCGGAACAGGTCGGCGCGTTCACCGCTCAGGCGCCGGTCAAGCCCGTCCCGCTGCGCGCCCTCGCGGTCGGCGACGAATTACAGTCCCACAAGTAGTTGGCATCGACCGAGGCCTCGTGATCGAGGTCTTCCGTCCGCCGGCGACGCAGATCGACGCTCGGCGTACATCCAGGGCTGCTGAAGAACGCGCCGATCCTGGGCACCGGGTACCACTACCGCAGTAGCGACGGGACAGTGCTGGTTCGAGTCACAGGACGGGTGAAGCCGACAGCCGCGAAAAAGATCGAGCAGGCGGTCGCCCTGCTGTCGGAATAGCCGAGGCCCAGTACCTGTCGGTAGTTGGCATGGGCGCGGATGCGCGGCTGGTTTTGATGGCGGTGGCAGGTGCTATCAATGCCGTCGTGACCGACGACGAGATCATCCAGCGGATCCGCGAGCAGACGCCGGCCGGCAAGCTGCCACCACCCGCACCACCTGAGGCTGTGGCTGAACTCGAAGCTGCGGTCGGGCATTCGATGCCTGCGCTGCTCAAGCGGATCTACCTCGAAGTCGCCGACGGCGGGTTCGGCCGCGGGGGTGAGGCCTTGTCCCTCACCGACACGACCTACAGCTTCAGCGACAGCGAGCGGCTGTTGGTGGAGTACTTGGGGTGGTGCCGGCGTCCCAACCATCCTGCCTCGGTCGTTCCCTTGTTGGCTTGGGGCTGCGCGATCTGGTCGCTGGTCGACTTCAGCACGCCGGACGGCCGGATGTGGGGGTGGGATCCGAACGTCCGTTGCCTTGAGCATGCGCTGTTTCCCGAAGATTTCACGCTGGCTGATCGGCTGCGCGGCTGGCTGGACGAACGCGAGGACTTCCCCGAAGCGCCGACACCGGTCGGATGCCCACACTGTTGAGGGTGCGCTCCGCGACATGGCGTGCGGCGTCCAGTGACACGTATTCCACCTCGGTCCTGCCGGCCCAACTGTGGGTGCCGCCAGCAAAGGCGTGACGTTGGAGTGTTAGCGGACCGGGTTTTCCAGTTGTGATCGGACCTGACGGAAGTCGCCGGCTCGGCTCTGCGCTGCGGGGAATCCGGCGAACGTCACCAGCGCGACCGTGTGATTGTCGGCCCAGCCGCAGGCTTCGACGTGGATGCCCTTGTCTTGGCCGGTGCCGCAGCGGGCCTCGCCGCCGAGCGGGCCAGCCGCGGTGGGGGCGACTGAGGTGAGGTGGGTCAGGTTGGCGAAGGTGGCGTCGAGTGCGGCTGTGGGCTCGACGACAGTGCCGGATACTGCGCTGATGAGGACGGTGCTGCCTCCGGCTGGTCGGTGCCAGCCGCGCTCCGGCGAGTACTCGCCTTCCCAGGTGACGTAGGCGGTGCCGATGGCACTGGTCGGTTCACCGCTGAGCAGCTTCTTGAGGTTCCCCAGGTTTTGCTGGGCGGTCTCGAGCAGTGATCGGTCTACCGATTCGGGCCAGCGGTCCAGCAGCCGTTTCGGCTTGTCCAGTCGCATGGCAGTGGTGGTGGGGGACAGGGCCGGCTGCGCCTCTGGCTTGCGGGTTTCGCCGGGTCGTATGCATCCGGTCGCGGTGAGCAGCCCGGTCAGGAGCACGACCACGACGCCAGTAAGCCGCCTGCGGGCGCCGTTCGCTCTTGTTCTCGTCATACCGTGCACCCCGTCTCCGTCTCGGCCGGCAGCACCGTACACCAGATGATCGTCGCGTTGGCTTCGGTGCATTCAGAAGTAGGGGTGTTCGCGGTCTCTCAACCTGGGCGAATGAACTCATCATTGACACCGCCGGCAGGGTGCAGAACCAGATCGCCCGACGGGTACGCGCCGCCGGCCGTCGGCTCGACGACCTCGAACGTACCGCCGTCGCGTCACCACCCGAACCGCTGCGGTTCCGCGCCACCGCGCTCGCCACCGCCACCGCCGACGGGACCATCGTCAGCCTGCGTCACGTGCGGATACCCGGCCGACTCACCCTCGACCGTCTCGACCTCGCCGCCACCGACCGGCTGCTGGTCACCGGCGCCAACGGTGCGGGCAAGTCCACGCTCCTCGCCGTCCTCGCCGGCCGACTGGACCCGGCCGGTGACGTCCGGCGCCGCCCCGACCTGCGCATCGGCGTACTGACCCAGGACACGGTGTTCGACCGGCCCGAGCGCACCGCCGAGGAGATCTACGCCGACGTCCTGGGCCAGGTACGCGCCGACGACGTACCGCTGGACGACCTCGGTCTACTCACCGCCCACGACGCGCGCCGGCCGGTCGGCGAGCTGTCGGTCGGCCAGCGACGCCGGCTCGCCCTGGCCCTGTTGGTGGCCGACCCACCCGACCTGCTGCTGCTCGACGAGCCCACCAACCACCTCTCGCCCCGACTCTGCGACGAGCTGGAGGACGCCCTCGGCGGCAGCCCCGGCGCCGTCGTGGTCGCCAGCCACGACCGGTGGTTGCGCTCCAGGTGGCACGGACGCGAGATTCATCTCCGCGGCACCTGAACGTGTGCCCACCTTCCTGGCATGCCGCCGACCCACCGTCATCGGCGACGCGGCGTGATCAGCCCCGACTCGTACGCCCATACGACCAGCTGGGCACGGTCGCGGCAGTGCAGCTTCGTCATCGCCCGGTTGACGTGTGTCTTGGCGGTCAACGGACTGATCACCATGCGCTCGGCGATCTCGTCGTTGCTCAGCCCCCGGGCGACGAGCTCGACGATCTCCTGTTCGCGGGCGGTCAGCAGGTCGCGTCCGACCGCCGGGTCAGCCGGCGGTGGGCTGGCGACGAACTCGCTGATGAGGGTACGCGTGACCGCCGGGGCGAGCAGCGCGTCGCCGCGAGCCACGACGGCGACGGCCTGCAGCAGGTCGGCGGGGTCGGCGTCCTTGAGGAGGAACCCGCTGGCGCCCGCGCGGAGCGCGGCGAAGACGTACGAGTCGAGCCCGTAGTTGGTGAGGATGAGGACGCGGACGGCGGCGAGGCCGGGATCGGCGGCGATACGCCGGGTGGCTTCGATGCCGTCGAGTCCCGGCATCTGCACGTCCATCAGGATGACGTCCGGCCGCAGGCGTCGCGACAACTGGACGGCCGAAGCGCCGTCGGCGGCCTCGCCGACGACCTCCAGATCGTCCTCGGCGTCGAGCAGTGCCCGGAATCCGGCCCGCATCAGCGCCTGGTCGTCGGCGAGCAGGACACGGATCATGCCGGCTCCTCCCTCCGGTCGGGAGCCGCCACGATCCGTGGCGGGCTGCACTGGTTGGACCTCGCGCAAGCGCTCGGTCATGCCGGACCGTCCAGCGGGAACGTGGCCCGTACCGCGAACCCGCCGCCGTCGCGGGCGGCGGTGTGCAGCGCGCCGTCCAGTCCGGCGACCCGTTCCCGCATGCCGCGCAGCCCCACCCCCGGTGTCACCGGCCGGACCGGCGACGCCCGGCCGTCGTCGTCCACCGAGACGGTCAGCTGTGTCGGGGTGTACTCGATGTGGATCTGGGCGGTGGCGGGGCCGGCGTGGCGGGCCACATTGGTCAGCGCCTCCTGGACCACGCGATACCCGGCCTGGTCGACCTCGACGGGCAGATCCCGCGGCTGACCGGTGACGGTCACCTGCACCGGTACGCCGGCCGCCCGGGTCCGTTCGGCGAGTTCGCCCACCCGGGCCAGTCCGACGCGGTCCCCGTCGGAGGGTGAGCGCAGCACGTCCAGCGTCGCCCGAAGTTCCCGCATCGCGGCGCCGCTGGCCTCCTGGATCGCCAGCAGCGCGGCTGACGGTTCCTCGTTGTGCTTGCGGGCCAGGTGCACGGCGATCCCGGCCTGCACCTTGATCACGGAGATGCTGTGGGTCAGCGAGTCGTGCAGGTCCCGGGCGATGCGCAGGCGCTCCTCCCCGGCGCGGCGCAACGCCATCTCCTCGCGGGTGCGTTCGGCCTCGATCGCCCGCTGCTCGACCTGTTCCAGGTAGGCCCGGCGCTGCCGCGCGACGAGTCCGGCGACGTTGGCCGCGAAGAACCAGCCCAGCAGCAGGGCGGTCCGCTCGGCGATCTGCTGGCTGGGCCGGTCGGTGGGTGCGACCGAGACGTCGCGGGTCAGGAAGCCGCCGAGGAAGACGAGGCTGGCCAGGGCGGCGGCCGCCCGGTGGCCTCGCCAGGCGGCCAGGTAGACCGTGCCGAGGACGGGGAACGCGGCGGACACCCCGGCGTGCACCCGGACGTGGAGGGCCAGCATGGCGGCGGCCACCACGCTCAACGCCACCACCGGGTAGCGCCGGCACACCGCCAGGGCCGCCGCCATGACCAGGACCAGGACGACGTCGGTCGCCCGCATCGGTGCGGCGTCCGGCGCGAGCGCGGCGTTGCCGAGCAGGAGGACGCCGAGGGCGAGGCCGCTGACGGCGTACGGCAGATCGCGGCGCATGATCGAACTGTAGAGCGGCCGTCATCAGGGAGCATCCCCCACCCGCAGTAGATGAGGCGTACCGCGGACGCGGTATCGGCGGCCGGGCAAGTGTCTGCGGCGGCACGATGTCTTCCCGGCCCGCCGCGGCAAGCATCGAACCCATGACATACCGCTTCTTCACCCCCGCGAAAGCGTCGGCGGCGACCGGTCTCACCGCGGAGGTCTACCGGCAGCTGCGGGACGAGTTCCTCGGGCCGGTGCCCACCTTCCAGGCGCTCTCGGCCGTGCCGGAGGTGCAGGCCGCGACGTGGGCGCTGATGCGCGAGGCCCTGCTCGCCGGGGACGCGTCCCGGGTCGACCGCGAGCTCGTCGCGTCGGCCGTGTCCCGGGCCAACCGCTGCCGGTTCTGCGTCGACGCCCACGTGCTGCTGCTGCACGCCCTGGGTGAGCACGAGCTGGCCGAGGTCATCGCCCGGGGCGGGACGCCACCGGAACCGAGGTACGTCGAGCTCGTCGGCTGGGCCGAGGCCAGCCGGAGCCCTCGGGCCACCGGCTGGACCAGCCCGTACCGCCCGGAGGTCACCGGCACCCTGCTCGCCTTCCAGTTCATCAACCGGATCGTCTCGGCGCTGCTCGACCCGGACCTGCTGCCCGGCGGACTGCAGCGCTCCCCGCTGGTGCGGTCGGTCGGGGGCCGGCTCTACGCCAGGGCGGCCCGGGAGCCGAAGGAGCCCGGCCGCAGCCTGCCGCTACTCGACGCCGGCACGACGACGCCACCGGCCTGGGCCGGGGACAGCCCGGTCGGCGTCGCGTACGCGTCGCTGAAGAACGCCGCCACGCGAGGCGGAGACCTTCTGGGCGACGTGGCGCGCCAGACCGTCACGGCCACCGTGCGGTGGGAGGACGGACGATACCCGGCCCGGCCCGCGGACTGGGCCGTCGACCTGGTCCGGGACGTGCCCGGCACGGACCGCATCGGGACGCGGATTGCTCTGCTGGCGGCGTTCGCGCCCAGCGCGATCAGCCCGGGCGACGTCGCCCTCTGGCGGCTCTCCCATCCGGACGACGCCGACCTCGTGCGGCTGGTCGCGTACGGCGCGATCACGGCCGCCGATCACGTCGCCCAGGCACTGTCCCCGGCTCACCGCTAGGAGCTCACCATGCGCAAGGCCTTCGTCATCGTCAGCGCTCTGTCGCTCGCCGCGTTCGCCCTGCAGTTCATCTTCGCCGCCGTGGGCGCGTTCACGAAACCCGCGGGCGACGACGCATTCGCGCTGCACAGCGTCACCGGAACGGCGGTCATCCCCGTTCTCACCCTGCTCACCATCCTGTTCGCCGTGCTGGCGAAGGCGCCGGGCCGGACCGTCGGACTGGCGGTCCTGCCGCTCGGCCTCGTCGTCCTGCAGGCGCTCATCGCCGCGCTCGCGAACGGGTCGACCGACGCCGCGGGCGTCAGCACCCCGTTCGGCCTGACCATCGCCGGCCTGCACGCGCTCAACGGCATCATCGCCGTGCACGTCGTGGTCAGCGTCCACCAGACGGCTCGAAAGCTGGCCAACCCGGCACCGGCCGGCGCCGCCCCGGTGGCCGTCCGGGAAGGGGAGCCCGCATGACCACCGGCTCGCTGCTCGCGGCCGACCTGGTGATCGCGGTCCTCGCGGCCGTCGGGTGGCTGGGCGGCGGCGCCGCGTCGGCCGCCCGGCGCCGGCCGCTCGCACTGGGACTGGCCGCCTTCGCGCTGCTCGCCACGCTCGCCCGGGCGATCACGATCACCGCGCTCGCCCGCGCCGGCTGGTGGTTCGCTGCGGAGAAGGTCCTCATCGCCGCCCCACTGTCCCTCGCGGCGGTGGCCGTCGCCGGGCCCCGGCTGCTGCGGGCCCCGGGCGACATCCGCTCCGTCGCGGTCCCGCTTCTCTTCGCCGGGTACGCCGGAAGCGCCGGCCTGCTCGTGACGGTCCTGCACGGCTATCCGGCATCGGCGGGAGTCGGACTGCTGGCGGTCGCCGGGGTCGTCGCGGCGACCGCGATCACGTGGCGCGTCCTCGGCGCACGCCCGTCGCCGACGGTGTCCCGGGCGGCCCTCGCGGTGGCGGTCGCGGCGCTGGTGACCGGAACCGGGCTGGCCGTCACTCCGGACGCCGCTCCCGGTATGCCACATGATCATGGATACCGGGATGCGCGGACCGCCGGCGAACCGACCAGACGGTTCACCCTGACGGCCGGGACCGCCACGGTGAACGTGAGCGGCCGGGACGTCGAGGCGTGGGCGTTCAACGGGCAGGTTCCCGGGCCGGAGCTGACCGCCACCGTCGGCGACGTCCTGAAAGTGACGCTGCGCAACCGGGACATCGCGCGGGGGGTCACGCTGCACTGGCACGGGTACGACGTGCCGAACAGTCAGGACGGGGTGCCCGGGGTGACGCAGGCGGCGGTGCTGCCCGGACAGGAGTTCGTCTACCGGTTCCGCGCCGACCAGGTCGGGACGTACTGGTACCACACGCACGCGGTATCCGACATCGGCGTGCGGAAGGGGCTCTACGGCGTCCTGGTGGTGCGCCCGGCGCCGGTGACCGGCGTCGACATCACCGTGCCGGTGCACACCCTTTCTGGCCTTCCACTGCCGGCACCGAGAACGGAGCCGGTCGAGGCGGGGGTGCCCGTGCGGCTGCGGCTGATCAACACCGACAGCACGACACACCGATACGCCCTGGCCGGGACCCCGTTCCGGGTCGCCGCGATCGACGGATCTGACCTGCAGGGCCCGACGCCGCTCGTCGACGCCGCCGTGCTGATCCCGGCCGGGGGACGCTACGACCTGGTGTTCACCGCGCCCGCCACGCCGGTGGCGCTGTTCGTCGACGGACGCGAGGTCTACTCGACCGGACCGGTGTCGGCGGCGACCGGCGGGTGGCCGGTGCTGGATCCGCTCACCTACGGCGTCAGTTCTCCGGCGCCGTGGTCCCGAAACGACCGGAAGTTCACCCTCGTTCTCGACCGCGGCCTCGACCTGAACGGACTGCTACCGCGATACGCCCACACCGTCAACGGCGCGGCCGATCCGGACATCCCGTCTCAGGTTGTACGCCTCGGCGACATCGTCAAGTTCACGATCGTGAACCGGTCCCAGATCGTGCACCCGTGGCACCTGCACGGGCACCACGTCCTGGTGTTGAGCCGCAACGGAAGACCGGCGACCGGGAGCCCCTTGTGGCTGGACTCTTTCGACGTACGCCCCGGCGACGTCTGGGAGGTGGCGTTCCGGGCCGACAACCCCGGAATGTGGGCCAACCACTGCCACAACCTGGCACACGCCGACGCCGGGATGACGCTGCACCTGATGTACTCGTGATCCGGTTGCCGCGATCGTGCCGTCCCAGGCGGCACGATCGCGGCGCAGACCAGGGCCGACCCGACCGGTTCGGCAGGGTCACCGCCGGCTGGGCCCGCCGTCTCGACGAGACGCACCGGCGGAGCGCCCGGCTGCACACCGCCCACGCCGACCTGCTGCACGCTGACGGCTGACCGCCAGAAACCGGTCGACCGTCTTCCCCACCGCCGCGCACATGGTGTCCTGGGCCAAGTTCAGCCCCATCGACGCCCAGTCAGCCGGCCGCAAGAAGGCCAACTCCACCGGCAAGGGCAACCCCTGGCTGGCCGCTACCCTCGGCAACGTGCAGGCCGCCGGCGCGACGCACTCGTCGTACTGCGACCACCAGTGGCTGATCCCGCAACTGGCAAGGACGGGACTCAGCCGGACGTCCACGCAGTCATCGCGGAGCCGGCAGCGGTCAGCACGGCGTGCACGGTCGGGGCCGGCATCGCCAGTTGGCTGGCGATCTCACCGGCCCGAGACGCTGTTTCCATCGCAGGTGCACGATCCTGCGCACTACCGGCTGGGGTGTTCTGGTGGGGCTGCGGTGTGGCCGCGATGGCCTGTCGGTCATGGCGGCCACACCGTGCGCGGCATACCGCACGGCCCACCACTTCGCGGTTGGCCAGGACACGTCATAGCGCTCGGCCGCTCGGGCTATCGGCCAGCCGTCGTTCACGATCAGACGCGCCAGGCGGAGACGCGCAAGGAGTCACAGCGGCGTCAACGTGGGACACGAAGGCCTCCAGGTTGTCGGAGCGGTTCCTTGACAGTTCCACCCCACAATCGGAGGCCTTCGTCATCACGTCTATCTACATCGTGTCGTCACACCACCTCAACCAACGTCCCTGGGCAGTACAGCTAGGGCGCCGTACTTTCTGGAGTCCTAGCCTGCACCGGGATCCACTCGCCCTCGTTAGCCCGATGACCGGTCGGCTCCGGTCAGCCGTTCTTACTGACCGGAGCGGTACCCACCACGTAGTTGGTGCCAACCTCGACGCTGTTGGGGATTTCCCGGCTGGTGTGGGTGTCGCAGTTGACGATGTTCCAGTGCAGGTGAGGGCCGGTTACGTTGCCGGTCGCCCCGGATGTTCCGATCCGCTGCCCCTGCGCTACGCGGTCACCGGTATTGATGATCGTGGCACTCAGGTGGGCGTACTGTGAGCACCGGTTGTTGCCGTGGTCGACGAGTGCCATGATCCCGCCGCCGCCCGCCCAGCCCTCGAAGCGGATGGTGCCCGCGGCGGACGCGAGGATCGGTACGCCGACCGGCATGCCGAAGTCGATGGCGTGCCGGTTGTAGGCATCGTTGTGGGAGAAGCTGCTGCCCGCCGCCTGGGTGATCGTGTAGGCACGGCCAGCGGCGAACGGGAACTTGAACGGCGCGGAGCTGCTCCCACAGAGCGGGACGACCGGACCGTTCGAGCCGGTCTCCAGGAATCCGTCGGAGACCCACCCGCCGCTCGAGAGTCGGTCCCAGATGTTGGTGACACCGGCAAAGCCCTGGACAGAATCCCCTCGAACGTGGCAGGTGATGGTGACGACGCTACCGTTGGGGACACTGCCGATTACCGCCCCGCTCAGCGCCGGGGCGTTGCGGATATTCAGTGGCAGCCCACTGGGTACGTACACCCTGACCTGGGCGGCGGCATGTGCCGGCACAGCGGATAGGGCTATGGCCAGGCAGGAAACCACGGCAGCGACCAGGATCTGCGTTATGCGGCGCAGGGAACTCACCTCCGACTAGCCCACCGAGGCAGGCGATTGACCATCATCAACAGCGGCGATGCTACAGAGGTTGAATTGGATGCGGTGCGGCGTGTCGGCATGCCCTTGGTCGTTGGTGACGCATCTGGCTCGGGGTGCGCTATCCCGGTGGTGGTGGGCTGACGGCCGCGAGCCGGGCTCATGCGGTCCATGCGCGCCGACGTGGGGATGTCGCTCACCGATACCAATCAGCGAACCGTTCCGAGTAAGACTCTGATCACCAGGAGTACCGTCCGGAACGGACGGTCGTAGACCGAAATCGCCATGATAGGCGGGACGAATGCGAAACTGCCCGTCGGCGACATCGTCTGCGCGCACCTGCGAGGGGGTGGGGAGCTCGGCAAGAGATGGGCGGTTGCCGGCCGAGGGCCGTTGGGGGCAACGCGCTGGGCGATCTCCGCGCTGTGCTGCGGCAGGAACACGGACGCCACCAGGTGAGCCTGCTGGGAACGCCCCATGGTGGGCGACTCGCGCTCCTGGCCGCGATGCTGGATCCAGGCCTCGTGGAGCGCGTCTGCGTCACCTCACCGATCACCCATCTTCGGGCCTACCTCGCATCCCGGCTCGGGCAGAAGCATCGCGTCGAGTTCCCGGACGACGACGATCTCGACGCCTACGACCCGATCAGCACGATCGCGCGATGCGATCGAGGCCCGCTGCCGCAGTTGATGATCATCTGCGGCGCGGTCGACTCCACGGTCACCGGCCAGAAGCCCGAGGAATTCGCGAAGCGCTGGCGAAAAGCGGGTGGTTCCTGCGACATCGTGTGGCATGCCGGTGGCCACTACGCTCCGTCTGCACCTGAGATTGAACGCGTCGAACATGTGCAAGCGTCGTTTCTCGGTCTTGTTGCGCCGCGGATCTGACGAGATCGGGGCTTCTTGCTGACCGTGCGTGTTCATGACAGATGTCATTTGCGCCGGTGACGGGCGTGGCTGGCCGCTTCCGGCGCACCTCGGGAGAGTTGAGGCGTGCTTGATTCGCAATCGCAGACCCGCATGTCGGGTGTCCCCGTCGCCTCACCTGTCGTCGTCGTGGAGGGGGTGTCCTGCGCGTACGGCGAGTTCGTCGCGGTCGATGACGTCACCCTGTCCGTCCAGGCGGGACAGATCCATGCGCTGCTCGGGACGAACGGGGCGGGCAAGACCACCTTGCTGGAGAGCATCCAAGGATTCCGATCCCCCACGCGGGGCGCACTGCGGGTGTTCGGTCGGGATCCGTGGCGGCACCGGACGGTCGTGGCGGGGCGGACCGGAACGATGCTGCAGGAATCCGGGCTGGTGGACGAGATGACGGTCGGTGGCCAGTTGGCCCTTTGGCAGGGCCTGAGCATCCGAGAGGACTCGATCGACCGGGTTCTCGACGTCGTGGGGCTGGATCATCGGCGAAAGACTCCGGTTTCGGTCCTGTCCGGGGGAGAGCGACGACGGCTCGATTTCGCCATGGCGATCTGGGGCGGTCCGGAGTTCGTCGTTCTCGACGAACCCACCACGGGCCTGGACCCGCAGTCGCGCCGGACGATGTGGACGATCATTCAGGAGCTCAACGCGCAGGGATCGACGGTGCTGCTGACCACCCACTACCTCGACGAGGCGCAGCATCTGGCCGAGCACGTGACGATCCTCGACCGAGGGCGAGTCGCGCTCGAGGGCCCGATGGGAGAGGTGCTCGCGGCGATTCCCGCGCAGATCAGCTTCACCGTCTCGGCCGCGGCAGGTGCGCTCGCCGAGCTGGGCGGGCTGATCACCGGCGGCATGCACACGACGGCGGTGGACGAGGCCGACAGTCGCGGCGGGCCGGGCGATGGGGTCGCGGTGACGATCCGGACGCCGCAGTTGCAGATCGATGTCGGGGTCGTCACCGATTGGTCGCGAGCTCACAACCTCGTCCTGGGACAGCTTCGATGCGCGCCGGCCTCGCTCGAAGAGGTGTTCTTCGACATGCCGACGGTCAAGGCCGGCACCGCTACGACGGGAAAGGTTGCCCGATGACCGGCACGATGTCTGACCAGGGACTTGCAGGAGACCTGCTCCCCCGAACCCAGCGCACTGGGCGCAAGAGCACGACGCAACTGGTCCGCGCCCTGATGGCGGCTGAACTTCGGGTGTTCCTCCGGCAGCCGGTGATGGTCGCCCTCACGCTGCTGCTCCCAGCGGGACTGATCGCGATCACCGCGCTCGCCGAGACCGCGAGCGATCCGGAGCTGTGGGCGCAGATCGCGGGACGGAACATGGTCGCCACGCAGTGCATCACCGTCTATTTCGTTGCCCTCAACACGGTCACCGCCCGACGGCACACCCTCGCCCTGAAACGCCTGCGCACGACCGCGCTGCCGAGCTTGGGGATCGTCGCGGGCCTGCTCGCAGCGCCGTTGCTGGTGGGCGCATTCCAGGTCACGGCCGTGTTCGTGGGGCTGGTCGTTCTCGGCTCACCTGTGCCGCAGCAACCTGAGCTGGTCGTCGTGTCTGGTGTGTTCGGCATGGTCGTCGCAGCGCTCGCGGGTGTGGCCACGAGCGGATTCACCGCCACACCGGAGAAGGCGCAGTGGACGATGCTGCCCCTGTTCGTTGCCGCGATGGGTGCCACCGCGATCCTGCCGGCGGTCGACTCCGGCATCGCGGACATCGCGGTGCGCGCCGTGCCGCTCGTGGCGAACGCCCACTTGGCGACGGCAGGATGGTACTCGGCGTCGCTGGATGTCGGGGCGGTCGTCGTCGATCTGGTGCTCATGGCGGCCTGGACCGTCGTTCTCGCCATTGTGAGCTGGCGGAGTTTCCGGTGGGAGCGACGACACTGAAACATGATGTTCAAGGAGGATGAGATGCGACGGCGCGGGATGACGGCGGGCGGCGACCGGTTCCGCGCCATCGCGTCGTATGTTCACGCGACCCATGTCATCCTCGTGCTCGGGACGGTCACCGCCCCGGCGGTGGCCTTCGTCGTCGAACCACGCCCGCCGATCGTCGTCTCCTTGGCGATGCTGAGCGCCGTGCTGGTCGGCATCGGTGCCTCCCTGCTCGTGGCCGCCGAGTTCGTGCCGCACCACCGGTTCACCAGGTGGCTCCGCAATCCGCGTGCCAGAGCATGGGCCAGCGCCGGGGCGCTTGCGTCCGCGTTGGCCGTCGCAGCACTGGTTCCGGTCACCGGCCATCCGGTCACGGCCGCGGCGGTCCCATTGGCCTGGGCGTTGCGGGCCGTGTCCGGCGGCTCGTTCTGGTCGGGCATCATCCGCCTCCTGGTCGCGACCATCGCCAGCGGTCTCGTCATGTTCGCCGTTGATACCGCATCGGGGCACGACTGGGAGCCGCTGACGCTGATCGTCGCCGCACTGCTCGCCCTCGGCCTACTGGGCCAGGACTCCATCTACGCCCTCGCGATCGAACTCGATGATCTGCGATCACGTGAGGCGGAACGGGCGGTCATCACCGAACGCAAGCGCTTCGCCGGAGACCTCCATGACATCCAGGGCCAGCACCTGGGCCTGATCACGGTCGAGGCGGAACTCGTCAGCAGGCTCATCGAGCGAGGTGAGTACCTTGCAGCCGCTCAGCACGCCGAGCGCGTCCAGGCCATCACGCTCGACGCACTCGAAGAGATGCACCGAGTCGTCCACGCCAACCGAGAGGTCCGCCTCGACGAGGAGATCGCGAACGCGGTCCGGGTGCTCCTGGCCGCCGGCATCACGGCGCAGCGCGACACCACTGGCATCTCCGGGATCGACGACGAGACTGATCGGCTTCTCGGCTTGACCGTGCGGGAAGCGATCACCAACATCCTCAAGCACACCCGTGCCAGCACCTGCACCATCACAACTCGGCAAGAGCATCGATCGGGGCGCAGTGGCGTCGCCCTGATCGTGACCGATTCCGGCCCGAGCTCGGCACCGTCCGCCAGCGTATTCAGCTCAGCACCCCACGAGCAGTCCGGCACGGGGCTGCAGACGCTCTGTGAACGCTATCGTGGGCTGGACGGCGAACTTGAATTCGCGGCTGACGATGGCGGACGACTGGTCGGCTGGCTTCCGGTTTCACATGCCATGGCGAACGGAGACACAGCATGAACGCCATCCGAGTCGTCCTTGCCGACGATGAGCTGCTGCTCCGTGAGGCGATCGTCACGCTGCTTGGCCTGGAAGACGACATCGACATCGTCGGCACCGCCCGAGACGGTGAGGAAGCGATCAAGGTCATCAGGCAGACCCGACCAGACGTGGCCGTGCTCGACCTGGAAATGCCGAAGCTCGACGGGCTCGAAGCAGCTGCCGCCGTCCGCACGGCGTCCGCCGACACGCGGGTCGTCCTGCTCACTCGGCATGCCAGGCCCGCCGTCCTGCGACGCGCGCTGGATGCGGGCGCGTTGGCATTCGTCACCAAGGCCACATCGGTCAAGGAATTGCCGCATATCTTGCGAACGGTTCGTAATGGCGGGCGCTATGTCGACGGCTCAGTCGCGACTGCGGCACTCTCTGAAAGCAATTGCCCGCTCACCGATCGCGAGATCGAAGTGCTAAGAGAAGCCCTCGATGGAGCCACGATCCGCGTGATCGCCGAACGCACCCACCTCGCACCGGGAACCGTGCGGAACTACATCTCCACCGCCATGACCAAACTCGGTGCCGAGACCCGGGTCGCGGCAGCCAGGACGGCGTGGAGTGAAGGCTGGATCTAGCGTCTGTCCCGTACGTCCTGCCGGCGCGCCGTGCACGTCGTTCGCCTCGGCTGGTGCAGGCCTGGATCGCTGGTAGGCGAGGCGAGCTGACCGACAGGGCCTGGGCACGGATCGGCACGCGGACCAGATCGCCCGCCGGAAACCCCCCTAGTGTTTCCGGCGGGCGGCCGCTTGCATTCGATCGGGACGAGTACCAGCGGTGGAATGCGGTGGAGCGGTGTATTGCTCGGTTGGAGCAGTTTCCTGATCTCGCGACTTGATATGCGAAGTGCGCGGCGTATTCCGTGGCCGAGATCGTGCTCTGGCTCAGGGATGACCTCCAGGACGCAGCCTCGTCGGCCATCCGATCACGCGATGGAGAGAGACGCTATCTGCGCTGTAGCCACTTCGGCAGGCCGGCCGCGAAACGAAACACGAAATACACGAACGTCGCCGCCAACAGCCCCCACCGCATCACCTCGGATAGGCGGTCGGGAAACACCACGAAGCACAACAGGGCGACGGCACCGATCTGCAATACCGCGGCGAGGAGTTCACGCCCGGGAGTCGAAGCCGGACCGAGGCTCATGAGGTCGGCAGCAAGGCTCCGTTTTGCTTGTGGCTTGCTTGTCTGTTCGTTGTCTGCCCATCTCGTCATGGTTCAACAATCCCAGTGCTGGACATGTTCGGGCAGACACGGGTGTCATCTGTCAAATGACATCTGTCATCAACACCGAGGATGCCCGATGACGAGCCCGGGTCCGGACGAGGCCACGGGGATCGGCAGCTCGTCCCAATGAAGCGGCCTGAGTAAGACTCTGGTCACCAGGGGTGCTGTCTCCCTTCTTCAGGAAGCGTCCTGCGAGACACCTTATCGGTTAACCGGCAAGCACACCAAGTGCCCCACAAATACGTCAACAGGATACAACTGCCCGAAATTTATTCGATGAACACCTTCACGGAGTCGGCTAGCCCGTCGTTTCGGTTGATGCCGATGAAGAATTCGCTCCCCACATGGGTGACATCTTCGATCTCGTCGGTTAAGTTGTTCCCCGGAATTCCGATGTCGCTCTCCACATCGCCTCCAGACCAGTTGTACTGGTACACCCAGTTCCACCCGGTAGCGGGCGTTGAGGTGTTGATTGACTTGGTGTTCCAGATGTAGTTCTCGGAGCAGTCAATGCCTTGGTCGGAACGGTTATCGTGACTCGTCAGGTTGCTCTTCACCAGCGTCCATCCACTCGTAAGCGCACCGGCGCCGGGATGAGTCCACAGGCTACCCAACCGTCGGGCAGCATATTTGCCGGCTCCGCCGGCAGCCGTCGCGCTGTAGCAGAGGCCGCTGATGTTGCCGATCGGTAGACGGACTTCCCCGGTTGCGCCAAAAGATCCGTCGGCGTTCAGGCGCACGATTGTCACCTTATCGCTCGGAAACGCGGATTGGCTCCCTTGGGTGGCAATCAAGGCCGGGCCTTGGCCCAGATAGTTCGGATTGTAGGCGAGGTCGTTACCGTGGCCGAGTGTGGGCATGGAGGTTGGCGCCCCGGCGCAGACCCAGCTGGTGCCGTCCCAGGTTGAGCCGTCGCGCAACCACCTGGACAGGACAGGCTCCGCGCCGGCTGCCTTTGTGAAAACGATGTAAAGCTGGCCGCCTGGCCCTGCCACCATGCCTTGCATGACCGTGCGACCCGCCTTGCACGCGCTGCTGTTCGGGATGTTCAGCCGTTCCGCCCCGCTCCTGTCCGTAGCAGCGTAGGCAGATGCTGCCGGGAAAATAGCGATTCCAATTGAGAGTGCGAGCACGGACGCGACGCTTGATATTTTATTCACTTCGGTGTCTCTCCTCTCTAGGGGTAAACTGAGAGCAGCGTATCAGTTGATGTCAAATTGTTTATGTTGCATTGTTATGGTAACGAGCCGCGCTTCGCATACTGCTTGGCCTCGATGATTCGCGCCGGGGGTCGGCTCCTTTCGCCCGGCAGCGCTGATCGCTGCTGATCCATGTGGTTTCGGTTCCGGACATGGTGGCGAGCCGTCTGTCGCGGCGGCGGGCGTGGTCTCCTGGGTTCTCCGGTCGTCGGGACAGCGGCTGAGCTGGTCAGCCGGGGGCGGAGTTGGCCGCGATCCGGTTGAACGCGGCGGTGATCTGTTCGGTCCAGGGCCAGGTGGCGGGGGTGCGTAGCCAGCGGCGGCGTTGGCCGCGTACGAGGCGACCTGCGGTATGCAGGATGCGGTAGCGCAGCCGTTTCGGTTCAGCCTTCGCCAGGTCGCCGTCGAGGCCGATGAGCTGCAGCCACGCGATCAGGTCGACGGCGATCGCCGTGGTGGCGCACCAAGCCTGGTTGATCGCGAACTCGCGAGAAGGTGGCCGGCGAAGGCCGGTGTCCTTGGCGCAGCGGATCCTGTCCTCGACGCGGGCGTGGGCCGGTGGCGGGCCTCCAGCCACTGCAGTGCTCCGGTGGTGGTGTTGGTGACGAATGCGGTGTAACGCCAGCCGTCCCGGTGCTCGAGCAGCGTCAGCTGGGCGCCGGGGTGGGGCGTTCCCGCCGGACGATGCCCTGCCTCCCGGCCGGCCAGCCGCTCAGGTGCAGCAGGCCGGTCAGTTCGGAGACGGCGGCGCCCGTCACGCACACCACCGTCGGTGTCGATCGCCGGCGACCACGCCTCGGCGGGCAGGCCGGTGATGGCGGCGCGTTCGGCCTCGCCGATCGACCAGCCCAGCGAGTACTCCACAGTGCGCGGTGGTGTTGCGCCCGGTCAGCCGGTCCAGCACGGCGCGGGTGGCTGCCGCGGAGTCACCGCGGATGAGCAGGTGCCGGCGGTGCGGTGCGGGGACCTGCGCGACCGCTTGGGTGAGCACGTCGAGGTGATTGGCGGCGGTGTTGGCCCTGGCGTTGCCCGGCCGCAGCTTCACCCTGAGAAGCTCCGCAGTGTTGTCGCAGGTCACCAGGATCGGATGAAACCCGTGGGTGTGCTTGTAGGTGGCCCCCGCGCCTTGTCGATGTGCGCGATCACGATCGTCGAGTCCACGTCGAGGACCACCACACCGGCACCGATGTCCCGGCCCGCCGCCCGCGCCAGCGGTGGGCCGCCGACCAGCTGCCACACCCGGGCCCGCACCGTCACCCTGGCCTTGGCGATGCGTCGCAGCTGCACCACGCCGATCTCATCCAGGTCCGCCACGCCGTGGTGTCCGAGGCCACCGGCCCGAACACCTCCCGCTGGTGGCGCAGCACGGGATTGGCTACGCCCGGCCGGCCACCGCGTCGCCCGCGACGCCGACGGCACCCTGCCCGAGCGGTGGCTGATCGCCCAGTGGCCCGACGACGCGGCCAGCGGGGATGGTCACTATGCGATGGATGACTCCGCGGGGTTGGGTTGTGCCGGGGCGCGCGTGGTTGCGAGCAGGTCGTCCAGCAGCGACCGTGTGTGGACGAGTTGGTCGATGTCGTTGGTGATCCGGCGGCGCTCTGCTTCGAGACGTTCGCGGCAGTCGTCCAGCAGCAGGGATTCGCCGGACAGGCATGCCAGGATCTCGCTGATGAGGTCCATGCCGAGGCCCGCGGCGAGGAGGGTCTGGATGTGCCCCACCTTGCGGATTTCGGAGTCGGCGAAGATCCGGTACCCGCTGGGGGTTCGGTCCGGCCTCAGGGCACCCTTCTCCTCGTAGTAGCGCAACGCTCGCACGCTGACTCCGGTCCGCTCCGCCAGCTCTCCGATTTTCACCTGGCCGCTCCGTTCGCTACCCGGGCTTGACTCTCACACCGACGTGAGAGTTTAGCGTGCCGGGCATGCTCCGACTTGCCATCCTCATGTTCTGCGTCTTCAGCATCACCGCTGGTGAATTCGTGGTGGCCGGAATCCTGCCCGAAGTCGCCACCGACCTCGAGGTCACCGTCGGCACCGCAGGCCTGCTGGTCACTGCCTACGCCGTGGGCATGATCATCGGCGGCCCGGTGCTCACCGCAGTGACCGCCGGGATCGACAGGAAGCGGCTGATGCTGGCACTGCTGGCTGTCGCGGTCGTAGGGAACGCGGTCTCCGCCCTCGCCCCCGAATTCTCCTTGCTCTTGGCCGCCCGGGTGGTCACCGCGCTGGTGACCTCGACCTTCTTCGCCCAAGCCATCGTGATCGCAGTGCAGTCCGCGCCACCCGAGCAAGCCGGGACCATGGTTGCCCGGCTGGCCTTCGGGATGAATCTGGCCATGATCCTCGGAGCGCCCATCGGCGCCCAGATCGGCAGTCAGTGGGGTTGGCGCGCGACGTTCGCCGCGATTGCCGTTGCGTGCCTGATCGGGCTGGGCCTTGTGTTTCTGCTGCTCGCACCGCCGAGCGACGCGGGTCGGACCTTGGCGGTCTCGGAGTTGCTGGTGTTGCGGCAGCGGCCGGTGTTGGTGGCGCTGGCCATCACTGCGGTCGGCAACGTCGGTGTTCTCATGGTGTTCAACTACCTCGCCCCGCTGCTTACGGATCTGGGCGGCCACCCCGCCACCCGGCTGCCGGTCCTGCTCCTTGCCTACGGCGTCGGCGCGACGATCGGCAACCTCGTCGGCGGCACGCTCTACGACCGCAACCCGCGGCTCTTCCAACCAGCCCTCCTCGGGCTGTTGGCCGCAACCCTTGTGGGCACCTGGTTCGTCGCCGCCTCAACCACACTCACCGCGGTGGCGGTCGTGGCAATCGGCCTCCTCGGCTTCGCGATCATCCCCGGCATGCAAGCACGCGTGATGATGACCGCCGCCGAAGCGCCCACGCTGGCCATGGCCGTCAACGCGTCCGGATACCAGGTCGCTGCTGCCTGCGCCGGCCTGTTCGGCGGACTCATCGCCGATTCGACTACTGGTCCCAGGCCCATCTACCTCGTAGCCGCGGGCTTGACCATGTGCGGCCTGCTCATGACCGCCGTGGCTACCCGTTCCCTACACGGGACCCACCACGAAGGCGCCGCAGTGACCACGGACTGACGCGCGTCGACCTGGTCTCGAACGATTCGGGCCCGGGACTCACCCCAGCTGTCCGCTGGGCGCGCTCGCCAGATCGATCGTCCCGGCCCGGGTGTCCCACTGCCGGGCTCGGTATCCGTTACGGGAGTTGACCCGCTCGTCGCTGCGTTGCCCGTACCCGGCACCGCAGATCGCATCGGCCTCGGCGGACATCAACGCCTGTGCGAACGTCTTGATCATCGCCTGCAACACGTCCGGCGACGCGCCCTCGATCTGCTCGCGCAGCAGGTCAACAGGGTTCACACTCTCAGATGCGGCCATCGCGTTCTCTCTTCCTTCTCTGACTTGGTCGTCTTGAAGGATCGACGCGATGGCCGTCTCTCATCTACGTAACACGCCCATCACGGGCAAGTCGTACGCCACTCCAGTGGGCGCAACCTTCCGTTGGTGTTGGCTGCGGAGGCGGCAGCTTGACCCGGATTGCGGTATCCGGCAGGTGACGTGGGTCGGGAGCGGCCTCCAGATGGTGATCCGATGTCCTGGCCAAACCGTTGACGTGGCCTGAGTCACGCTTCTATGGTGAACCACCAGTTCACTCAGTGATCCGACAGGCGGGGCCGGCCGACGGATCTCACGCCAGACGACGCTTCCGAGGGATTCGGAGAGTGCCTGCATGACTGCGACAAGAACCGCCACTACACCGGCTGCCGAGGCTGGACCGGCCGGGCAGGTGGAACGAGTGACACTGCGCCGATCCGGGCGCCTGTCCGCCGCGAGGAAACGCGTGCTGAACGCCGTCGGGGCCGTATTGGTCGTGGCGGCGCTCGCCGGCCTCTGGGAGTGCTACAAGGCGCTGGGGCGCGCCGTTGATGACGTCGTGCCCGGCACCGGGATCGCCTTCCCGGTCGCCACCGACGATCTTTCGATGCCGCACGTCTGGTCGATTCTCGGCGCCCTGGTCGAGCCGGCCCGGCGGGGCGACTCGATGGTGCTGGGCAGCTATCTCCTCGGCGAGACCAGTGTGACGCTCCGCGAGGCGTTCTACGGTCTGCTGGCGGGCTCGTCGCTGGGCCTGGTGCTGGCGGTCGTCTTCCTGCACGTGGTGCCGCTCAGCAAGGGACTGATGCCCTGGCTGGTCGCGTCACAGACGGTTCCCCTGGTGGCGATCGCACCGATGATCGTGATCTGGGGTGGGAAGGCCGGCGCGCCGCCCTGGATGGCGGTGACCGGTATCGCCGCCTACCTCGCGTTCTTCCCGGTCACCATCAACGCCCTACGAGGCCTGAAGTCACCGCCGAAGGTCCAGTTGGAGTTCATGCGCAGCGTGGGCGCGGGCCGCTGGCAGGTGCTGGGGTGGCTGCGGATCCCGGCAGCACTGCCCTTCGTGTTCGCCGGGCTCCGGCTGGCCGCCACCGCGAGCGTGGTGGGCGCGATCGTGGGCGAGCTTTCCGCGGGCACCGGCCGGGGCATCGGCCGGGCGATCCTCACCTTCGCCTACTACTACTCGAACGGGCCGGAGAAGTTGTACGCGGCCGTCCTGGTTGCGGCGGCGGCCGGCATCGTGTTCGTGCAGTCCCTGGCACTCATCGAGCGCGTGGCGCTCCGGAACCGGCACACCCGGTGAACATTCCTTCCGCCTCAACAACACCTGGAGAGACGCTGATGTCTGAGGCCGCGATCATTTCCGTGCGAGGAGTCAACAAGCAGTTCACCGGCGGAAACCGTACGGTGACGGCACTTGAGGACATCGACCTGTCGATCAAGCGGGGCGAGTTCGTGTCCCTGCTGGGCCCGAGCGGCTGCGGCAAGAGCACTCTGCTGCGGATCCTGGCCGACCTGACCGAGCCGACCAGCGGCACGGTGTCGCTGAACGGCAAGACGCCGGGCGCGGCACGGACGGACCGGGACTACGGCATGGTCTTCCAGCAGGCCGGCCTCTTCGAGTGGCGTACCGTGCAGCGCAACGTCGAGCTGCCGTTGCAGGTGGCCGGGGTGGACAAGCAGACCCGGCGGGCCAAGGCCCACGAGATGCTGGAACTGGTCCGCCTCTCCGACTTCTCCCGGCACTTTCCCTGGCAGCTCTCCGGCGGCATGCAGCAGCGCGTGGCGATCGCCCGCGCGCTGTCGGCGGACCCGGAGATTCTGTTCATGGACGAGCCGCTCGGCGCGCTCGACGAGATGAACCGCGAGCGGTTGCAGGGCGAGCTGCTGCGGATCTGGTCGGACACCCAGACCACCGTCGTGTTCGTCACGCACAGCATCTCCGAGGCGGTGTTCCTGTCGTCGCGGATCGTCGTGATGTCCGCGCGTCCCGGACGCATCGCCGCCAGCATCGACGTCGACCTGCCATACCCGCGCACGGCGGCGACCCGGACCACCGAGGCGTTCTTCGCCAAGGTCACCGAGGTGCGTACGGCGCTGCACGGCGTCCCGGCCGAGCAGGCGGCCCGATGAGCACGACGCGGCTCGCGCGGGACACCTTGCCCGGCGCCGGTGCCCGGTCGGCGATCGGCCGGTTCCTCCCGGTCGTCCTCACCGCGCTGGTGATCATCGGCTCGTGGCAGCTGCTGGTGACCGTCTTCGACGTTCCGTCGTTCATCGTCCCGGCGCCGGCCGACATCTCGTCGGCGTTCCAGGCCGAGTTCGGCACGATCATGTCGGCGTCGGTGGTCACCGTGCAGGAGGTGCTCCTCGGCTTGGTCCTCGGCGCGGTAGCGGGGGTCCTGGTGGCGTTGGCGCTCAGCCGGTTCCCGGGAGTGTCCGCGCCGGTGCTGACCGCGGCCGTCGTCATCAACTGCGCCCCGATCGTGGCCCTCGCGCCGATCTTCAACAACTGGTTCGGGGTCACCAACCCCATGTCGAAGGCCGGCGTGGCCGCGGTGATGGTCTTCTTCCCGGTCCTGGTCAACACCACCAGGGGACTTCTCCAGGTCTCACCCCTGCACCTGGAGATCATGCAATCGCTCGCGGCGCAGCCACGACAGGTGGCGCTCATGCTGCGGTTGCCCAACGCGTTGCCGTACCTGTTCAACGCGCTCAAGCTCGGCAGCACGCTCGCCGTGATCGGCGTGATCGTGACCGAGTACTTCGGAGGACCGAGCAACGCTCTCGGGGTGTACATCGCCTATCAGGCGGCCCTGCCCCGCTTTGAGTTCGCCTGGGCGGGGATCGCCGTGGCCAGCGCGCTCGGCCTGCTGCTGTTCGGTGCCACGTCTCTGTTGGAACGCCTCCTGATGCCCTGGCACGAGTCCCTGCACGACAGCGACTCGTGAGCCACGGGCCACCACGATCTGTTGGAGTCAGAATGGCCCTGCAACTATGGCGGACCCCGCGAAAGGGTCGCCCCGCCACAATCGCCACCGCCCTCACCGCCGTCCTGCTCGCCGCCTCGGCCTGCGGTGGCATGTCCGACACCCAGAGCGAGTCCGCGGCTGAGGCCGCCAAGAACTGCGAGTCGACCACCAAGGTCCGGGTGGTGCTCCAGTGGGTCGCCCAGGCCCAGTTCGCCGGCTACTACGCGGCCAAGGAGAAGGGTTACTACGCCGAGGAGTGCCTCGACGTCACCATCCAGGAGGGCGGCGTCAACATCGTTCCTCAGCAGGTGCTCTCCGCCGGCAACGCCGAGTTCGCGGTCAGCCACGTCACCAAGACGATGGTGACCCGGGAGCAGGGCGCGAATCTGGTGAACATCGGCCAGGTGTTCCAGCGCGGCGCCTATCTCCAGGTCGCCTGGGCCGACTCCGGCATCAAGGCGTTGACCGACCTGAAGGGTAAGAAGGTCGGGAGCTGGGGTTACGGCAACGAGCTCGTGCTGTTCGCAGCGATGAAGGACGCCGGCGTCGACCCGAGCCGCGACACGGAGATCATCCAGCAACCATTCGACATGTCGCTGCTGCTCCGTCGGGAGATCGACGCCGGTCAGGCCAAGACCTACAACGAGTACGCCCAACTGCTGGAGACCAAGAACCCGAAGACGGGCAAGCTCTACCAGCCGTCGGACTTCTCGGTGATCAGTCTCCAGGACGCCGGCTACACCAGCCTGGAGGACGGCATCTACGCCCGTGGTGACTGGCTGGGGGAGCAGGCCAACCAGGACACGGCGGTGAAGTTCCTGAAGGCGTCCTACCGCGGCTGGGGCTACTGCCGCGACGACCTGGCCGGCTGCGTCGACATTGTGCTCGACAACGGCAGCGCGCTGGGGCAGGGGCACCAGACCTGGATGCTCAACGAGATCAACAAGCTGATCTGGCCCGCGACCAACGGCGTGGGAATGATGGACCAGGCGGCCTGGGACCAGACGATCAAGATCGCGATCGGTGGCGGCGTGCTGAAGAACATGCCGGACAAGGACGCGTTCCGCACCGACCTGTCGCAGCGCGCGAACGACGAACTCAAGGCCGACGGGTTCGACGTCAGCGGCAACTCCTACAAACCGCAGACCGTGACGATCACGGAAGGCGGGAAGTAGGCGAGCGGCGTGTGCCGGGCGGCGCCCGCCGTTCGGCACACGCCCGCAGCCAATGACGCCTGCCAAGATATGGGCCGTATACCAAGGCCGATGCAATTGATGGAGGTAGCAATGGCGCCCAGTGAGGCGGGGCTGGTGCGACGTACGATCTGGCTCCTGCGGGCCGTGGCGGCTCACCCCGAGGGTGTCGGACTCAGCGAGGTGGCCCGGGAGGCGGGTATCCCCAAGGCCACCTGCTACCGGGTGCTCACCGTGCTGGAACGGGAGAGCTGGCTCACCCTCGATCCGGTGACCCGTCGCTACCGGGTGTCGCTCGGACTGCTCTCCATCGTGGGCGGCCTGCTCGACGGCGGCGGCGCGTACGGCCACATGCGAGAGGTGCTGCGGAACCTGGCCGAGGAGACCAGGGAGACCGCGGGCTTCGACGTGCTGCTTCCACCGAAGGTGATGGTCGTCGCCCAGGTGCCGGGGCCGTCGCTGATCGGGCAGACGCTCAAGCCGGTACCCCGTACCCAGCCGGTGTGGGCGACCTCCACCGGGAAGGTGCTGCTGGCGGCGCTGAACCCGGATTCGGTGCGGGCCGACTTCACCGAGGAGTTCGCCGAGCACGCCCCGCCGGAGGTGGGGGACCTGGAGTCCTTCATGGGCTCGCTGGAGGCGGTTCGGAACCGGGGGTTCGCCTTCGCGTACGACGAGTTGGAGGTCGGTGCGGCGTCGGTCGCCGCACCGGTGCGTCTGCGAGGAACGACGCCGTACGCGGTCTGGATCGGCGGGCCCACCTACCGGATCACCCGCGACCGCATCGACATCATGGCGGAGTCGGTGATCAAGGCCGCACGACAGCTCACCGACCTGCTCAGCAACGCTGACATCGATATCCCGAGTGCCTTTGCCAGACGCTAGGCACCCGCCGACCGTACCGGCTCGCCCGTGGCGAGGCCCGCGGTGAAGGAGGAAGCAATGGCCGTACCAGCCGAGGCGTTGGCGGCGGCGATGACCGTGGTCGACAAGACCCCCAAGGGCCTGTACGTCGACGGCGAGTGGCGCGCGGGCCGGGACGGTGCCGTCCTGGCCGTGGAGGACCCGGCGACGGGGTCGACGATCGCCGAGGTGGCGGACGCCTCGGTCGCCGACGGGCTGGACGCCCTGGCCGCCGCCGCCCGTGCCCAGTCCGGCTGGGCCGCCACCCCGCCCCGAGAACGGGGAGAGGTGCTGCGCCGGGCGTTCGACCTGGTCATCGAACGCCGGGACGACCTGGCCCGGATGATGACCCTGGAGATGGGCAAGGCGTTCGCGGAGTCCCAGGCCGAGGTTACCTACGCCGCGGAGTTTCTCCGCTGGTTCGCCGAGGAGGCGGTCCGGATCGACGGGGGCTACCTCACGGCACCGGCCGGGAACTCGCGCGTCGTCGTCCTGCGGCAGCCGGTCGGCCCCTGTCTACTGGTGACCCCGTGGAACTTCCCGATGGCGATGGGTACCCGCAAGATCGGTCCCGCCCTGGCGGCCGGCTGCACCGTCGTGGTCAAGCCGGCCAAGCAGACCCCGCTGTCGATGCTGGCGCTGGTGGAGATCCTGGAGCGGGCCGGCCTGCCGCGTGGCGTGGTCAACGTGCTCACCACCTCGCAGTCCGGCCGGGTCACCTCGGCGCTGCTCGCCGACGACCGGTTGCGCAAGCTGTCGTTCACCGGCTCGACCCCGGTCGGTCGGACGCTGCTCGCCCAGTCCGCGCAGCGGGTGCTGCGCACGTCGATGGAGCTGGGCGGGAACGCGCCGTTCATCGTGTTCGACGACGCCGACCTGGAGCTGGCGGTCGAGGGGGCCGTGCAGGCGAAGATGCGCAACGTCGGTGAGGCGTGCACCGCCGCGAACCGGTTCTACGTGCAGCGGTCGGTGGCGCAGCGGTTCGTCGGCGCGCTGGCCGAGCGGCTGCATGGGCTGCGCGTCGGTCACGGGCTGGACCCCTCGACCGAGGTAGGGCCCCTCATCGACCAGGCCGCGGTGGCGTCGGTTGCTCAGTTGGTCACCGATGCGACGCAGGCGGGGGCGAGCGTCGTCACCGGCGGCGGACCGATCGCCGGGGAGGGCCACTTCTTCGCGCCGACTGTCCTGTCTGGAGTGCCGGACGGCGCCCGGTGCGTCTGGGAGGAAATCTTCGGGCCGGTTGCCCCGGTCGTGGTCTTCGACGACGAGGACGAGGCGGTCGGCAGGGCCAACGCCTCGGAGTATGGCCTCGCCGCGTATGTCTTCACGGAGAACCTCGGCCGTGGCCTGCGGGTGACCGAGCGCCTCGAGAGCGGGATGGTGGGGCTCAACCAGGGCATCATCTCCAACCCGGCGGCACCGTTCGGCGGGGTCAAGCAGTCCGGTCTCGGGCGCGAGGGCGGCAAGGCCGGCATCGACGAGTACCTGAACATCAAGTATGCGGCGGTACGGGCGTCATGGTGACCAGGTTCCTGCTCGCCGGGGTCCAACTGGAGCCGGTCTTCGGTGACATCCCGGTGAACATCGCCAAGACCTCGTACTGGATCCGCGAGGCGGCAGGCCGTGGGGCCCGGCTCGTGGTGTTGCCCGAGGCGGCCTCGGCGGGATACGTCTTCGCCGACCGGGCGGAGGCCGCGCAGCATGCCCAGTCGGTGCCGGACGGCCCTACGGTCGCCGCCTGGGCGCGGCTCGCTGCCGAACTGGACGTGTGGATCGTGGGTGGGGTCACCGAGCGGGACGGGGACCGGGTCTTCAACGCGGCAGTGCTGCTTGGCCCTACCGGCCATGTCGGAACCTTCCGCAAGGCCCATCTGTGGAACGACGAGAAGGAGATCTACGACCGTAACGGGGACGGCTTCCCGGTCTTCGACACGCCGCTGGGTCGGATCGGGATCGGGATCTGCTACGACGCCTGGTTCCCCGAGACGTTCCGCAGCGCGGCGTTGCAGGGTGCCGATCTGGTGGTGTTGCCGTCGAACTGGGTGCCGGTGCCCGGGCAGCCCGAGGCCACCCCAGCGATGGCGAACCTCATGTGCATGACCGGGGCGCACTCCAACCAGTGCTACGTCGCCGGGGTCAGCCGGATCGGAGTCGAGCGGGGGCAGACGTTCGTCGGCCGGTCCGTCCTCGTGGGACCCGACGGTTGGCCCCTCGCCGGCCCGGCGAGCCCGGACCGGGAGGAACTCGTGCTGGCGGAGGTGGACCTGATCGGCTCGCGTGCCGAACGGTTGCACAACCCGTTCAACCAGCCAGTGGCCGACCGGCGGACTGACCTCTACGTCCATTGACGGACCGGCCGTGAGCTGAGCCGGGGCCCGTCCCGCCGGTAGGGGCGGCGTCCTTCGTGACCTGCGGGGATCGGGCGACGCGCGGGCACGCCGGGCACCGGGATCTGTCCTTGAAGGCTATTGACTTCGCTCTTCCCGCAGAACCAAGATATGAACCGACGGTTCATCCAATGAACCACTAAGGAGTGATCGTGAGCGTCCGTGTTCGCAAGCTGATCCGTCACCTCGAAGAGACGCGGCTGGAGAACGGCAGGGCGGTGCAGCCGGTGCACCGGGTCGCCTTCGCCGGCGTGGTCATCGAGAATCCCTACCCCAGCGAGTACGTCCAGGACCTGGTCACCCTCGCCGACGAGATCGGTGAGGAGATCGGCAACCTGGTCGGCCCCGCCTGCGTGGAACTGCTCGGCGAGGAGGTCGAGGCGTTCGGCAAGGCGGCGCTCGTCGGCATCGACGGCGAGGTCGAGCACGGCTCGGCGCTGATTCACAACCTCCGCTTCGGCAACGTCTTCCGCAGCGTGGCCGGCGGCACCGAGCTGCTGCCCGCCGCCGAGAAGGTCGGCCTGCCCGGCAGCCCCATCGACATTCCGCTCAAGCACAAGCTGGATGCCAAGACCCGCTCGCACCACCAGACGGTGACCCTCCAGGTGGCCGACGTGCCGCGGCCCCGGGAGATCTTCGTGGTCTGCGCCGCGTCGAACGCCGGACGCCCGCTGGCCCGGCTCGCCGCCTTCGGCGCCGAGCTGAAGAGCAACTGACCCAGCCGGACGGGACGGAGGCCAGCCGATGACGATCACCGACACCGACACCTGGACCAGCCAGCGGGTCAAAGAAATCGACAGGGAGTACGTCATCCACTCCTGGTCGGTGCAGGGCGCACTCGACCCCATCGCCGTGGCCGGCGGATCCGGATCGTGGTTCTGGGACTACGACGGCCGCCGCTACCTCGACTTCCAGTCACAACTGGTCAACCTGAACCTGGGTCACCAGCACCCCCGACTGGTCGAGGCCATCCGCGCCCAGGCCGAGCAACTCTGCTACATCGGACCCGGCTTCGCCGAGCGCTCCCGGGCGGAGCTGGCCGAGCTGATGGCCGAACTGACCCCCGGCGACCTGAAGATGAGCTTCTTCACCACCGGCGGAGCGGCAGCCAACGAGAACGCCGTCCGACTGGCCCGGCACGTCACCGGCCGGCAGAAGATCATCGCCCGCTACCGCTCGTACCACGGCGCCACGGCGGGCGCGATGTCGCTGACCGGCGACCCGCGCCGATGGGCGGCCGAGCCGGGAATGACCGGTGTGGTGCGCATGCTCGACCCCTACACCTACCGGTGCCCGGCCGGGCACCCCGACCCGTGCCCGGTCTGCTCCGGGGGGCCGCACCTGGAGGAGATCCTCCAGTACGAGAACCCGGAGACGGTCGCCGCAGTGATCATCGAACCGGTCACCGGCACGAACGGCCTGCTCTACCCGCCGGACGGATACCTGCGGTCGCTGCGGGAGGTCTGCGACCGACACGGCATCCTGCTCATCTTCGACGAGGTGATGGCGGGCTTCGGCCGTACCGGTGAGTGGTTCGCCTGCGACCACTGGGATGTCGTGCCCGACATCCTCACCACCGCCAAGGGGCTGAACTCCGGCTACGTACCCCTCGGGGCCATGACGGTCTCCGCCCGGATCTCCGACTGGCTGCGCGACCACATGTTCTGGGGCGGTCTGACCTACGCCGGGCACCCGCTCGCCTGCGCCTCCGGCGTGGCCTCCCTGCGGATCATGCAGGACGAGGGCGTGGTGGAGAACGCGCGGGCAATGGGGGAGCGGCTCGGCGCCGGCCTGGCCAAGCTGGCGGAGAGCCACCCGAGCATCGGCGACATCCGTGGCCGGGGTCTGTTCTACGGCGTGGAGCTGGTGCGCAACCGCGACACCCGGCAGCCGCTCGTCCCGTTCAACGCCAAGGGCCCGGCGGCGGCCCCGGTCAGCCGCCTACTCAAGGCCGCGATGCAGCAGGGCGTCTACCTGACCGCCAACTTCAACGTCCTGCGGCTGACCCCGCCGCTGGTGATCAACGCCGAGGAGATCGATCTAGCGCTCGGCGTCCTCGACGAGGTCCTGTCCCTCGCCGACGAGCACTACCAGGGCTGACGAACGGCGCGACGGGTGGAAGCCCGCCGGGGAGGAGAGGTACGAGATGCCAACGACGTTGATCGCCAACGGCACGGTCGTCAACGCCGATGCGGCGGTCCGCGCCGACGTGCTGGTGCGTGACGGCCGGATCGTCGCCCTCGGCGCCGGACCGGACTGGACCGCCGACCACGTCGTCGACGCGACCGGGAAGCTGGTCATGCCCGGTGGCATCGACGCGCACACACACCTGGAGTACCCGGTCGACGGGTTCAGTACCCACACCGCCGACGACTTCCACACCGGGACCGTCGCGGCGGCGTGCGGCGGCACGACCGCCGTCCTCGACTTCGTCAAGAAGGAACCGGACCGGTCGCTGTACGACACCTACCTGCGCCGGCGGGACGCGGCGGCGGCCAAGGCAGTGATCGACATCGGCCTGCACGCCATCGTCCCGCCCCGCGCCGCCCAGCCGGACGTCCTCGACGACCTGCGTCGGCTGGTCACCGAGGGCGCCACCAGCTGGAAGTTCTTCATGGCCTACCCGGGCCAGATGGTCGAGGACAACGAGCTGCTCGACGGCTTCGAGCTGGCGCGCGAGCTCGGCGTACTGCCCATGGTGCACGCCGAGAACGGACACATGGTCGCCCGGGAGGTTCGGCGCCTGGTGGACAGCGGCCAGACAGCCGAGAGCTTCCACCTGCGGGCACACGGGCACGAGTCCGAGGCCGAGGCGGTGCACCGAGCGGTCGTGCTCGCCGACACCATCGGAACACCGCTGTACGTGGTGCACGTCTCCAGCGCGGCGGCGGCCGACGAGATCAGCCGGGCCCGGGCGGCCGGGTCGCGGGTGTGGGGCGAGACCTGCCCCCAGTACCTGGTCGTCGCCTACGAGGACTACGCGGACCTCGGGGAGCGTGCCGCCGCGTACGTCTGCTCGCCGCCGATCCGGGAACGCAGCAACCAGGACGGCCTGTGGCGGATGCTCGCCACCGGCGCCCTGTCCACCGTCGCCACCGACCACGCCGGCTTCTGCCTGCACCAGCCCGACGACCTGCCGCCGCAGAAGATGCGCAGCCCCGGCTACTTCCCGAAGGTGCCCAACGGCGTCCCGGGCATCGAGGACCGGCTGATGGTCCTCTGGCAGGCCGGGGTGGCCGGCGGGCTGATCGACCCGTGCCGCTTCGTGGACCTGGTCGCCACCCGGCCGGCCAAGCTGTTCGGCCTCTTCCCAGCCAAGGGGATCGTCGCCGTCGGGGCGGACGCCGACCTGGTGGTCTGGGATCCGGCGGCCGACCACGTGATCACGGCGGCGGGTTCGCACATGCGCACCGACTACAACATCTACGAGGGCATGCGGGTGACCGGCAAGCCGGTACACGTGTTCTCCCGGGGCGAGCACCTGGTCGACGCGGCCGGCCTCCGGCACGACACCCCCGGCCGGGGAACCTTCCTGACCCGCGCCGCGCCGCGCCTCTCCTGACCTACCGATTCCCACCCTCCACCACGTACCGAGCGGAGCTGACACAGTGATGAAACTTCCCCTGGGTATCCATGTCGGCGAGCGACTCAGCCTGGAGCAGACCTACTGGCAGGCCGAGTTCGCCGACCAGAACGGGTTCGAGTCCGTGTGGGTCGCCGAGGGACGACTCGCGCGCGACGGCATCGTCCCGGCGGCGATCATCGCGAGCAAGACGAAGAACGTGAAGATCGGTACCGGTGTGGTCAACAACAAGAGCCGCAACGCGGCCCTGATGGCGGTCACCTTCAAAACCCTGGACGAGGTGGCGCCGGGCCGGGCGATCCTGGGCATCGGCGCCTGGTGGGAGCCGCTGGCGACGAAGGTCGGCCAGCCGCTGGCCAAGCCGATCAAGTCGATGCGCGAGTACATCACCGTTCTGCAGGCCTTCTTCCGCAACGAACTCGTCTCCTTCGACGGCGAGTTCGTGCAGATGAAGGACGTGCGCTTCGACAGCATGTACCGCGAGAACAAGCCGGTCGACATTCCGATCTACATCGGTGCGGTAGGCCCGCGGATGCTCGAACTCGCCGGCGAGATCAGCGACGGCGTGCACATGGACTTCCTGCTTCCCCCGTCGTACATGGTCGGCGCCCGTGAGGCGATCGAGCGGGGGGTGGCCAAGCGGACCGACGGCCGCGACGGCATCGACCTGACCCAGATCGTGGCGTGCAGCGTCAACGACGACGACCCGCAGGAGGCCATCGACGCGTGTAAGGCCTTCCTCACCCTCTACCTCTGCCAGCAGCCGCACATCGCCGAGCACTGCGGGGTGGAGCGCGAACTCGTCGACCGGTTGCAGAAGATCGCCGGCTGGCCCGCCACGCCGGAGGACATCAAGCGGGCGATGCAGCTGGTCCCCAACAGCCTGGTGCAGAACGTCACCGCCTGCGGCTCCACCGACGACGCCTTCCAGAAGCTGCAGTCGTACCACGAGGCCGGGGTGCGCTGCCCGATCATCTCCACGCTGGGTGACAAGGAACAGACCCTCACCCGGCTCGCCCAGGCCGCGAAGGGATGACCCGATGACAGAAAACCTTCCCACCCGCATCGCCGTGGTCGGTGGCACCGGCCCACAAGGCCGGGGGCTGGGCTACCGCCTGGCGCTCGCCGGACACGAGGTCGTCCTCGGATCACGTGACGCCGAGCGGGCCACGACCGCCGCCGAGGAGCTGACCCAGCGGGCCGGCGTCGCCCGGATCACCGGTGCGGCGAACCTGGCGGCTGCGGAGAGCGCCGGCATCGTGCTGCTCGCCGTGCCGTACGACGGACACGCCCAACTGGTGACCAGCCTGGCGCGTGCGATGGCCGGCAAGATCGTCATCAGCTGCGTCAACCCGCTGAGCTTCGACCGCTTCGGGCCGTACGGCCGCAACGTCCTGGCCGGAAGCGCTGCCGAGGAGGCCGCCGAACTCGTCCCCTCGGCCACCGTGGTCGGGGCATTCCACCACCTGGCCGCCCCCCTCCTGCTCAACCCGGAGGCGGACCTGAGCCACGAGGACGTCCTGGTCTGCGGTGACGACATCGCCGCCAAGGAACGGGTGATGGCCCTCGCGGCCGACGTGACGGGCGGCCGCGCCCTCGACGCCGGCCGGCTGCGCCTGGCCCGGCAACTGGAACCGCTGACCGCAGTACTGATCAGCGTGAACAAGCGGTACAAGACCCGTTCCGGGCTGGCTCTGACCGGCCTGGCCCCGGCTGTCGGAAAGGTCCCCGCGTGAGACTCGCCGCCCTGCAACTTCGCGCCACCGACGACCGGGCCGAGACGATCGGCCGGGCCGCCGACCTGATCGACGACGCGGCCACCCAGGGCGCCCGGATCCTGCTGTTGCCGGAGCTGTTCGCGGTGCCGTTCGTCCAGCCGGAGCCCGACCTCGACTACTTCCAGTACGCCGAGGAACTCGACGGGCCGTCCAACCGGATGGCGGCCGAGCGGTCGAAGCGGCACCGGATGACCGTCGTCTCGTCGATCTTCGAGGCGGGGCAGGTGCCGGGGGTCTACCACAACACCGCCTGCACCTACGTCGACGGCGAACTCAAGTCGGTGTACCGCAAGTCGCACCTGCCGTTCTCCAACGGCTTCCCCGA
This sequence comes from Micromonospora sp. NPDC048063, assembly GCF_043202855.1. Lineage (NCBI taxonomy): Bacteria > Bacillati > Actinomycetota > Actinomycetes > Micromonosporales > Micromonosporaceae > Micromonospora > Micromonospora sp. NPDC048063. The sequence goes on along the minus strand of NZ_JBIDBG010000007.1, from coordinate 293,956 downwards.
GAAGTTCTACTTCCAACCCGGCGGCGCCGAGCCGGAAGTGGTCCAGACCGGTGAGACCGGAGTCGGCACCATCATCTGCTACGAGCGGCACTTCCCCGAGCTGAGCCGCATCGTCGCCTTACGCGGCGGGTCGGTGCTCTGCGTCCCGGTCGCCTCGGCGAGCGCCCCGATGCGTGAGGTGTTCCAGCTGGAGCTGCGCGCTCACGCCGTGTTCAACGGGCTCTTCGTGATCTGCGCCAACCGGGTCGGCACGGAGGGCGTGAAGGACTACTTCGGACTCAGCGCGGTGTACGGCCCCAACGGTGACGTGCTCGCCCAGACCGCCGACGACCGCGACGACGTGGCGGTGGCCGAGGTGGACCTGAGCCTCGTCGACCTCTCCCGCCGTCGACGCCCCTTCCTCCGCGACCGACGACCCGAGCTGTACGGCCGGTTGACCAGGATGGAACCCGACGCATGACGGACGGCTCGTGGGTGGTGGTCGTACCGGCAAAACCCTTCGCAGCGGCCAAGACCAGATGCGTCGGCCTCGACGTCTCCGAACGGAGCGCACTGGCCCGGGCGATGCTGCTCGACGTCGTCGGCAGGCTGACGCGGGCCCGTCGGGTGCGTGCCGTCGTCGTCGCCGCGACCGACCCGGAGGTGGTCGGCGCGGCGTTGTCCGCCGGCGCCGTCGTCGCCGGCACCACCTGCGGGCCGGACCTGAACCGGGAGGTCCTCGCCGCGCTCATCATCGCCCGGGAGGCGCTCCCCGACGCGCGGTTGGCCGTCGCCATGGCCGATCTTGCCGGCGCACAGCCCCCGGAATTCGACGCGGCGCTGACGGCGGCCGGATCCCACCCACGGTCCATCGTCTCGGACGCCGACGGCACCGGGACCACCATGGTGACACTCACCGATCCCGGCGAGTTCCGGCCCTTCCTCGGCCCCGACTCTCGCCGCCGGTTCCTCGCCGACGGCTACCACGATCTCCCGGTGACCGCGCCCGGGCTGCGGCGGGACGTGGACACCGTCGCCCACCTGCTCTCGCTCGGGATCGACCGCCTCGGCGGGGCGGCCCGCTCGTGGGTCGGGTCACCGTCCGCCGATCGGCCGACCCCGTCCGCCGCCCGACACTGATCAACGCGACAACCGGCCCGCAGGTCGGTGCCCCACCGCCCCGGAAAGGACACGATGATCCCGATCGCCAGCCGCGCCTCCAGCGACCGCACCTGGCTGGTCGCCGTCGCCGCCAGCCTCTGGGGCTTCTCCGGGCTGCTGCGGGAACCGCTCTCCCGCCAGCTTCCGGCGCTGAGCGTGGTCCTGGCCGAACACGTCGTCCTCGTGATCCTGGTGTCGCCCTGGCTGATCCCGGCCGTACGAACCCTCGCCCGCTGCTCCGTGCGGACGAAGCTGGCCGTGCTGGTGATCGGAGCCGGCTCCTCGGCGCTGGCCACGACGCTGTTCACCGCCGCGTTCCGGCTGGGCGACCCGATCACCCCGCAGGTGTTGCAGAAGCTGCAACCAGCGCTGGCGATCGTCCTGGCCGCCGCGCTGCTCGGGGAACGGGTGAACCGCCGGTTCCCCCTCTTCGCGGTGCCTGCGGTCGTCGGCGCCTGGCTGTTGGCGTTCCCCGACCCGCTCGGGGTCCACCCCCGCAGCCTCGCTGCGGCCGGGCTGGCCACCGGGGCCGCGGCGCTCTGGGCAGCCGGCACCGTCCTCGGCCGGATGGTCAGCGCCGAACTGTCCTTCCTGCACGTCACCACGCTTCGGTTCACCGTCGGACTGGTCACCCTCGCCACCTTCGCCGCGGCGACCCGCACGCCGGTCACGGTTCCGGTGGAGCTGGTACCGCGGCTGGTGCTGCTCGCGGCCGTACCGGGCCTGCTCGCCCTGTCGCTGTACTACCACGCCCTCCGGCACACGCCCGCGTCGAGCGCGGCCCTGGCCGAACTGGCCTTCCCGCTGACGGCCGCCGTGGTCGGACTCACCCTGCTCGACGGGCAACTCGACACGAGCCAGTGGACCGGCCTGGTGCTGGTACTGACCTCGGTGGTCCTGCTCGCGCTGCACGAGAACCGCAGTTCGCGCCCGGCGGTGCGACAGCGGCCCGAGGACCGTGGCTGGACGCCCGCCTACCAGTCCTGACGTTCTGCACCCCGGTGGCTACGAGTTCGGCCCAGCGGCTTCCGAATGGCTCCTCGGCTGGGGCGAACGCACTCTCGCGCACCGGGCGCGTGGCACAAGGCGCTGGTGCTGGCCACGGACTGACCGCCGCACCGCGCGATGGGCCGCCCGGCCCCCCTGTCGGGGTGGGGACGGGCGGCCCTGTCGCGCTGGCCGGTCCGGCATCGGCATGACATCCGGCCTGGACCCTGCCCGGCAGGGGTTCCATGCTGGTCCAGGGATGCCGCCCTCGCGGAACGCCGGGCCGCTCGCCGGAGGCACCCCCGTCACTGAGGTGCCGTCCGGCGTCAGCGGGTGTAGAGGATCTTGACGCCTCCCGCGTTGACGGCGGAGACGGAGTTGACCCCGGACAGGCTGGGCACCTGCAGGTTCCGCCAGCCCGCGTTGCTCGCCGCCTCGTGCACGCGGCCGTTGTTGACCGTGTAGACGATTCTCGTGCCGTCCGCCAACGAGATGGCGGACAGACCGCTCCCGTAGATGGGGCTACCGTTGTACCCCACGGCATACGGCGTCCAGTTGCCGCTTGCGGCCTCCCACACCGCGCCGGCGCGGATCGTGTACAGCACCGTGCCGCCGTTATAGGGAATGGCCGACAGCGCCGACACACCACTCAACGTGGGCACTCGCAGGTTTCGCCAGCCGGCGTTGCTACCGGCCTCGTACACGTAACCGTCCCGCATCGTGTAGACGATCCGCGTGCCGTCGGCCCGCAGCACCGCGCTGACCGCATCCGCGTAGATCGGGCTTCCGTTGTATCCCACCGCGTACGGCCGCCAGTCGACGCTGGACGACTCCCACACCGCGCCCGCGCGGATCGTGTAGAGAACGGTCCCGCCGTTGAAGGCAATCGCCGACACGGCTGAAACGTTGTCGAGGTTCGGCACCCGCAGGTTCCGCCACCCGGCGTTGCTCGCCGCCTCGTACACGTACCCGTCACGCACCGAGTAGATGATCTTCGTACCGTCCGCGCGCCGGACCGCGCTCACCTTCGATGCCGCGATCGAGGCCACCGGAAGCGGCTGCCAGCCGGAGTTGTCCGCTGTCTCGTACACCTGCGTGTTCGACGCGGGCGGGGTCGTGCCCGCGTACTGGTTGTAGTAGTTCGTCGCGTAGCTGATCCGCGTTGACTCGTGACAGGTTCCGCAGCGCTCGTAAAGGTCCTGGAACGCGACGGTCGCGTCGGCGATCGTGCTCGACGCCCGCAACTGCGCCAGCCCGTACCCCGGGATGTTCGTCAGCTCCCACCAGATGAAGCCGAGCTGCGCGTCCAGGCTCCACACGTTCTGACCGGTCACCGCCGCGTACCAGGTCGCGTTGGCGCTCGCGGTCGTGTCCCAGCGGCCGCCGGTGCTCCACTGCGCGATCCCGCGGCCGGGACCGCCGGGCTCCTGCGCCAGCGGGTTGATGTTGGACTCCTGCGCCAGGTTGCCCAGAACGCCTGCGGTCTGTACCGCGGTGAGTCCCTTGCCGACGAAGAAGTCCCACGCGGTCCTGGAGTTGTCGGCGGCACGTGCCTCACCGGGGAAGCCGATCCCGGATACGACGATGAGCCCTGCTAGGGCCAGCAGACCAACGCGCCGCCGTAGCGCGTTCGGCAAACTTTTCATGGTGTGTCCCACTTGTCTCGGTGTCACCGGGTGTAGAGGATCTCCGTGCCGCTGGCGTAGATGGCGGAGACGGCACCGACTCCGCCCAGGTTGGGCACCCGCAGGTTCCGCCATCCCGCGTTGCTTGCCGCCTCGAAGACCGCGCCGTCGCGCACGGTGTAGACGATCCGTGTGCCGTCGGGCCGGTGGAGCGCGCTGACCGCATTCGCGTAGATGGGACTTCCGTTGTACCCCACGGCGTACGGCCGCCAGTCGACGCTGGAGGCCTCCCACAAGGCGCCCGCGCGGATCGTGTAGAGCGTCGTGATCCCGTTGCGGGAGAGGGCCGACACGACGGCCACGCTGTCCAGGTTGGGCATCCGCAGGTTCCGCCATCCCGCGTTGCTTGCCGCCTCGAAGACCGCGCCGTCGCGCACGGTGTAGACGATCCGTGTGCCGTCGGACCGCAGCACCGCGCTGACCGCGTCCGCGTAGATCGGACTTCCGTTGTACCCAACGCAGAACGGAACCCAGTCGCCGCTCGCGCATTCCCACAACGCGCCCGACCGGATCGTGTAGAGCACGACCCCGCTGCCGACCGCGATCGCCGAAATCGCCGACACGCCGGCCAGGTTGGGCACGCGCAGGTTGCGCCATCCCGCGTTGCTCGCCGCCTCGTACACGTACCCGTCACGCACCGAGTAGATGATCTTCGTGCCGTCCGCGCGCAGGACCGCGCTCACCTTCGACGCCACGATCGAGGCCACCGGAAGCGGCTGCCAGCCGGAGTTGTGTGCCGTCTCGAACACCTGCGTGTCCCCCGCGGGCGCGTCACCGCCAAGGAACGCCAGCGGGTTGATGCGCGTGCCGGAGGGGTCGTTCATGTGCCAGTGCAGGTGCGGGCCGGTCGAGGAGCCCGAGCCCGGCGCGCCCGGGTAACCGCCGGACAACCCGACGATGTCGCCCATCGCGACCCGGGTGCCGTTCGCCACGACGAACCCGGACAGGTGCAGGTACTGGGTCTTGTAGCCGTTGTCGTGGTGGATGACCGCCGTGTAGCCGCCGGTGCCGTTGTCGGGGTCGTTGTAGACCACACCGCCGCCCGCCGCAGGCAGCCGGGTGCCGACGGGCATGCCATAGTCGATCCCGCCGAGCGAGCCGCGGGCCAGGTGCCCCTCCCACGTGTCGGTGATCGGGTACCCCGTAAAGGGGTTGTAGAACCCGGGCACGGCCGCGGCCGCCACCCCAGTCCCCACGGTCACGCCTGCGACGGCGACCGCGCCCACTGTCGCCGTCACACGCAAGAAAGCCCGTCTATCGATTCCGTCCATGCCCACCACCTGGGTCTCAATGCGTTTACGGAATATCCGGGGACGAACCTAGGAAGCGACAGTCTGCGATACATCAGTTGTTCGACCGATGGCCGATCGACGCAATGACGGGTGCGCCATCCGGGACGCGGGTCCCGGCCGGTTGGCTGGATTCGATCAAGCCCGCGGCCTCGATCTCCGTATGCGAACGCGACGGTGCCAGGGCGAGTCGGAGGTCGCCTGCGAGTTGGCAGATCGAAGGCAATCGACGCCCACCATCGAGCACGCCATTGCAGATGAGATCGGTCAACTGGACCGGCTCTGTTCGTAGGACGAGACCGGGCTCGCCGCGTCTACAACAGTCACCGAGCGGCGCCCGGTTTCGCTGTGTGCTCGGGAGGCTTCGCCCCACCCCGGCGTGAGGGCAGTTGCCGGGTGCGCCATCGGCACCAGGTCCGGACAACATGGTGGAGCGCCCTCATGCGTCGCGTCTCTGGAACGCGATGCTCGCCGCGATCGCCGTCGCGGTGATCCAGGCGAGCAGGACGAGCGCCCCGGTGCCTGGTGTGAGCAGAAGATCGTTGTCGGGGAGGTAGAGGAGGCTCCCTGCCTTGTCGGGCAGCCAGCGGGCGTGCTCGGTGTAGCCGGCCAGCAGGGGCGAGACGATCAGGACGAGAGCGAGCATCGTCACCAGCGGAGGGGTCAGCGAACGCAGCAGGACGGTCACCGTGAGAGCGAGCAGCCCGATGAGTACGAGGTAGACCACGGCTCCGAGCAGCGGCCAGAGGTCGAAGTCCCGGGTCGAGCGGATGCCCCGGGCGCTGAGGGTGATCCATGCCGTCGCCGCGCTGGCTCCGATCGTGGCGAGGCTCGTGGTTGCCGCTGCGGTCAGGTAGCCGGCCGCCTTCCCAGCCAGCAGTAGGAAACGATTCGGAGTGGCGGTCAGGGTAGTCACGATCTGGCGTCCCATGTACTCGGTCGCAGCGGTGAGTATGCCGATGAGGACGGGGCCGACCTGGAGGAAGACGATCGTCTGGGTCGTGATCTGCATGGTGTCGCCGGTCGTCGGAGCCGAAGAGGCGAGGGCGGCGGCGAGGGCGATGCCTGTGGCGACCGTTCCGAGTACGGTGGCGAGCAGGGCGGGAAGGCTGCGGAGCTTGACGAGCTCTGCGGCGATCGTGCGGGCGAAGGGGCGGTTCATGCGTCACGGCGGGTGAATACGACAGCCGAGACCGCAAGGAGCCCGAATGCCCAGGCGGCCATGACGAGGCCGCCGGTGAGCGGATCCAGCGCGTCGTCGAAGGCGGCGAAGCTCTCGCGGGCGAACAAGCGGATGCCGGCGAGGTCGGGCAGGAACCGAGCCAATGGTGTGACCTGGGAGAGGAGGAACGACACCGAGACGAGGGAGCTGTTGGCGATGAGCACGATGAGCGGCATGATGCCGCTGCGGATGAGAACCGTGATCGCCAACGCAAGCAGCCCCATCAGCGCACAGTAGAGCCCTGCCCCGAGGGCACGAGCGATCGTCTCGCCGGTGTCGTCGGGCGTGACGGCGGTGCCGATGACGAGGTGGGCCAGCGCGATACATGCGGCGATCGTCACGGCCGCCGTGATCGCGATGAGCACGACGACGGCGACGGCTTTCGCCGCGAGCAGGGTGAGACGCCGAGGGGTGGCCGTCAGGGTCGCGGTGATCTGCCGTCCGCCTCCGGCGTCGGAGCTGTTGGCCGTGTATTCGCTGCTGATCGCGACCACGCCGAGGATGACGGCCCCGACGACGCCGAGGGGAACCGCGGCGAACGCCGTCTCGGCCGGGGAGGTCTCGAAGCCGTCGAAGCGGGGGTCTCCGCCGAGGGCGGCGCGGGCATACGAGGCGTTGAGCAGGGTGATCCCGACCGAGCCGGCCACGGCGACGCCGATCGCGCCGAGCGAAGCAGGCAGGGTCGCGGTCTTGCGCAGTTCGGAGGTGACCGCGCGCAGCAGGCTCACTGCGTGCTCCCTGCGCGATCGGTGCCGGTGAGGGCGAAGAAGGCGTCCTCGAGCGTGGCGTAGCCGGCGGTGACCTCTCCCAGCGGGCCGGCCGCGACGACGCGCCCTCCGGAGATGACCACGAGGTCATCGGCGATCTCGGTAACCTCACTCATCAGGTGGCTGGACAGCAGGATGGTGCCGCCCGCGTCCGCGTGGCCGCGGAGCAGGCAGCGAATCCACCGGATGCCCTCGGGGTCGAGGCCGTTCACCGGCTCGTCCAGCACGAGCGCCGCCGGCTCGCCCAGGAGTGCGGCGGCGAGCCCGAGGCGCTGCCCCATGCCGAGGGAGAACCGGCCGACGCGGGTGCGGCCCGCACCGGCAAGGCCCACCTGGTCGAGCACCTCGTCCACGCGGCGCTTCGGGATGCCGCCCGCGCGGGCGACCCAGGCGAGGTGGTTGCGGGCCGTGCGGGATCGGTGCGCACCGGAGCCATCGAGCATGGACCCGACCGTGCGCGCCGGGTCGCACAGGCTCCGGTACGGCCGCCCGTCGATGAGGGCGGTCCCGACGGTGGGGCGGTCCAGGCCGAGCAGAATGCGCAGCGTCGAGGACTTGCCCGCCCCGTTCGGACCGAGGAACCCGGTCACCCGGCCGGGATGCGCCTGGAACGTGACGTCGGACAGGACGGTACGGGAGCCGTGCCGCTTGGTGAGGCCGCTGATCGAGAGCATGCCGCCATGCCACCAGAGCGCCTCGGCCGCGTCATCGGACCCAGGACCAGACCTCGCCGCCTGCGCTCGGACCCCGGTCTGTCAGACCCAGGTCCGATCCGGCTGGGAGGCCCGAAAACTAGACTTGGCCGATGGAGACAGACCGGCCGACGTGGCGCTCGCGCGCGTGGCTCGTCGCCGTCGCCGTCCTCGCCATGCTCGCACTCGTGCTCATGACCGTCGGCGTCGACAACCCCGTATCCGTGTGGGGGGCCCTGGCCGTGTCCGCGGGGGTCACCGCCCTGGTGATCGCCTGGGCGCTCGCCCGCACTCGCTCGGAGCGCCGCCACTACGAGGAGGAGCTGGCCTCATGGGCCGCGGAACAGGCTACGCAGGCCGAACGGCTGCGGATCGCCCGCGACCTGCACGACCTCGCCTCCCACGGCCTCGGCCTCATCACCGTCCGAGCCGCCGCCGCGCGCACCCTGACCGGACCTGACGGTGAGGCGGAGAGGGCGAATGCGCTGGCCGACATCGAGCGCGCCAGCCGGCAGACCACGACCGAGCTGCGCCGCATGCTCGCCCTGTTGCGCACCGCCGGACCCGCCCCGCTGCGCCCGGCCGACACCCTCGACGACCTCCCAGCGATCGTCAAGGCCGCGAACGATGCCGGACTGACCGTCACCCTCGGCGACGAGGAGGTGGGCGACGTGACCGCAGGCGTGCAGCTCACCGTCTGCGCGGTCGTCCGCGAGGCCCTGAACAACACGATCCGGCATGCCGGACCTTCCCACGCCCGCGTCGGGATTCACCGCGAGGCAGACACCATCATCGTCGAAGTCCAGGATGCCGGCCCGCGACCCGGCTGGCAGCCTCAGCCCGGTGCCGGCCACGGCCTCGACGGGCTCCGCGAACGCGTCGCCGCTCTCGACGGCAGCCTCCACGCCGAGCAGGCCGATGACGGCTGGCTGCTCACCGCCCGCATCCCCGACCGAGGCGCGACATGACCACCGATGACGCGCGAGCCGCGATCCGGGTGCTCATCGCAGACGACCAGCCCCTCCTGCGACACAGCCTCGCCCTGCTCGTGGGCGCAGCCCCCGACCTCGCCATAGCCGGAGAAGCCGCCACCGGGCACGAGGCCGTGTCGCTGGCCCGCGACCTGCGCCCCGACGTGATCCTGATGGACATCCGCATGCCCGGCGGAGACGGGATCGAGGCGACCCGCACCATCGCCGCAGACGCCACGCTCTCGGGCTGCCGAGTGCTCGTCCTGAGCATGTTCGAGCTCGATGAGTACGTCTACGGCGCGCTCCGCGCCGGAGCCAGCGGCTTTCTCCTCAAAGACGCCCGACCCGACCAGCTCCTCGACGCGATCCGACGCACCCATGCCGGCGAATCCATGTTCGCCCCCACGATCCTGACCCGCCTCATCGAGCACTACGTCAGCCGCCCCACTGCCTCGCCACGGGGACTCGACATCCTCACCAAGCGGGAGGCCGAAGTGCTCACCCTGGTCGCACGCGGCCTGTCCAACGACGACATCGCCGACACCCTCACCATCTCGATCAAGACCGTCAAGACGCACATCGGCAACCTCCTCGCCAAGCTCCACGCCCGCGACCGTGCCCAGCTCGTCATCGCCGCCTACGAGCACGGCCTGATCGCCCCCGCCTAACCCAGCTCCTTCGCCACTCCACACGCTCACCACCTGATCCCTCAGCGTCTGCATGAGGCTTCCCGGCCTTCGACCAACACTCGCCAAGTACCCGCGAAGGAATTTTCCCGTGGTTCCAGGCGCGGTGGATCTGCCCAGCGCCGGTGCCGGACGCTCGGCTCGTAATGCGGGGCGAGTCAGCTTTGTTCGGCGTCGGCGGGGAAGCGCTCCACCGGGCTGGCCGTCGACCAGCTGGCAAGCAGCCGCAGCTTCTCCTCCGAGGCGGATCCCGGCTCGGCGGTGTACGCCTTCATGCTCAGCCCCGGGTCACCGGGCAGGTCCAGCTCGTTGAAGGTCAGCGTGATCTCCCCGACGAGTGGGTGGCGCAGCCTTTTGACGCCGGTGTGGTGCATGTGCACGTCGTGGGTGGCCCACCAGGTGCGGAACTGCTCGCTGCGGGTCACGAGCGGTCGGGGCCACCTCTCAAGGTGCGGCACGCCGCCTCGACCTCGTCGGTGAGTTCGTTCAGATCCACCGGGCAGCCTGCGGTCCACCGCCGGCTGGAGACCCGGGCCGTGTTGCGGCCCACCTTCATAATGAGCGGATGCCCGTCGTCGCAGGTGGTACCACGACAGCTCTACGCCCGCGTGGCCGTGTCGTCGCCGGTTGGGTGGTCGGGGGCGTGGCGGCATGGGGAGTCGTCGCCGGGCTGCATCTCTTCGGCCTTCGGCTGGCCAACCTGTGGTTGCTCGGCCTGATCATCACCGGGCTGGGCTGGCTGCTGGCGATGGCCGTCACCGGGATCGCCCTGGTGGCCCTGTGGCGCAGGGTCGGGCCGGTCAAGGCGCTGACGCTGGTGCTGGTTCCTGGGATGCTGGCCCCGGTGGCGATCGTGGCCGTCGACTGGACGTCCGTCTTCGTCCACAACTTCTACCGCCTCCACCGGGACGACTTCCGCACCGCGGCCGGGCTCGCCGACAAGGTCACGGCCGAGTACGGCGACCGGTACGGCCAGGTTCTGCCGAAGGATCTGCGGCACCTGTCGTCCATGGGGCGGGCAGTGCGGATCGGCACCGAGGGCAGCGGGCCGACGGGCATCCTCCTGCCGGTCTGGGTCGGCACGCCAGACGGCGCGGCCGGCTACGCGTACCTCACCGGGACGCCGGGTGACACGAGCTTCGACTGCTTCGCGGACCCCTGCCGGATGCGCTGGTCGCTCGGCGACGGCTGGTACTGGCTGGACTGACACCGGGGCGGGACACGGGTGCCGCCGGTGGCGGATCCCGTAGGCGGCGGGCGGTCGGGCCTCATGGCGGGGACCGGGCTGGTCAGCCGCAGCTACTGCCTCGGTGGTTTGGTGCCGGTGCAGGGCGGGGGCGCGTTCACCGGAACACTGGTGCCGATCGACGGCGAGGCGACCCTGCGCGTCGACGCGCCTGAACCTGGCCAAAGGTCCGTTCCACGACCCACCGTCGGGGCTGGACGTGGAAGCCTTTCCCAGCCCATGGCGGGGCAACAGGCCGTTACGCAGAGAGCCATTGGCGTTCTTGACAGTCTCGGCCCCGTTGGGACACCCTTTGGGCCAGATCGCGCCCGAAAGTCCGTGGCTCATGAGCGTGCAGCTGCAAGGCCAACATTCCAGATTCCGCGCCGATCGTAGACACAAGGAGGTCCATTTGCGTCGCGATATCGCAGTCAGCTTGGCTGCGCTTGTCGCCGTGCTCGGAATCCTGATTCCTCAGGAGTCCGCACTCGCCGGCAATGGCGCACCGTTCAAGCTACCTTACCGGGCTGGACATGCGTACACCATTACCCAGACGCCCGGAAGCGGCTATTCTCACAACGACGGCTATAATCGACATGCCGTTGACTTCGCCATGCCGCAAGGCACCCCGATTGTCGCCTCGGCGGCCGGCACCGTCTACTACGAGGGGTGGAGCACCGGCGGAGGCATCATCGCCTTGATCGACCACGGCAACAACCGTTGCTCTCAGTACGCCCATCTCAGCGCCACCATCGTCAACAGGGGGCAATTGGTGGCGCAGGGGCAGCATATCGGCGCGTCCGGCGCCACCGGAAACGTGACCGGCCCACATCTTCACTGGAATGTCGTCTACTGCGATTCTCAGCTCAGCCGCGAAATCCCCAATACCGTGGAGACCGGCACCAACTATCCCACCGGCACCGCACCCGTGAGCCAGAACCGCCTTTCCACCGGCCTGCCCGGGGCTGACGGCGAACGGGTTTCCGACTTCAGTGGTGACGGTGTCGCCGATGTCCTGGGAGTCGCTGCCAACGGTGACTTCTGGTACTACCCGCACAGCGGAGCCGGCCTCGGCAACCCGGTCAGGATCGGACACGGTTGGGCGACCTTCAAGCACGTCATGGCTGCGGACTGGAGCGGTGACGGTGCCGCCGACGTCCTAGGAGTCGATTCTTCAGGGAGGCTACTGTACTACCCGAACAACAGCTACAAACTGTCTGGCTACACGCAGATCGGACATGGTTGGGCGACCTTCAAGCATGTTATGGCTGCGGACTGGAGCGGTGACGGTGCTGCCGACGTCCTGGGAGTCGACGCGAACGGAAACCTCTGGTATTACCCGCACAGCGGAGCCGGCCTCGCCAACCCGGTCAGGATCGGACATGGTTGGGCGCCCTTCAAGCACGTCATGGCCGCGGACTGGAGCGGTGACGGTGCTGCCGACGTCCTGGGAGTCGACGCGAACGGAAACCTCTGGTATTACCCGCACAGCGGAGCCGGCCTCGCCAACCCGGTCAGGATCGGACATGGTTGGGCGCCCTTCAAGCACGTCATGGCCGCGGACTGGAGCGGTGACGGTGCTGCCGACGTCCTGGGAGTCGACGCGAACGGAAACCTCTGGTACTACCCGCACAGCGGAGCCGGCCTCGCCAACCCGGTCAGGATCGGACACGGCTGGGCGACCTTCATACACGTCATGTGACGTAACCACTCACCAGGGCGGGTCGGCCCAGGCGCCAGACACGGTGCCCCGGCCGACCCGCCGACAAGGCACCTCTCGGCTATCCCCTAACAACTGACCCGTTCTCCCGTAGCGCTTTGCGGCGATGAGGCAGCCCCCGGCCCAACACCGACGCCGTCACATGCCGCAGACCGAGCGGTTGAGGTCGTGGCTGGATCGCCGGGTGTCGCCGGTTCGTACGGCGTCTGGCGGCCGCCGTGGATGGCGCTGGCGATCGGCAGAGGCCCGTGGTGGTGGACGACGCTCGCCGCAATCGGCACGTGGACGAAGGGCCCGACATGCCAGGCCCGAGGTCGAGACCGTCCTGGGCATCAAGGTCCTGCCCCCGACGGTCCGCGCGGAACGACCGGCGCGCCGGCAGCCTGACGAGTCGGGCAGTCCAACAGGCAGAGGCTGCGGCCACGGCGTAGCGATAGCCTGCCGTCATGGCGGGCACCGAACTGGATGAGTTGATCGTCGCGGATAGGACGGCGACGGAAGTCTTGGCCCGCGCTGATCCTTCCCGTCCTCAGACCACGCGCCATGGTGCATGAATCCGCCGCTGAGCCAGCCTGCTCGGCGCGGTTCAGATCGCGTCCGTTGCGGCCAGTGCGTCTACGCGATTGGTGGTTCGACGCGCCGCCCGACTCACAGCAGTCGGACCTTCAGTTGAACCGCAGGCCCTTGCCGACGGCGCCGACCCGAACGTGACGGTTGGTCGGTTCCGAGGGTCGGTGCTGGCCGACGCTGCGCGCACTGGCCGGCTGGAAATTGTGCGCCTGCTGGTGGATGCCGGCGCCTGCATCGGTCCAGCCGATCCCTACAGGGCGTCGCCGCTGCGCGTTGCCGTTATCGAGGCGCACGCGGACGCGGTGCAGTTCCTCGCCGCCCACGGGGCGCTCACGGCGGAGCCCGCCACCAGGTCGAGCGTCCTGACCGAGGCCCTGTCTCATATCGCGTTCCACCCGACGCCTGCGGCTCTTGCGACGCTACGGGTCCTGTTGGAAGCGGGGGCGGCCCCAGGCCCGAGCGAGGAAGCACCTGTTATCACCGCAGTGATGCAACCCGTTGCACCGGCAGTGCTGCGCCTTCTCCTCGCCTACGGCGCGGACGCCAACCAACAGCGTTCCGACGCGACACCGGCGATCGTCGTGGCTGCCCGACGCGGCGATCACGCCGCAGTGGACGTGCTCCTGCAGGCCGGCGCCGACGTGGACACCCGCGACGCGCGGGGGCGAACGGCGTTGATGCACGCGGTCGAACGCAACGAACAGCAGGTCATCGCGGCCCTCCTACTGGCCGGCGCTACCACAGACGCCTTCAGCGCCGACGGCATGACCGCGCTGCAACTGGCCCAAGGCTGGCAGCGCCAGAACGTCCAGTTCATGCTGGGGGAGCGCCACGTCGGCCTGGACGACGTGCCGATCACGCGCACCGTCGTCCGGGCCGTCCCGACCGTCGTCCGACTCACCGGCGACCCACAGATGCTCCACCTGCTGGCAAACGTCATCGACATCGCCCTCGACGACCTCGGCGACGACGAATGGAACACTCTGACGGGCACGCACGCCGACACGGCACGAATCATCACCATGCGGCTGCGCGACCAGGCCGTCCCAGCGGCCAACGCATCCTGGCATCAACTGGACGCCACCGCAGACGAACTCGCCGCCGTACGCTCGGCCTTGGGTGGAACTCGCCTACGGCACCACCCACATCATGCCGACCGGCACCAGCAGGCTGGAAATCATCGACGTGCTTGATGAGATCAACCGACAGCTCGGCCGCTAGGTCCCGTCTGGAGTTGTGATCACGCTGGTGTGGAGGCCGGCCGGCCGCTCCATGCTGCTACCCAGTTACATGCAGAACTTCAGGCAGACTGCTTGGCCTGGGCGGCGTCCTGATGCTGAGATCAACGGCGCGAGGGTGAGGTCGAGCTCGCCGGCATCGATGGCGGCCAGGTGCGCGTCGATCTCGGCGTCGTTGGCCAGCCCTGCGGCGAGCAACTCGGCGCGGACCATGCGCACCGTCGCGGTCTCCAGCCGGTCGCAGGCTACCCCGCCGACCGGGAAGCAGCCGGCCGCCGTGACATCGACCAGGCCGGCCGCACGCAACGCCCGCGGCAGCGTACGGCCGTAGCGCAGGTCGGCGCCGCGGCGGGTCATCAACTCCCGGATGGCGCGCCGCAGCCGGTTGGCGCGCTGCTGTGCCGGGCCAACCTCATCGAGGCAGGCTAGCGGCTGCAGCTCGGTGTCGGCGTCCTCGACCAATAGCCAGCCGCCGGGCCGCAGCGCCGCCACCATCGTCGCCAACGCACGGGCACGGTCGGGCACGTGGACGAGCACGAGCCGGGCGTGTACCAGGTCGAACGTGCCTGGCTGCGGCGGCGGGTCCCCGACGATGTCGTGCCGGAGCACCTCGTACCCGCCGTGCGGGTCCAACCAGGCCGGATTGATGTCCGTGGCCAGCACGTAACCGGTTGGTCCGACGGCCGTGGCGAGTACCTCGGGAATGCTGGGGCCGCCGGCGCCGACTTCCCAGCAGCGCCAGCCCGCCTCTACTCCGAGCCGGTCGAAGTGCCCCCGTGTGACACCGTCGAACAGCTCGGCCAGCCAGGTGAACCGCTCGCCCGCCTCCACGCGGGCGTTGTCGAGCAGGTAGCGGTGATCCGGGGTAGACCCGGGGGAGTCCGGCGATGGGGGCCTGGACCCCACGCCAGCAGTATTCATCGGCCCGCCTGCGGTCGTGTCCGGCTCGGACTCAGGGTCGGCGAGAGGCTGCGATGAACTCATGCCTACATCCTCACGACCTACCGCGTGCTGTGTCAGTGCGACACGGGATGAAACCAGACACAGCCTGGCTCCAGGCAAGCAGGCCGATCCCTCACCCTCGACAGGACTACGCGCGGGCAATGGCCGCGGTGCGAGTCATCGAGCGCGACTACGGCCTGGTCGCGGTCGAGGGTGCGGGGCGGCGCCGGGCGGCCGGGCACAATCCCGCAGGTGAAAGCACGGTCTCGCCGGTACTCGTTTCCAGGCCGAGACCACCGCACGCACGTGCGCTTCACCGGCGACGAGTACGCCGAGCTGGCCGCTACGGCGACACGGGCGGGGCTGACCACGACCGGGTACGTCTGGGAGGCGGCGCTGGCGGCAGTGCGGGGCGTGAACGCCACGGGCGAGGTCGACACCGGCACCCGGGCCGAGCTGGCGGCGCTGCAGCGGGACCTGTTCGCCGCCCGGGCCGCGGTCAACCAGGCCGCGGCCGAGCTGCGCGGCACGCCGGCCGGGTCCGGGGCCGACTGAGCCGGAACGACATCCCGTAGGCCGTCCCGGCATGCCCCGTCGGGCCCATTCGGGCGCGGTGATCGGCCGACGAAGAACTCCATGAGGATCTGTCCGCCGGCCTCGATCACGACGTCGAGGAGTTCTGCTGCTGCGGTTGCACATTGAGACGGCGTGCCGTCGGGGTGGGGCGTTGGCGTTGAGGCCAGTGGATCTGGACCGGGATCAGTGTCTGGTCATGTTGCGGGAGAAGGGCGAGACGGTGCTCACCGACCCCCAGACTTGGATGCGCGAACCCTGAACTTCCGTGTGTTGACCCATTCCGGCGCTGAGTGTGCGATTATCGCACCATGGCTGATGGCTGGGACTGGCCCCTTGTCGGTGAGCAGGTACGACAAGCCCGCCTGTCGTTGGGGATCTCGCAGCAGGATCTCGCGGCGATGGTGGGGCTAGACCGCACCATGCTGGCCAAGGTTGAGGCTGGCAGCCGCCGTTTGGACGGCTTGGAGTTGGCTCGGCTTTCCAGGGCACTGAAGGTGTCGATGGAGTACTTGATTCAGCCGCCGCCAGCGGTGTTGTCCCGACGGGCGGCGCCGCTGACCGAGGAAACCGACACTGAGGCAGCACGGTCGTCGGAACGCCTCGAAATCGCCATGGTTGAGTGGCTGCGCAATGTCCAGCAGTTGCTGGACCTTGGCGTATTGCGTACCCGTCCGCTGCTTCGCTACCCGCACCCGGTGGCATCCGAGGATGATGCGCGTCAGACAGCCCGGTGGTTGCGACAGCGGTTCGGGCTCGGCGATGAACCGATCGGCAGCATCATGGACGTCTGTGAGCGCGCAGGTCAGTGGGTTCTGGTTACCGACCTGCCAGGCGACGGCGCATCGCTCATCGAGGGCGACATCGCCGTTGCTGTCGTGAGCACTACGGGCGATCCTGGCCGCCGGCGGGCTACCGCTGCACATGAGTTGGGGCATCTCATCATTGGTGATGAGTATTCCGCCGACCTCGGCGTGAGTGCCTCGCGTGCAGAACGGGAGGCGGTGATTGACGCCTTCGCCGCGGAACTGCTGCTGCCCGTGCAAGCGATTGCCGCAGCCGGAGCCCGCGGGACGGTGAGCCGGGACCAGATCGTGAGCTATGCGGCTCGATACCGTACCTCTTGGTTGCTGGCGTTGCGGCAGGCTGAGCAGGCAGGGACCATCGACCCAGAGACGCGTAGGGCCTGGAGCCAGGTTCGGCCGACCCACGTGGAGTTCATGGAGGCGTTGGGCTGGGCACCGCAGCCCGACCTTGCATCGGTACGGGTATCGCCCGCCTACGCAAAGGCCGTGATGGAAGCGTTGCGGAACAGGCGAATCACCCGGGCCAGGGCTCTGGAGTTGATGCATGGTCACATCGCCGAGGCGGATCTACCGCAGGACGACGACCTGGAGATCGCGCCGTGAGCCGGTCGACGCACGTGTCAATCCCCTGGAATCGTGGAGGGCGTCGTTATGCGGCCCGGGCCTCCAGGACGCGGGTTTCTGATCGTTCGTAGTCGGCGGGTGAGCGCCAGTCGCAGACGGAGTGTCGGCGGCGCCGGTTGTAGAAGTCGGTGATCCAGGTGGCGATCTTCAGGCGGGCCTCGGTGCGGGTGCGGAAGTGACGGCGGTGGACGTACTCGACCTTGATGGTGGAGAAGGTGGCCTCGGCGA
The DNA here is from genome assembly GCF_043202855.1 of Micromonospora sp. NPDC048063. Taxonomy (NCBI): domain Bacteria; kingdom Bacillati; phylum Actinomycetota; class Actinomycetes; order Micromonosporales; family Micromonosporaceae; genus Micromonospora; species Micromonospora sp. NPDC048063. The sequence continues at coordinate 276,591 of NZ_JBIDBG010000007.1, read as the reverse complement.
CGGCGTTGTCGAAGCACGACCCGACCCGGCCCATCGATTGGCGTACCTTCCAGCGGGCGCAGGCTTGGGCGAAGTCGGCCGAGGCGTATTCGCTGCCCCTGTCGCTGTGGAAGATCACCCCTTCGACGCTGCCGCCGCGGGTGACGGCGGCCATGTTCAGCGCTGCGACGACCAGCTCGGCGTTGTGGTGGGCGCCCATCGCGTAGCCGAGGATGCGACGGGAGTACAGGTCGATGACGGTGGCCAGGTAGAGCTTGCCCTCGTCGGTGCGGATCTCGGTCATGTCGCCGCACCAGGCGACATTCGGCGCCGGCGCGGTGAACACCCGCTTGACCAGGTCCGGCGCGGCCGGCCGTGTGCCTTGGCGGGTCAGGCCCCGCCGGCGGCGCTTGACACGGGCGGTCAGGCCGAACTCGGCCATGAGCTGCGCGATCGTGTTGTCCGAGACCCGCCAGCCCTGCTCGCGCAGCTCGATACCGACGCGTGGGCTGCCGTAGGTGCCGCCCGAGTCGTCGAAGACCTTCCTGACCTCGGCTGCCAGCCGGGCACGCCGATCATCGCGGCGGGTTGGCGGCCGGTCACGCCATTTGTAGAACCACGACTCGGACAACCCCAACGCCCGGCAGGCCAGCGCGTGCGGCACGGAATGCTCGGTCCTCTGGGAAGCGATGAAGGCGGCCACGCTCACCGGCCCGTCGCTTCCTTGACCCACAGGACCACGGATCGCTTGAGGACATCACGCTCCATCGCCAGCTCGGCGTTCTCCCGCCGCAACCGGGCCAGCTCCGCCCGCTCATCCTCGGCCAGTTGCCCGGCCGCGGCCTCACCGCGAGTCTCGCGGTCCCTCTTCACCCAGTTCGCCAGAGTCCCGCTGTTGATCCCCAGGTCACGGGCGACCTGCGCGATCGACTTACCCGTCTCCCGCACAATGCGCACCGCACCCGCCCGGAACTCCGGATCGAACTGCCGTCTCGTCTCAGCCATGAACCTCTATCCCTCAAGCTCTGACCTCCACGCTACGAGGGGAACGGCACGTCATGGGTCAACCCGTGCCGTAGATGCACCAGCGTGGCCAACAGGCGATCCCTGAACGCGAACCGGTGTTTCGCCCCAGCGCCAATCCCGCGCCGACGCGCCCGCGCGGCAAGCCGATCGCGGTGCCGGGCCTGCCAGCGCGGCGCCAGCTCCACAACCAGGCCCTCGATCACCAGCCGGGACAGCCCCGTCATCCGACGATTCATCATGATCGCAGCACCAACCATGCCAGGAAACAACGATCATCGATACTTAAAGATCCGCAACCGTGCACGAGGTCGTAAGGGTGCCGGCGGTGGCGAGCGCGGCGCTGAGCACCGCGCGCACGCTGGCGGTCAACACGGACCGGTCTCGCCCGGCGGCCCAGTGAGTGCCGCCGCTGTTGCGGTATTCGATGAGGGTCAGCGCGTCGCTGTCGTTCCCGGATGTGAGCGAGGACTGGTGCAGGGAGAGGATCTCGACGCCGATGTGCTGCTCCTCGAGCAACCGGGCGGTGGCTTCGACAGGGCCGACGTCGTAGCTGCCGCTGTGCTCCACTCCGTCGATGCGCAGGCGGATATCCGTGCGGCTCGTGCCATCGTGGCTCCCGGATTCGAGGTCGATCAGCTCGATGTCATCGGTGTCGGGAGTCAGGTAGGCAGATTCGAAGAGCTTGAGCAGCTGTGGCGGGTCGATCTCGAGACCTGTGGTGTCGGCGCATTCCTGCACCCGGCGTGCGAAGTCGATCTGGAGACGGCGGGGCAGCTCGATGCCGTACTCGGCTTCGAGGAGGTAGGCGATGCCGCCCTTGCCGGACTGGGAGTTGACGCGGATGACCGCGTCGTAGTTGCGTCCGATGTCAGCGGGGTCGATCGGCAGGTAGGGCACTCGCCACTCGATTTCTCGCTCCGTGCGGTTCTCGGCCGCGGCCCGGTCCCGGTGCTCGGCGAAGCCCTTCCTGATGGCGTCTTGGTGGGTGCCGCTGAAGGCGGTGTGCACGAGGTCGCCGACGTAGGGGTGGCGGGGGTGCACTTCGAGTTGGTTGCAGTGCTCGACGGTACGGCGGATCTCGTCGATGTCGGAGAAGTCGACCATCGGGTCGATGCCCTGCGCATGGAGGTTCAGCGCCAGGGTCGCGATGTCGACGTTGCCGGTGCGCTCCCCGTTGCCGAAGATGCAGCCTTCGACACGTTGCGCGCCGGCCAGCACCGCAAGCTCCGCGCATGCGATGCCGGTGCCGCGGTCGTTGTGCGGGTGGACCGAGAGGATCACGCTGTCGCGGCGGGAGAGATTCTTGTGCATGTACTCGATCTGATCGGCATACACGTTCGGACTCGCGACTTCGACGGTCGCCGGCAGGTTGAGGATCACCGGCCGTCCGGGCGTCGCGTCCCACAGCGTCGTCATCGCGTCGCAGATGTCGAGGACGTAGTCGGGCTCGGTGAGATTGAAGACCTCGGGCGAGAACTCGAATCTCACGTTCAGCATGCCGTCGGTGAGTGCCAGGACGTCGCGACCGCCACGGAGGACGAGCTCCTTCAGTTCGTCGGCCGGGTGACCGAGCACGACATCGCGCCAGGTCGGGGCGGTGGCGGTGTACATGTGGATCACGACCTGGTTCGGGATGCCGCGGATCGAGTCCACCGTTCGCTCGATCAGGTCGCGACGGGCCGGCGTGAAGACCACGATGGTGATGTCCTCAGGCGCGATGTCGGACTCCGCGATGAGGCGCACGAAGTCGAAGTCCGTCTGGGACGCCGACGGATAGCCGACCTCGATCTCCTTGTAGCCCATCGCCACCATCAGCTCGAAGAACCGGCGCTTGCGCCCAGGATCCATCGGCTCGGGCAGTGCCTGGTTGCCATCACGCAGGTCGACCGGCACCCACAACGGAGCCTTGGTCAGGCGGCGGCTGGGCCAGTCACGTTCGGTGAGGGGGATCTCGACGCGTGCGTAGACGTCGCGGTAACGGTACGACGGCATCTGCGATTCCCGCTGGCGGTTCCAGGCGGGAGCGGCATCCGGAACAGGACCTGAGGGCGTGGCGATCGTGGGAAAGCTGGACATGCTGGCGGTTCCTTCTCATCGAGGCTGGGAGATGAACCGGCGCACGTCTCGACTCCACGGTGGGGAGCCGGTTCGACAAGGCCCCGCCGTGGCAGCGAAGGAGAAGCACCTGCTGGATCAGCACCCAGGCACGCTAGCACAACTCCTCAGACAAGTAGACAGGTAGAGTTCTCATCATGAATGACGAGCCAGCGACTGTTTCGTCCAACGTTCCAGCACTTCGAGTGTTCGTCGCCGGGGCGACCGGCGTGATCGGATCGCGCTTGCTGCCTCTGCTCACCCGGGCCGGCCACACCGTGGCCGGGATGACCCGCACCGCGTCGAAGGCGGCGCTGGTCCAGGAGTTCGGTGCAGAGCCCGTGGTGTGCGATGTCTACGACGCCGCCGCGCTCACGACCGCGGTGAAGGGCTTCCGACCCGACCTGGTCCTCCATGAGCTCACCGACCTGCCTGACACCACCGAGGAGCTTCCGGCTCGACGGGCAGACAACGCACGCATGCGCATCGAGGGGACACGCAACCTCATCGCTGCAGCCACTGCCGCGGATTGCGGGCGACTCCTCGCGCAGAGCGTTGCCTGGGAGCTGCCACCCGGCAACGGCGCTGAGGCCGTCCGGGCGCTCGAGGACGCCATTCTCGGCTTCGGTGGCGTCGTACTGCGCTACGGCCAGTTCTACGGACCTGAGACGTTCTATCCCGATGCCCCGCCCGCCGGCCCCCGCATCCATATCGATGCCGCCGCGGAGCGCACGGTCGCCGCGCTGGATCGGCCCAGCGGGATCCACACGATCACCGACGACACCGCCACCTCGGACTGAAAGGGACGGCTCATGGAGCAGGTACAGCGAACCTCATTGGCTGACCAGGCTGCGCAACTCCTTCTCGAGCGGATCCGCGCGGGCGAGTGGCACCTCGGCGCGAAGCTCCCCGGCGAGACGACGCTGGGCCCCCAGCTCGGCGTCGGCCGATCGACGGTTCGCGAGGCGATCCGACAACTGGCCGGGCGTGGCGTTCTCGAGACCCGGCAGGGTGCAGGGGTGTTCGTCACGGCGCTCGACGTCAACGAGGACTGGGACCTGGTACTACGACAAGCAGACATCGCCGCGGTCATCGAGGGCCGCATCGCCATCGAAACCGAGGCGGCATCGCTCGCGGCTCAGCGGCGTACCGCATCGGACATACGAGCAATGCGACGGGCCCTCGCGCAACGCGTCACAGCAGGGAAGAGCGCTGAGAAGTACGTCGATGCCGACATGGCACTGCACCGCACCGTCGTGGCCGCGGCCCACAACAACGTCCTGCTGGAACTCTTCGACGGGTTCGTGCCACGGGTCCGCCGGGCGATGATCGACATGCTCAACCTGCAGCCAGCCGGCACCCCGTGCGACTCCGACGCGTCTGGGAACGACCAGGAGGCACATGCCGAACTCGTGAAGGCCATCATCGACCGCGAGTCAGCCACGGCCGCCCAGCTCAGCCGTACCCACCTCACCTCACTAAAGGCGGCCCTGGCGTGACCAACGGCAGCGTCGCCCACGCACGGCCCGTCATCGAGCTCGCCGAGGTCACGTTCCGGCGCGGCGAGCAGACCATCCTCGACTCGATCAGCTTCACCGTACATCCGGGTGAGCACTGGGCGCTGATCGGCCCTAACGGTGCTGGCAAGAGCACGATCCTGGGATTCTGCGGTGCGCTCACGCATCCCACCTCCGGGACGGTCGACGTCCTTGGCTACCGGCTCGGGCGTGTTGAGCTACAAGCACTGCGCCGTTCCATCGGTCATGTCAATCCACGACACCCGCTGACCTCTCCGCTTGCGCTGCGTGAGGTGGTGCTGACCGGACTGACCGGCTCGATCGAGCTACCGCTGCGCTGGCAGCCCACACCCTCTCAGGTCCGCGCCGCCGATGCCCTGATCGAGCAGATCGGCCTGGCCGGGAAGTACGAGGCAAAGTGGCCGACGTTGTCGCAGGGTGAACGCGGCCGCGCCCTGATCGCCCGCGCACTTATCTGCGAGCCCGATCTGCTCCTCCTCGACGAGCCGACCACCGGTCTCGACGTGGCTGCGCGCGAGCAGCTGTTGGCGACCATCGCAGCGCTCGAACATACTCACCCCGAACTCGCCTCGATCCTGGTCACCCACCACCTCGAGGAGCTTCCGCCGAGCACCTCACACGCCGTCCTCCTCAACGATGGACGCATCGTCAGGTCCGGTCCAGCAGCAGACGTCCTCACCACCGAGTACGTGTCGCTCGCCTTCACCTACCCCATTCAGGTCGGCCAGCACGGAAGGCGATGGTTCGCGCGAGCGAGTTCAGCCGACGGGAAGTACCCGGTCGCAAGAGCTAAGACCCAGGCTTACTCGACTTGAGCCGTAGGCCACAGAGGCGCTGAAGAACTCACGGGCGGGCCCCGCACACGCACGCCACCAAGATTGGATGTCAACAACGCCTTGGCCCGCAACACCTAGACATGCTCTTGGGAATCTACGGATCAGAAGGTCAGGTAGGCCTGGGCAACCGCGCCTGCGGACTGCCCTGCGGGCGGCCTTCGGCCGTCCTCGGGCGCCCGCAGCGCGTCGTTCCAGAGTCAGCGGATCGTCAGCGAACGCCGTACCGCGTGGTGACTCCCGATCATGCTCGACGGCACGACCGATGCGTCTGACCACGCGGTACGGCACTTGATCACACTCGCCGCTACGTCAGGTCACTTTCCCCGGACGGGGCCAAGGTTCGTCCGGTAGGGCGCTCCACCTTGTCCACATCCGGGGAGGCTGGACGGTCTGGCGACTGCCCGACGAGGAGATCCGCTTCCTGGATACAGCCTGTCACCCCGTCGCGGCAGGCGAGGCGTTACAGTGTGCGTCGACGCGCTCGCGCCAAGCTTGGGGGCGGTCGGCTCCCGAACCGAAGGGAACCGACCGCGACCCGTCAGCCGAGCGGCACCGGAAGGGCCGCGCGGAACAAACCCTGTTCCAGCCAGACGGCGGCCCGGACCCCGTCGGCGGCAGCCTGGCTCACCAGGGTCAATCCGTCGGGCAGGGCCGGAAGCCGGGCGAGGTCGCCGGCGGCGGACACACCCGCGACGGTGGTCCGGGCGAACTCGTCGACCCGCACGTAGCCGTCGGGAAGAAGCTCGGCACCGAGCTGCACCGCCAGCGACGTCTGCTGTTCGACGGGCGCGCGGTGAAACGCCACCTGACATCGCGTACTGCTGCCGTCAGCGAACTGGACGGTGAGATCGTCCAGTTCGCCGGTGAGTTCCGTGACCGGCTCCTGGGTCACGGGAATGCCCAGCCCGCGCAGATTGCCGAGAACAGGTTCGGGCAGCGTGTGCCGGCCGTTCGTCACCACGGTGACTTCCTTGCTGTACCGATCGGCGAGGTAGGCGGCGAGCATCACTTCAGCGGGCTCACGGCCGAACACGACGATGCTCTTGTCTCGTGCCTCCCAGCCGTGGCAGAAAGGGCAGTGCATGACGCTGCGCCCGAAACGCTCCGGCAAGCCCGGGACAGCCCAGGGCCGGTCCACCTGACCGGTGGCCAGGAGCAGACGGCGAGCGCGGTGCCGGTCGCCGTTGTCCAACGTCAGGGTGAAGTCGTCGATGTTCCCGACAGCCTCGGCGGCCCGAGCGGTCACGACTTCGACGCCGGGGTACGGATGCAGCTCACGCCGGCCGGCCTCCAGCAGTTCCAGCGGCGGGAACCCGTCGCGGCTGAGGAACATGTGGATGCCGTCGGCGGGGCTGTTGCGCGGTGGCCCTCCGTCGAGAACCAGGGTGCGGCGCTGCTGGCGGCCGAGCACCTGCGCGGCGCTGAGGCCGGCCGCGCCGGCGCCGACGACGATGACGTCGTACTCGTTTCTAGGGTCGGTCATGGCTTCCTTCCAGTGGGTGCAGGGCGTGGTCGTGGATCGTCAGGACACGGTCGGCGCGGTCGGCGACCGCGGGATCGTGGGTGGCGATCAGCACGGCGAGCCCGTCGTGACGCATCTCGCCGAGCAGATCCAGCACTGTCGTCGTGGAGGCCGGGTCCAGGGCCGCGGTGATCTCGTCGGCGAGCAGCAACCGGGGCTGTGCCGCCAGGGCGCGGGCGAGCGCCACCCGTTGGCGCTGTCCGCCGGACAGCCCATTGGGGCGGCGGCCCGCCACCGCAGGGTCGAGGCCGACTCGGGTGAGCAGGGCGTTCACGGTGGCGAGGCGCCCGGCTCGGTCGGTGGTCCGGAAGGTACGCAGCGGCCGGCCGACGGCGGTGGCGATCCGGTGGGCGGGGTTGAGCGTGTCGGCGGGATGCTGACCGACGTACTGGACGGCTTGCAACAGGGCGGAGGGACGGTGCCGGACGGGCCACGGCAGGCGGGTTCCGGCCAGCTCCGCGTGGCCGGCCGTCACGGGGTGCAGCCCCGCGAGTGAGCGCAGCAGGGTGGTCTTTCCGGATCCCGAGGGACCGAGCACGGCGACGCATTCGCCCGCGTCGACGGTCAGATCGACAGCTTGCAGCAGAGGAGTCTGCCCACCCGGACGATCCAGGCGGAGATGGTGGACGCGGAGCACCGTGGCGCCTGCCGCGGGACGGCGGGACGGTACCGGTGGCGACGCTGATGGCGCCGTCCCGAACACCACGACGTGGTCGGCCACCGTGGCGACGAAGTCCCTGTCGTGCGAGACCAGCAGGGTGACGAAACGCGGATCGCCGCGGCGGGCGCGGACCGCGGCGGCCACCAGATGGGCCGCTGCGCTGTCCAGCGCGCTGGTCGGCTCGTCGAGGATCAGCAGGGGCGGCCGGGCCGCGAGCGCCCGGGCCAGGGCGACGCGTTGCGTCTGCCCGCCGGAGAGCTGGTGCACCCGCCGGACGTGCAGGGACGCGTCGATGCCGACCTGTTCGAGTGTTATGGCCGCCCGACTGGTGTCCACCCCGGTCTCGGCCACCGACGCGACAGCTGTCAGCAGCGGATGCAACGACTGTGCGGCGTCCTGGACGAGGATCCCCGTATGCCGGCGGCGCCACCGACGTGCCGCATCGCCCGGCGCGATGATTTCTCCCTGCCACCGTACGATGCCGGCGCAGCGGCGCAACGGCGGTTCGAGGGCATCCAGGACGGCGGCCAGCCACACCGTCTTTCCCGCTCCGGATGGGCCGGTCAGTGCCACCACCTCGCCGGGCGCGGCGTGCAGATCAGGGGAGATGCCTACGGTCCGGCCACCGCGGCCGGTGACGCGCAGGCCGCTGACCTCCAGTCCGCCATCCCGCGTCACAGCGGCCGCCGGGCGTGGCGGGCGGCGGCATTGCCGACGACGGCGACGGTCAGGCTGAGCACTGCCAAAGCTATGGCGGGGGCGATCAGCGCGGCGGGGCTCAGGGCCGCGCCGCTCACGTTTTCCCGGATCATGGCGGACCAATCCGGGGCCGGGGGAGCAGGCCCCAGCCCGAACAGGCTGAGAGCGGCGGCCAGTTGCAGTGCCACCACGAAACGGACGCCGATCTCCGAACCGGCCAGCGCGGCCACCGCCGGGAGGATCTCCCGGCCCAGGATCCTCGGGCCGGACTCCCCGCAGCCCAGTGCGGCGTCGACGAAGCCGGCATGGCGCACCTGCCGCACCGCGTCGCCGACGATACGCAGCGTCAGCGGGGCCCCGCCGCAGACGGTCGCGGCGATCACCGCCACGGCGCCGGGCAGGGTGACGGCGAAAACCAGGGCGATCAACAGCAGGGGTACGGCGAGAAGCAGATCCGCTGCCGCGTGCAGCAGCCGCGACAGGGGCCCGTCGTGCCACCCCGCCAGCAGTCCGCCGGCGATGCCGATCGCTGCCGCCACCAGTGCTGCCGCCCCGGCGGTGAGGGTCAGATGGCGACCTCCGGCCAGCACCCGGGACAGCACATCACGGCCCAGGGCATCAGTACCCAGCAGGTTTACGCCGCCGGACGGCGACCACGGCGCACCCAGCGGTGCGGTGGGGTCGTGCGGCGCCAGCAGGCTGCCGAACAGGGCGAGACCCAGGACGGTACCGGCGAACGTCACGAAACCGAGCCGGCCGCCCGTCACGATGCTCATGTCATCGCCCGCCGGGGATCGGTCCGTACGGTGACGAGATCCGCTGCCAGCATCCCGAGGACCACGGCCACCGCGGCGAGCATCGCACCGGCCTGCACCACCGGGACGTCGCGGTTAGCGACCGCGCCGACCAGCAGCTCACCCAGCCCCGCATAGCCGAACATGACCTCCACCACCGCGGTGGCAGCGATCAGACCACCCGCGACGACGGCCAGGACCCGCAGAGCCGGTGCGACCAGGAACGGTCCGACGTAGACAGCGGCGATCCGCCATCCGGGAAGGCCGCGCAGCCGGGCATCACGCACGTACGGCCGTGCCACGATGTCAGCAACGAGCCCGCGTAGCAGCATCGCCCCGTAGGCGGCCGCCGGCAGAGCGAGGCTCAGCGTCGGCAGCGCCAGCACCGACAGCCCCGGTGGGCGCCCGTCGGCCGGCAGCAGCGAGATAGGCGGGAACCAGGCCAGCATCCCGGCGAACACAGCGGTCAGCGCCGCGGCGACGACCACCTGCGGGACGGCGGCGGTGGCTGTCACGACGGCGGCGACCAACCGGCCGGCCGGCGAGCCCGCACCGGCGGGCCAGGCCCACGCCAGCATCAGCGGCACGGTCACCAGGAGTGCGGCACCGGCCAGCGCGGCTGTCGCGGGCAGTCGCTGACCGATCACGTCCGCCACCGGCCGGCCCGAGATCAACGAGACGCCCGCGTCCCCGCGAAGCAGGCCAGCGGCCCACTCCAGGTAACGCCGCCACACCGCGGCGTCCAAGCTGGTGGCGGCCCGTATCTCGGCCAGCTGCGCCGCGGTGGCCCGCCCCGCTGTGCGGGCCTCGGCGGCGTCGCCGGGCAGCGCCTCGGTGGCGGCGAACACCATCACCGAAACGCCGAACAGCAACAGTACGGCGCGGACCAGGGCCCGCAGGATCATCATGGCAGCCGTACCTGATCGATGAAGAGCCGTCCGAAGCCGGCGCCGGTGGGCAGACCCTGCACTCCGGAACGGGTCAGGTCCAGGCCGTCGCCGGTGCCCCACACCACGTACCCGCCCTCGTCGCGAACCTGCTGTTGCAATGTGCCGAGCACGCGGTTGCGCACGCCCTCGTCCGGCTCGCCCAGGGCCTTGTCCAGCGCCGCGTCGAACTCCGGCCGCTTCCACGCCGTCTCGTTCGTCGGCGAGCCCGAGATCAGCGACACCCGTGCCACGTCGAAGAAGGGGATACCGCCGAAGTAACCGGTGTAGAAGTCCTGCTGGCCCCACACCGTGGTGAAGTAGGTGTCCGGCGGGGTCATCTTCACCTCAGCGGTGACACCGATTTCCTTCAGTTGCGAGGCGAAAAGTGTTGCGGCGGTGTCCATCCCCGGATAGGACGTCGTGGTGTGCAGCGTGACGGTCAGCCCGTCGCCCTGGCCCGCATCGGTGAGAAGCTGCCGTGCCTTGGCCACATCACGGGTACGCGGGGTCAGCCCTTGCGGCGCGGACGGATCCGCCGGGGCGAGCAGGTCGTCCTGTGGTTGGCCGTACCCGAGGAATGTGGCCTGCACCAGCGCCGGCCGGTCGGCGGCCAGCTTGAACGCCTCGCGGACACGGGGGTCGTCGAACGGTTTGCGGTCGGTACGCATCACGAACGGGTACATGGTGACCGCCGGCCGGCGGACCAGGCTCAGGTCGGTGCGGCCCTCGGCCTGTCGCGCTGCCGCCGGTGCGATGCTCGCGGCCACGTCGGCCTGCCCGGACAGCACGGCCTGAGCGCGGGCCTGCGGGTCGGCGACCGCCCGGACCTCGATACGCCGCAACGACGGCGCGGTGCCCCACCAGCCGTCGCGGCGTTCCAGCACGGCGCTCTGCGCGTCGTTGCTGACCAGTGTGAACGGTCCCGACCCGGGTACCGCGGCGGTGAAGTCGTCGCTGCCCTCCGGGACGATGAACGTCATGGATTCCAGGGCTCGCGGCACCTCGGCGAACGGCTTGCGGCTGACGACTTCCACGGTGTGGTCGTCGACCACCCGCGAGGCGGCGAGATCGAAAGCGGCCAGCCGGCCGTAGTTCTCCGCCGCCTTACGGTCGATGCGGCGCAGCGAGTAGAGCACGTCCGCGGCCCGCACGGGCCTCCCGTCGGAGAAGGTGGCGTCGCGGCGCAGGGCGAACTGCCACTTCGTGAGGCTCCTGTCCGGTTTCCACGACTCCGCCAGTCTCGGCTGGGTGCGTCCGTCGGGGCCCTGTCCGGTGAGCACGTCGTACATCAGCGCGAACCGCACCGCGTCGGATTCGTTGCCGAGCCCGCCGTGGGGGTCGTTGCTCGCGGTGGCCGGTGACCCGACCGTTACGTATCGCAGGGTGTCCGGGGGTGTCGCGGTGGCCTGCTCGGAATCGCCGCATGCGGTCAGCGACGCGGCGCCGAGCAGGGCGACGAGGGTCAGGGTGATACGGGTTCTCATGGGTGCCTTCTGTTGCGGGGTCGGTCGGGGTTCAGAGCGTGGTGCGTGCCGCGGCGGCGCGCGCCGCTAGCCGTCCTGCCGCCCGGTCTCGTGCTGGCGTCGTTGCGGGCGGGTTCGCGGTGGCCGGTGGTACCGGAGCGCGGCGGCCGGCGATCAGCCGGGCCAGATCGCGGACGGTCGGATGGGCGAACAGGTCGACCATCGCCAGTGGCACGCCGAGGCGGTCGCTGAGCCGCCGGTGTGCTCGCAGCAGCGTCAGCGAGGTCGCCCCGAGGTCGAAGAATGGCCTGGTGACATCGACGGTGCAGTCCATCAGTTCGCCGAACACGGCGGCCACGCTGTTCTCGATGTCCGAGTCGGACGTGCCGATGGGCGTGGTGGGCTCCTCGGTACGGATCACCGGCTCGGCGATGATCCGGAGTCCGAGAACGGCTTCGCCGTCGAGGTCCGGCACCACCTCGTAGGAGCCGTTCGACGGCCGGACCGCTACGGCCAGTTCGGTGGCCGCCCGCAGGGCCGAGACGACGTCCAGTCGGCCCGGGCGCACGCTGACGCGGACGTCGAGCCCCGAACGGGCGGCGTTGACGAGCAGTCCGGTCAGGTCGTCCGGGTCCGCCGGAGCCGCGACCTGCGGCGGTGCGGACGTGGTCGCCGGGACGGCAGGGGGCTGGTGAACAGGCGGGTCGTTGCGGAAGGGGTTGCCCAGCCGGTCGTGGTCGACCTTGCCGTTTACCGTCACGGGCAGCGTCGCCAGTTGCACGAAGCGGCTGGGGATCATGTACTCGGGCAGGTGCTCGCGTAGGCGGGCCACCAAGACGTCCTCGGCCAGAGGTGACGCATCGTCGCCGGTGGCCACATAGGCGACGAGTCGGGCGCCGCCGTCCGGTCCCGGCACGGACCGGGCCACACAGCGTCGTACGCCGGGTGCGCGGCTGAGCACGGCTTCGATCTCGCCGAGCTCGATGCGGTGGCCGCGGATCTTGACCTGCCGGTCGACGCGGCCGAGGAACTCGATCGTCCCGTCGTAGCGCCAGCGGCCGAGGTCGCCGGTGCGGTAGGTGCGGCGGCGCAGGACCGGGTGGGTGGTGAACCGTTGTGCGGTCTGTTCCGGGTCACCGAGATAGCCGGCCGCCACCCCGTCGCCACCGATGTACAGCTCGCCGGCCTCACCGACCGGGCAGGGCCGCCCGTCGCCGTCGAGGATATGGAAGGACTGTCCGCGTAGCGCCCGCCCGTACGGGATGCTGCGCCACGCCGGGTCGACTTCTTCGATCGGATGGCAGATGGACCAGATGGACGCCTCGGTCGCGCCGCCCAAGCTGATGATCCGGGCCTGTGGCGCGAGCACCCGCACTCTGTCGGGCAGCGTCACCGGGATCCAGTCGCCGGAGAGGAGTACCAGGCGCAGTGCGGACATGGCCGAGGCCGCAGCGCCAGGGTCGATCTCGGCGTACTCGACGAGCATCTCCAGCAGTGCCGGTGCGGTGTTCCACACCGACACCCGATGCCGGTCCATCAGTTCCAGCCAATGGCCGGGGTCGCGCTGGCGGCCGGGGTCGGGTAGCACCATCGCCCCACCGGCGCCGAGTACACCGAACACGTCGTAGACCGACAGGTCGAACGACAGTGCCGACAGCGCGAGCACCCGGTCGCCCGCCTCCAGAGGGAAGCGGTCGGCCATGTCGTCGAGTGTCGTACGGGCCTGGCGATGCTCGACCGCCACACCCTTGGGCCGCCCGGTGGAGCCGGAGGTGAAGATGGCGTACGCCAGATCTCCCGGGCGCGGCGCGCGTGGCTCTGCGGCGGCCTCGTCGCCGTCCGGCGCGCCGTCGTCGATGGCGTGAATTTGTACGGTGTCCGGCCACTGTGCCGAGGTCATGCCGGTGACCAGCGCATGCTTGATGTCGGCCTGCGCACAGACGGAGGCGATCCGTGCCGCCGGCCAGGACGGTTCGACCGGGACATAGCCCGCGCCGGAGGCGGTGATGCCGAGTGTAGCGGCGATCTGTGCGGCGCCCTTTGGAGCGGCCACCGCCACCATGTCACTCGGTCCCAGCCCGTGTCCGGCGAGCAGGGCAGCGGTGGCGCGGGCTCGTGCGTCCAGTTCGCCATGGGTAACGACGTCGTCCCCGTGTATGAGGGCGACGTCCTGTGGTGCTCGGCCGGCGTTCGCCCGCAGCGGATCGTCGATCAGCGGCCCGCAGTCGCCGCCGAACGGGCTGACGTCCAGTGCCTCGTCCGGGCGGAAGGACGGGTCCCAGCCGAAGGCCGGATCGGTCCAGGCCTGCTCGTCGTCGGCCAGCCGGCGCAGCAGTCGCAGGTGGGCGTCGCGGATACCGGTGGCGAAGCCGTCGGGCAGGCATCCGTCGACGACGTCCCAGGCGATGCGCAGCCGGTCGCCATCCTCCCAGACGATGTGGTCGACGAAGATCTGCGGGGTCTGTGAGACTCCAAAGACCTCCTCACCCAGCCAGGCGGTCGGGGGCTCGGTCGTGGCGGCCAGTCCGACCCCGCTGGTGAACACGACGGGATATGCGGGGACGAGCCCGGCGTTTCCGCGACCTCGGAGCGCCTCGACGGCCGAGACGGAACGGTGCTCCAGGTCGGACCAGAACCGGTGGTTGACCGCGGCGGCGTAGCCGGCGAACCCGCCGTCTCCGGACGGGTCGAGGGGGGCGCACTCGGTGAGCACGGTGGTGGTGAAGTCGCCCACCACCGTGCGCAGGCGATCGTCGTCCTGCGGCCGGTCGAACAGCGTGGTGTTCACACAGAACGGGTCGGTCGCGCCCCAGCGGCCGAGGATCGACGCCAGGGCGGCCAGCAGCACGGCGGTGGCGGAGACTCCGTGCCTGCTCGCCCGGCTCCGCAGCCGCGACCACTCGCCGGCGGTCAGGGCCGCGGCATGCCGGGTGAAGTGCGGGACACCCAGCTTCTCCGCGGTCGCGCTCCAGGGCAGTGCCGGGCCAGGCGGGAGCCGGTCCGCCCGGCTCTGCCAGTACGCGCGGTCACGCTCGCGGCGTGCGGCTTCGGCAGGATCCTGCTCCCGGTAGGCGAGCAGGGCCGCGAAAGTGGTGACCGGTGGCGCCGCCAGCAGGTTCGGATCGGTGGTCGCCTGACCCCATTCGCGCATGAGCTGCATCCAGCCGGCCATGTCCAAGGCGATGATGTCCATGCCGACGAACAACCGGGTGCGGCCGTCCGGCAGTAACGCGGCGCGGATGTCGAACAACGGCCAGCGGTCCACCGCGTGTGGTCGATGGGACAGCGCGGTACGCATGTCCGCCAGGGTCCGTTCGGCGTCTGTGGGCGGGGCGGTGCGCAAGTCGGTGACCGGGATCTCGTAGCGCAGCTCGCTGGGGAGCACCCGTTGGCGGGCCTCCTCGTCGATGACCAGCCGCAGCATCGGGTGGCGGGCCACCAGGCGGTTCCATCCGTCCGTCAGAGCGCGGACGTCGGCCTCCGCGTCGCCGCCGGGTCGCCGGTCGTACTCGAAGTAGAAGTACGTGGCCACGCCGCCCAGTGGCAGTGACGGATCGCGGCCGAGTAGGTATGCCGTCTGCAGCGCGGTGAGCGGGAAGGGCTCGGTCCCGGCGGCGGCAGCGGAAGCGGTCGTGGGGACGGTCTCCGCCGGCCCGTCGCCGGACGGTGCGGCGAGCACGGCCGCGGTGACGGTGCCGGGTGTCGCGCCGTTGAGGAATGTGGTCAGAGGCAGATCCACACCGAGTTCGTCCAGCAGCCTGCGCCGCAATCGGACCGCGGCGAACGAGTCCAGTCCCAGCTCGGTGAGCTTGCGGCCGGGATCGATGTCGGCCGGGTCGAGGTCGAGGCTCTCCGCGAGGCATGCGGTCACCTCGTCCACTCGGTCGATCGGCGGTGTGTGCGAGGTCGTCATGCGGCTCCTCCCCAGGACTCGGAGCGAGTAGTACAACATGAAAACGACAACGATTTCCAGTAGGCTCGGTCGATAGTGGACCGCGTTGATGGAAATGGTTGTCATTCTCATGTATAACGGATGAGCCCCTTTCGGCCAACCATCGAGGAGCGCGATGACGCCCCCTTCGCCGTCCCACCCCGCCCTTGCGGTGACCGCCGTCGCCGGGCGCTTCCCCGGTGCACCGAACGCCGACCGCTTCTGGGAGCTGCTGCGGGACGCGCGCGAAGGCCTCACCCGGTTCCCCGACGAGGAACTCGCCGACCGAGGCGTGCCTCTGGGCATGCGTCGGCGCAAGGACTACGTGCCGGTCGGCGGGATCATCGACGGCCAGGAACTGTTCGATCCGTCCCCCTTCGGGCTCACCGATGCCGAAGCGGCCCTCACCGACCCGCAGCACCGGCTCTTCCTCGAGACCGCCTGGGAGGCGCTAGAACGCAGCGGGCACGGCGGCGGCGCCGGCATCGAGGCGGTCGGTGTCTTCGCAGGAACGGCCCAGAGTGCCTATCTCACGGCCAACCTCGCCGGTCGCTGGGATCCGACCGGCGGCGGGCCCGATCCCCTCGGCAGCCTGCAGACCGCCATCGCCACCCAGGCCGACTACCTACCTCTGCAGACGGCCTACCGGCTGGGCCTGACCGGGCCGGCGATGAACATCACCACGACCTGCTCCACCTCGCTGGTCGCCGTCCACGTGGCCGCCCAGTCCCTGCTGGCCGGCGAATGCGACATGGCCGTCGCGGGCGGCGCTTCGCTGATCGTCCCGCAGGGTCACGGCTATCGGTATGTGCCGGAAGGCATCTTCGCCGTCGACGGGCGGGTCCGGCCCTTCTCCGCCGACGGCACCGGCATCGTCTACAGCCAGGGTGTGGGTGCGGTGGTGCTGCGCCGACTCGACGACGCGCTCGCCGACGGTGATCCCGTCCTCGCGGTTCTGCACGGCAGCGCGGTCAACAACGACGGCGCCGACAAGGTCGGCTTCACCGCCCCGTCGCTGCGCGGGCAGGCCCGGGTGATCGCGGAAGCCCTTGCCGTCGCGGGCATCGAACCGTCGCAGGTCGGATACGTCGAGGCCCACGGCACCGGCACCCGCCTGGGCGATCCGATCGAGGTCGCCGCCCTGCGCAAGGCATTCGGCCACGACGGCATCCGGACCACGGCATGGTGCGGGATCGGCTCTGTCAAGAGCAACATCGGTCACGCCAACGCGGCCGCCGGTATCGCGTCGTTCATCAAGACGGTGCTCGCGTTGCATCACCGGACACTGCCCGCCTCGCTGCACGCCGATCCGATCAACGACCAGCTCGGGCTGGACGGCTCACCGTTCGCGGTGGTCACCCGCACCCGACCGTGGGATGCCCCGCCCTACGCGGGTGTCAGCTCGTTCGGCATCGGCGGCACCAACGCGCACGTCGTGCTTGGCCCGGCGCCCGACCGGACGGCCACCTCGCCGGACGACCGGCCCCAGATCCTGCTCTACTCGGCGTACGAACCGGCCGCCCTCGACGCCACCGCACGCGAGGTGCCGTCGGCAGATCTGCCCGACATCGCGCACACCCTGCAACACGGTCGCAAGTACCACCCGTACCGGCAGGCGGTCGTCGCGGGCCCCGGAATCACGCCGCGGCGTACCGCTGCGGTGCGCACCGACGGCGCGCCGCGCCTCGTGTTCCTCTTCCCTGGCGGCGGCAGCCAGTACGCGGGCATGGCCGCGCAGTTGTACGCCGACGAGCCGGTGTTCGCCTCGTGCGTGCAGGAGTGCGCGAAACTGTTCCGCGACCACCTCGGCACCGACGTCACCACGTTGATCACCGGAGGTGACGAGACGACGGTCGAGTCGGCCGTCGTGGGGCTGCCCGCCCTGTTCACCGTCTCGGTCGCCACCGCCCGGCTGCTCGAATCCTGGGGCATCCACCCGGAGGTCCTGCTCGGCCACAGCCTCGGCGAGTACGCTGCCGCGGTCGTCTCCGGGGCACTGACGTTGCCCGACGCCGTGACCCTCGTCGCGGTGCGATCCCGCGCGCTGGCCGGAGCCGCGGGCGGCGGAGCGATGCTGTCCGTCCCACTGTCCGAATCCGATGTGACAGCTCTGCTGCGCGAACACCCCGATCTCGACCTAGCCGCAGTGAATGCTCCACGATCCTGCGTGGTCTCCGGGCCGGCCGGCGCTGTGGAGGATTTGGTCGCCGTTCTCGGCCGCAGGGGGATCGCGCCGGCCCGGCTACCACTGAGGTCCGCCGCGCATTCGCGGCTGATCGACCCGGCGCTGCCGGACATGCGGGCGGCCGCGCGGTCGGTGCGCGCCGGGCGGCCCATCGTGCCCACCGTCAGCTCCTTGACCGGCACGATGGTCGGCGACGACTTTGCCGATCCGGAGCACTGGGTCCGCCAGTTGCGTGAGCCGGTGCGTTTCTCCGCCGCGCTCACCGCCGCGACGGCGGAGCCGACGCCGACCGTGGTGATCCAGGTCGGCCCCGGGGCGGCCCTTGTCGCTGCCGCCCGCAGCCACGGCCTTGCGCACCTGAAGGCCACCGTCACCACGTACCCGTCGGACGGCGAACTGTCCGACCTGGCGTCGGCACGCCTGGCCGCCGGCGAACTGTGGAGCCACGGCGTGCTCGTCGACTTCACCGCCATGCACCGGCCGGGGCGGCGGCGGGTCGCCGCACCCGGGTACGCCTTCCAGCGACGCCGCCTGTGGATCGACCCCGAGCCGCAGACGACGGAGCCACAGACCAGCGAGCTTCTCCAGGTACCGCTCTGGCGGCAGGAGCCGCCGCTGCCCGCCGTACCGAGTCTGGGCGGGCGCTGGATGGTGACCGGTGACCCCGGAGATGTCATCGGCGCGGCGCTGCGTGCCCGCGACGCCGAAGTCGTCGGCCTCGACGATCCGGCCAAAGCGGTCGACGGCGTGGTGATCGTCACCGGTGACGCCCGGACACCCGAGCAGACCCGTGAGGAGATCCTCCGGTACGGCCGGGTCGCCGCGCTCGATCCGCCACCCGCTTTCCTGCTCCAGGTGACGGTGAACGGATGCCGCGTCGAGAGCCCGGACGTGCCCGCGCCCGGCGCCGCGGCGGTACGGTCCCTGCCCCGGGTCCTCGCCCAGGAGACGCCCGGACTGTCGTGGCGCACCGTCGACGTCACCGACCTGCGGACCCACGCGCCGGCGGTGATCGCCGAACTCGCCGACCTGCGAGGGGGATCCACCGGAATCCAGACCGCCGTCCGTAACTCCCAGCGGTGGGTGAGCGGCCTGGCACCCTGGCCCGCACTCTCCTCCGCCCCGGCCGCGCGACCCGGCACGACCGCGCTGATCATCGGCGGCCTCGGCGATGTCGGCGTCACCATCGCAGCGCACCTGGCCGGGCAGGGAATGAGGGTCGTGATCACCTCCCGTTCCGGCGACCGCAAGGACGCGGTGCACCACCTCGTCCAGCGCGGGCACGACGTGTCCGTGCAGGTGCTCGACGCCGCCGACCCCGGCGCCACCGGCGCGCTGCTGGCCGACGTGAGCTCGCAGTCCACCCTCGACCTCGTGGTGCATGCCGCGGGCGTGGTGGCCACCGAAGAATTGGCACCGATGCGCCGCATCGGCCCCGAACACGTGGACGGCCACCTCCGGGCGAAAGCCCGGGGAGCACTGGCCCTGCGGGCCGCGATCGAGGACCTGCCGCCGCAGCAGCGTCCCCGCCATGTCGTGCTCATGTCGTCGGCCGGCACGCTCGTCGGAGGCATCGGCACCGGGCCCTACTGCGCCTCGAACGGCTTCCTCGACGCCCTCGCGCAACAGCCGCCCATCGGTGACACCCGCTGGGTCAGCGTGGTCTGGGACGCCTGGAAGGTGGGGCCGCTGGGCAGTGAACGCGAGGTCAACCTGACCTTCGCGCTCGACGCCGCCACCGGCATGCATGCCCTCGACGCGATCCTGAGCGCCGCGACGGCCGGCACCGTGCCGCCGGTCGTGGCGGTCTCCACTACCGACCTGCGCACCCGGATGCGTGCCGCGGACCGGACGACCGCACACCGGCACGACGACGTCACCAGTGACCTCACCGGCGTCGAAGCGGTCGTGGCGGCAGCCTGGTCCGACCTGTTCGGCGCCTCGGTCACCGACGGCGACAGCGACTTCTTCGCTCTGGGCGGACACTCGCTGCTGGCCACCCGTATGCTCGCCGACCTGGGAGAACGGTACCGGGTCCGGCTGAGCTTGCGGGACCTGCTCGCCCGTCCGACTGTCGCCGGTCTGGCCGGGACGATCGGCAGCGCGCAACCGGCTGCAGAGCGGGATCCGGCCACGACGGTGACCGGTGGACCGGACCCGGACGGCACCTTCGCCATGACCCGTGTGCAGCACGCCTACTGGACGGGCCGCACCGGGGGTTACCGCTTCGGCGACACCGCCTGTCACTTCGCGCTGGAGTACGACTGCCCGGACCTCGATCTCGACCGCTACGAGCAGGCGTGGAACCTCGTCATCGCCCGGCACGCGATGCTGCGCACCATCACGACCGGGCAGGGTCGGCTGCGGCAACTGGAACAGGTGCCCTCCTACCGCATCCGCCCGGTGGATCTGACCCAGGCCGGTGAGCAGAAACGCGCCGAACGGCTCGCCGCCCTGCGCGAGCAGGTCTTCCGCCGACCCGGTCCGTCCGATCGGTGGCCGCTGGTCCAGATCCGCGCGGCCCGGCTGCCGGGCGGTGGCGTTCGTCTATTCCTCGGCATCGACGTCCTCGTCTGCGACGCCGGCAGCTACTGGATCATCGACCGGGACCTGCGTCACTACTACGCGAATCCCGATCAGGCCCTGCCGGAGGTGCCGATCACCTTTGCCGGTTGCGTGCGAGCTCTGGCGGCACGGCGCGACACCCCCGAGTGGACGCGGGCTGCCGGCTATTGGCGCGACCGGCTGCCCGGCCTGCCCGGCGCACCCACTTTGCCGGTCTCCGGTATCGAGACCGGCGGCCGGTTCGAGCGGCATACGGGCCGGCTCGACGCGCAGCAGTGGGCCGCCTTCCGCCGTAACGCCGCCGCCAACGGCGTCACCCCGACAGCCGCCCTTCTCACCGCGTACGGCGAACTGCTCGCCCAGTGGAGCGGCGAGGAACACTTCGCCGTCACGCTGACTCTGTTCGACCGCCCGCCGCTGCATCCGGCGATGGACAGCGTGGTCGGTGACTTCACCTCGCTGCTGCTGCACGAGGTGGACCGGCGTGCAGCCGGCAGCTTCGCCGAACACGCCGGCCGAGTGCACCGCCGACTGTTCACCGATCTGGACCATCGGCTCTTCTCCGCCCTCGACCTGCTGGCGGAGAAGTCCGCGCAGACCGGTGCGCTCACCTCCGTACCGGTCGTGTTCACCAGTGCGCTCGGACTGGACGACGTCATCGGCGGCGACCGTGACCTGGAGTGGGCGGGCCGGCAGGTGTCCGCCCTGAGCCAGACCCCCCAGA
Source organism: Micromonospora sp. NPDC048063 (assembly GCF_043202855.1). NCBI lineage: Bacteria > Bacillati > Actinomycetota > Actinomycetes > Micromonosporales > Micromonosporaceae > Micromonospora > Micromonospora sp. NPDC048063. Next base: position 255,645 of record NZ_JBIDBG010000007.1, on the reverse strand, counting down.
CCGTGCTCGACCATCAGGTTCTGGAGCATCACGGTCAGCTACTGGTCCAGTGGGATGCGCTGGAGCCGGTGCTGCCGCCGGCCGAGGTCGACCGCATGTTCGACCGTTACCTGAGCCGGCTGCGCAGCCTGACGGACCCGGCAGCCTGGCGCAGCGAGGCCGTAAGCGCCACCCCGGCGCTGCCGGTCGAGGACGTGGCGATCACCTTGCGTGCCGGAACCGGATCCGGTCCGACGCTGTTCCTCGTCCATCCCTCCGGCGGCGACGTGACCTGCTACGCCGACCTCGGCCAGCGGCTCGACGAGCGGGTCACCGTCGTCGGCCTGACCGATCCTGGCCTGTCCGGCGGCGAGGCGCCCACCGAGCTGCCCGCTCTGGCGCGCCTCTACGTCGATGTCCTGCGTTCCGTCCAGCCCGACGGCCCGTACCTGCTCGGCGGCTGGTCGATGGGCGGCAGCCTGGGCCAGGAGATGGCCCGGACCCTGCACAGCCAGGGCCAGCATGTCGCGCTGCTGGTGATGCTGGACTCCAACGACCCCACCTACATCACGGCGGTCCCCGGCGAGCCCGAGACGGCGGAGGCTCTAGTGCTCGCCCGGCACCTGGGAGCGCTGGAGGCTTACCTCGACATCGACCTCGGCATGGGTACGACCGACGCGTTGAACGCCTTCCTGAGCGTACCGGCCGAGCAACGCTGGCAGGAGGCGACGGACCGGCTCCGGCAGCACCGGCTCCTCGGCACCCGTGAGGATCCCCGTTCCCGTGTCGCGGTCTTCGGCCGGCACCTGCATAGTCTCGCCCAGCACCGGCCGGGCTTCCACGGCGACGAGCGGACCCACACCCTGCTGGTCAGAGCCGATCGCAGGGCCACCCGCAACTCGGGCATCGGCATGGGCGTCGACGACACCCCACCCGGGTTGACCGACCTGGGCTGGTCCACCAGTCTCGCCATGCCTCCCGAGGTGATCGGTGTCGACGCCGACCACTACTCCCTGATGCGCGAGCCGGCACTCACCGCTGTCGCAGGCGTACTCAACACCGCCCTCGCCCGCCACCTGTCATGACCACCGAACGGAGCCGTACGTGTCCCCGGAGATGACCGCCGCCCTGGACCGGCTGCACGCCCACCCGTGGATCGCCGCCGCAGCCCACGACGGCACCGGCTTGCAGATCCGGCTGCGGCCCGAAGCCACCGCGGTCCGGCCCGGCCTGGGGCCGCTGGTACGCGAATACCTGGATCACTGGGCCGAGGTGTACGACTACACGTACGCGGCGGGAGCGGGCAACGGTGACACCCTGGCGGGATGGCGCGCCTCCGACACCGGGGAGCCGCTGCCCGTCGCGCACATGACCGAATGGGTCGAGCGCACCGTCGAACTGGTGCTCGCCACGCGGCCACGGCACGTCCTGGAGCTGGGCTGCGGAACCGGGCTGCTCGCCGACCGGCTGTACCCGCACCTGGCCGGCTATGTCGGCACCGACGTCGCTGAGGACATGGTGCGCCGGCACGAGCAGCGGGCCAGGCCGGGGCAGGTCTTCGTCAGCGCTGGCGCACACGAGTCGAGTTCCGGGCAGGTGCGGCGGGCCCTCGACCGGGCCGGTGTCCCCACCGCCGGACCGGACTGCGTCCTCGTCAACTCCGTCACGCAGTGCTTCCCCGATGTCGCCTATCTCAGCCGGGTGGTGCAGGACGCGGTCCGGCTCGTCGCACCCGGCGGCGTGGTGATCGTGGGCGACAACCGGCACGCCGGTCTGCTGGACGCCTACTGCCGCTGGCTGGAACGCGCCGCCGACCCGGAGGCGACCGACTCCGTGATCACCGAGCGCGCCCGAGGCCGAGCCGACCGCGACGACGAACTCAACTTCGACCCCGCCGTACTCGCCCGCGCCGCGATGGGCAGCGGCCGCGACGTGCGCATCGCCGCCTACCCGAAGACCATGACCGCCGACACCGAGTTGACCCGCTACCGCTTCGACGCGGTCCTCCACGTCGAAGCGGCCGACGCCTGCGTCCCGCCCGCCGCCCATAACTGGGCCGGAATGGACGATGCCCGCGCGATGATCGCCGAGGGCCGGCCGATCCGCATCGGCGGCATCCCCAACCGGCTGCTGGTGAACGCCGCCGACGCCGTCACCGCTCACCAGCTGCGCACCGCTCTGGCCGGAGCCGACGTCGCGGTGGTGCTGGACCAGTCCGATCCTGCCGCTCTCGCGCTCGTCGCTCCCGCGGCCGCTGCCTTCACCTCGGTCGCTTCCGCGCCCGGCCGCGCCCATGAGCCGTTCACCGCCTTCGTACGCCGCCGCGTCGGCGAGGCCACGCGGGCGATGCTCCGGCAGGCGGGCGCCGATACGCGGGGACTGCGGCTCACCGTCGACCGTGGCGTTCCGGCCGATCGCATCGCGGCCGCTGCCGCCCGTGCGGTCGACCCGCACGACGCCGAGCGTCTGCCGGTCTTTCTCCAGGAGCTCGACCGCATCGCCCGGCTGGCCATGGCCGACACCCTTGCCGGCGCGGACCTGTGCACCGGACCGTCCGGCGACGACGAGGAGAAGATCGCGGCCGCGTTGGCCATCGCGCCGAGACATCAATGGATCATGCGCCGTTGGCTCGCGGTTCTCGTTGATGCCGGCATGCTCAGCACCGACGGTCACCGCTACCACGATCTGCGTGCACCGGGACGGACGGCTCTGGTCGCGGCCGTCGACGGCATCGACGACGCTCGCCGGGGCCTGCACTACCCGCCCGAACTCACCCGGTTCTTCCAGACCGCGGTGCAGTACCTCCCCGCACTGTTGCGTGACGAGGTCAGCCTGCAGGCGCTGCTGTTCGCAGACGGCGAGACCGGCACCGCCGAAGGCGCCTACCGGGACAACGCCGTCAACCGTTACGTCAACGCCGCCACGGCCGAAGCGTTGCGCTGGGCAGCGCAATGGCGTCCCGCCGACCGGCCGCTACGGGTTCTGGAAGTGGGGGCCGGGGTCGGCGGTACCACCGTGGACGTCCTCGACGCGCTGCGCGAGACTCCCCTGGACTACCTGTTCACCGATGTCTCGGCGTTCTTCCTCACCGACGCCCGGCGCCGGTTCGCCGACCGCGCCGGCCTACGGTACGGGCGGTTCGACATCAACACGGACATCCTCGCGCAGGACGTCGGCGAGGGCACACTCGATGTCGTGCTCGCCGCCAACGTGCTGCACAACGCCGTCGACATCGCCGCAACCCTGCGCGGTTTCCGGCGCCTGCTGCAGCCCGGTGGTGTGCTCCTGTTCGTGGAGACCACGCGCGAGATGCACCAGATCCTGACGTCCATGCAGTTCCTGATGTCGGCCCGGCCGGGCGGGCAGCGGCCGGGTGACCGGGACAGGCGGGCGGGAACCGGCCAGATCTTCCTCGACGAGACGCAGTGGCGGGCCGAGCTGGACGACGCCGGCTTCAGCCAGATCGTCTCCGTTCCCGGCCCGGACCATCCGTTGCATCCGGTCGGCGTCCAACTCTTCGCCGCCACCACCTGAGTACGACCTGCGCGCCAGTCAGCGAGAGGGCAGGGCCAGCTCGCTGACCCAGGGGTCGCCCGCCAACTCTCTGGCGACCGTTTGGGGGTTCAATGCCTCCGAGGCATGGTGCGCGCCGGGTGCGACGGCACCGGCGGCCACCTCGCGTGCCGCGATGGCCGCCACCACCCCGCTGAGCGGGTACGAGTCCGGTGTCCTCAGCAGCACCCGACGAGGCACCAGGCCGGACCCGGCCGGCGGACGGGCGTACGCCAAAACCGCGTAGTGACGTCCGTGGTCCTCGACATCGCGCCGCGCCGCCTGCACGATCGCGGCCGCGTGCGCCTCCGGCGACTCGTCGTCGTCAGCCCACGCGGTCGCGAAGGCCCGCGGCAGGTTGTCCGTCGCGTACACCGTGTAGTTGCGCAGTTCGGGGAGCCCGGCCGCCGACGCCAGACCGATCATCTCGGTGGAGAGGAACGGTACGGCGTGCACCCGCCCGTGGAAGCCGGGCAGCGTGATGGAACGCAGCGGCGCCAGGCTGTGCTGCGCCACCTGTCCGTCGCGCCACACCGCCAGCGCGTGCCCGAACTTCGGCCCCCGGGTCAGCAGCGCGTCCACCGCGGAAGCCGCGCTGATCTCCACCGACCCGCCGACATACACGTCGAGGCGGGCCACCGGGCTGCCGTCCAGCAGCAGCCGTGGCAGGAGCCCGGAGAGGCCGGGCATCAGCCCGGCGGAGAAGACAGCCGCGTGCTGCGAAAGACCGGCCGGTGGATCCTGGGTGAGAGCCTCCACCGCCACCAAGTCACCCGCCGCGTCCACGTAGCCCGCACCTGCTGACAGGGCAGCCCGAGCGACCCGGTCGAGAATCCGGTACGACGGCCCGGCACAGTTGAGCACCACCGAGCAGCCCGCGCAGAACGCCTCGAGCGAGGCGTCATCGAACAGGTCGACGCGCACAGCAGTCGATCCGTTCGCCTCGGCGACCTCGCCGGCCCGGTCGAGATCACGCCCACCGACCCGGACGGGGAGCCCGAAGCCACGCAGCCGTTCGACGGCGGTCCGGCCGACCGTGCCGGCACCACCGAGCACGCCGACGGAGCCCGTCATCGCGCGGCACCCGCGCGGCTAACCGCGGCCAGCCCGGCCACCGTGGGGTCGGCGAGGAAGTCGCGCACCGGCACGGTGACTCCCGCCTCCTTGGCCAGCCGGGCCAGGGCCCGTACGGCGAGCAGGGAGTCGCCGCCGAGATCGAAGAAGCTGGCGCTGCGGTCGAGCACCGGCGTGTCCAGCAGTTCTTCCCACAGCATGGCGATCGTCTGCTCGAGTTCGGTCGCGGGCGGGCCGTCGGCGGCACCGGGACGGTCGTCGGCGTACTGCCCCAGCCGCAGGCCGGTCCGGTCGCTGTCCGGCTCCGTGGGTAGGTCGACCGGCCGGTGCCAGCCCTCGCCGTCGGCGAGGCTGCCGACCAGCGCCACCAGTTCGGCGTAGGCGGCGTCCACCTGCGCGGCGTCGAACAGCTCTTCCACCAGCGAGAACACGATGGCCAGTGATCCCCGTAGCTCGTAGAACCGGGCTTCCAGCGCCACCTGGGGGGTACGCAGCTGATGGAAGAAGTCGTCCATGCCCAGCTCGCCCAACGGCCCGGCGGCGTCGGGCTGCTGAGCGCCCGTGGCGGCGTCCATGCCGAGCGTGCTCTGGAACACCACCGGGGCGACCGGCCGATGGGTGCCGCGCCGCCGGCCGAGCTCCCGGGACACCTCGACACCGGTCACCAGTGCGTGCCCGGAATACTCGGTGAACCGCCGTTGTGCCTGGGTGACCAGTTGCGTGAACGTCGAGCCGGGTGCGAGTTCGGTGGGCAGCAGCATGGTCGAGGCGAAGGCCCCGAAGACGCGATGCACGTCGGGATGCAGCGGCAGCCGGTTGAGCTGCAGGGAGTTCAGCAGGAGGCGGTGGTGGCCGGCCCACCGGGCGATGGTGATCGCGAAGGCGGTGAACATCGCGGTCGACGGGGTGACGTCGTGCGCGGCGCACCGGTCGCGCAGCGCGGCCCAGCGGCCGGGCGACAGGTACTGCTCCCGGTTGGCCATCGTCGTGGCACGGACCTCCCGGGGGTCGGCTGCCAGCGGCAGCGCCGGGGGCTGCGGCAGGGTGTCCAGGCGCGACCACCACCAGTCGCGGTCGCCGGCCCAGGCATCACTCTGGGGGAGGGCCTGCACCGACGCGACGTAGTCGTCGAAGTCCATGTCCAGCGGGGCGGGCACGGCGTTCCAGTCGGCGCTCAGTTCGAGCAGTTCCCGGTTGAGCAGCGTGGCGGACCATCCGTCGAACAACAGCAGGCTCATGTTCGTGTGGAGCCGGCCCCTGCCGTCGGGCAGCAGTGTCAGCCGGACGTCGAGTCCGGGACTGTGGGTCGGGTCGGGCCCGTTCGCGATCATTTCCGCGCGCAGCAGGGCCAGACTCTCGGACGCTGTCTCGATCGATGCGTTGCGCAGGTCGTACACCTGCGGCTCGGGGACGGCCGCGGGGGCGTCGAGCGGCAGGATGTGCTGCATGCCGTCGGAGGTGACCCGGGCCCGCAGCATCGGCTGGTGCTCGGCGAGGCGCCGCAGGGCGTCGGCGAGGGCTTCAGCGGCCTCGTCGCTGTCCATGTTCCGCAACGCGACATCGCTGTAGAAGTGCGCGGACTCGTACGACAGCTCCCAGCCGCCCTGCTGGCCGACGAAGTATCCCTGTTGCAGGGGAAGTAGCGCGAACGGGCTCGCCTTGTCGGCACGCCGCCGCAGGTCGACCGGCAACGCCCGGGCCGCGGTGCCGCCGGCTGACCTTCTGCGTACGAGCCCGGCCAGCTCCGACACCGTCGACTCGGCGCCCACATCGGCCAGCGCGAGCACCACGCCCAGGCGTTTGCGGATGAGTGCGGCCATGCGGACCGCCAGGACCGAGTCTCCGCCCAGACGCAGGAACGACACCTCGGGCTCGATGGTGCGCGAGGGCACGCCGAGCAGTTCCGACCAGATTTCGGTGAGGGCCGGGACGGGATCGCCCTGGGGGGCGAAGGTGCCGAGTGACATCGAGAGGCTCCTCGTGGATCGGGTGCGTATGGGGTGGGCACGGAGACAGGACGTAGCTTACACCGGTATGAATGTCATTTTCGATAGCGTGGATGATGTGGACGGTGGTCGGTGATCACGTCCCTGGTCCCGGTATCAGTGGCGGTGGTGGAACAGTTCGAGGACATCCTGGGCGAAGAGCCGTTCCCCGGCGAGGAGGACCTGATCGCCGGTGCGCTCGACAGTCGGCGACGGGAGTTCGTGACAGCCCGCCGCTGTGCCCGGCAGGCCTGGAACAACTGGGGCATGCGGCCGCACCGCTCACATCGGGGCCGTGCCGCGAGCCGCTCTGGCCGCCCGGCATCGTGGGTAGCATCACGCACTGCTCCGGCTACCGGGCGGCTGCGGTGGCCCCACGGACCGACCTGGCGGGACTCGGTATCGACGCCGAACCGCACGCCTCGCTGCCTGGCGACGTCGAGGAGTCGGTGACAGGCCCCGCCGAACGGGCGCGTCTGCGGGAACTGGAGGTCGCCGTGCCGCGGGTGCACTGGGGTCGCGTCCTGTTCAGCGCTAAGGAGGAGATCAAGGAAGGCGCGGGCGAGGTTGCTCCGCACCTCACCCCACCCACGCTGCTGCGCCCGCCGAGCGGCCAACGCCTTGGCGTACGCCGCCCTGAGCTCCTCGTCGGTGGCGCCGTGGCGCTGCTCGTCCTCGTCAAGGGAATCCACGAACTCGTCGGCGTCGTCCTCGCCACGCACGACCCAGTCCCAGATCTCGTTCTCAATCTCCCCACGGCCCGGATCCGCGATCCGCTCGGCCAGGAACCGCACGCCTTCAGGGCGATCGTTGTAGATCCAACCAGTCACGGCGACGATCCTTGTAGCCACCTACGGCAGCCTGAGACGGATCAGGAGCCGGGCCGGCGGTAGCGGACCCGGGGCCGGCCGTCAGCCGCCGTGTCGACGTCCGCCCGTACCCGGTATGCCTGCGCGATCCGGGCTGCGGTGAGCACCTCGGCGGGCGCACCCGCCGCGATCACTCGGCCGGCGTGCAACAGCACCAGCCGGTCGCAGTACTGTGCGGCCAGGTTGAGATCGTGCAGGGTCACCACGACGGTGGTCGCCGACTCCGAGAGGAACTGCAACAGGTCCAGCTGGTGCCGGATGTCCAGGTGGTTCGTCGGCTCGTCGAGCAGCAGCAGGTCCGGCTCCTGAACCAGGGCGCGGGCCAGGTCCACTCGCTGCCGCTCCCCACCTGACAGGGTGGACCAGCGCCGCTGCTCGAACCCGGCCAGACCGGCCTCGGCGAGCGCGTGCCGGGCCAGGGCCACATCGGCAGCGGCGACACCGGCGAGACGTGGGCGGTACGGGATTCGGCCCAACAGGACCACCTCCAGGGCGGACATCTCCACGTCGGTGACCGCCTGCTGGGTGACCACCGCGATCCGCCGGGACAGTGCGCGCCGAGACAGCGTGCTCAACGCGACGTCGTCGAGGAGCACCAGCCCGGAGTCGGGTCGCGCCAGCCCGGCCAGCAGCCGCAGCAGGCTCGACTTGCCTGAGCCGTTCGGCCCGAGCAGTCCGACCGTGGCACCCGGCTCGGCGGTGAGCGCCACCTCGGCCAGAATCCGCACGCCGGCTACGCCCCATCCGATCTGGTCCGCGCGCAGCAGAGCCGGACGCGGGCCCGTGACGTGCCCGCGGCCGTCGCGGCCGTCTCGGGTTGCCCGCCCGCCGCCGGTGGGCTCCCAGCCGGTCACGGCGTAGCCGTCCGGCGCAGCATGACCAGGGCGAACACCGGCACGCCGAGCAGTGCGGTGAGCACACCCACCGGCAGTTCCTGCGGCGAGAACACGGTCCGCGCCGCGGTGTCCGCCCAGATCAGGAAGGTCGCGCCGGTGACCGCGCAGGCGGGTAGCAGCGTGCGGTGCCCGGAACCGATCATGAACCGTACCGCGTGCGGCACCGTCAATCCGACGAACCCGATCGCCCCGCTCGCCGCGACCAGCGTGGCCGCCACCAACGCGGTGACGCCGAACAGCAGCAGCCGGGTTCGCCCGGTGGAGAAGCCGAGCGATCGTGCGGTGTCGGTGCCGAACGCGAAGGCGTCCAGCGCCGTCGCGGCGGCCCAACAGACCAGCAGGCCAACGCCGGTCACCACGGCGCACAGCGCCACCGCCGGCCATGAGGCCGCGGTCAGCGAACCGAGCAGCCAGAATGTCACGCTGCGGGTGTCCTGGGTGTGCGCGTCGGAGATCACGATCAGGCTGGTCACCGCATTGAACAGCTGTGAGACGGCCACCCCGGCGAGCACGATGCGGGTCGGCTCGACGGCTCGTCGACCTGCCAGCAGCAGCACCGCGCCGAACGCGGCCAGGCTGCCGGCGAACGCGCCGGTGGTCAGGCCGACGGGGCTTGCGCCGACGTGGATTCCGAGCACCAGCACCGCCACCGCGCCGGTGGAGGCGCCGGAGGAGACGCCGAGCAGGAACGGGTCGGCCAGCGGGTTACGGGTCAGCGCCTGCAGCACCGCGCCGCACACGGCCAGGCCGGCACCGACCAACGCGGCCAGCAGCACCCGGGGCAGCCGCAGGTCCCACACGATGCTGTCCGGCAGCGGCAGCAGCGGGCGGGCCGGCAGGCCCAGATGGGTGCCCACGGAACGCAGTACGTCGGCGGCGGAGAGATCGGCCGAGCCCACGGCGACCGCTGCCGCGATGCTGGTGAGCAACAGGAACACGGCCAGCGGCAGGACGTACCGGCCACCCGGGCGCCAGGTGCCGGCAGGGGTGAACGAGGCTCGCCTCGCCCCGGCACCGGAATCGGGTGCCGGGGCGAGGGATGGTGCGACCGGTGGGCTCATCGGCGGGCGAACACCACGTAGTCGTCGAGGTACTGCCAGACGGTGCCGACCTCGGCGAAGCCTGCCGTACGCAGTGCCGCGAGGTGAAACTCCAGCGGGGCCAGGGCCTGCGGCGGCCGGTCGGCGAACCGCCGTTCCCGCTCGGCGGCCAGTCCCGCCAGTTCCGGATGACGGGCCGCCTCGGCGTACCAGTCGGAGTAGTTGAGCGCGCCGGCGGCGAACGTCTCCTCTTGCACTCGCTCGTCGTGCCGGCGGGCGATGTCGCTCAGCGTGGGAGCCGACCCGTCGTACCGGAGGTGGTCCGCGTTCAGCAGCACACCACCGGCCGGCAGCAGCCGAGCGGCGGCGGTGTAGACGCGCAGCAGCTGTGCCGGTGAGAGCCAGTGCAGCGCGGTCGAGCTGAGTACGGCGTCGATCCTCCTCCCGGCCAGCGCCTTCTCCCAGTCCTCGGTCGCCAGGTCCACGTCGCGCACCTCGGCCCGGGAGCCGTACCGATCGAGCGCACCCTGGGCTACCGTCAGCAGCATCGGGTCGTAGTCGACCGCGACAGCGGCGGCCTGCGGGAAGCCGGCCAGTACCCGGTCGCTGATCGCGCCGGGACCGCAGGCCAGGTCCAGGATCGTCAGGTCGTCCGGGCAGTGCAGCCGCAGCACGTCGAACATCGCCTCGAACCGCAGGTCACGGTGGGCCACGTACGCGGACTGCTGGTTGTCCCAGAGCTGGAGCAGGCGCCGGGCGGCCGCCTGATCCAGCGCCCCGGCGGCCCGCACGCCGGCGTCGGCGGTATCCCGCGCGGTCATCGGACGAACCCGCGCAGGCCCGCAGCGACCAGTTCGGCCGCCTCGACGCTGCGGATCGACGGATCCATCGACGATCCGGACACCGTGATGATCCGTCCGCCGACCACCGCGTCCAGCTTGGACGTCACCGGGTTGCGGCGCAGAAAGTCGATCTTCGACTGGGCGCTGTCGCCGTCGCCGCCCCGGGTCAGGTCGGCCACCACGATCACATCCGGGTTGCGTCTGGCGATCTCCTCCCAGTTACCGGCGGGCCACTTCTGGCTGACATCGGTGAACGCGTTGCGAGCTCCGAGAAGCGAGCTGACCGCGTCCGGTACGCCTCCGTGCCCGGCCACGTACGGAGTGGTGGTGCCGGAGTAGTACCAGAGCAGGGAGGGGCCTGCGCCCGGCCGTCCGGTAGCGCTCGGCACAGCCGTGTCGACCCGCTGCCCGGCGGTGTCCAGCCGGCCCTGCTGTTCGCGGATCAGCTTCTCACCCCGCTCCGGTACGTCGAAGACGGTCGCGATGTCGCGGATCTCGCTGAAGATCCTGTCGAAGCTCACCGTCGGGACCGCGTCCGCCGCGTTCTCGCAGGCGAATGGGGAGAGGTACGCGGGCACGCCGAGCTTGACCAGGTCGGCGCGGGAGCCGGCGGCGTCCGGGGCGTATGCGGACGAGTAGGTCGAGTAGACGAAGTCCGGGTTCGCCGCTCGGACCGCTTCCCGCGACGGGTACAGCTTGGCCAGTACCGGCACCTGTTCGTACGCCGACCGCAACTGGGGCAGCACCGGGTCGGTCTGGTAGCTGGTGCCGACCATCCGGTCGGCGAGACCGAGGCTGAGCATGATCTCGGTGGCGTTCTGTTCCAGCGTTATCGAACGCTTGGGCGGCGCGCCGATGCCGAGGGGAAGCCCGCAGTTGGTCAGCTGGACCGGGCTGGCCGGACCGGTCGGACCGCTCGGTGTGGCGGCCTCGCTACCGGAACAGCCGGTGGCGGCCAACACCACACACAGCCCAGCGGTAATAAAAACCGTTTTCATGACCGGGAAGAGTAGCAGTGGCTCGTCGAGGAATCCGCAGGTAGGGGCACCGACGTACACGGAAGCACCTTGCGAACGGCACGGCGCCGTGGCCAGTTCGTCCCGGTGCTGGCCGGTATCCGGGTGCCCAGGCCCGACGGTGGCAGGCCGCGTACCCGTCCGGATCGGGTGCTGGCGGACAAGGCCTACAGTTCGCGCGGCCAACCGTGAGTACCTGCGTCGTCGGGGTATCAAGGCGACCATTCCGATCAAGGTCGACCAGGCGGCCGGCCGGCGGAAGAGGGGTTCCAAGGGCGGCCGGCCGCCGGTGTTTGACCCGGTGACCTACCAGCAGCGTCACGCGGTGGAGTTGGCATCAACCGGCTTAAGCGGCACCGCGGGGTAGCGACTCGGTACGACAAGCTCGCCGTCCGCTACGAGGCCACCGTGCACGTCGCAGCGATCAACGAGTGGCTACCCCGCTCCTGAAACGAGGCCTAGAGCAGGTCTGGAGGCGGCCCCCATCCCTGCCGCGGACCTCTACATCTTCGGCGGCGCGGCCGTGGCTGGCACCGTCCAGCTTTTCTCTCGCTGATCCTGTTCGTCGGGGATGGCGGGTTCGTCGGGGATGGCGGGTGGCCAGTCGAGGGTTTCGGGGTCGATACTGGCCCTGGAAGCGTGCGGCCAACGTGCCGTACCTGGTGGAAGGGGTGGTGGCGGCTGAGGTGACGGCGGGGAATCATGCGCGGCAACTTGTGGGTCCCGTGTTGGGGCTGGAGATGGCGCAGATCGCGGCCCTGATCGGCCAGGGCGGGCGGTCAGAGCGGCCGACACTGGTCGGCGTGGAAGGGTTCGGCGGTGCCGGCAAGACCGTCTTCGCTCGGCGGCTTGGTCAGTTGCTGGGCAGTTTCCATCTGGTGCACCTGGACGACTTCCTGATCCACGGCGTGGTCAGCAACGAGGACAAGACTGACTTCGACCGCGGGGAACTCGCGCGTCGGGTGCTTGAGCCGGCCCGGCGTGGTGAGCTCACGGAGTACCAGACTCTGACCGACAGCGACGGTGGGCCGGGTAGGTGGGTGAGGGTGCCGGCGGTCCGGTATCTCATCGTGGAGGGCGTGTCCGCCTACCACCCCGAGCTGCGGCAGTACTACCACCACCGGATCTGGGTCGATGCGCCGATGGAGATCGCTCGGGAGAGGGCCAGGCAGCGGGACATCCGGCGGGGTATCTACGACCGGGATCTGTGGGACGCCTGGGAACGCTCGGAGATCAGCTACAAGGCCAAGTACGTCCCGCACCTGACGTGCGACATCGTCTACGACAACGCTGGCAAGGCCGCCGACATCCGATGCGGAGACGAGTGAGTCGCCCCTGCACAGCACTGCTGGTGCGTGGACGCGGCGTCGTCTGATGATGCGGACGGTTCACCGACTGCCCGGGGCGGGCGGATCACGGCGGTCGACGTCTCGGGTTGAGAGCGCGAAGCGGTGCGCGGTGGAGTGCGGAATCAACAGGCTCAAACGTCACCGCAGGGTAGCCACTCGGTACGACAAGGTCGCCGCGGCGATCAACGCATGGCTACCCCGCTTCTGAGCCCAACCAACGCGTCGGTGGGGCTGGCCACCGGGTGCTCGTCTTGGTCCTTCGAATCCGTGATGCCTGGGTGTGACTGCGGGGTCTTGTTCGTCGGTCGTATCGGTTTTCAATGGACATGTGCCGTCGTCCCGTGATCGGTCGAATGCTGGAAATCGTCAACGCGTGCGCACTAAGCGGCGACCGAGAGCCAGGGGTCAGTCCGCGACCGAGCACCCTCGGTCGACGGTTCGGCTGGAGTTGGTCCCGGTGGGGCCGATCGACGTCAAGCCCGACCCCTGGCAGCGACTCGTGGCCATCGGCAGCATCCTGTCGGTGCTGTTCGTGGCTATCGGCCTGTACATCACCAACGAGGCCAACCGTCAGACCAGCGAGGCCAACCGTGAACAGCAGCGGCTTACCGCGCAGGGGCAGATCACCGACCGGTTCACCAAGGCGGTCGAGCAGCTCGGCCAGCCCGGTCCGGAGAAGGTAGACGTGCGGCTCGGGGCAATCTACGCCTTGGAGCGCATCATGCGCGACTCGGCCGACGATCAGCCCGCCGTCGTCGACATCCTCACCGCGTTCGTCCGGGTCCACTCTCCCGCACCCAAACGGCTCACGCCGCCGTCTCCCTTGACGATCGACATCCAGGCCGCGCTGACTGTACTGGGGCGCCGCGACAGCACCCACGACAACAAGGGTGGTCCGAAAGGACCACTCCGCCGCGTACTCGACCTCGCCAAAACCGATCTGCACAGCGCGAGCCTGGCCGGCGCGAGCCTGGCCGGCGCGGACCTGCCCGAAGCGGACCTGCGCGGCGCAGACCTGACCGCTGCGGACCTTACCGGCGCGGACCTGACTGCCGCGATCCTGGTCGACACGAACCTGGCCGGCGCGGACCTGACCCACGCGCACCTGCCCGGCGCGATCCTCTACGCGAACCTCCGCGGCGCGAACCTGATCGGCGCGGACCTGCACGGCGCGGACCTGAGCAGTGCGAAGCTGACCGGCGCGAACCTGGCCGACGCGAACCTGACCCGCGCGGACCTGGCCACCGTGAATCTGACCGACGCGTACCTGCGCGGCGCGTACCTGCGCGGCGCGTACCTGCGCGGCGCGGACCTGAGAAGTGCGGACCTGACCGACGCGAACTTGACGTGCGCCCGGACCAATGACCGCACCCGGTTGCCCGAAGGGGTGGCGCGGCCGGCACCGTGTGACTGACGACGACCACGGCGTCTCCATATCAGCGGCACGAGCCGGGGCCCACACCAGGGCCGTCAGGCCGGTGCGGAGCCGCCTGGTCGTCCGACATTTCCCTACGCGGCGGCGGGACGCTCCCGGCGGGCAACCTGGGCCAGCGCGCGGACGACGTCGGCGGGTCGCACGGTGATCGGCTCGTCGCCGGCGGCATCGAGCGTGGCGTAGTGCGCCTCCACCATCTTCCGCAGGATCGCTCCCGGCTTCACCGGCCACCCTGCGGCCACCATCCGAGCCGCCCTGGCCCACCTCGCCAGCCACCAGATGGCCGCCCTGCAACGGTACAGCCGGCCCGTCGACGACGTCGCCGCCCTTGCCGAGCACGCCCGCTTCCAACTGTGGCCACCCGCCACCGATCAGACGTCGACGAAGTCCTCGGCGCCGGTCAACCGCAGTGCCCGCTTGTCATGCTCCCGGCACAGGTCGATGTCCTCACCAGCGATCCACCGGTCGCCGAAGATGACCCCGGACCGTGCCACCTGCCAGGTCACCCCCGCCGCCTGCGGGCATCCGGCGGCATCGCAGACGGCTTCCGGACCGGGTACACGGCCAGCGGCGAGAGTGATGACCGGAACGGGCGGCATACGCGGCGGCACCTCCGAGCTCTGACGATCGAGCCTCCGAGAATACGAACCGGTCTCGTGATCTTGCCACCTGTCTCTTCGCTGCTCATGGCACGTTGGCAATCGTCACTGCCCGCCTATGCGGCCTCCAGACGTGACCACGGCGCGGTCTATCGAGGACATCACACAAGTTCGCCGCAACCGAGCGGTTGGATCTGCAGCGCGAGCCAAGATCGACTGCACTCGACTGCCGCGACGCGAGCGCTGCCGTGACGACGACGGATGTCCGGGCTCGGGCTTTCGAGGAGGCTGCTCCTATCCTCTCTGTTCACCAATCCGCCGCGGCAGGGAGGCGGCGGTCGTCCCCGCGACGCTGCCGGAGGGCAGGGCGAAGGCCAGCGGGAGGAACAAGTCCCACCGGGGGCGGCCGGAATGCGCCAGAAGGGGGCCGCGGCAACGATCGGCGCGTGGTCCACGCGCAGCTCGCCGGCCCCGCCCCTCGGTGCTCGGCGGCAGGACAAAAATGGGTGGCCTCGCCGTCCCGTCCCGCCCTACCTTGTAACTGGATCTTCTTCTCCGACCCACTCACGAGAGGACTTCACCCCGCGTGACGCCGCCTGCTCTTTAGACCTGACACCTTCCCCGTGCATCGGTCGCCGACGTTGCCGTCGGCTCTTTTTCCCATGCCTTCCGTCAGGTCTTCAGAGAGATCATGTCTACGCGTCCTCATATCGTGCTGCCCTGGGCCGTTCGGCCCGCGCGCCTTCCCCTGCTCGCGTTCCGTTGCGTCCACTGCCCTTCCGGCCTCGCCGGCACCGGCGACGGGAAGTTCCGCGTCAATGCCAACGGCAAACTCCTCGACATCTGGCTCCTGGTCGTCTGCGTTTCCGGCGACCGCACCAGCACAATCACCGTTCATGATCGCATCCCGGTCCGGTGCCTGGATCCGATCCCTCTGGAGGGCCACTCCGGCAACTCCTCTGCCCTCGTCGCCCGCGTCCTCCTCGACCCGCTGATCACCCGGCGCAACCGGTTCGCCCTGAAGTGGGACTCATGCGGGAAACTGCTCACCCTGTCCCCTCCCGAAAGCCCCTGGCCCGCCCAGGTTTCGGTCACCTTCGACGACCCCGTGCCCCTTCGCCCCGAACGGCTCATTGCCGAAGGGGCTGGGCATCAGCCGCGGGGAGATCGCTCGCCGCGTCAAGATCGGCATTCCGCTGAACCGCAGAACTCACCGGGACTTCTCGTGCGTCCTGCTATGAGCCGCCGCCGTGGGCCTGAGCCGCGGCGGGAGGCAAGGTGGCCTTGCCCCGGACTGCATCACGCGGCGGTCCGCGCGCGGTCGCTCATGACCGGCGAACGAAGGTCAGGGCTGGCCCGAAACCGGCGACGAAGGTGAACGCCCGGGTGCATGCATCCGGACGTGCCGAGATGTGCGCACCCGATCACGGCGGCAGCGATGCCGACGACAGCGCGTGCGGGCCGTGGGGCACCGGTCGCCGGGCTCGCTCTCGTGGCACCATGTTGCGCTATGGATCATCAGGGGCAGTTTCGTCGTGCAGCGCTCGCGTTGGGCATCCCGGACGACGAGATCAGCCGGTTCATCCAGCACCTCCGTTTGTCGATCCGGTTGAGCGGAGGATCCAGCGGTGTTCCGGTCGGGCAGTTCGGTGGGTTGCCCCGGCTGCCGGTGGGCATGGACTGGCCGTCCGACGGGGTCAGTCCGTTGCCGTTCATCTTCTCGGTCGACTGTGCGGCGCTGCCAAGAGTCGACGGCTTCGGCCTGCCGGCAGACGGCTCGCTGCTGTTCTTCATGGACCACGAGCAGGCCGCTGCCACCGGGGAGCGGAGGTACGGGCGAGTCGTGTATGTGCCGGCCGGCACCGATACCGAGGTGGCGGCAGGATCCACCGACCACGCGTTCGTCGACAAGCAGTACGACGTCGGCGCCACGCTGCGCGCGGAGTTCCCCGATTGGTTCGGGGCGGACGAGGACGAGGACGACGAGGACGAGGACGACGAGGACGAGGACGACGAGGACGAGGACGACGAGGACGAGGACGACCTGTCGCCCTTCCAGCAGCAGATGGCCCGTGACCTCGAGCGTGACCTGCCGCACCTTGACGAACTCTGTGCTCTGGCCAACGATCTCTGGCCGCCTGGCAACGGGTACGCCAGCGCCTATATCGGCGGGTATGCCGACGAGGAGGTAATCAAGAGTATTGCGGAGCAGACCCTCGCGTGGCGCGAGAAGACCGGCGAGATCGTCATCCCGGCCGCGAAATGGTATTCCCATGTGGAGAAGGAGGCGCACCGGCTGACGATTGAGTGGGTGTCGCTCGCCCGCTTTCCCGTAGATAACGAGTTCTATTACCGGAGTGACGGGAGTTTCGTGATCCGTCACGACGACCTGGCCGCTGGTCGGCTGGACGAGGCGCTTTCCGTGGCTGAGTTGATCCCATAGAACGCCGGCGGCGCCGGATACGGCCACGATCTGCGTTGCCGGCGATGCCGACGTCAGATGCTGGGTAACCGCTATTGTCGATGAGCGGTCGCCGTGACATGCGCGTCCCGCGCGCCTCGGCCGGGTGCGCGTGTTGGGCGAAGTAGGACCGGGTGGAGGGTAGTCGCCCCGCCAACTGAGGGACCTCCGAAAGTGGACGCCCGAAACTACGATGAGTGCCGGCGCGGCCCTTGGTCATCAGGCACATTCTCCTTCGCGCGAATTCGGAGGCATCGTGAAGCTCTTGCTTACGTCCGGCGGTGTCACGAACCCGAGCATCCACTCGGTGCTCGTGCAGCTGCTCGGCAAGCCGATCGATGAGTGCCACGCCCTCTGTGTCCCGACAGCACAGTGGGGTCACCCGATGTGCGGTCCGACATCGGTACGGGACTTCGTCGCCGCCGAGCCCAAGCCTGACTGGCAGTACATGTCCGGCCTGGGCTGGGCGTCGCTCGGTGTCCTCGAGCTCACCGCACTGCCCACCATCGGCGCGGAGCGATGGGTCCCCTGGGTCCGGAAGGCCGACGTGCTCCTGGTCGACGGAGGCGACGCGACATACCTGTGCCACTGGATGCGCGAGTCCGGGCTAGCCGATCTGCTGCCTTCGCTGCCCGACAAGGTCTGGGTGGGAGTGAGCGCCGGAAGCATGGTGATGACGCCCCGGATCGGGGACTACTTCGTCGAGTGGCCGTCCGCACCAGACGACCGCACCCTAGGAGTCGTCGACTTCTCGATCTTCCCGCACCTGAACCTCTTCCCGACAAACACCATGGCTGACGCGGAGCGATGGGCCGCCGACGTCGGCGTCCCGGCCTACGCCATCGACGAACAGACGGCCATCAAGGTCGTCGACGGCTCAGTCGAGGTGGTCTCCGAAGGGCAATGGACGAAGTTCGGGTGATTGTCGCCGGGCGACTATCCGGATCTGCCGCGATTCGATCGTCACGTAACGCGAGCGTGGACGGCACGCCGGTAGGCGTCCGGAACTGCCGAGATGAGTGCGCTGTTCGGGACGTTGCGATAGGGGGGTTGCCCGGAGATGCAGTGGCCGTTGGTGCTCCCTCCGGCCACCGGAGAGGCTCGTGTGGCTTGTTCGGGTCTGCCGGTTCGCGGGGCGTGGCCCGGGACTGCAAGCGGGCGATGTAAGCGCCCCAGCCGGCGCGGCACCAGTGCCGTTGCAACATAGTCAGATGATCTTTATATTGACGGCTATGTCGAAAGCCATGCGAGAACCGACGTTCTGGATCCTGACCGCGCTGGTCGATCAACCACGGCACGGGTACGGCATGATCCAGGCGGTCGAGTTACTCTCCGAAGGCCAGGTCAGGTTGCAGGCCGGCACCCTCTACGCGGCGCTGGACCGGTTAGCCGCCCAAGGACTGGTCGCGATCGACAGAGAGGAGATCGTTGAAGGGCGTCCTCGGCGCTACTACCGCCTCACTGACGGCGGCGCGGCGGCACTCGCTGAGGAGACAGCGCGACTGGCCCGCAACGCTAGCATCGCATCGCGGCTGCTGAACGCCTCGCGGCCTGGCCCGGCGTTCGCATGAGCCGCCGCCTCGCCACCCCATATCGTCTGCTGCTGCGCGTCTACCCGAAGGGCTTACGTCGCGGAGAACTGGCAGACACGCTGCTCATGGCTGCCGAGGCCGGACACATCCGGCCTGGCCCTATTGAGACGCTCAACCTGCTTCGGCAAGGCATGCGGGCCCGACCCGGTCGCCCACTCAGCAGGGGCGTGGTCGTGCTGGCTATCTTCGCCTCAATCTTCTCCGGCTTTCTGAGCGCGTCGCTGGCGAACCGTATTGGTTGGGAGGCGGCGCCGGCGCTACCAAGCGGCGCGGCGTGGACTCAGCTCGCCGAGATGCTCGCCCCGGGCTTATCGGCACGATGGTACGAAAGGTCGGACGGCCCCTTCCGCAACAACGGTGGTGAGACCGATGCGGCGTCGGTCAGCTACAGCACCGATCGAACGCCTGCGACCGAGGACGTCGACGCCTATCTAGCCGGCCTGCAGCAACGCCTGGAGGCGGCCGGCTGGACCGTCACCGACACCTACTCGACCAGCCCGACCGACATCGAAACCGGCGCCCGGCGCAACAACTCGCAGGCGTTGATCGCACGCAACGACGCACTCGTGCTGTCATTCGAGGACTACTTCGACGCAGCGTACGCCGAAGGCGGGCTCAGGGTCTCGATCTACCGGGCGGAACCACGCTGGCTCACCGGTTCGACGCTCGCCGTCGGCCTGCTCGGCATGCTGGCTGGATGGCTGCTAGCCGGCTGGGCCAGCCGCCGTCTCGAGCACCGTCCGTGGGCAGCCCCTCTCGCTGCCACCACCGCCATCGTCGGTCTCGTCTTGCTGATCCCCGCCTGGCTGCTCGGTAGTCTGCAATACCTGGGCATACTGTCAGGCGCGGCCGTGCCTGACTCGCCGTTCTGGCGTGGCCTGGTGCCCACCGACGAATTTGGCGGCATGGCCTACCCCGCCGGGGCGGCGATAACAGCAGCCATCGCCGTGGCCGCGCTCTGCCCGCCCCGGCCTGCACCCGCCACCGACCCCGGCTCAGCAGGCACGGCGAAGACATGACAAAACGTAGCTGCCATCGGACTGTCCCGACGCCGCTCCACAACCGTCCTCGGACCATCGCAATAGTCCACCTTCGGCCAGCTCGCCGACATAATAGGCCGGGCTCCAACTCCGGCAGCACAGACGTGGCGCATCGATTCACCGCACAGTAGACCTGACGCCGACCCCGCCCGGTCTACTACAAAACCAGCGCTGTCACCGCATTCGCAATCTGACCCACGAGGCCAACCTCGACCAAGATCAGGCGTACTGATCTGTCGATGTCAGTGCGTCGTGCGATCTCCTGCCGAAGAGGGCCGCAACCAAACTCCTCCAGCCGTCCTACCAGTTCGACTGCGATCGAAGTGCCAGCTTGATGGCGTAGGTGTCATTCACGTCAATGTCGGCGATCGCCTGCATAGCGGCCGCGGGCCCTCCTCGGTCGTGAAGCAGGCGCACCAGAAGGTACAGGGCAGTTTTGTCACCGCGCTGGGCACGCTCACGTAGCACACCGTCGTGGCCTTCCTCGTACAGGAACCGGTCCAGATGGCGCCGCGCGTGCACGTCCATCTCAGCCCGATCGACCAACTCGCGCAGCAGTCCGGCCTTGGCGAGCAAGTCCATGTGCCACAGGTGCGCGTTGTGTCGGTAAGGGTCGCGGCTGTAACACTCGGCGAATTCGCTAACCAGGGCGATCGCCGTAGCCCAGTCACCGCGCGCCTCGGCCGCTTCCGCCGATGCCTGGTCGAACCGCGCTGTCACCACACCAGTATGGCCCTCCGGTCGCGTTGCACTCTTCTGCCGCTGATCGCGCGGTCATGCCGACGACAGCACGTTCGACCTGGTACGCGTGCTAAGTCATTACGATGTCAGCCTCGGGACTCGCGTAGGACCTGCCACTGCCTCCAGACCAGCTCCGGCTCGAGGTCTGCATAACCTCGGCTGCGTTCGAGCTTCTGGGTATCGGCGTGGGTCATCATCATGCAGACACCTTCGCGAGTGAGGCGTTCCACCTCTTCGCGGCGGAGGCGCCGACCGGCCTTTTCCTCGGCGGCGGTGAGGAGGGCCACCAGCGCGGGAATGAATACGGGCCGAAGTCCGCTCCGCGAGTTCGCCTCACCTCCCTCGTTGCCCAGACGCCAGGCGCCAAAGGGGTTGTGGCAAGCGTGGCCCGGCGGAAATCCGTCATCGGGCCAGCGCTCGAGGCGGCGGCGAGGGGTGTCCAGGTCGGGGCTGAAGGTATCGCCGCTGACCAGCACGGGGTCCTCCGCCAGTTGATACACGTTGAATGAGCCGAGGAGCTGGTTGGCCTCGGATGGTGGGGCCTCGACCTGCGCATCTGGCAACCCGAACGCGTGCATGCCGCGGGATCGCGACACACCGCGATCCTGTAGCACCACGACGGCGCAGCGGTAGAGCATCCACGGGTCGCCGCTCTCGAGACCCTGAACCCAGCGTGTGACGGGCCAGCCCAGCTTCGACTGCTCGAGTCGCACTCCCAGCGCTCCGGCGTCGCCCAGCGCGGCGATCAGCATCGCCACTTTGCCTGCCGCCTCACCGAGGTACACCGGCAAATCCAGGACCAAGGCGCTTCCGGCCCCGGCGACGGCGCTCTGCTCCGCCACCGACATCGCGCCGTGACCGAACGCCTGACCGAACGAGCCGTCGTTACCTACCCACTCCACCATCGCGCGAAAGCCGAAGTACTGCGACGTGAGCGACTGACCTTCCAGCGTCAGACCGGAACGTCCGAGCGAGGCCTGCCACTGAGCCATCGTCGTCGCAGTCCCTGGGACGAAGAGCCGCACACCATACACGTGATCTTCAGGCATGCAACGGAGGGTAATACCGCTTTGTGGGGCCGCTGGAGCCACGTGTGCAGTCGCGGCCGCCCGCAGGACGGCCCCTGCGCAACCGGCATGCGAAACGCCCATGTCGGACGCACGCTCATGCCGCGATGAGGCGCGGTTGCCGCCTGCGCACCCGTTACCGGGCGGGGCCGGCGATCCTGGGCGACATCGGCTGAGCAGGTCCGGATGGATACTCGGATGCGTTGGTCGGCTGTTTAGCTGATCGTTGTTGGATGATGTTGCTGGTGCCCGCCGATGTGTTGCGCCCCCGCCGGCCAGACGAGCACTTCGCCGACGAGGCCGAAGCGGCCCGCCAGGCCGGAATCGATGTCGCGGTGATCGACCACGACGCCTTCGTTCGCGGACAGGCGGACGGGGCGGCAGTCGACAGGGTTCCCAAGAGTGCGGACGCGGTTTACCGGGGGTGGATGCTGCGAAGTGAGCAGTACGCAGCATTGGTGCGGGCCCTCGCGGGTCGCGGTGCGACCGTGCGGACCAGCCCCGAGCACTACCGGCGGGCACATGAGCTTCCCGGGTGGTACCCGGCGATCGAAGGCCACACTCCAGAGTCGGTCTGGACTTCCGGCGACGATCGCCGCGGCTTCCTTCACGCGTGCGCGGCCCTTGGCTGCGGACCTGCGGTGCTGCGTGACTACAGCAAGTCGATGAAGCACTACTGGCATGAGGCGTCGTTCATTCCGGACGTGGCCGATCGCGATGCGGCATGGCGGGTGGCCGGCCGGTTTCGGCAGTTGCGCGGTGACGACTTCGCCGGCGGCTTTGTGCTGCGCCAGTTCGAGTCGTTCGTCGGGGCGGAGGTGCGGACCTGGTGGGTCGAGGGTTCCTGCCGCCTGGTCACCGCGCACCCCGATACCCCGGAGCACCAGCCACCCACAAAACTCGACCTGGCGGCCGTGGAAGCTTCGATGCAGGCCTTGGACCTGCCGTTCGTGACTGCGGATCTCGCGTTACGCGATGATGGTCGGTGGCGAATCGTCGAGATCGGCGACGGCCAGGTCAGCGACCGGCCGCGTAGCACGGCCGCTGCCGAGCTGATCGCGGCCCTGAACACCGAGGACCGCGCGCAGCCGACCCGATCCGGCGGCAACCTCCTCGACGGCGACGTCGGCCTGCATGCCTGGAAGCGGATGCTGGCCCGGCGGGAGTCCACGTGAGCGAACCAACCGCTGTTCCGTCGGTACCAGGTTCGCACATACACCTGCTCACTGACGCACACGACCCAGATCGCAACCAGCGCGACAGGGTCCCGTCGATAGTTTTGGCGGCGACCTGCAGTTCGTCGGTAGAACCGATTCGTCGTATGTCGTCCGGAGCCCAGATAGCAGCCATGATGCGAAGTTCCCCTCATTCGTTCGCGTCCGTTGCGCAACACCCCAGACGAGGTCTTTGACAGCCTGGAGACCTCGTGGGGCGTCTCAACGGTGGGTGAGCAAGGAGGGGCTCGTCACCAGGGCACATTCCCGGCGTCATCGAACAGCCCTCCGGTCGGGCCGTCGTCGGGCAGCGTGGCGAGCCGAATGGCGATCTTGGCGCCTTCTGCGGGCGTACTGGTTCCGCGGAAGCCGTTGAGATCGGTAGCGACGTAGCCGGGGCAGGCGTTGTTGATTTTGATATTGGTGTCACTCAGCTCCTTGGCGTACTGGATGGTGACCGCGTTGAGGAACGTCTTCGACGGTGAGTACGCCCCGCTGATCCCGCCGAGATCGACACCCGGCGTGGTCTGCAAGGCCAGAGAAGCGACGTGGCTGGACTGGTTGACGATCCGCGGGCGATCGGAGCGGCGCAGCAGCGGCAGCATCGCGTTGATGACCCGGACGACGCCGATCACGTTGGTCTCCACCACCGCCCGCATACTCTCCGGCGTAACGGTCGAGGGCTCCTCCGGCCATACCCCGGCGACGCCGGCATTGTTGACCAGCACGTCAAGCCGCCCGGCACGCTCCTCGATCAGTGCAGCGGCGGCCACAACGCTCGCGTCGTCGGTCACATCGAGGAGCACACCGAACGCATCGACGCCGGCCGCACGCAGCTTCGCCACGGCGGCCTCCCGGCGCTGCTCGTCCCGGGCCCCGATTCCGACGCTCCAACCCAGCGCGCCGAGCCCGGCCGCGATCTCGTATCCGATTCCCTTGTTCGCGCCGGTGATCAGCGCAATCGTCTGTTCGCTCATGCCGTTGATCGTGACCGGACACCGGCGGGGCACCAACACCGTCTGAGTCACGCAACGATACCCAGCCGATATTGATCCGACGGTAATCTGAACGGGTGGAGACGCGGGAGTTGCGGTACTTCGTTGCGGTCGCCGAGGAGTTGCACTTCGGCCGGGCCGCCCGGCGCCTGGGTATCGCCCAGCCGCCGCTGTCGCGGGCGATCACTCAGCTCGAGCAACGACTCGGAGTCGCGTTGCTGGAACGCACCAGCCGAAAAGTCACCCTCACCGAAGCCGGATCAGTGCTGCTGACCGAAGGCCGGGCGATCCTCGGCGCGCTGGCCGCAGCCGAGCGGCGCACCCAACGTGCCGCGACGAGTCAGCCCTCGCTCGTCCTGGCCACCAAGGCCGGCGCCTCCGGCGAACTGCTGGCAAAGTTGCTCGACGCGTACGCCGCCGAGCCGGGTGCCGTCGCCGTCGACCTGCTGCTCTGCGAATCCCAGCCCCAGCAGATGCTGCATGATGGCCAGGCCGACGTGGCACTGCTGCATCAACCCTTCGACTCGACGGCCGAACTCGACACCGAAATTCTGAACACCGAGGGACAGGTCGCCATCCTTCCTGCCTCGCATCCGCTCGCCGACAGATCCCACGTCCGGACGGCGGATGTCAGTTCACTGCCGGACCTCCCGCTTGCCCGCTGGCCCGGCCCCGGCGGCGCCTATCCCGAAGGCCCCGGAGCGGAAGTACGCAACCAGACACAGCTCTTCCAGCTGATCGCGCTTGGCCGCACCACCGTGGTCCTGCCCGAATCCTGCCGCGCCAACCTGCTCGAAGGCCTAGCCGCCGTGCCGGTTCTCGACGCGCCGACCGTGACGACCGTCATCGCCTGGCCGCCACACAGCCGCTCCCGAGCACTCGCCGACCTCGTTCGCGTAGCCACACGCCTCTGAGCCTCCTCAGGAGGCACGACATGGGGGCAAGACCGGTGGCCTGGTCGGAGATGATGTACATCGTCGAGGACGACCAACAGATGTCCTTGGTGCTCGCTAGTGCTGTGTCCACAAACGTTTGCCGGGTCGACGGCGATGAAAAATGTCGTACGGGTGGTGTTGGCTTCGGTTTGTGCCTCGTCGTCGGGATCCCGCCGCGCCTGCGGTGGTGTATCGCACCGCTCGTGTCGCGGTGCGGGTGACGGCGGGGCAGCGGCGGCGGTGTTTCGGGCTGCTGCGCTCGGCCGGTGACGTGTGGGCGTGCGTGGTGGAGGTCAACGCATGGCGGCGTCGCCGTCGGGACGCGCCGCTGGCCGGTTATCAGGAGTTGTGTCGGGAGTTGTCGGCGTCGGGTCCGGGCACGTTCGCGGAGTTGGACTCGACTGGGGCGCGGTCGGTGTTGCGGCGGTTTTCGGATGCGTGGTTCGCGGCGGCGAAACGCCGTAAGGCCGGTGACCTGTCGGCGCGGTCCCCCAGGCGGCGGCGGGGGTTGGTGCCGGTGCGCTGGTACCACGGCACCTTTACCCTCGACGGCCACCGGGTGCGCATCCCCACCGCACGAGGCATCGAGCCGTTGTGGGTGCGCCTGGCCCGTCAGGTGCCGTATCCGGTGGAGCAGGTCCGCTCGATCACCCTGCTGTGCGAGGGCGGCCGGTTGTTCCTCGACGTCACCGCCGAGATTCCGGTCGCGGTGTATCCGGCGGGTGAGGGGCCGGACCCTGCAAGGGCGGCGGGTGTGGACGTGGGAATCATCCACCCCTACGCCGTCGCTGGGCCCGGTGGGGAGGCGCTGTTGGTGTCGGGGCGGGCGATCCGCGCCGAGCACCGCATGCACCTGGCCGACACCAAAGCCCGCCAACGGACCGTCGCCCGACGGGCACCGAAGCCGGGTCAGCGGGGGTCACGGCGGTGGCGCCAGTACCGGGCCCGGGCCCGTCGGGTGGAGGGTCGGCATCGGCGGCGGGTGCGGCAGGCCCAACACGAAGCCGCCCGCACCGTCGTCACCTGGGCCGTCGGCCAGCGGGTCGGGGTGCTGCACGTCGGCGACCCCCGTGGGGTCCTGGACCTGCCGGCGGGGCGGCGGCACAACCTGCGGCTGCGGCAGTGGCAAATCGGCCGGCTTCTGCAGATCCTCACTGACAAGGCCACCCTCGCCGGCATCACCGTCCACCTCGTCGACGAACGCGGGACCTCGTCGACCTGCCCGACATGCCGGCGACGCGTGCCGAAGCCGCGCGGGCGGACCCTGACCTGCCCACACTGCAGATTCTCGGGCCACCGCGACGTGGTCGCGGCGGCCAGCATCGCCACCCGCACCCCGGGCGGCGGACCCACCACCCCCACAGCCGTGCCCGTGCTGCCTGGGGTGGTCACGCACCGTCGAGTCGGCCGGCACCTCCCCGGCGCCGGCCGGTCCCGACGTGACCCCCGCCGCCCACCGGGCGGCGCGAGGGTCGGTTTGGCCCGCTGTGGCCCGCCCCACCAACCATCGATGGGGAGTCGCTCGCCTCTACAGCGAGGATCCACAACAAGCCACTGGAAACCCGGTGAACGTTAGTGGACACAGCACTAGCCAAGTGAGAAGCCGGTCGGCCGCCCGTCTTCTTGTGGGCCGAGAACTGCCCGGGCCGCTTCCGCGTAGGTCGCCAGGACCCAAGTCCCGCGGCGATGCCGTCACCCAGATGACCACTGTGGCAGCTGTTCCTTGGCTGCGGATGACGTTGACTGCGAGCTGTGTTTTGCCGACGCCGCCGCGACCGGTCAGGACGACTGTCTCCCCGAGCGAAAGTCCTCGAAGAACCCGCTGCGGTCCTCGACGCGGCCCGGTGACCCGGCCCGGGCCGGCCGAAGCGCGCCACGCCCGCTCTGTCGTCCGCCAGCGCTGCCGCGCCGTGGGCGCGCGGTATCGCTCCTCCCGGGCGGTGCGCACCCGGGAGGCCGGTCATCCGACGGCCGTCGCCTCGTCGCCTCGGACCGCAGCGGCGAGGGCTCCCCGCCTGCGCAGTTGCTCAGGGGCGTCATCGGCGACGACCCGCCCGCCGTCGAGGACGATGACCCGGGCGGCGCGCATGATGGTGGCGAGGCGGTGGGCGATCACCAGGGTGGCCTGGTGGTCTCCGGTGGCTTCCAGGGCGGCGGCCAGGTCGGCCTCGGTGGCGGCGTCCAGGTTGGCGGCGGCCTCGTCGAGGACGAGCACCGGTGCGCCGGTGAGCAGGGCTCGGGCGACGGCGACCCGGGCCCGTTGACCGCCGGACAGTGCCGTTCCCCGCTCGCCGGCCGGCGTGTCCAGACCAACCGGTAGCGCGTCCAGGAACGGTGTGAGCTGCGCGGCGTCGGCGGCGGCACGCACCTCGGCGTCGGTGGCGTCCGGCCGGCCCAGGCGGATGTTGTCGGCGATCGAGCCGGGGAACAGGTGGACGTCCTGGGGCACCACGGTGACCGTGCGGCGCAGCTCGGCGTCGCCGAGGTCCCGCAGGTCCACCCCACCGACGGTGATCCGTCCGGCGCTCGGGTCGTGGAAGCGCAGCAGCAGGTGCACGCAGGTCGACTTGCCCACCCCGGAGGCACCCACGAGCGCAACCGTCTCACCGGGCCGGACGATGAACGAGACGCCCCTCAGCACCGGCCGGTCCGGCAGGTACCCGAAGTGCACGTCATCGAAGACCACCTCGCCCCCGTTCGGTGCGGGTACGGGCCGAGCCGGCGCCGGGACCGGGGAGGGCGCCTGGAGCAGGGCGTCGATCCGGTCGGCTGCGGCGCGCAGGGTTCCGGCTTCCTTCAGCAGCCCGGCCACCTGGCTGGCCGGGCCGAGGACCGCGCCGGCGAGGACCAGTGCCACCGGGCCGGCGGCGACGTCGAGCCGCCCCGTGCGGATGCCGTCGAGGACCACCAGCACCGCGCCGACACCGGCGGCGGCGACCAGCGCGTCGATCAGCGCGGTCTCCACGCCGGCTCGGGCGGCGTTGCGCCGCTGGACCCGCCCGAGCCGTCGGGTACGGGCGGCAAGGTGGGCGCGGCGGCGTTCCAACGCCCCGAAAACGGTCAGCTCGCGCAGGCCGTGCACGGTGTCGACGATGTCGGCGGTCAGGTCGGCGGTGGCGGCGCGGACCTGGGTCCCGTGTCCGTCGGCGTGCCGGCGCAGCAGCCAGGGGTGACCGTGATCAGGGCCGCGGCGGGCAGCACCACGGCGGGCAGCCACGGGTCGATCCAGGCCGCCAGGGCGGTGCCCGCGGTGAGGACCACGGTGGCCGTGAGCAGTTGCGCGATGGTGTGCGCGAACAGCCACTCCAGGGTTTCGATGTCGGACAGCGCGACGGTCGCCAGGTCGCCGGAGCGACGTCCGCCGAGGCCGCCCGGGGCGATCCGGGTGATCGCGTCGTACACCCGGGTGCGCAGGTCGGCGAGGACGCGGTAGGCCAGGTCGTGGGAGACGTACATTTCCCACCAGGTCGCCACGGTGACGATCGCGACCAGCGCGCCGAGTGCCGCCGTGACCACACCGACCGGGGTGGGGACGCCCGCCACGGCCCGGCCCACCAGGGCGGCGCCGGTCACCGCTGCGGTCAGCCCGGCGAGCTGCCCGAGAAGGTTCGCTGCCAGGGTGCCCCGGAAGGCACGGGGATGCCCGGCGATCGCCGGCAGCAGCCGGCGTAGCGCTCCGGTGCGGCGACCGTCGGCTGGCCGGTCCGGCGCGGTCATTCGGCCACCTCCTGTGCGGCGACCAGCTCGGCGTACTCGGGGCAGGACGTCAGCAGGATCTCGTGGCGGCCGGCGGCGACGATCCGGCCGCGTTCCAGCAGCACGATCCGGTCGGCGTGCCGCACCGCGGTGAGCCGGTGGGCGATGACCAGGCAGGTCTTTCCGCGGGCGGCAGTGGCCAGGGCGTCGAGGATCTCGGTCTCCTGCTGGACGTCGATGGCGGAGGTCGCCTCGTCGAGGATGAGCACCGGCGTGTCGGCGAGCAGCGCCCGGGCGATGGCCAGGCGTTGCCGCTGCCCGCCGGAGAGGGATCCGCCGCGTTCGCCGACTTGGCTCGCGTACCCCTGCGGCAGTGCCTGGATAAAGTCGTGCGCGCCGGCGGCGCGGGCGGCGGCAACCAGGTCGGCGTCGGTGGCGTCCGGGCGGGCCAGCCGCAGGTTGTCGGCCACCGAACCGTGGAACAGGTACGTCTCCTGCGCCACCACGGTGACCGTGCGGCGCAGCGCCGCCGGGGTCAGGTCGCGCAGGTCGGTCCCGTCGACGGTGATCCGGCCGGCGTCCGGGTCCAGGTGGCGCAGCAGTACGTTGGCCAGGGTGGACTTGCCTGCGCCGGAGCGGCCGACCACCGCGACGGTCTCGCCGGGGTCGAGCCGCAGGGTCACGTCCCGCAGCGCGGGGTCGGGTCGGCCGGGGTAGTGGTGGCCGATCGCGTCGAAGACCACGGCCGGGGCGTGGTCGAACCGGCGGTCGACCTGTCCGGTGTGCACGACGCCAGGCGGGGCGTGCAGCAGCTCGGTCAGGCCGTCGACGGCGGTGACGCCAAGGTAGCCGGCGTGCCAGTGCGCGCCCAGGTCGCGTACGGGTCGGAAGCACTCCACCGAGACCAGGAGCACCAGGAACACGGTCGCCGCGTCGGCCCGGCCCGCGTAGGCGGCGACGGCCGCGGCCACGGCCGCGGCGGCGAGACCGGCCTGGATCAGCAGGGCACTGATCCCGCTCTCGATCAGCGACAGGCGTAGCTGCGCCATCGTGGTGGTGTGCAGGTCGTGGGTGCGTCCCAGAATGCGGTCCCGCATCCGGCCGACCGCGCCGAACGCGCGGAGCGTGGCCGCGCCCTGGAGGGTGTCGAGGAAGTCGGCGGCGAGCGCGGTGAACGCCGCCCACCGGCCGCGCCCCCGGCGCAGCAGGGTGGCGTCCCAGATACGGGGGACGGTCAGCACCAGCACCACGGCCGCGCCGAGCAGCCCGGCCGCGACCGGCTCCACGGTGGCGAGCCAGACCACCAGGAGGGCCGGCACGGTGATGGTGACCAGCACCTGCGGCAGGTACCGGCGGTAGTAGGCGTCCAGCCCCTCCACGCCGTCGACGAGGGTGGCCTGCGTGCGGCCGGTGCGCGATCCGGCGAGCCAGGCGGGGCCCAGCTCGGCGAGCCGTGCGACCAGCCGGTCGCGCAGCCGCGCCCGGATCCGGGCATCCGCGGCCGCGCCGGCGACCTCGCGGCACCAGAGCAGCACGGCCCGCGCCGCGATCGTCCCGAGCGCACCGGCCAGCAGCGCGGCGGCGGCGTCGAGGTCCCGGCGGGCCGTCGCCGCCAGCGCGCCGGCGACCAGCAGCGCCTGACCGACGTACGCGGCCGACACGGCCATGCCCAGCGCCGCGCACCCGACGACCGGCCCGGTGACGGCACCGGCCAGCCGGACCAGTTCCCGGTGGACGATCACCGTTGCTCCAGCGGCTCGTCGGCCAGCGCGCGCACCGTGCCGGTGTGCGCGTCGGCGAGCACCCGCCCGCGTACGCCGAACACGTCGGCGAGCAGCGCCGGCGTGACCACCTCGGCGGGCGGCCCGTTGGCGGCGGCCCGCCGCCTCGGGAGCGGTGGATCCGCCCGGCGGCGCCTCAGGTTCGGCGTACGGCCCGGACGACGTCCAGTGGTCCGATTTCGCCGGTCAGGCCCGCCTCGGTCAGCTCGGTGAGCAGGGCATCGGCCGGGATGACGTGCCAGCGGTAGTCGGCGTGGTCCTCGCGCAGCGCGGTGCCGTCGGCGTCGAGGACCCGGTAACGCATCCGCCAGGTCACCGCGTCGGGGCCGGACGGCTCGGCGGAGCCGCCGCCCTCGTAGGTGTGGTGGCCGACCGGAACGGTGCCGAAGACCGAGAACGGGACCGGTGTCGGTTCCGTCGGCGGTTGCAGGTTGAGCACCAGCGGCGCGCCGGGGGCGAGGCGCTCGGCCACCCGGCGCAGGAACGCCCGGCGCCCGTCGGGGTCGAGGTGGCCGATCATGTTCATCGCCAGCACGGCGCCGAGGCGGGCGGGTAGGTCGACACCGAGCGCATCACCGGCGACCACGGTGACCCGGCGCCGCAGGTCGGGTCGGGCGGCCAGGCGGGACAGCAGCACCGCCCGCAGCACCGGTGACGGCTCCACCGCGACCACGTCGCCGTCCGGGACGGCCGCGGCGAGCACCTCCGTGCCGAGGCCAGTGCCGGCGCCCACGTCGAGCAGCGTCGCGTCACCTGCCGCGTCGCGCAGCGCCAGCGCCACCGGCGTACGCAGGGCCTGCCAGGCCGGCTCGCTGAGCAGGTGCAGGTACTCCCCGGAGGTCTGGTACTCGTCGCTCATCCCGCCACCATAGTGGAAACCGTTCCCGTTTCCGTTGTCGGTTGGGGGGGCTTGAGGCCCGGGACGGGTTCCGAGGGCGAAGGCGGTTTAGAAAACGAAAACCAGTGCCGTTAAGCTGTGGCGCGACCCCTCGACGAAGGAGACTCTGATGGCCGTTCCGAAGCGGAAGATGTCGCGGTCGAACACGCGGCACCGACGGGCGCAGTGGAAGGCGAACGTGCCGCAGCTGACGCCGTGTCCGTGCCCGCGCAAGGAGATGGTGGTGCCGCACCGGGCGTGCGTGCACTGCGGGTTGTACAAGGGGCGTCAGGTGGTGGATCAGCCATGACCGGTCGCCTGCCGGTGACGGTGCTGTCCGGGTTCCTCGGCGCGGGCAAGACCAGTCTGCTCAACCACGTGCTGGCCAATCGGGACGGGCTTCGGGTGGCGGTGATCGTCAACGACATGAGCGAGGTGAACATCGACGCCGCGCTGGTGCGCGACGGTGGGTCGTTGTCGCGCACGGAGGAGCGGCTGGTCGAGCTGACCAACGGCTGCATCTGTTGCACGTTGCGCGACGATCTGCTCGACGAGGTTGCCCGGCTGGCGCGGCAGGGCCGCTTCGACTATCTGCTGATCGAGTCCAGCGGCATTTCCGAGCCGATGCCGGTGGCCGCGACGTTCGCCTTCGGTGTGGAGGACGGGCAGGTCCTCGACGATCTGGCCTGCTTGGACACCACGGTCACGGTGGTCGACGCGGCGGGCGTGCGGGGCATGATCGAGGCGGGGGAGAGCCTGGAGGCCCGTGGGCTGGCCGCCTACGAGGGCGACGATCGTGGCATCGCCGATCTGCTGGTCGACCAGATCGAGTTCGCCGACGTGCTGGTGGTCAACAAGACCGACCTGGTGACCGCGGACGATCTGGCGGTGGTGCAGGCGCTGTTGACCCGGCTGAACCCGGCCGCCCGGCAGGTGCCCGCCGTGCACGGGCGGGTGCCGCCGCGGGAGATCCTGCACACCGGTCGGTTCGACCTGGAGCGGGCGGAGACCGCACCCGGGTGGGTGGCCGAGCTCAACGGCGGGCACGTGCCGGAGACGGAGGAGTACGGCATCTCCAGCATCGTGTTCCGCGACCACCGGCCGTTTCATCCGCAGCGGCTGTGGGACCTCCTGGCCAGCGGACTGGACGAATATGGTGTGGTCCGGTCGAAGGGGTTCCTGTGGCTGGCCAGCCGCCCGGACGTCCAGGCGCTGTGGTCGCAGGCCGGGCCGTCCGGGCGGTGCGACCCGGTCGGCGTCCCGGTGGTGGTGTCCGGCGAGTGGCCGGATGATCCCGACGAGCGGGCCGAGGTGGAGTCGCGCTGGCATCCGGTCTTCGGTGACCGGCAGCAGGAACTGGTCCTCATCGGCGTCGGCCTGGACGGCGAGCGCCTGCGGGCGGCGCTGACCGCCTGCCTGCTCACCGACACCGAGCTCACCGCCGGACAGGACACCTGGCGGGCCCTTGCCGACCCGTTCCCCGAATGGGACCTGGGCGACCTGCACGACCACGACCATGCCGAACCGGTCCCGGCCTGACGATGCCGAGCACCCTCGACCCGGACGATGTCGCCCGGTGGCGGCGCGACTGGGAAACCATGATGCGCCACTACCAGCCCGGCCGCGAGGACCTCCTCGCCGCCGGTCTCACCGCCGTCGAACAGATCCACGGGCGCCCACCGGAGCGGGTGCTCGACGTCGGGGGCGGGCCGGGCACCACCGCCGAGGCGGTCCTGGGACGGTGGCCCGACGCGCACGTCACCGTGCTCGACGTCGACCCGGCCCTCCTGGCCCTGGCCGATGCGGCCCTGCCCCAGGTGCGTACCGTCCGGGCCGACATCAGCTCAGCACGCTGGCTCCCGCCCGCCGGCGGCCCGTACGACCTGGTGCTGGCCCTGATGACCGTGCACTACCTCCCCGAACAGCGGATACACGACTGGTACGCCGAGGCCCGACACCTGTTGCGCCCGGACGGGCTGCTCCTTGTCGCCGACGCCATGCCCGAAGCCCCGGTGTCCCCGCGGCGCCAGGGCTGCGGCACCGACCCGTGGAGCGCGTGGTGGACCAGGCTGGCCGAGGAACCGGTGATGGCACCGCTGCTGAACGAACGGAGGGCCGCGCTGAGCGGCTTGGACCCGGCCGAATTCGTCGCGCCGGCCGACTGGCACGGCGAGACGGCCCGTCGGGCCGGATTCACCCACGCGACGGCGCTCCACCAGCGCGCCGGTCATGCCCTCATGGCGTTCCGCCGATGAGCAGCCCGCCGCCGGAGGGCGCCAACGTGACCGTCGCCTACTGCGACGGGCACCGCTGCCGCGCGCTACGCCACCGCAGCCATCTGCGTGTGTCCGAGGGCGAGCCGGAGAATCTCACCGAGGTCCTCCGGCAGGCGGTCCGGGCCAGTCACGGTGGTGTCCTGATCCGGGCCGAGTGCCTCGGCGTCTGCCACCGCGCGCCCGCTCTGCTCCTGCTCGCCGGCAGCCGACCTGCGCAACGGCGCGGACTGCTGATCGGTCCCGTACAGGAGCCCCAGCACATCGATGCGGTCGTCGAACTCATCCGGCGGGCGGACAGTTCCGAGCCCTGATGGGACCGGTGGTCGAAGGTGACCGTTGAGGTGTTCGAGCTCATTCCGGCCGAACGTGCCGGCGCCGCGACCACCGACGCTGCGCGGACGATCGATCCTGCCCGACCAGCCGGCGGCGGCCCGACCTTGACCACCGCAATCTGGGTCGCCGTCGCGATGCCACAGCCCGCCGCCGCGCGTCCGGAAGAAGCGTCGTCGCGATGCCGTGCGGCGAGCGTACGGGCGAGGCAGGGCGTCGATCGCAGCGACGCATAATGGTGGCATCGCAGTCAGAAGGCGAGCGCCAAGGCGCCGCGCAGACGACGGCTGCCAGTACAGGAGGATCCGATCACGGTGACCCAGGCGATGCCGAACGTGACCCGCAACACCCGCCAACGTGGCGAGGTGCTGGCGCTGCTGCGCGAGGTCGAGGGATTCCATTCGGCGCAGCACCTGCATCAGATGCTGCTCGCCCGGAAGGCGCGGGTCGGCCTCACCACCGTGTACCGGACGCTGCAGCTGCTGGTCGAGGCCGGCGAGGTCGACTCCACTCGGCTGCCCGGCGGCGAGCAGTTGTTCCGCCGGTGCAGCCAGAGCAAACACCATCACCACCTGGTCTGCCGCCAGTGCGGACGCACGGTGGAGGTCGCCGGGCCCGCCGTGGAGCGATGGGCCGATCAGTTGGCCGCCCAGCACGGCTTCACCGACGTCGGCCACATGCTGGAGATCTTCGGCCGCTGCGTGGAGTGCTCCCGCTGATCGTTGCCATCATTCGTGAGGCGGCCCGTAGCTCGACCGGATCGGTGCCGTGCGGCTGCCCGCGTTCGGCGGCACGGTCGTGGCCTCGTGCCGAAGCCATCGAGCCGCGGTTCTCATCAGGTCGTCGCGGTGACCCGGCCACTCCTCGTCAGTCGGATCGAGGAGCCGGTCCCACGCGTCGAGGTCGGCGGCGGTGAGCAGGCCGGTGAGCCGCAATCGGCCGACCCGCCTGCCGAGGGCTTCCAGGATGGCCCGCCGGTGCGGGTCCACCGCGACGACCGGCCGCAGACCAACATCCGGGCGATGGCCAGCGCCATCCCGGCGGCGCCGCAGCCGACGTCGCCCGCGAGCCGGTCGCCGGGGGCGACCAGCTCGCGGGCGACCGTCAGGGACCAGGCCCGGTCCCGCCGGACGGCGTCGACCAAGTGCGGTGCCAGCTCGGTCCAGTCGACCGGCGCAACGGTGCTCATCTGCCCTGGGGTCCGCGGCGGGCGTACTTCTGGCGGAACTTCTCGACCCGGCCGGCCGTGTCGAGCAGGCGCTGCTTGCCGGTCCAGAAGGGGTGGCTGGCCGAGGAGATCTGGACGTCGATGACGGGGTAGGTGTTGCCGTCGGTCCACTCGATCGTCTGGTCGCTGGTGGCGGTGGAGCGGGTGAGGAAGGCGAAGTCGGCGCCCTTGTCGCGGTAGACGACGGGGCGGTACTCGGGGTGGATGCCGGGCTTCATGCGGGCTGTACTCCTTCGGTGTCGGTGTCGGTGTCGGTGTCGGTGTCGGTGTCGGTGTCGGTGTCGGTCAGCTCCTCCGCCCCGAGGGGGAAGCAGCCGGCGAAGGGGTCGTGGTAGGTGCGCCAGGTCTCCTCGCCGTCGGCGAGTTCGGCGTCGGTGAGCAGGCATCCGGTGAGGGTGCGGTGCAGGTCGACGGGGTCGATGTCGAGGCCGATGAAGACCAGGTGCTGGTGCCGGTCGCCGTAGTAGGGGTCCCAGTCGAGGGCGGCGGCGAGGCGGCGCTGGTCCTCGACGTGGTCCCAGCGGTCCTCGGGCAGGCTCACCAGCCAGTGCCCGAGGGATCCCATGGCCAGGCCGCCGCCGGCGAACTCCCAGGCCACCACCGTGTCGGGTTGGCTGGCCAGCCAGAAGTGGCCCCGGGAGCGGATGACCTCGGCGTTGACCTCTTCGAGGACGTCGTGCAGGCGCTGCGGGTGGAACGGGCGGCGGGCCCGGAAGACGGCGGAGACGACTCCGCAGTCGGGCTCCGGCTCGTGCGCGCCGAGGAGGTAGCCCTGCAGACCACGGGCAAGCACCCCGGGGGTCTCCGGACGGTGCCGATGGGTGTGGCGCAGCTGGCGGGTCAGCGTGCCGGCGTCGACGAGGTCGCCGTCGACGCGGAGGTGGGTCGCCCATGGTGCCATCCGCTGCAGCAGGATCGACATCCGGCCGGTGTCGAATTCCCCCTCCCGGGACTGTCCCCAGAGCACCAGGGTGTCGGCGTACTCAATCTGGCGGACCACGACGTCGGCCAGCGCGCGGTGGTCGTTCTCGGCGGCCTGGATGCCGAGCGTCGTGAGGTCCTCGGTGCTGGCCAGGCCGTCGAGCAGGTGTTCGGCGTCGAGGACGGTGACGTAGGAGTCGACCCGGATGAGATCGGTGATCGGTGCGCCGTCGACGAGGCAGTGGGCGCAGGCGGCGGCGACCGCCTCTGGCTCCACCACCTCGGGCAGCATCAGCACCAGGTCCCGGCCGGGGTGCGTACGGGTGAGCCGGACGAGGGTGGGCAGCACGTCCTCACGCAGGGTGCAGGAGACGCATCCGTGCCGCAGCGCAACCTGCTCGTCCTCGACGATGCCGGTGCCGGAACGGACCACTCGGCGGACGACGCCGTCACGGATCCCGGTGAGGTCGTGCCGCACCAGCAACAGCGACTCGTCGGCGGCGAGGAGCGCGCGGGCGACGGCGAAGGTCACTGCCGGCCAGAACCCGGACAGCACGGTCAGCGACGGGCGGGTGTCCGCGCCGGCCGTCGGCGTGTGGGTCGGGGCCTGTGGTGACGACGACATCGGATTCCTCTCGACTTACTTGAAAACGATTGTCATTCTAAGCACATGGAAGCCGCCGGAGCGAACGGTGATGTGCGGACTCAGGTGGTCGAGGCGCGGCGCGCAGGCGACGTCCGCAGCGTGGATGTCCACATCCGGCGATTGCGCGCCAAGATCGGCACCGATCTGCCGGTGGTGACGACGCTGCGCGGTGTCGGCTACTGCTTGGGCGCCCACTGCGCCGTCGAGATCGTCGACGACCCGGCGTGGACGTGACCGAACGGCTGATGCAAGACTGAAAATCATTGTCGTTATCGTTACGGCTCAGATCAAGGAGCGACCACTGTGTCCAGACGCTGTGACGTCACCGGCGCGAAGCCCAGCTTCGGCAACGCCGTGTCCCACTCCCACCGGCGCACCCGCCGCCGGTGGAACCCCAACCTGCAGAACCACCGCTACTGGCTGCCCTCGGAGCGGCGTTGGGTCAGCCTCACCCTGACGGCGAAGGCGCTCAAGACCGTGGACCGTAAGGGCATCGAGACTGTCGTCGCCGAGCTGCGCGCCCGGGGAGTGAAGCTCTGATG
Source organism: Micromonospora sp. NPDC048063 (assembly GCF_043202855.1). Lineage (NCBI taxonomy): Bacteria > Bacillati > Actinomycetota > Actinomycetes > Micromonosporales > Micromonosporaceae > Micromonospora > Micromonospora sp. NPDC048063. Next base: position 218,667 of record NZ_JBIDBG010000007.1, on the reverse strand, counting down.
GCCCGCCAGACCGATGTCCGCCCGATCGTGCGGCTGCGCAGCACCGCCGGTACCGGCTACACGTACGTCACCCGCAAGAACCGCCGCAACGATCCCGACCGCCTGGTCCTGCGCAAGTACGACCCCGTCGTGCGCCGGCACGTCGAGTTCCGCGAGGCCCGCTGATGGCCAAAAAGAGCCTGGTCAACCGGCAGGCGCGCCGGCAGGAACTGGTAGCGAGGCACGCGCAGGCGCGGGCGGAGCTGAAGCGGCTGGTCGCTCGCCCGGACACCGACCCGGACGTACGCGCCGAGGCGGTCCGCCGGCTCAGCCGGCTGCCGCGTGACTCCAGCCCGGTGCGGCTGCGGTCCCGGGACCAGATCGACGGCCGCCCGCGCGGGGTGCTGACCCGGTTCGGGCTCTCCCGGGTCCGGTTCCGAGAGCTGGCCCTGCGCGGGGAGATGCCGGGAGTGCGCAAGGCGTCGTGGTGATTTCACCACGTGTACCACCGCGTGCAGGTGCGCGCGATGTGAAAGGGAGGAATGAATGCGACGGTGAGGGCTCGCGGCTTCGCGGCCCTGGTCGCGGGGACGGTGGTGGTCGCCGGCACGGTGCTGGCGCCCATGGCTGCGTCGGCGGCGGCCTCGGCAACAGCGCGGTGCTGGGATCGGCGCCGGGCGGGGTACCGCACAGCTGGGTGCGGGGCTGCGGCTGAGCCTGCCCACCGAGACGCCGCGGGAACCTACACCGCAACCCTCACCCTCACCGCGATCTGATCGCCCGAACCCGTCCGGTGGCCGTAAGCCGGCCGCCGGACGGTCGCGGGGCGGTCGGGCCGTTGCCGCGACCCGCCCGCCCCGCCTCTCGTACCTTCACGAACGGAAACCGTCTCCCCCATGCGCCTGCTCGCCGCCATCGCCACCGGCATCGCTCTGCTCGGCGCTGCTCCGGCACCGCCCGCTCCGACGCCTGGCGCACCGTCGGCTCCGTCGGCCGTGACCTGGGGTGTGGCACCGTCGACCGCGAAGGGCCCGGCCGGCCGGCGTTCACCTACAAGCTCGACCCCGGCGCCACCCTGACCGACTACGTCGCGGTCACCAACCACTCGACGCCCGCTCACCCTGAACCTCTACGCCAGTGACGCGTTCACCACCACACAGGGTGGCTTCGACCTCCTGGCTGGTGGCCAGCAACCCACCGATGTCGGCGCCTGGGTCCGCCTGGCTCAACGCAGCGTGGCTATCCCGTCGACGTCCCGCCTGAACGTCCCGTTCACCCCTGACCGTGCCGGCCAACGCCACGGCCACCGAGTTACGAGACGTCCCTTACGACCTCGTGCACGGTTGTCTGGAGTCGCCGTCTCCTCGGGGATTGGCCGCTTCATCGGTGGTGGGCTGTGGCTGGTAGGGCCTTCGGTCGCTTGGTGGTGTGTTCGGTGCGGTCGGTGTGTTGGTGGTCGGACAGCAGTCCTGCGATGGCGCGGATGGAGGCGTCGAAGTGTTCGCGTCGGCCGTGGTAGCGGGCCAGGATCCGCCAGTTCTTGAGGTGGCCGATGACGTGCTCGACTCGGATGCGCTGTGAGGAGTGCCGTTTTCGAGCCGCGTCGTGGGCGGCGATGACGCTCGTTGGCAGCGACTTCTGGGCTTTCCGTGGTTTGGGTTTTGGGGTGATCACCGCGCATAGGATGCCGTCGACGACCTGCCGGTGGTCGCGCCACTGCCCGCCCTTGCCGGAGGAAGGCAGGAGGGGGCCGATCAGGTCCCACTGTTCGTCGGTGAGGTCGTCACGCCCAGTCATGTCGTGCTCTTCCTCAGGAACTGGTGCGTGCGCCTTTTGCCACGGTCCCGCGCTGTACCCGCCAACGCTCCTGCCCCGCGATGGCCTTGTCGCGGGCCTGCCAGGCCCACAGTGCCCCGCCTGCTGCGGCCAGCACCTGGGCGAGGCCGGTAGCGACCAGGACAGGGCCGGTCCCGGCCCACCCGATGAGCGCGCCGCCGACGAGCAGGCCCAGGGAGGACCCGCCCGAGTGCAGGACGGTCTGCACGGTGAACGCCGCCCTGCGTTCCGCCCCGGTGGTCTGCTCGCTGATCAGAGCGTTCAGGGCCGCCATCCCCCACGGCATGGCCACCCCACCCACCGCTGCCAGTGCGGCGATGACGGCCAGGCTCGGCGCCGCCGTGGGGAGTAGGACGAACGTGGCCCCGAGCACGACCCAGGAGACCACCATCAGCGGCACCCGTGGCAAGCGGTCGATGACCAGCGGGACCAGGAGCGAGGTGATCACGGAGGCGGTCCCGTACCCGCTCATCCCGGCAGCGATCAACGCGCCGGGCTGGCCGTGCTCGACGCCGAGAACGGCCAGGCCCAGGCTGAACCCGAACCAGCAGACCCCGCCGACCCCGGCCATGAGGACCCCTGCGGCGACCTGAGGGTAAGACCGCACCACGTCCAGCGCAGAAACACCCTCGGGCGTCTCGCCCTCCGGGGTCGGCTCGTGCCGGTGGGCTGCGGGTACTGCGAGCATCACCACGGCCGCCAGAGCGACGACGAGGGCCTCGCACCACAGCAGAGGCTGCGCGCCCCACGCGACGACGAGCCAGGCCCCGGCGGGCGGGGCGAGGATCATTGAGACCCGGTGGGCCAGGTCCTGCCAGGCCAACCACCGAGCCGAACCTGTCTGGCCGCCCTGGGCCACGTGCACGTCGGCAAGGTCGGCAACCAAGGCCCGCTGTGCCGGCCCCAGCAGCGCGCCCGCTGCTCCGGTCACCAACCCGGAGGCGCACAACGCGAACACGCCGACCTGCCCAGCCAGTGCCGCCACCGGCACGACGGCCAGACCGGCAGCGTTCACGGCCATCACCGCTGCCAGGGCCCGTCCGGAGATCAGCCGGTCGCGCAGTCCTCGGCCCCACCACCCCACCGTCAGCAGGGGCAGGCCGGCCATCCCACCGACCAGCCCGGTGGCCCAGACCTCGCCAGTCTCGGCCAGTGCGACCAGGGGCAGGGCAACCGCGGTCATGCGGGTCCCGATCCAGGTCACGAACGTGATCACGGTCAGCAGCAGCAGAGATCTTCTCACGTCCTCGATCCTGCGTGGGCAACGTCACCGCAGGTAGAGAACACTCGGCGAAGCCTGCTCATACACTGTGGGCATGACCTCCCGCCTGAGCATCGAGGACCTGACGCTGGCTGAGGCCGTCGCCCGCCACGGCTCGGTCGGTGCGGCCGCGAAGGAGTTGCTGACCACCCAGCCGTCGGCGTCCCGTCGGTTGGCGGCCCTGGAACGCCGACTCGGGACCCGGTTGTTCGACCGTGACACGACAGGGGCTCGGCCTACCCCGGTCGGGAGGGAACTGGCCCGTCAGGCTGCCCGCCTGCTGGCCGAGATCGATGCGCTGCCCGACCAGGTCCTGGCGGCCACCACCGACGCGCCCTCTCTGGCCGTCGGCACGATCCAGGCCCTTGCTCCGATCGTGTTCACCGCCCTGGACGTCGAGCTGCCCGGCGTGACGGTCCATCCCGAGGTCGACCACGGGCCGGTGCTGGTTCAGCAGATCCATGACGGCCTGCTGGACGCCGCGATCATCTCGATCGCCGAGCAGACCAGCCTGCCCCGCGGGCTGCAGCGCACGCTCCTTGGGGTCTCGCCCCTGGTCCTGGTCCTGCCCGAAGGAGCAGCACCCCCGCGGGAAGGAAAGCGGCCGCTGGCAGGTCAAACGGTGCTCTATTCCACGATCAACCTGGCCGGTGAGATTGTCCGAGCCAAGCTCTCCGCCCTCGGAGCCGCTCCACAGCTCGGCCCCACCATCGAGGCCACCCTCCGTATCGCCTGCCACCGCCAGACTCCGGCTCTCGTGCCGCTCCTGGCAGCCCGCTGGTGGGCCAATCCCGGCGATCAGCTATTGCCCTCCCCAGTACCGGGCCAGGTCACGATCTCTCTGATCACCCGGCCACCCCAGCCCGCTGTCCTAACCCAAGCTCTGCCGGGCATCACCGAGGGGATTCTCGGAGCCAGCCCTGATTCACAGGACACGCCCTAGTCGCGGTGCAGGCTACCCGTCAGCCCTCACGCTGGCACGCCCGACACGACGTCCGCGACGTTGCCCTGGTAGCAGGTGGTGGTGGAAATGCTGGGGGCGTTCACCGTCGGGCCGTAGACGATGTACCGCTGGCCCGTCTGCACGTTGCGGCACTGGATCTGGACCCGGTAGCGGCCGGTGTCGCACTGGGCGGTACCCCGGCCGTAGTAGTGGTTGCTCCCCTCGTGGACCCACTCCGCCCACGAGACGCAACCGGTGACACCGACTGTGGGCAGCGGGTCCTCGACGGGGTACACGCCCTCGGCGACGTTGCCGCTGTAGCACTGGGTAGTGGCCGTGCCGGGAGCGTTCACCGCGTAGCCGCCGTAGACGACGTATCCCACGCCTGTCTGCAGGTTGCGGCACTGGAGCTTGACCTTGTAGCGGCCGGTGGCGCACTGCACGTTGCCGCGGCCGTAGTAGTAGCTGTTGCTGCCCTCCTGGACCCACTCCACCCACGTCGTGCAACCGGTGGGGGCGACCTGGACGCCCAGGTCGGAGTGCGCCACCGTGCGGGCCTGGGCCGGGGCGGCCTGGATGGGAGCGGCCTGGACGGGGGAGGCCTGGGCGGGAGTGGCCACGGCGGAAAGGCCGAGAACAGCCGCCGCGACCAGCGGAAGTGAATGCCTGAACAAGTCTGTCTCCTGACGGGGGGCGGGGAATTCGCCGAACGGCAGGGATCATATTAAGAAGCGCTTTGAAGGACGTCTATAGAGCGGCGGAAAAACGCGCTTTTGTCGGCCCACCCCGAACACCGACTGCACACCTTGACGACGGCACTGCGCCGGCTGTCAGCGAGTGCGTCGATACGAATGCCTCCAGGAGACTCCACACGCACATAATCACGATCACGCTGGCCGCGTTGCTGGTGCTTGCCGGCCGTCGTCGCCGACGGGTCGCCTTACCCGAGAACACCGGACCTGCACCGTCCGCCGCGCTCCCCGACGGGACTGACGACGACGCGTACACCGGTCCCGGCCTGATCGGCCGGACGACCGACGACTGGGAAGTCACCGTCGTCAGCGACGATCTCGTACCCGTGGGAAGTCAGGATCTCCGATCAAACCATCATCGTGACCGAACTCGACGGCACCATCGCCATGATCGGGCCCAACGGCACCCTCACCCGCCACCGCGTGCAGACTTCCGACCTGGTCGTACGCAACGGCGGCAGTGGACCGATGGGCCTCGCCCTCGCCGACGACTTCGCCGACACCGGGACCGCCTACGTCTACTACACCTACGATCCGGGCACCGGCCTGACCAACCGCACCGCCGAACTCGCCTTCGACGGCAACGCCTGGGACCGAGCGACGTGTACTTCTCGACCGCATCCCGGGCCACGAGCTCTACAACGGCGGCCGCCTGGCCGTCGGAGTCGATGGCCACCTCTACGCCACGACGGAATGGCGGCACGACAATGCCGCACCGCAAGATCTCGACAGCCTCGCCGGGAAGACCTTGCGTTTGACCACCGACGGCCGGGTCCCGGCCGACAACCCCTTCGACGATTCGTACGTGTACTCCTACGGGCACCTCAACCCGCAAGGCCTCGCCTGGGACGCGGCCGGCCAGCACTGGTCGTCCGAACACGGCGAATCCGGCCACGACGAGATCAACCGGATCGTCGCCGGCGGCAACTACGGCTGGCCGCTGGTGCAGGGCGACGAACAGCGCGACGGCATGCACGCACCTCATGTCCAATCCGGCAGCAACACCTGGGCGTCCTCCGGCATCGCCTTCGCCGGCGACGACCTGTTCATCGCCGCGCTCAGCGAGCAGATCCTCTACGTTCTGAACAACGCCACCGGCACGCTCGAACCCACCTTCAGCTCCGGAGAACGCGCACGAGCGGTCCTGCCGTACCAAGACGGCGTCTATGTCACCTCGACCAGCACGTCGCCGCGGCCAGACAGCCAGTCCGACGACGCCGACAGGCTGCTCTGGATCCGGCCACGCGGATGAACATCTGGTCGTCGACAGCGCCATGCCCGCCGTCGAACAACGGGGCCCAAGCGTCCTACCGGCCTGATCAAGCACCGGGGTTCCTTACATGACCGGCCGGGCTTCCCGTGATACGCGCAAGCGGAGGATCGGGCACATCGGGGCCTTGCCCTGACCGGCCGATCTGACTCGCCCAGGCGGCGGTGGGGGAGTGGCGGCGACACCAGCCACATCATCTGCATGCCCGGCATTACCCGCGGCCAGATCGACGCGTTCGTCGCCGACGTGGCCGCCGTCGCACCACCGAAGTCGATCCCGCAGCCCCGGCTCTCGCCCGAATCGCCCACCAGCATCACTGGGGCACTGACAGTTTCATCTGCCGGCACCGTCCACCGATCCACGGAGCCTGGACCTGCCGCGAGGTGAACGAGATGCCCGACCGCGAGCTGATGCCCGACAGCGCGTCAGCAAGCCGTCCGCTTGACTGGAGCTGCGCATACTGAGAGCAGCGATAGGTGCACGGGCTGTCAATCGGGCTTATGGTCGCTCACCAGGCGGAGGTCGACATGCGTTGGCTCATGGTTCTGATCATCGTGTTGGCGGTCGTTGCAGCGGTCTGGCTGTGGCGTCGTTCCCAGCAGAAGGCATCACTCGACGATGGCCAGATTCGTAACCTGCAGGCGTCGACTGAAGCCCGCAGACGACTTGACGAACACCGGAACCCGAGTGACGGCAGCGCAGGCAGCGGCGCGGGCGGGGTCGGTGGTATCTGAGGCATGTAAGGCATGTCCTCGATCAGCAACCCAGGCGGCGGCGATGAGGACCAGGCCGACCCAGTAGGGTCGGACACCGGACCACTGGCGTGCGTCCGCGGGGCGCCCAGGTGTGGGCCTTGGGCGGCCGAAGCGTGTGACCTGCCTCGTCCTGGAAGCAGATCCACGCTCCACGCTCGGCCGCCGCTGTTTTTGCCTGCGGCCACACCTCCCGCCGCCTCGTCGCGATCGCCGCCTCGTCGCGTTCGACCGGTCGATGCTTCGGGATCTGCGGGCTGGACCCGATGCGGTGCAACAACAACGACACCCCGCAGGGGGTACCGCTGCCGGAACAGCCGGGCGATCAGCTCCCGCCACCCGGCCCAGGGTCCAGCGCTGGTCCTCGACCCAGCCGTGCGCGGCCGGCCCCTCCTCCAACGCGGTGGCAAGCTGACCCAGTTGCTCTAAGGAACGTCTCGTAGCTTGGTGAACGCGTTGCCCGTGGCCGGGTCGGTGCTCACTCGGGACATCGACACGACCTGGTGTCCTCTCTCAACCAGGACGTCGACGACGCGGCGGCCCAGCCGTCCGGTTGCTCCCGCCACCGCGAACTTGGTGATGCTCATGCTGTGTGCCTTTCTTGCTCGCTGTAGTCCTGGCCGGGGGGCATGCCGGGGATCGGCTCGGCGATGAGGGCGGCGGGGGTGAGGAAGCCGATGTGGGCGATCGCGATGATGAGCGACCCCATCGCCGTGCCGAGGATCTGCCCGGCGCGCAGCTGCAGCAGGCTGATGGTCGTCGGGTGGATCGAACCGTTCTTGAGACCTTGTGCAGGCCTGCGCCGACTTCCGCCATCTCGGGGCCGAACGGGAGAGGGTTGGGCATGCGCGACCGGAGGTTGGTCGTCGTGGGTGGACATGCTGGGACTTCCTTGCTCGTGGTGTTGCGTCGTTACGTGCAAGAGATTCCGGCGGCCCGCTTTTTGTGACAGCGGGACCTATGTGACGTAGCCCACCGATCGTCGGTGTCACAAAGCGGCGGGGACCGGGATCGCAGGGGAATCGGCACGGTCGCGAACGAAACAGGCAGGAACCAGCGATGAGCGAACGAAGTGAGCAACCGACGGCCACAGCTCGTGGCAGTCGCATGGACGCGGCCACCGAGGCGTTCGTCGCTCACCATAACCTGCTGTTCACTCCCGCCTACGAGATGCTCGGCTCCGCCGTCGCCGAAGACGTCCTGCAGGAGACCTGGCTGCTGTGGGTGGGCGTCGACCTCGGCACGGTGCTGGACCAGCGCGCGTTCCTGATCCGGATCGCCACCAGGCAGGCGCTGAAACGGCTGCGGACGCCGGGCCGGCGCAAGGAGTCCCATGCAGCCTGCCCCGTCTGCCGCCAGCAAATCTCAGCGCTGTGGTGGCGGGGTGCGGCTACGGTGTCGGCGTGCGCATCACCGGCCGTGGCGTCGAACCGGTCACCGAGGTGACCTACCAGCGGGCGCGGTCCGGCGGCGGCACCGAGGCGGCCCGGCTAACGGTCGGACGCCTGGGCGTCGAGGCGTTACCCTCCGGCTGCGACGCGGTGCTGGTCACCGGGGATCTGCAGGGCGTGGCGCCGTCGCCGTGGGGCGGCCCGCCCGTGCTGCTGGGCGTCGCGCTGGCTGACTATCTGCCGGTGTGGGCCGAGCAGGGGCTCATCCCACCGTCGGAGCGCCTCGCCGTGGTCCTCGTCGGGGACCTGTACTCCACCACCCACGCCGACCGGCGCGGCGCCTCCGGCGAGGTCGCCGACGTGTGGTGGGCGCTGGTCGCGGTCGGCTGCCGGCTGGTCGTCGGGGTGGCCGGCAACCACGACGTCATCGCCAGCGACCAGCTGGCCGAACTCGGCCCAGCCGCGGCGTTGCTGGACGGAGGCTGGATCGACCACGGCGGGGTGCGCTTCGCCGGCGTCGGGAGCATCATCGGCGACCCGCGCCGGTCTGGCCGCCGCAGCGAACCCACCCAGCTGGCCCGCATCGGCGCCGCGCTCACCGCCGATCCCGCCGTGCTCGTCCTGCACGAAGGCCCCCAGGGTGAGGGCAACGACCAGCCCGGCCATCCCGCCATCGGCGCCCATCTGCGCACCCAGGCGCCGGCCCTGACCGTGTGCGGGCACGTGCACTGGGAAACGCCCCTGGCCCGCCTCGGCGCCGGGCACGTGCTCAACGTCGACGGCCGGGCCATCGTGTTGACGTGTGAACCTGACTGACGACCGATCGCAGGTGACACGGCTACCACCGACCGTTTGCCTATTCACAAAGATCCGCACATCGGACCCGGCCTGGGCCTACTCGGCATCACGAGTTCTGTGGGATCTGGCCGGCGGATCGGCGCGGAGCACGTCGACGGCCAGGGCTCGTACTGCGGCTTCGTCCACGTCGACGCCCAGGCCGGGGCCGGTGGGTACTGCGGCCTCCCCGTCGCGTACCTCGACCGTGTGCCCGCCGACGTAGGCGGACTCGATGAACTGTCGGCCGTTGAGGTCGACGGGCGTGTCGATGCCGAACGCCGAGAACAGGTGCAGCGAGGCGGCGAAGCCGAGGTCGGAGTCGGTGAGGCCGGAGCCCATCAGGCGTACCCCGCTGTCCTCGGCGAGGGCGCACATCCGCCGGGACAGGGTGAGGCCGCCGCTGCGCTGCACCTTGGCGATCGCGACATCGACCGCGTCCAGGCGTACGAAGGTGGCGAGGTCGCTGGGGTGGCGCAGGCTCTCGTCGAGCGCGACCGGCACGGGGGAGTGGTCCCGCAGCCGTTGTAGCCCGGTGATCTGGTTGGCCGGCAGCGGCTGCTCGAACGCGGCGACGTCGAGTTCGGCGAGCCGGCGGGCCACCTGTAGTGCCTGGTCGACCTGGTACGCCTGGTTGGCGTCCACCCAGATCGCCGCCTTCGGCGCCGCTCGGCGTACCGCCTCGACGAACGCGAGGTCCTGGTCGATCTCGGCCAGCCCGATCTTGACTTTGAAGGCCGTGTACCCGAGGGCGTGGCCCTCCGTGACGCTGTCGGCGACCGCCTCGGGGGTCTTGGCGGAGATGATCCAGCCGAGTGGGATCCGTCCGACGCGACGTTGCCCCCAGAGCACTCCGAGCGGGACGCCGACCGCCCGTCCGACGAGGTCGTGTAGCGCGATGTCGATCGCGGACTTCGCGATCGGCGCACCGATCGTGAAGCCGCGGTTGATGACCCGGTCGAAGGTTGCCGTGACCGCGTCGAGGTTCCACGCCGGTGCGCCGAGGATCGCGGGCGCGAGGTAGCGATCGATGGTGGTGACGATGCTCTCGGTGGTTTCGTAGGTCCAGGACGGCGTCGGGGTGGCTTCGCCCCAGCCGACGACTCCGTCCGCGGTCACCTTCACCAGCACCCGCCGGCTGGGCTGCCCGACGGTCGCGACGGTCCCTCCGGCGATCTCGAACGAACGGATCGTCGGGAGTTCGACCACAAAGGTCTCCACCCGCTCCACGACGAGACCGTTCAGTGCCCCGGTGTGCTCGGGCCCAAGAGCCGGCATGCCGAATCCCACCTTCCGTGGCATCTATTTGGGAATGAATTCATTCCCACTAGTCGATGGCAATCCGGAGCATACCTGCCCGGCGAGCCGCGTCAAGCAGGGAAAATTCTTGCCGGGAGGGATTGACGGAGGTTTGTCTGCTGCTCAAGAATCCTCAGCCATGACCGACATTGATGGTTTGGATTCATTCCCTCAGGGGACGAAATTCCGAGCCCTGGCGGCCTACCTTCGGCAACAGATCGCCGAAGGTCGGTGGTCGGTCGACGCACGCCTGCCCACCGAGCAGGAGTTCGCCCACACCCACGAGGTGGGGATCAACACGGTCCGCCGCGCGATCAACCTGCTGGTGGACGAGGGGCTGGTACGTCGTCGCCAGGGCTCCGGCACCTACGTGGTGGCGATACCAGCGCAGGTCGGGCGTAGCGCCCGCTTCGTCGGGGTGCTCGTACCGTCCACCTCGTACTTCTACCCACGGGTGATCGAGGGCATCGAGCGGGTGATGACCAGCGCCGGCGTCCGGATCATCCTTTCCAGCTCCGAGTACGACCCGGATCTGGAGGCGCAGCAGATCAACCAACTGCTCGCCGCAGACGTCGACGGCCTGCTGCTCGTGCCCAACCTGCACCTGATCGAGAAGCCCCAGCAGTACGTCGACCAACTGCACCGGCTACCGGTCCCGTACGTGCTCGTGGAACGGAGGCCGCCGGCTCCCGCGCCGGACGACGCGACGCCGTACGTCTGCACCAACCATCTCGGCGGGGGCTACGCCGCGGTACGGCACTTCGTCGAGCTGGGGCACAAGCGGATCGGCCACCTCGGCCGGATCCGGACCGCGACCGCCGACATGGTGGCGGAGGGCTTCGACCGCGCGGTCGCAGACTTCGGCCTGCCTCATCTCCCGGCGGCCGCGGTCCGACGTGAGGAATGGACGTCCGACCAGCTCGCGGCGTACGCACAGATCTGCCGGGACAACGAGATCACCGCGGTGTTCTGCCTCGGCGACCGGGACGCCGCGGGACTGCTGCCCCACGCGCGCCGGCTCGGGCTGACCGTGCCGGACCGGCTGGCGGTGATCGCCTACGACGACGAGGTGGCCGACCTCGGCGAGGTGCCGCTCACCGCCATCTCCCCGCCGAAGACCGAGGTGGGCAAGCTCGCCGCCGAGGTCCTGCTGCGACGCATCGAGCAGGGAGCCTCGGCCCCCGTGCACCAGACCCAACTGCAACCACGCCTGGCGATCCGGGCCTCGTGCGGCGCCGCCCGCGACCGGTAGTCCGTGACCGGCCGAGGGCCAGGCGCACCGTCGAGGCGGTGACCCGAGACCGCTGCCCGCCGGGCGACCAACACAAGGAGATCCACGATGAGGATGCAACGCTTCTCGCCAGGCCGGCGTCTCGTCGCCCTGGCAGGCGTCGCGGCGCTCGCCGCGACGATGATCGGCTGCGGCGCGAGCGACGAGGAGAGCGGCGGCCGGGTGACCATCAGGCTGGGCTACTACGCGGAAGCGGGCGGCCCGGCTGACAAGACGATGCGCTCGCTCGCCGACGAGTTCATGAAGGCGAACTCCGGCATCAAGCTGGAGCTGGAGTCGGCGCCGTACACGGACTTCTTCAAGCGGCTGCGCACCCAACTCGCCGGCGGCAAGGGTCCTGACGTGTGGCTCTCCGACGGGGTGCTGGTGCAGGAGTACGCCGGCCGCAACAGCCTGCGTGACCTCAGCGACTTCGTGAAGACCGTCAACACCGACGACTACTACGGCGTGGACCTCAACCGCGACTCCGACGGCCACATCTACGGCTTCCCGCAGGGCGCGCAGACCCCGGTGCTCTTCTACAACAAGAAGATGTTCGCCGACGCGGGCGTCGCCGAGCCGACCGGAGACTGGACGTACGACGACCTCACCGCGGCCGCGAAGAAGCTGACCCGGGACACCAACGGTGACGGCAAGCCCGACGTGTGGGGGATGCGCGTCTACTCGCCCGGCTTCACCGAGAGTTGGTGGCCGATGGTCAAGGCGTTCGGTGGGGACGTCGTCGCCGACGGGGGGCGGAAGGTCGTCGTCGACAGCCCGCAGAGCCGTGCGGCGCTGGACTGGATGCTGAACGCGATGTACACCGAGAAGGCCGGCCCCGACGTGGTCACGACCAAGGCGCTGGGCAGCCCGCACACGATGTTCGCCAGCAACCGGGTGGCGATGCAGTTCGGCATCTACGCCCGCACCATCCCGGCGAACGCGGCGAAGATCGACCTCGGCGTGGCACCGATGCCGAAGGGCCCGGCGGGCCGCGGCCACGTGGCGATCGCGAACTCCTGGGTGATCAACAAGGCCGCGAACCAGCGGAAGGCCGAGGCCGCCTGGAAATGGATTACCTACTTTGCCTCGGAGAAACCACAGACCACCTGGGCCGGGATCGGCGAGGCGATCCCGATCAACAAGAAGGTGGCCGCGTCCGACGTGTTCCTGAAGCCGGGTACCCCGCCGGCCGACCGGCAGGCATTCCTCGACGCCCTCGCCGACGCCGACGACCTCGGCCTCAACCCGGTGTGGACCGAGTACACCACGGCCGTGGCGAACCAGGTCGACCGGGCGCTCGCCAAGGAGCGGCCCGTCGGTGACGCGCTGACCGAGGCGCAACGGGATGCGCAGCAGATCATCGACCGTTTCTACGCGAAGAAGTGAGTCAGCCCCGCCAGACGGAGGGAGGAGGTGGCGCTGTGACGACCATCGAGGACCGGGTGGAACAGGGGCGTCGCCCCTCCCCCCGGGACGGAAGGAGAACCGGGGATGAACGGCCGGGCTTCGGTCAGCGGGCGTGGGCGACCGTGTTCGCCTTCCCGTACCTGGCACACCTGGTGGTGCTGACCGCGTGGCCCGTACTCGCCCTGCTCTACTTCAGCCTTACCGACTACGACACGCTCTCCCCACCGAGGTGGGTCGGGCTGGACAACTTCCGCCGCCTGCTCGGTGACGAGGCGTTCTGGCGGAGCCTGCTCAACACCGCCTACTTCGCGGTGCTGTTCGTACCCACCCAGACGATCCTCGCGCTGCTGCTCGCGGTCGCGCTGAACCAACGCCTGCGATGGATCTCGCTACTGCGCAGTGCGTACTTCGTGCCGGTCATCTCGTCGTGGGTCGTCGTGGCGTACGTCGCCGACGCGGTCTTCAACCCGCAGTTCGGGATGGCCAACACCGTACTGGGGTGGCTCGGCCTGCCCCAGGCGACCTGGCTGCAGAGTCCGGTGCTCGTCATCCCGACGCTCGCCCTGGTCGCGGTCTGGAAGGGCGTCGGCTACATGATGGTGCTCTTCCTCGCCGGGCTGCAGAACATCCCGGAGGAGCTGTACGAGGCCGCCAAGATCGACGGCGCGTCGGCCTGGCAACGGTTCCGCCGCGTCACCCTCCCCGGGATATCGGGGACGACGTTCCTCGTCCTGGTCCTTTCGACGATCACCACCCTGCAGGCCTTCGAGCAGGTCTACGTGATGACCGGACCGATGCGGGGCCAACCGGCCGGCCAGCCGAACGGGGCGAGCGAGATGACGGTGCTCTTCATGTACCAGCAGGGCTTCGAGTTCTTCAACATGGGCTACGCGTCGGCAGTCGCGTGGGTGCTGTTCGCGCTGATCTTCCTCCTGACGCTGGTCCAGCTCCGCCTGCAGAAGAAGTGGGTGCACTATGCCTGAGACCGGTCGGCGCGGCCGGGTCCGGCGCCGCCAGGACCGACGTGGACACCCGGCCGCGTACCTGTTCGTCGGCCTCGGTGCGGCGATCATGGTCGTTCCGTTCGTCGCCTCCGTGGCCAACTCGCTGAAGAGCTTCGCGCAGTACGTCGCGGTGCCGCCGGTCTGGCTCCCGCACCCGCCCGAGTGGTCCAACTACACGCAGGTGTGGGAACGCGCCCCCTTCGGCCTGTACGCCTGGAACAGCTTCCTCATCGCGAGCCTTTCCGTGGTCGGCAACGTGGTCACCAGCGCGATGGTGGGCCACGCGCTGGCCCGGATGAAACTGCCGGGCAAGGACGTGCTGCTCGCCGCGGCGCTCGGCACCCTGATGCTGCCCACCGTCGTGACGATCATCCCCAACTTCATCCTGTACAAGCACCTCGGTTGGCTCGACACCATGCTGCCGCTGGTGGTGCCGTACTGGCTGGCGACGCCGTTCGGGATCTTCCTGATGCGCCAGACGTTCCTCGCGATCCCCCGCGACTTCGAGGAGGCGGCGGCGCTCGACGGAGCCAACCCGTGGCAGGTGTTCTGGCGGGTCCACATGCCGCTCGCCAAGCCGGCACTCGCGACACTCGGCGTATTCACCTTCATGGCGTCCTGGGGCGCCGTGCTCGAGCCCACGATCTACCTCACCTCGCCGGAGAACTACACCCTGCCCATCGGGGTGATGAGCCTGCAGGGCCAGTTCATGGGCAACGACCAGCTCGTCACCGCCGCCGCGCTGATGTCGCTCCTGCCCATGCTGCTGTTGTTCCTGCTCGCCCAGCGCTACTTCGTTCGCGGCGCGATGGCCAGCGGTCTCAAGGGCTGATCAGCGCTCGCCTGCCGCCCCGTCACCACGAGCGTGGGGACGGTCCGCCCCCGAGCGCCCCTGGCCACCCTCGCCCTACCGACACACCTGTCCTGATCGAAAGGAACGTGCAGTGACCGAAACATGGGGGAATCGACCATTCCGCGTCGGCGTGATCGGGGCGGGCAGCGTCGCCGCCCTGCACCTCGACGCGGCCGCCGGCCTGCCCGAGGTCGAGGTCGCCGCGGTCTGCGACGTACGGCTGCCGGCCGCCGAGCAGCTCGCGGCCCGGTTCGGCGCCCGCGCGTATGCCGACCACGCCGTGATGTTCGCCGCCGGCGGGCTGGACGGAGTGCTGATCACCGCGCCGCACACGCTGCACGCACCGATCACCGTGGACGCCGCCGCAGCCGGACTGCACGTCCTGGTGGAGAAGCCGATGGCCACCAGCGTCGAGGACACCCAGCGGATGATCGACGCCTGCGCGACCCACGGGGTACGCCTTGCCGTGGGCCACGTGCTGCACTTCCTGCCGACGGTCCGCGAGGCGTGGCGGACCCTGCGGTCGGGAAGCCTCGGCCGGCCCGTAGTGATCACCGAGCGGCGTACCGCGCGGTACGAGCGGGGTTCCCGGCCGGACTGGTTCTTCGACCCGACGCTCGCCGGCGGCGGCATCGTGATGAACGTCGGCACACACAGTATCGACAAGGCTCACTGGCTCGGCGACGCGCCCGCCGTCAGCGTGCACGGGTACGTCTGGCACCAGCCGGGCGTCGAGGTCGAAACCGAGTCGGTCGGCCTGCTGGAACTGGCGAACGGGGTACGGGTCATGCTCTCGGTCACCGGGACCGGCCTGCCGTTCCAGGACGAGACCGAGGTGGTGTGCGAGCACGGCGCGCTGCGGTTGTCCCGGCGCGACGGGCTGTGGACGTACCAGGGGGACGACGCGGTGCAGGTGGTCACGCCCGAGCAGGACGACATCGTGGCGGCGTTCCGGGAGCAGTTGGCGGACTTCGTCGCGAGCTGCCGCGACGGGCGGGTGCCGGCGGTCGACGCGGCGTACGGGCAGTCGGTCGTGGCCACCGCGCTCGCGCTGTACGAGTCGGCCGAGCGTGCCGACACCGTGCGGATCCCCGGTCCGACCGTGGAGGTGGCGGCGTGAGCGAGCGGAGCGAGCGAACCATTCGGCTCAGCGGCGTGAGCGGCGTCGACACGGTACCGGCGTGGGCAGCGGGCCGACTCGCGTTCAGCACCCTCGGCTGCTCGGCCGAGCCGGTCGAATCGGTGCTGGAGCTGGCCCGGCGTACCGGCTGCCACGGCGTGGAGCTTCGCTGCGCCGAGGGTGAGCCGGTCGCGCCCGACACCCCGGCCGGCACGCTGCGAGAGACCGGGAAGCGGTTCGCGGACGCGGGTGTCGAGCCGATCTGCGTCGCCTCGTACGTGCGTGTCGCGGCACCGGACGGTGACCCGGTCACCGACCTGCTGCACCACGTCGAGATCGCCGAGCACCTGGGCGCCCGCTACGTGCGGGTCTTCGGCGGCCGGGACGGCCAGGCCGACCCGCATCCGGTGGCGGTGCAGCGGCTCGGCGAGGTGGCCCGGAGGATCGAGGGCGGGCCGGTGACGGTCCTGCTGGAGACCCACGACGTGTTCTGCTCGGCACGCGCCGTCGCGGCGGTGCTCGCCGAGGTCGACTCGCCCGTGGTGGCCGCCCTGTGGGACGCGGTTAACCCGTGGCGGGTGGGGGAGAGCGCCCGCGAGGCGGCCGACGCGCTGGCGCCGTGGCTGCGACACGTACAGCTCAAGGACGTCCGGGCGACCGACGACCTGGCTCCGGTGCTGCCGGGGCATGGCGCGGTCCCGCTGGGCCAGATCCTCAGCGAGCTGGACCGCCTCGACTACCGGGCCTGGCTGTCCCTGGAGTGGGAACGGGCCTGGTTCCCCGAGGCGCCGCCGCTGGCCGACGCGCTCGGCGCGTTCCGGGCGGTACTCGCTGCGCACCGGGCGGCGTGATGACCTCGTTGATCCCGTATCCCGCGGCGGTTCGCCGGCACTCCGGTGCGCTGCGTGTCGCCGGGCCGGTGCCGGTCGTGGCCGTGCCCGAGGCCGACTGGCTCGCGGAGGTGCCCGGGTTCACCCGCGCCGTGCTGTCCGACGCCCCGGTGCGCCTGACCCTCGACGATCGCCTGGCACCGGAGGGCTACCGGCTCACCGTCGACGAGCGCGGTGTGGAGATCACCGGAGGCGCGCCTGCCGGGGTGTTCTACGGCGCCCAGACGCTGCGCCAGCTGCTGCCGGACGGCGCGTCCGGCCGGACCGTCAGCCTTCCGCACCTCGAGGTGGCCGACGCCCCCCGGTTCGGCTGGCGCGGCGTGATGCTCGACGTGGCGCGGCACTTCATGCCCAAGGAGTTCGTGCTGCGCTTCATCGACCTGCTCGCGCTGCACAAGCTCAACGTGCTGCACCTGCACCTCACCGACGACCAGGGCTGGCGGCTGGAGATCCCGCGCTACCCGCGGTTGACCGAGATCGGGGCGTGGCGCGCCGAGACCCTGGTCGGACACGCCCGCCAGACCCCCCGCCGGTACGACGGGCTGCGGCATGGCGGCTACCGGAATGCGGGCCAGTGCTCCGCCCTTCAGGGCGGGGGTGAAGGCCCGCGCTGGGAGGGCCGCCAAGGCCCGAGCGGTGCCTTAACCTGCAGCTTGCTCGCTCTGCTCAGCCACGGGAACCGGCACGATGGCGGCGATCCGACGGCCGTTACGGGTCACGTAGATCGTCCGGTTGCGGACGGCGGTGTCGTTCAGGATCTCGGCCAGGTTTTTCCGCAGGTCGGCCACGCTGATGTCGTTCGTGTCGGTCATGGCGCTGATCGTACTCCGTTGTACGCTGTTGTACGTGCAGCTCCGTTACAACTACCGGCTCTACCCGGACGCCGCCCAGCGCGAAGCGCTGGCACGGTCGTTTGGGTGCGCCCGGGTGGTGTTCAACGACGGGCTGCGCCTGCGCCAGCAGGTCCGCGAGGCGGGCGGGAAGTACGTCTCCGACGCCGACCTGTCAAAGCTGGTCATCACCCAGGCCAAGGACACCCCGCAACGGGCGTGGCTGGGCGAGGTGTCCGCCGTGGTGTTGCAGCAGGCCCTGGCGGATCTGAACACCGCGTACCGCAACTTCTTCGCCTCGATCACGGGCAAGCGCAAGGGGCGCACGGTCGCGCCACCACGGTTCCGGTCACGCAAGGACAACCGGCAGGCGATCCGTTTCACCAAGAACTCCCGGTTCAAGGTCCTCGACAACGGCCGCCTGCGCCTGCCAAAGATCGGCGACGTGCATGTGCGCTGGTCGCGGGACCTGCCGTCCGAGCCGTCGTCCGTGACGGTGATCAAGGATGCGGCGGGCCGATACGTCGCCTCGTTCGTCGTGCAGACCAACACGGAGGAGACACTGCCGCCGGTCGACTCCGAGGTGGGTATCGACCTGGGCCTGACGCACTTCGCGGTGCTGTCGGACGGCACGAAGGTCGCCGCGCCGAAGTTCCTGCGTCGCGCCGCGCGCAAACTCAAGCGATTGCAGCAGGACCTCTCCCGCAAGCAGCGCGGGAGTCAGAACCGCAAGAAGGCCGTCGTCAAGGTCGCCCGCGCGCATGCGCGGGTGGCCGACACCCGGCGGGACTGGCAGCACAAGCTCTCGACACGGATCATCCGCGACAACCAAGCGGTGTACGTCGAGGACCTGTGCGTGACCGGTCTCGGCCGCACCAGGCTCGCCAAGTCGGTCCACGACGCCAGGTGGGCCAGCTTCACCGCCATGCTGGAGTACAAGGCCGCCCGGTACGGGCGCGTGTTCGCCAAGGTCGACCGGTTCGCGCCCACGTCGCAGACATGCTCTGCGTGCAGCCGGATCGACGGACCGAAACCGCTGTCCGTCCGGTCGTGGACCCGCCCGTGCGGCGCGGCCCACGACCGGGACATCAACGCGGCCATCAACGTGCTCGCGGCGGGACGCGCCGAGAGCCTAAACGCCTGTGGAGCGCAGGTAAGACCAGCACGGGTGCTGGCACCGCGCCGGGAAGCAGGAATCCGCCCGGACGCCGCGTGTTCCACGCGAAGCGTGGAGGGAATCCCCGTCCTTTAGGGCGGGGAGATCGTCAACACCTCGCCATGGTGATCCTGCGCGGGTTGGCGGAGCTGACGGACGACGAGCTCATCGCGCACATCGAGGCGGTCGGCGAGGTGCTCCCGGTGTTCGGCTTCTACCTTCAGCCCGCGGTCGGCGGTCGGACGCTCGGGTTCGACTTCTGGGCCCGGCTCGCCGAACTGCCCTGCCTGGCGGCGATCAAGATCGCGCCGTTCGACCGGTACCGCACCCTCGACGTGGTCCGGGCGGTCTGCGAGTCCGCACGGGCGGCGGAGATCGCGCTCTACACCGGCAACGACGACAACATCATCGTCGACCTGCTCACCACGTACCGCTTCCCGGTGAGTGGCGGCCAGGTCAGCAAGCGGATCGTGGGTGGGCTGCTCGGCCAGTACGCCGTGTGGACCCGCCGCGCCGTGGAACTGTTCGAGCGGGCCCGCGAGGCGGCACGGACCGGACAGCTCGACGAGGAGCTGCTCACGACGGCCGCGAGGTTGACCGACGCCAACGCGGCCGTCTTCGACGTCGCCAACGGCTTCGCCGGCTGTGTCGCCGGAATCCACGAGGTGCTGCGGCGCCAGGGCCTGCTGGACAAAGTACGGCTGCTCGACGAGCGGGAGCGGCTCTCGCCCGGGCAGGCGGCGGAGCTCGACCGGGTGATCCGGGCGTACCCCGATCTGCAGGACGACGCGTTCGTCGCCGCGCACCTGGACCGCTGGCTCGACACATGGCAGGAGGAGCCGTGAACGTCCCCCACGCCGTCCGCGTGCTCACCGTCGACAGTTGGTCGGAGCCCACGATCACGTGGAACAACCGGCCCACCGCGGGAGCGACCCCGCTAGGCACCCTGCCGGTGACGACACCGGGTGGTAGGCGATCGACGTCACCGGTGCCGTGAACAGCAATCTCAACGACGGCCAGATCACCTTCCGACTCGCCGACGACTCGGTCGCCGACCGGCTGGTGGTCATCGATTCCCGCGAGTACGCCGCGGGCACCGAGCCGTACCTCCTCATCTCCTGAACCCCCCGAGAGGAGCACCCCCGTGTCCCTGATCCGAAGCAAGTCCTGGCGCTCGCGGCTGACGCTGTCTGCCGCCGTGCTGGCCGCTCTGCTGCTGCCGCCCGGGCAGCCCGCCTCCGCCGCCGCGCCCTCGGTCACCATCGATTCGCACACCAGCGGTGCCGCGGTGCCGGCCGGGACCGTCCGCCTGTCGGGCAGCTACACCGACGCGTACGAACTGACCGTCGTGCTCGACGGCCGCAGCACTCCCCGCGTACACACCGTGGACCCGGACGGCGACGACACCGGCACCTGGTACTACGACCTGGACACGACCGGCGTGGACGGTGAGATCGAGGTCGCGGTGCGCGCCAAGCGGACCGACAACCGTTACGGTGTCTGGTCCCCGTTCGTCACCCTGCGGGTGGACAACCCGGCCGCCAACGTCCCGGTCGTGACGGTGACCAGTCCCGATGACGGCGGTACGGTGCGGCAGCCGACACCGGTCCGCGTCTCGGTCGCCGCGCACAACACCGTGCGTGAGGTGTCGGTACGCGTCAACGGCGGAGCCTGGCTGCGGGCGCTCGGGGAGAAGGGCACCTACACCCATCTGTGGGATCCCCGCGAACTCGGTGACGCCATGGTGAGCATCGAGGCCAGGGCGGTCGACGCGTACGGCAACACCGGGTACAGCCCGACCGTCTACGTCGCGGTCGGCGCGGGCGCTGCCGAGCCGGTACGGGTCGGCCCGCAGGACCGGGCGATGTGGATCTGGGAGCGGGCGTCGTACGGCCTGGTCCTGAACCCCGGATCCCGCCGGCTGCTCGCGACGACGGCGCGCGACGCCGACACCTTCGGCTCGCGGCCGATCACCACGCTCTATGTCGGCGTGGACCGGTACGGCGACCTGGACATGCTCTACGACAAGCGCGCCGAGGTGCGGGACTTCGTGAGCTGGGCCCACGCGCAGGGCTTCACGGTGTACGCCACGATCGCCGGCGGGACCCAACCGCCGTTCCTCGGCGGGCTGGAGCGCTACCACCCCCGCGCGGTCCGGGAGATGGAGAAGATCCTCAACTACAACCTCGCCTCGCGGCCGGCGGAGCGGTTCGACGGGGTCAACGTGGACATCGAGCCCTACATCTATCCCGGGTTCGCGGCCGAGAAGCCGGCGCTGCAACTGCAGTGGCTCGAGATTCTGGAGAAGCTGATCCAGCGCAGGAACGCGGCGGGTTCGCCACTGGCGTTCGGCCCGGCGATCCCGCGCTGGCTGGACGTCAACCCGTGCTGCACCGGCATCACCTGGAAGGGCGCCACCAAACCGCTCAGCGAACACATCCAGGACCTGAGCGACTACATCTCGATCATGGACTACCGGGACACCGCGGAGGGGTCGGTCGGCATCATCGCCCAGGCCCAGTCCGAGATCGCGTACGCCGAGGCGATCGGCAAGCCGAACTCGGTGGTGATCGGGGTGGAAACGCTGGACATCGCCTGGAGCGGCGACCCGGAGACCATCACCTTCCGCGAGGAGGGGCGCGCCGTCGCCGAGCGTGAACTGCGGAAGGTGTACGACGCTTTCGCCGGCAGTCCGGCATTCGGCGGCGTCGCGATGCACCACTACGACTCCATCCGCTGGCTCCCGTCGGTGTGGGGGCCCAACGCCGTGTACGCGCCGCTGCCGGCCGACACCGGCCCGCCCGGCGTGGTGAGCTCGCCGCCGACGGCGAACGCCTTCGACCACCAGAGCATCGATCTCGTCTACGGCCGGGCCTTCGACGACACCGAGGTGGAGCACTACAACATCTACCGGTCCACCGATCCGGGCTTCACGCCCGACCCGAAGAACCTCGCCGGGCAGTCGCGCGGCCTGACCTTCACCGACTCCGGCCTGCTGCCGGACACCACCCACCACTACCGGGTCGCCGCCGTGGACGTACACGGCAACGTCGGGCCGGCCTCGCCGGCTGTCTCCGCCACCACCGCCGGCACCCACCTGCGGCCACTGATCGTCTCCGAGCTGACGGTGAGCGCCGCAGGCGGTCCGGCGACCGTGCGGCTCCGGGTGACCGATCTGGTCACCGGGGAGCCGGTGGCGGCGGCCGTGCACGGCCGGTTCACCAAGATGGCGGGCCGGTACCTGACGATGAACGCGAACTCGGACGGCCAGGCGTCGGGCGTCTCGGAAACGATCGGCTTCCGGGCCGGTGAGGTGGGCTTCCAACCACTGCGGATCACCGCACCCGGCTACTACTGGGCATCCGCCCACGACCGGGCCCGGAACGTGGAGACCAGGTGGCAGACCACGACGCCGGTGGTCGCCGACGCCTTCGTACGCGCCGGTGCGTACGCGGACACCGCCTACGGCTCAGCGAGCGAGTTGGAGATCGCCGACCTCCCCGACACGCAGAGTCCGGACGGCGACCGGATGGCCTACCTGAAGGCCGGACTCGGCGGCTACCCGGGCACTGCGACTGTCTCCGCCCGGCTGTACTTCCATGTCGGTTCGGTGTCGCCGGGCGTTGGCGCCGTACCGGTGACGGTGCGGGCGCTGGCCGACGACTCATGGTCGGAGAGCGGCGTGAGCTGGAACAGCCGCCCGTCCAGCGCGGGCGGAAGCGTGCTCGGGACCGTCCGGGTGGATCGCCCCGGCTGGTACTCGGTCGACGTCACCGGCGCGGTCAACGCCAACCTGGCCGACGGAGCCCTGACGCTTCGACTCTCCGACGACACGACCGCTGGGCGACTGGTCGCCATCGACAGTCGGGAGAGCGACCGGCAGCCGTACCTGATCATCTACTGACACCGGTGGCTCTGGCGCCCATCAACGGTGGACCGTCGTTCCGCGGGCCTCCAAGCGGGTCAGGACATCGGGGTCGTCGAGGTGCGCCAGCGAGACGTCGAGGGTGTGTAGCGCAGGCAGCGACTCCAGCGCCGCCGCTCCCGTGCATTTCCCGGTCAGTACCAGTTCCGACAGGGCCGGGTGGCCGGTCAGCGGGGTCAGCTCCAACGGCCCTCGACGGTAGCCGTGGCCGTCCAGGTCCAGGGACCGCAGGCTGGACAGTGCGTGAATGCCCTTTAGCGACGTCACGTTGTAGTCGTCGGACTCGCCGCCGGTGTCGATGTCCAGGGTCTGCTCGATCAGCATGTAGATGTCGCTGCCGCCGTCGAACTGCAAGTGGGTGATCGCTGCAGCCTCGGCTGACGGCACCGCGACGGCATGTAACAGCTTCAGTGACGCCTCCAGGCGCGGGCCTGGACCTGGGTAGCCGTCCTCGGGGCCATCGGGGCCGGTCGAATCGATGAGCGCCTTGAGGTCGTCGGCAGCGATCGCGTCATCCAGCAGGGCGTCCAGGACGCCCAGGTGCAGGCCGAGGTCGGCGAAGATGAGGGTCATGATCCCGACCGTATCTTGTTACCCGGCTTGGCTTAGGACGGGGAGCGGGTCGTCGTTCGAGTCAGGCGGGGCTGGTGACGGTTCGGAGGCGGCCGGTGCGCTGGAAGCGGACCAGCCGTCGGGTCAGGACGACGACCATGGCCCACTGCGCCATCGCGGCGGTGCACCCGATGACATTGTCACCGTGGTGTCGCCACCCGCTACGACAAGCTGGCAGTCCGCTTCCGCCGTCCACCTAGCCGAGTACCTCGTGATCGGGCTTGCCGGCGCCGCCACGGGCCTGGCCACGGGCTGGTTCGCCGCACCCGTGCTGATCCGCCCCAGCGCCGGACTCATCGGCTCCGCCAACGCCCAGCCACCCACCCTGCGCATGGCGATCGCCGTCACGGCCCTCGCCCTCACGATCGCTGTGGCGGCGACTCTGGTACCAGTGGTGCGCGCCGCCGCCACCAGCACCGTTCACGCGCTGGCCGACGCTGCAACGCCACCGCGGCGCCGGCGGGGACGTATCTGGCTATCGCGGCGGCTGCCCACCGCCCTGCTGATCGGGGTGCGCATCAACGCGCGCCGACCCCGCCGCGCCCGGCTGGTCACCGTGAACACGCTGATCACCACGACCGCGCTCGTCGCCATGCTCATCGTCAACACCCGCTTGGCCTCGATGGTGGCCACGACCCGGTCGAACTGGGCTCGGACGGCGTCGGCGTCGGGTTGGTCGAAGATAGTGCCCGTGCAGACCATTCACGTCTCCGAAGCGAAGGCCTCGATAACGCCTTCCGCTGTCTGACGCCGGTCGGAGTCAGCCCAGCAGGTGCATCCCGGTCGCCCAGCACACTCTTGGCATCTGGGGCACCGGAACCGCGATCCGGGAGTGGTTTCCGTGGCGGTGCACGGCATTGCCAGCACATCCGCACCGGCTGTCCGGTCGATTCGATCGCCGTCGGCGGTGTCGATGATGGCGTTGTGCGGCCACAGCACCGGGTACCGGGCACCACACGAACAGACCCGGCTGCCCCAGACGGCCTCGCAGGTGCTGCACCGCGCCTGAAAGGTGTCGCGGTCCCGCATGTGCAGCCGCGCCCCGGGCTCCTGGCAGATCGGGCAGGTGTCGAACCGGCAGAAGGCCACCCCCGCCGCATCCAGGGCGGCCGTCAGCGCTGCCGGCAGACTCTGACTTTCCCGGCTTCGACTTTGGTGCCCGTCCACCGCCTGCCGGATCAGGTGCGACCGCTCCTCGGGGGTGGGGCGGCGGAGCAGCAGCACCCGCCGGCCGCCCACCGGGCGCAGCCAGTCTGCGGCCGGCAGCTCCGGCACCGGACCGGGAAGTGTCACCGGTAGCGGGTATCCGTGGCTGAACCACCGGCCCTGCAGCGTCCACCGGAGGGCCCGCCCCAGCCGCTCCTCGCCCTCGACCTCCAACGGGCTGATCGGCACGAGGCAGGCCGTCGTCCCGAAACCCGCCGGATGCAGCCCCCGACGTACCGGGCGGGGCAGCGACGACCGGGTGGTCCGGAGGCCGGGATAGACGACGACGACCGGACCGGGCAGTGCCGCCAGATCGGCGAGCCAGCCCTGCCGGACAGGTTCGGGGACCCTCGCGCCGAGGTCTCGCGGGTCGGTCACGATTCGGGTCACTTCCGTCCCGCCGGCGTGTACGCCGACCGTGCCGTCCTCGCTCATCGACCACGTCAACTCCTCCGCCGGGCCGCGCAGCCGGAGCCGGGTGCCCGCTGCCGGAGCGGGGGCGTCCGGGTCGTCCGGCCGGTACCCGAGCAGCGCCAGGGCCCGCAGCGACAGTGCGGCGACGTACGTTCGGTAGGCGGCGGGGAAGTCCCGGCTGTCGGCCCGTGCCTGGTCCGTCTCCGCCGCCTGCTGCACCGCCCAACGCTCCCAGAGCTTCCCGACCCGCCGGTACCGGCGATCGTTGGTGAACAGGTTCGTCCACCTGAGCCGCATCGGTAACCGCGCCCGCCGGTCGGCGTGGGTGAGTGCGGGGGAGTGGCGCAGGGCCCGTAGCCGGCCCCGCGCGTTCGCCAGTTCCGCGTGGGTCGCCTCGATGGCGACGGCCGACGCCGCCTTGTCCGACACCGCCACCGCCACCAGCTCGGCGATCCGTTCCCGCCGCCGCCAGGAGCTGGTGCCGTGCAGCGCGCCCACGAACGCGCTCATGTCGGCGAGGCCCGCGCCGAGCAGGGCCAGTTCGTGGATCCGCCTGGTCAGGTACTCGTCCAACCGGTCCACCAGCTGCGCCGCCACCCGGTTCTCGTAGAAGTCGACGTCCTCGACGTAGCGCAGCGACAGCACTCGCAGCGGATGGATGCGTCCGTGCTCGACCCCGGCCCACTCCTCCGGATGGCCGGCGAGTCGGGCCAGGCCGGCTGGTGGGACCCGGCGGGCGACATCCGCCCGGACCACCTCCTCCGTCCGCGCGAGGCGGTCGTGCGGGCGGAGGCAGACGTCCGCGAGGTTGTCCAGGCCGCGCTGGATCTCCCGGTCGAAGTCGCGCAGCGAGGCCCGCTCGAAGGTGTCCGGGACGAACATGTTCGTCGTCATCCAGGCGCCGACGTCGCCGGCCCGGGTGAGAACCCGCGAGGTGTCGATGACCGAGCCCACGACCAGGGGGTCGGCGGCACCCGTCCGATCGGCCACGTCAACTCTCCCGGCGGTGCACTTCGTCGTCGAGCAACCGGACGCAGCGAACCGGTTCACCCGCCATCTTGTGCAGGTCCCACGCCGTCCGGATTGCCTCCCGCAGCTTGCCGAGGCCCGTCACGGTGACGTCGTACCGGCCTCGGACGGTACGGAGCACCTTCGTCGCCAGGAAGTGGTCGGCCGCCAGGGACCGCCCGTCCTGGTCGGCGTCGCCGTACTCGGGCTGCTCGCCGGTCGGGTCGCCCTGCCGGGCCGCCACGACCACCGGCGTGAACGTGCGCAGCTGCTTCTCCACGCGGGGGCCGAGGACGGCCCGGCCGTGCTCGTGGAGGTCGCCGGCGAGGTCCGCGACGAACGCCAGGACGGCCTTCTCCTCTTCCCGATGGGTCCGCCTCGCCTGCTTGAAGGCCCGCCGCAGGGCGTCCGTCCCGTACGGCGGCAGGGCGGGCACCGGCCTGCGGTCCAGGTTCAGCCAGGGGCGCTGCGCCGGCAACTCCATCAGGTGCGCCCGGTTGTAGGTCTTGTCGGCGAACTCCAACGTGGACTCGTCCTGGTTGGCGGTGCCGATGAACCACACGTTGGGCGGCAGGGCGATGCTCGTGCCGTCGACCAGTTGGCGCGGCGCCCGGCCGTCCCCGCGGGTCACCAGTTGGATCGGCACCCCGTCGTCGTTCTCCAGCTTCGACAGGAGCACGGAGAAGTACTGCTCGGGCCGGGACAGGTTCATCTCGTCCAGCACGATGAAGAACGGCCGGTTCCGGTGCCGTGGTGTCTGGGCCCGATAGAGCGCCTGCAGGAACTCCGTCTCCTCGAACCGTCGCTCGAAGGTGTTGTGGTGGCCGAAGAGGTCGGTGCGGTCACGCCAGCCGGCCTGCACCTCGATCACCGCGCAGTCGGTGCCGAGCGCGCCGGCCAGCGCCCTCGGCAGGGACGTCTTGCCGATGCCGCTCATCCCCTCCAGCAGGTGCAGGCGGCTCATCGCCAGTCCGCCGAGCAGCACGCAGATGTCGTTCAGGCGGTACGCGCGGTCGTGTTCGGCGAACATCGTCGTCTGCAGCGAGCGGGCGAGCACTGCCAGGTCCGGTAGGTCGCCGGACACCTCGCCGGGCTCGTCGAGCGCGGGGTCGTCGTCCATCGCCACGCATCGGGGGAAGAGCGGCGTACCCGGGTCGGGGCGGTCCTGGTACAGGATGTCGATTGCCGACCGCAACTCCGCGATCCGCCCCTCGTACCCGCGGGTGAGGACCTCGAAGTGCCGTTCGGCGTCCGCGAGCTGCTTCACCTGAAGGTTGTTGATCCGGTCGGCGAGGGCCGCGCCCCGGAGTTCCTGGAGTTCGTAGCTGAGCTGCTCGCGTGCGCTGTTCAACTCGCGATTCTGCTGCTCCAGCCAGCGGAGCCGATCCAGGTCCTCGTCGCCGATCCGGGCGGCGAGCTTGTCCCGCAGCTCGGCATTCCGGACGCGGAGCCGCTCCAGCTCGTCCAGCACGTGCGCGGGATCCGAAGAGCCGATCTTGAGTAGCGCCTGCTCCCGCTCGGCCAGCTGACGATGCAGGTCGGCGACCGCCTCCTGGGCCGCCGCGTACTGGATCCGGAGGATCTGGACCTCCCGGTCGAGCGCGGTCACCTCTGCGGCGGCCCGCGCGGTCACCTCCCTCTCCAGGTCGCGCTCCCGCCGCTCGAGCTGGATCTCCTGTCCCCGCAGGGCGCCCTGGTCGTGCTCGAGCTGCTGCGCCCGGGTCGCGAGCCGCTGGTGTTCCCGGGCGAGTTCGGCGTGGACGCGTTCCGCATCGGCGAGCTGTTCCCGCCGGGTCCGCTCGATCTCGGCGAGAGCCTCGGTCCGCTCCGTCACCCACCGCTCACGCTCGGCGGCCACCTCCGCCGACACGCCCCGACGCAGCTCCGCCAGTTCCGCGTCGAGCGCCGCGCGGGCCCGCTTCGCCTCCGCCACGAAGCCCGCCTCGGCCGCCTTCTCCCGGTCCCGCAGCTGCGCATCCCGTTCGTCGAGCCGCGCCTCCGCCCGGGCCAGCCGGCCACGAATCTCCTCCGCCTCGGCCTGGGCCTGTGCCGCCAGGTCCAGGTCCGTCCGGATGCGCTGCCGGTCCGCCTCGGCTGCTTCCTCCCGTGTCCGTGCCGCCTCCTCCCGCGCCGTGGCGGCCAGGGCACAGCGCCGGTACTCGTCGATCTGCGCGGTGAGTTTGTCGTAGGTGGTCAGCACCGCCTCCGGGGACCGCTGCGCGGGCGTCAGGGCCTCGGTGGCCAGCGCGTCGACGAGCTCGGCGTCGTCCTCCGCGCGGCGCGCGGCGAGCGCCAGATCGGCCTGGACCTCGTCAGCGCGGGGCCGGGACCGGGCCCCGAGGTTGCGGTGCTGCGGCGACCGGGGCTTCTTCCCCATGGGTGTGGTTGTCCTTTCGCGGAGGCCGGGACAGATCGGGCAGGGCGACGCCCAGGTACGCGGCCGAGGTGTGCTGGGCGAGCCCCCAGGCCGCCTCGCCGGTGTCGAGGTTGAGCGGCACCACCTCGGCGTGCGCGCCGCCCCTGTTCCGGTCGGCCGACAGGCGGGTCAGCTCTGTGAGCAGGTTCGGGCGGACCTCGGCCAGTCGTCGGACGGGATGGTCCGGCCCACCGTGAGCGCCCGAGACCAGCACCGCGGCGAGCAACGCGGGCGTGTTGGCCCGCTCCGGCCTACGGACCGCGTTGCGGAGGTCGTCCGGCTTGATCCTGCTCACCCGGAGGTGCTCACCGAAGGGCATTCCGAGCCGCCGGCAGCAGCGTCCGAGCTGACCGGAGAACTGGGACAGGGACCGGTCCAGCTCGGGTGCGTTCGCCGGTGGCGGATGCCGGGCCACGATGTCGCGCAGGACGACCTCGTGCAGGCGCCAGGCATTGCGGACGGCATCCCCCAGCTCGGTGCAGCCGTCCCCGGCCAGCCGGGCCCGGCCGATGTCCCGCTCCAGCAGGGTCAGCAGTTCGAAGAGATCGCGGTGCTCTCGGACCAGACCGGTGAAGCGGTCCTCCAGGAGTTCGCCGATCCGCCGGCGCAGGGCGATGTCGAGCCGGTCGTACTCCAGCACCACCGCTTCGCTGCGCCGGCCGACGAACCGTTCGACCTGCTCGCGCAGCGCCGGGACCTGTTGCAACCTGGTCGCCACCAGGCGTCGCAGGTAGGTGCTGGACCGGCCGGTGAACGGGCTGAACGCGTCCCAGCTCACGGTCTCCGTACTTGCCGCGTCGTGCTGGTGCGACACGAGTGGAACCGGGATCCACACCGGCACTCCCGAGGTCATCAACGCCACGCGGGAGACCACCCGCTCCGGTGCGGCACGGTCCCACCGCCGGGCCCGACCCCGCGCCTGCTTGGCCCGCTCACCACGCGAGACAGCCTCGACGACCTCCTCGTGGCTGGGCGGATCGGTGTCCGTCCAGCCCTCCGGCGGCACCGGGAAGGCGGTCACCCGCAACGGCGCGCCGGCGGTCCGTAGCTGCAGGGAGACCTGATGTCGGGCCCGCCAGTCGGCCTGCGCCAGCCGGGGTTGCAGGGTCGACGCCGGCCAGAGCGATCCGGTGGTGGCGTCCTGGTAGACGTACGTGGTGATGGTCCGGGTCGGGTCGGGGAAGCCGTCCCGCAACGCCTGCAGGCCAGTGCCGGTCACCGCGCCGTACCGGTCCAGGTAGGACAGCGCACGCAGGTCCGACCGGACCATCTCCACCAGGTCACCCTGCAGACCGAGCAGCGCCGCCATCTCGCCCACCTCCCGGTAGCCGGACCGGGCCAGCCCGAGCACCGCCGACTGGAAGACGTTCAGCCGCTCCTCGTGCACGAGCGGTGCGACCACCCGGTACCGCAGGGCCGGCCACAGCAGCCAGAGCTGGTCGCCCCGGTACCGGACGTGGTCCGGCAGGACCACCGGGCTGTCAACGCCGAATCCCGCCACCGTCCACCCCTTCGCAGAGTTCCCGGAACGCCACCAGCCCCTCGGCCACCGACCGGCCGGGACGTCCTGGCGCCTCCGGCGTCGCCGAACGTTCCGCCATCGCGGCGTCACCCACCGCGATGAGCAGCCGGCGCTGCCGGCTCATTGCCACGCACATGCGGCTGTCGCTGAGTAGGTGCCCGTACCGCCGGACGGCCTCGGCGGGGTCGGGGGCGGACCTCGGTGGGGGGCTGCTCCGGGTCACCGACAGCAGAACAACGTCGAACTCCATGCCCTGGAAGGCGTCGACGGTGCCCACCCGGAGCCGCTGACGGGGGACGGGCTCGGCGGTGTAGGCCATCGCCGGTACCGGTGCGAACCCTCCCTCGTCGTCCAGGACGGCCAGGCCCGCGTCGACCAGTTCGGTCTCCAGCAGGACCTGCTGCTCACGGTAGAACGTGATCACGCCGAAGGTGAGCTGCCGGGCCTGGTCCCGCCGGGCCAGCTCCCGCAGCTCCCGCACCAGCCGGATCGCCTCCACCCGCCGGGTCCGGCTGAACCCGGTCCGTTCCTCGGCACCCGCCCCCAGCGGGACGTCGATCCAGCCCGCGACCTTCCCGGCCCAGGGGCTCAGGTCGTGGGTCAGCTCATGGGTGGAGGGGTGGGATCGGACCACGTCCGGGCCGCCGTAGAACACCGAGCTGACGAACCGCCCCAGGGCGGGGTGCATGCGGAACTGGGTGTCGAGCCGGATCGTCCGCACCGCGGGTCGCTCGCTCGCGAAGAGGTCGAACCACCGTTCGAAGAGGCTCTGGGACAGCTCGGACCCGTCGAGTGAACGATTGCGGCGCAGCTCCCGCTCCACCTTCTGCTCCAGCATGTGCGGGAGCTGCTTGTGGTCGCCGACCAGGATGATCCGCCGGCGGGCGAAGGCCATCGGGATCATCAGGTCGAGCGGGTTGGCGCGGGCCGCCTCGTCGACGACGACGGTGTCGAAGACCGGCAACGGCGCGTCGAGCACCCGGGACATCTCGCGGGAGTCGGCGTGCTGCACGGTCGAGGCGAGCACCGCGTTGTACCGGGCCAGGGTCCGCTCCACCAGGTCGAGGTCCTCCCGCAGGTCGTCCTGGTAGGCGCGAAGCACCTCGGCGGTGCTGTCGGTGGACGCGGCGTGGACCTGGTGCACCACGTCCGCGACCTCGATCAGCAGGTCCTCGACAGCCGGATCGTGCTGTGGGGCGTGGAGCAGTCCGGTGGCCGCTGCCAGCCGGTCGAGCAGCGCCAACCGCAGGTCCGCCAGGTTGGGGAGAAGGGCCTCCTGGTTCGCGTCCCCGGTGGCGGCCCGCGTCAGCAGGACCCGGGCCGGTTCGTCCAGCACGTCGGTCAGCAGCCGGAGCGCGCTGCGCGCTCGCTCCGGGCCGTCGTCGGCGAAGGAGACCGGGGTGACCCGGATCGACCGGACGACCCGAGCCACCGCGGCCCGTTCCTCGTCCGTCAGTGTCCGGCCGAGCGTGCCGGTCACCTGCAGCTCCGCCAGCGTCCGGTCCAGCCGGCTCCGCAGTCGGGCCGGCAGCTCCGCCCCGGCCAGCCGCTTCGTCTCCGTCAGCAGGTTGGTCAGATCGGGCCCGGCGACGGGCTGCCGGCTGTAGGCGGCCGCGAGCTGACGCAGCCGCACGACCCGGTCCCAGCCGGCCACCTCGGGGCGGTGCCGGTCGAGATGGCGGTCGACCGCGGCCACCGTCTCGTCCCGCCACTGGCGGGTGTTCTGCCGGTCCCGTTCCGGCTTGTTGCTCACCCGGGTCGGCGGCAGGCCGAGCCGCCGGGCCCGGCGCGCCACGTTGTCCACCGCGTCGTGTTGAACGCTGGACAGCAGCGTCCGGTTCACCGCCACCG
The DNA here is from genome assembly GCF_043202855.1 of Micromonospora sp. NPDC048063. Lineage (NCBI taxonomy): Bacteria > Bacillati > Actinomycetota > Actinomycetes > Micromonosporales > Micromonosporaceae > Micromonospora > Micromonospora sp. NPDC048063. Next base: position 186,863 of record NZ_JBIDBG010000007.1, on the reverse strand, counting down.
CCCGGTCACCCAGCTCGTCGAGGCAGCGCAGGAGGTCGGTGATGAAGCGCGTCTTGCCGGTGCCGGGTGGTCCCTGCACGAGGAGGACGTCCGGGGTGCGCAGCGCCATCCGGAGAGCGGCCCGCTGCACCTCCGTCGGTCTCTCGCCGGCAGCCGCGCCGATGACCCGGTTCACCGCCCTGTCGTGTGCCGGGTCGACGCGCGGCTGCGCGCCGGGCCGCGGGCGTCCCTCAATGAGCAGTCGCAGGCCGGGCAGTTCGGCCTGGTCGTTCTCGATCCGCTCGCGTGCGGTGTCCCGCCGCCGTAACCGGGACCGGTCTCCGGACAGCGAGCGGAAGAGGTAGCCCGTCACGGGGGGCGGCTCGTCCCCGGTGACGGTGAGGTCCACGGTCCAGTTTCCCGCCGCCGCGCCACGGACCTCGCCGTGCACCCCCACGGTGGCCCGGCCGCGCCCCTCCGCCAGTTCCGGGGGAAGGTCGCCCGCCGCTTCCAGTTCCAGCCGCCCCGGGTACGCGGCCACCGCGCCGAGGAACCGTGCGGCCCGGTCGCCGGGCTGGAGCTCGAACCGCCAGTCGCCCCGGGCGGTCACCTTGCACGACTGGAACTTCGCCCACCGCAGCCGAGTGGCCTCCTCGACCAGGGCCTCCCGCTCGATGTTGTTGTACGCCTGCCACAGGTCGAGGTAGGTGCGTCCGTCGGACTCGAGGCCGAGCAGGGCGGCCCGGATCGCCTCCGACGCGTCCGCCTCCGCGCCACGGTCGACGAACCGTACGTCCACCTCGCTCAGCCGGTGCCAGCGGCCTCGCCCCCGGGCGTCCGCGCCGGTCATGCGGGTGATCCGGAGCACGTTCCCGACCAGCGCGACGTCGGCGACCCAGCGGGTGCCGTGCAGTGTGAACGCGCTCCCGGCGGGCTGGTCCCGGGGCCCGCCGCTGTGCACGATCCGGTCCCGCGCGCCCCCGGCCGGCGGGGGCAGGCAGAACTCCCGTCGCAGCCAGTCCCGCACCTCGTCGAAGCCTGCGGTGCGCGCCCGGGCGGCGACGCGGACCTGCCCGGCGACCCGGTCGTCGACACCGATCTCCAACCGCGGGCCGAGGTCGGCACCGGCGAAGCCGTGGCACTGGAGGTGCGCCTCGCGGTCGGTCGCGTGGGCGACCCAGGCCACGACGGTCTGTCCGGCCGCGGAGATCCAGTCCCGCGCGTCCGGATCCGTCACTTGGGTTCGGAGGGGGCCGTACTGGCGGCCCTGGTGCACCGCCAGGTCGTACGCGGCCGTCGCCGCGGGCAGCCGCACCTCGATCTCGCGGTCCTGGCGATCCTTCTCCGCGAGCGCCTTCAGCCACGGCGGTACCACCGCTCCCATCACCGGGTGGACGCGGATCAGCCGGGTGTCGCCCACCGTCAGTTCGTCAGCGCGCATCGGGCGCCCCGACCGACTGCAGGACCAGGATCCGGTGCGGCCGCAACTCGGTGTCGAAGTGGATCCACCACGGCGCCCGCAGGTGCTCGACCGTGGCGGAGCCGGGAATGAGCTGGAGTCCGGTGCCGCCCTGCGGCGGCACGCGGCGCACCATCGACCGTCCGCAGTTGCGCACCCGGACCTCGGCGCCGCCCTCCCACTCCATCCTGAGCAGCGCCACGGTCGGGTCCTCCGCGTGTCGGACCGCCGTGCGGTTCGTGACCAGGAGCGGCCGGTGCGCCTGCAGCACCAGCGCCAGGTCGTCCTGGGCGAGCAACGGTGGTGGCCCCTCACCCAGGCGGGGAAACTGTTCGAGCACGGTGACCGTCAGTGCGGGCGGGCGGGTGGCCCGGCACCACGGGCAGGTGGGGTGCGCGGCGAGGAAGCTCTGACCGCACGGGCAGACCAGGCAGCGGTCGGCGGCGGCGTGCAGGGCCGCCGACCACTCCCCGGCGCCGGGGCGCGCCCACGGGTCGGTCATCCCCTCCTCGAAGGTACGTCGGAACAGATCCCGCAGGCGCCGGGTGAGCACCCGGTCGGCCGGGTAGCCGAACCGGGTCCGGTTACGATCGTCCGTGGAGTGGTCGATCCACGGCACCAGCCCACGCTGGGCGTCGTCCTCCAGCTCGACCTCGCCCTCGTTGACGTAGTCGCCGATCAGCGGGTGATTCATGGTCAGGACCTCGTACGCGAGCACGGCGAACGAGTAGACGTCGCTGAAGACGGTGTTGCCGCTCTGCCCGCGCAGGAGCTCCGGTGCGGTGTAGAAGGGCGTTCCGAGCCGACGGGCCGCCGTGCTGCTCTCGGTCTGCAGGTTGTCGGCGTCGATCAGCCGGACTTCGTCGTATCCGAGGTCGGCGGAGACCAGCACGTTACCCGGAGAGACGTCGCTGTAGACGATTCCCCGGTCGTGCAGGGTGGCGAGGACACCGGCGCACCGGGCGAGCAGGACGAGCCGGCGACGTAGGCCACCACCGCCGAGATACCACGCGTCCTCGTCCTGCTGGGGCGGGTCGCACAGCTCCCGCAGCGGAACCATGTCCTCCAACAGTTCCATGACGTAGCCGACATGCGGCGGCGCCAGTTGCTCCAGCGGGCGGCAGAGGGGAATGCCGTCCAGTGGCAGCCACCGAAGGCGGGCGAAGAGCTCGGCCATCCGGTCCCGGCTGGAATCGTCGGGGGCGCACAGCTTCACAGCCAGGCCGCCGTACCGGGTGCGGAAGACCGCCCCTTCGCCGCCGCTTCCCAACTGGTTGTCGAGCAGGAGATCGAGGTGCAGGTTGTTGCTCGCGGCCCGGACACTGCTCGGCCACGCAGCGCCTTGCATGCTCAATCCAGATCCTCCAACCGGACGGCTCTCGGTGCGGTGCGCTGGTGCAGCTGTTCGGTCACCGTCGCGGTCACCCACCGGAACTGCGCCGGGATCTCGTGCACCTGGTCGCTCCGAAGCACCTCGGTGCCGGGAGTGCTGAACTGCGTCAGCACCTCGTCGGCCTCCGAGGTCCGATCGACGCCGATCCCGATGGCCAGCCGCAGTGCCCGGGCACCCCAACGGGTGCCGAGCAGCGCGGTCAGCGGACCCTGCCAGTCGTCTGTGGGCAGCCCGTCGGAGACCAGGATCAGGGTGGGCGGGAAGGCCCGCTTCGGCACGGCGGTCGGGTCGTCGAGCAGCGCCCGGGCCAGGTTGAACGCACCACCCATCGGGGTCCTGCCCCGCGGTGTCAACTCGGCCCACTGTGCCTGTGAGGCGCGGACCAGCGGCTGGTGCACGACGGCCTCGTCCCCGCCGAAAGCGATCACCGCGACGTGGATCTCTCCCCGCGCGGAGTCCTCCATGGCGAACGCGTGCAGCATGCTCCGGATACTGCGATTGAGCACGTGGATCTTCTCGCCGTCCATGCTTCCGCTGATGTCGGCGAGGACGATCACTGGCATCGGCCGGGGCGGACGTCGCGACTGGTTCGCCAACACCTGCTGGTCGGCGTCGAGGGTTGAGCCATATGCCGTCAGGTTTTCCGGCGCCACTCCACCGGCTCCTCTCCAAAACCGCTCTGTACGTGTGCTCGTCACGCGACCGAGCCAGTCAGGCTCTCAGGCACCTTCCGACAGGTCAATATCTCTTTCCGACCAGAATGGACTGTGTCGGTATCCCGACAGGCAACGGGCTATCTCGAGCGCCTTGGGCGTGCTGCCGCCACGCTGATCCAGGCAGCCAGGGAGCTGGCCCTTTGGCGGTCTTCACCTGTTGCTCGTTCCACCTGGCCCTTCCATCTCGGTCGCTTTCCTTTGTTAGCTGGCGACACGATCGTGGGATGCTGTCGTGTGCCGTGGCTGCGGCATGGAGCCGATGACAGGGACGAGTGCACTCTGGTGATCCATCCCGACGACCTGCCCCGGTGGCGGCGCAAGCTCGATCAGATCGAGGCGGCCGTGGACCTCGACGAGGAAGTGAAGCAGCGCTGGGCGGAGGCGGACGAGCTGCGGCCCACCCGGGACGCCGAGGCCCGTGATCTGGTTTCGGAGCTCGTCGCCACCCGGGATTTCGCGGCGTTCCGGGCAGGTTCGGACAAGTGGTCGCGTCGGGAAGGCCCGTACATCGCCTTCTCCGGTTTCGGCCAGATGTGGCTCAACCAGGTCGCCAACAACCTGCCCGATGACCCCGAGGCGCTGGACGTGCTGGTGCGCGCGTTCACCACGCCGGCGACCGTGGATGAGGCGCGCTCCCGGCTCGCCGAGGTCGAGCGGGTGACCCGGGACCTGGCGAGCAAGGGGCAACCGGCCGTCGGGCGGATCCCGTACGTCTTGTCGGTGTTCTGGTCGACGGACGATGTGCAGCCGGGCTGGCCGGTGATGTGGAAGAGCGCGCCGGAGCGGATGTGGGCGCTGGGTTGGCTGCGGACATGGGAGAACGCCGACCGCTACCTGGCGGTGGTTGAAGCGGCACGCGCGTTCTGTCCCGACGATGTCCACCGGTTCGAGCGATTGATGTGGTTCCTGGCCGAGCGCCAGGGGTTCGTGGGAGTCAACCCCGCCGTGCGCGAGATGTGCGACGAGGCCGCCGGCATCATGGCCACCTACGAGGTGGGCGCGCGCTATCCGGACGAGGAACGTTCGAGTCGAGCAGCCGCTCTCGCCGCCCAACTCAAGGGCGAGCTGCACATCGCCGCCAAGGGGCTGCTGGCGGACTTGCGGGCCGCCACGGGACTCGAGCTGGAGACCTCGCAACCGCAGGACCGAATCGCCTCGGACAAGGCGGCTGCGTATCGCGCGGACGCCTACGCCACCTGGTCGCTGCCCGGGGCGGTGTCTGCGGCCGGCCTACGGCTGTGGGCCACGCGCTCGGGGCTTGCGCTCGGCCTGTATGACTGGCGGAACCCGGTCGCCGGCGCGGCGCTTGCCACGGGTCCGCTCCCCTCGGGTCACCGGTTCTTCGAGATCCGGCCCCACCTCACCGGAGACCGGCTCGTTCCGGTCGACGCCGATCCGGGTGGGAGCACGCTCGTGGGGAAGTGGTGGCCCTGGTCCGAGGTTCCCCGGGGCGTCGCCCTGAGGGACGCGATACTCGAGGAGGTGGGTCGGCTCAAGCCGCTGGTGAGGCTGGTCGCCGGTCAGGGAGAGGCCGGGCCGGCGACAACCTCCGAAGGGGAGGACCTGGCGGCGGCGCTCGCCAGGTTCAAGGCTGAGCGCCCCTACCCGAACGACAAGGACGAGTGGCATGCCGAACAGCGACAGCAGTTCGCTGAGGCCCTCTCACCCGAGAACCTGACCATCTTCGACCTGGACCAGTTCCGGCTGCTCGTGAACGGCAAGCGCTACGGCAACCCGGGTCCCCAGTCGGTGCTCAACGCCAGCCTTTCGGGCATGGACTCGGTCGCCCTCGACGCCTTCGCCAACAAACTTCGTGAGATCCTCTTCGGCGACGGGGAGGTCGCTACCCGCATCGACCGAGGCCTGGATTGGAAAGACCTCGGCACGAAAGGGCTGGGCGAGAGCGTGCTGCTGAAGCTGTTCGCCGTCACCGACCCCCGGCGCTTCTTGCCGATCTTCCCGCTGACGGGCCCGATGGGGAAGATCGCCATGCTTCGCCGGTTCGGGCTTGCGGAGCCGAACGGCGCGCTGAGCCGCGGCCAGCAGCACGTCGAGGCGAACGACCGGCTGCGGGCAACCCTCGAGCAGTTGCTGCCCGGCGATCCCTGGGGGCAGGGCCAGTTCGCCTACTGGATGCTCAACCACGACGCCGTGGAGCCGGTCGAGGAGGAGGACCGCATCGCCCGGACCGCGCAGGATCTCCTCTTGCCCGAACCGTTCCTGCGCGAGCTCGCTGAACTGCTCCACGAGAAGGGACAACTCATTTTCTACGGCCCTCCGGGCACCGGCAAGACCTACCTGGCGGACCGGCTCGCCGGCGCCTTGCAGCAGGACCCGGAAAGGCGGATGCTCGTCCAGTTCCATCCGTCCACCTCGTACGAGGACTTCTTCGAGGGCTACCGGCCCCGCACCGATGACCGGGGGCAGCTGACCTACGAGCTTCGCTCCGGGCCGCTTGCGCTGATGGCGGAGAAGGCGGAGAACAACCCCGGCGTGCCGCACTACCTGATCATCGACGAGATCAATCGCGCCAACCTGCCGCGCGTCTTCGGCGAACTGCTGTTCCTGCTGGAATACCGGAACAAGGCCGTACGCACCGCCTATCGACCCGACGAACCATTCGAGCTGCCGCGCAACCTCTTCTTCATCGGCACCATGAACACCGCTGACAGGTCGATCGCGATGGTGGATGCGGCCCTGCGCCGACGGTTCCATTTCATCCCGTTCATGCCGCACGAGGGAGCGATGCGGTCGGTGCTCGCCGCCTGGTTGAAGAAGAACGGGGAACCGGTGTGGGTCGCCGGACTGGTGGATCAGGTGAACGAGCGGCTCCGGGTCCTGCTGAAGGGGCCGCACCTGCAGGTCGGTCACAGCCACTTCATGAGACAGGGCCTCACCGACGAGCGGCTCGCACGCATCTGGGAGTACGACGTCTACCCCTTCATCGAGGACCAGTTGTACGGCCGGCCCGACCAACTGGAGCAGTTCGCCTGGGCGAAGGTGCACGCCGCGTACGGGCCGTCCTCCGCTTCGGGGAGCGCGGCCGTGGATGCCGCCTCGGACGATTCCGATGAGTCTTCCTTCTGAATCCCAGGTCGCCGGCGTGGTGAGGCTTCGCGAGTACGAGGCCTCGCCGCGACCCGTAGCTCTCGACGTCGCGGAGGTGTCCCTGCTCCGCGGCCTCCCCGGCGGCCGCCTCGAACTCACCCCGTCGGACGAGGCCGGTTCGTACTTCCTTCAGGCCACCTCCTGGGTGGGCGCCGTGGTCCTGCCTCGGCTGACCATCCAGATCCTGCCCAAGGTGCGGGACTTGCGGACCGTTCTGACCATGTTCACCTCCGGCGCGGGCCTGGTCGAGTGGGGAACCGACGCGGCGGCGTACGACCGGAGTGACTTCGTCGAAGGCGTCGCGGAACTGGTGCTACGGGCGATCAACGGGGCGACCCGCCGAGGGCTCGTCCACGGCTACCGTGCTGTCGACCAGCGACTCCCGGTGATCCGTGGACGCATGGACGTCCAGCAGTTGGCCGCACGGCCGTGGGACTCCTGGCCAGTGCCGTGCCGCTTCGACGACTTCACCGCGGACATCCCCGAGAACCGGATTCTGCTGGCGGCCGTCCGGCATGTCGTGCGGTGGCCAGTGGGCCCCGTCCTGCGTCGCATGGCCGGTGAGCTGCTCCAGCGCCTCGAAGGAGTGGGTGACTCGCCGGTCGCGCTTACCGAGTGCGACCTGATCCGGCGCACACCGCTCAATGAGCACTACCAACCGGCTCTTGCCCTTGCTCGGCTGGTCCTCGAGGGCTTCGGCCTCACCCAAGGCGCGGGTGGACTGACAGCGCAGAGCTTCCTGGTCGACATGAACAGGCTATTCGAGAAGTGGATCGGGGACGAGCTACGCGCAAGGCTCTACCCCACGATCGAGGTCCTCGAGCAGATGGACGTTCCCCTGAGCGTCTCGCCACCCGTCACCATGAACCCCGACCTGCTCTTCCTGCGGGGCGCGGAGGTCGTTTTCGTTGCGGACGTCAAGTACAAGCTGACCGGGGGCGGTCTGGCACGTACCAGCGACTATTACCAACTGCTGGCCTACACCACGGCCCTGCGACTACCGCGCGGGATGCTCATCTACTGCCGTGCCGACCTCGCTCCGGACCGAGTCATCACAGTGGTCGGGGGCAACCAGCGCCTGCACACCCGTCCCGTGGATCTGAGTGGGTCGCCTGAAGTGGTGGCCGAGGCGCTTGACGTGGTCGCGGAGTCGATCAGGAAGCTGGCCTGACGGCCCACACGGAACTCTCGATGGCCGTTGGCGGCCTGCGTGCGGAGACGAGTCGCCGGCCACGTCTTGCGCCGCAGTGCGCCAAGGATGCCGGATGTTCGTCCAAGCGGGTCGGGCCCACATCTGATTAGGACCGGATCGCGAGGTGGGTGGACGTCGTCTAGGCTACGCACGTCTATCCCGGCCTCTTTGAGGGAGTCGACCGTGACGCGTTACGCCGGAAGTCGGACCGAGGAGATCCCGCCCACCGGTGTGGACGTCTCCGTACCGCATTCGGCCCGGGTCTACGACTGGTGGCTCGGTGGAAAGGACAATTTCGCTGTCGACCGGGCGGTGGGCGCCGCGTTGATCGAGGCGATCCCCACCCTGCGGATGATGGCCGCCGAGAACCGGCGGTTCGTCCACCGGGTGGCCCGCTACCTGGTGGCCGAGGCCGGAATCCGCCAGTTTCTCGACATCGGCACCGGCATCCCCACCCGGCCGAACCTGCATGAGGTCGCCCAGGCGCTGGCGCCCGAGACCCGGGTGGTGTACGTGGACAACGATCCCATCGTGTTGGCGCACGCCCGGGCGCTGATGATTAGCAGCGAGGAGGGGCGCAGTGAGTACATCCACGCCGACCTGCGCCGGCCGGAGACGATCCTCGCCGACCGCCTCACTGGCACGCTAGACCTGAGCCGGCCCGTGGCGCTTACGCTCATCGCGGTGCTCATGCTGTTGCGCGACGAGGACGAGCCGGGGGAGAGGCTGCGTACCATAACGCGGGCCTTGCCTTCTGGCAGCTACCTGGCCATCACCCATCCGACGCAGGACTTCAACCCCTCAGAGATGGGCGCGGCGGTGGCCGCCGCCAATCAGGGCCACATGACGCTGGTGCCGCGCACGCGCGCCGAGGTGGAGCGGTTCTTCGACGGGTGGGAGTTGATCGAGCCGGGCATCGTGCCCGTCATGGCGTGGCGGCCCGATGACGCAGGCCCGGACGACCCGCATGCGGCCTACTATTGGGCCGGCGTCGCCCGCAAGCCCTGACCCTCTGCGTCGGTGGACCCGTTTCGACCACCGTCCCCCACTCACCCCGTGGTCGGCGGTCGGTCGACAGGACGATCGCCGCGGCAGGGCACAGGTCGACAACGGCACCACACTGGCACCGGAGGCGGGCGGTCGCCTTCGACTTCCGCTACCCGTACGGGGCAGCGGTCGCCGGTCGACTTCGCCGCCAGTGAGTAGCGCATCGCGTGGTAGGCGCAGGTGTCCAGCAGGTTCTGCGACCGGCACGCGGCGGTCTACGGCAGACGCGTGAGGTACGCGAGCAGCGCCTCACGGCTGTCCGGCAGCCCGTACTCGTCAACGAGCTCGGCGACGTTGCCGAAGTCCTGCCCGTCGATCAGCCAGGGAACGGGTGACCGGCTCAGCACCTCGGCGAGTCGTCGTTGTCGTGGCGTCAACGCCGCAGGGGGCGTCGCCGCCGGCAGCGGCCCATCCGGGAACGCGAGGCGCAACGCCTCTCCCAGCACGGTCAGCGACTGGTCGCCGCTGACGGTGGGCAGCCGGCGGAGCAGCGCGTCGAAGGCGCGGTCCGTGTGCTGGGGGCCGAGCTGCCGCAGGGCGAGTCCGGCGTACCCGCCCAGGTCTCCATTGAGGAACGGCACCCACCCCGCGTCCGCCGGCGGGTTCACCGTGTCATCGGGCGGGGCGGCTGCCCAGGCCAACAGCTCGTCAACGGTCGCCTCGTCGGCCTTCGCACCCAGTACCCGGGCCCGCCCGATCGCGGCGGCCCAGCGGACCAGCGGGTGCGGGTCGGCCAGAAACCGGATGTCCGGCGCGGCGCCGAGCAACCCGGTGGCCACCAGCATGGTGGCCACCGCATCGGGCTCCGGTACGACCTCCGTCCCGTCGGGCTCCAGTCTGGCCGCGGTCGCGTGGGTCAGCGTGGGCAGGCTACCGGTGGCCTCCTCCGGAAACCAGGCGAGGGCGTGCGCCGCCCCGATTCGCACCCCCGGATCAGGGTGGCCCAGCAGGCTACGGAACAGCGGCACCCCGGCCCGTACCGCGTCGTACACCGCCAGTTCGATGTACGACCACAGCCGGTTCTGCTCCGTTGCGGTCAGGGACTGGACGTACGCGTACTCGACGTACTCCTTCTTCGCCTCGTCCTCGCCGGTCCAGGGGGGTGGCTTGGCGGCGAGCAGTTCTCGCCCGCCTTCGGCGGCCCGGCGCTGGTCGGTCACCGGGAAACCGTCCGGCAGGAAGTTCTCGTCGTAGCCGACCGCCAGGGAGGTCAGCAGGGCGAGTATCGCCGCCGGGTCCGGAGTGGCGGGGTCGGCGAGCAGTTCCAGCAGGAACGGCACTGCGTAGGCGCTCGCCTGGAACCGGCTGCCCTGGTGGAAGATGTTGGTGTAGAGGGTACCGAGGGCCTCGTCTCGTTCAGCCGGATCGGGCGATCGCAGGGCGCGGATCTGGCCGGGCAGGTCGTCGGCCGCCCCGTAGGCGTGGCCGAGCCGCCGCCACTCGATGTCGTCAAGGCCTTCGAGCATGCCCTATGTTCCCCGTCGCCCATACCGGCGTGCGGGTGGGGGTGTCGCCTCGGACGCCGGGGCAGGTGGGGACGTTCACGGGCGTCGGCCAGGGCGGGCGAACCGGGTATGGCGATGAGAGGCCATCCATTCATCACCACCTGGACGTCGAGGTGTTCGGCACCGACGAGGTCAACGCCGCCACCACGCGCCTCACAGACGCCGGTCTGATCACTTTGGAGGAGAACAACACCGAGTGCTGGTCACACCCTCCAGGACAAGGTCTGGGTACGCGGCGCTGGCAACGAGCCCGGGGAGGTCCACACCGTCAAGGCCGACTCCCCGCAGTTGGAGAAGACCGCCGGTGTCGGGGATCGAACGGGAGGTGAGCACACACAGTCACGGTGGCGGGCATACGGGGTCGAGTGGTTTGCCGTAGTTGTCGCTGAGGTGGGAGCGGAGCGCGTCGCCGAAACCGGTGATGTCACCGGTGCGCAGGGATGCGAGCAGGTGTTGGTGTTCGGCGATGATGGCCTCGCACCGCGCGAGCAGGCGTTCTCCGTGGCTGAACAGGAGGAACCGTTGTCGATCGGCGAGGCGGTCGTTGAGTTCCAGCATGACCTCGTTGCGGCTGGACTCCACGAACGATCGGTGGAACGCGATCGTCAGTTCGATGAAGCGGTCCAGATCGCGTTCCCGGAACGCGCGTTCCTGTTCGACGACCGCCTGCTCGAGACGGTCCGCGAGCATCTCACGCGCTTGGCTTGAGGCGCGTCGAACGGAGGTGACCTCGAGGATGAGACGGGTGTCGGCCAGGTCTTTGATCGCGCGGTCGCTGAGCCCTTGGACCAGGGCGCCGCGCTTGGGGTAGATCGTGATCCACCCTTCGTCCTGCAGCCGGGCCAGGGCGGTGCGGACGGGGGTGCGGCTCACGCCGATCTGTGCGGCCAGCGCCGCCTCCCCGAGCATGGTGCCGCTGGGAAACACGCCGCCGAGAATGTCATCGCGAATCCTGCGGTACGCCTGGTCGGTGGCTGACTCGCCAGCAGCGGACGTCACTCGCGGCCCCTCCCCTCGGAACATCTTGTTTCCGTTTCAGTGCAACTGGCATTCAACCGGCCCAGCATACCGGGCCGCCGCCCGACTGGCGGGAACGAGCCTCGGTATCTAGGATACAAGTTGCGTCCTGTAGGAATCCAACGCTGGTGACAGGCGTTGTTCGGGAAGCACCCATCGGACGGGCGCGAGAGGAAGGAGTGCCCGTGAGGCAGCTCATCATCATCGGTTCAGGGCCGGCCGGCTACACCGCTGCGGTCTACGCAGCCCGCGCGAACCTTCACCCGCTGGTCGTCGCCTCCTCGGTCGAGGCGGGCGGTGAGCTGATGAACACCACCGAGGTCGAAAACTTCCCCGGGTTCCCCGAGGGGGTCATGGGCCCGGAGCTGATGGCGCGGATGCAGGCCCAGGCGCAACGGTTCGGCGCGCAGGTGATCTTGGACGATGTCACGGCGGTGTCGCTGGCCGGCGAGGTCAAGACGGTCGAGCGATCGTGGAGCAGATCGCCGATGAGCACGTCGACAAGCTGCGCGTGTTCAAGCTGAACGTCGACGAGAACCCTGCGACCGCCGCGAAGTACGGCATCACCTCGATCCCCGTGTTGAAGGTGTTCTCCGCCGGGATGGTCACCAAGGAGATGGTGGGAGCGGCACCGAAGCGGGTCATCGAATCGCAACTGCTGGGCGACGTTCTCGCCTGACACGTCACGCAGACAAGGAATCACGTGCTAGAACCCCAATGCTCGGTCCGCGCCGACAGCGCCTCCCTCACCCCGGCGGGTCCGACCGTCGACGCCGTCCAACGACGCACGATGACAGTGCTCGTCATCGCGCAGATCATCGGCACCGTCGGCGTCGGCGTCGCACCCTCGATCGGCGTGCTGCTGGCAGGAGAGGTCACCGACAACGAAGCCTGGGCAGGACTGGCCCGCACCGCCAGCACACTCGGTGCGGCGCTCCTGGGCCTGCCACTGGGGAACCTCGCCGCGCGCCGCGGACGTCGCGTCGCACTCAGCGGCGGATGGTGGATGGCCGCCGCCGGCGCAGCACTGCTGGTCGCCGCCGCACAGTGGAGCATGGTCGTCCCGCTCTTCATCGGCCTCCTCCTGATCGGGGCCGGCTCCGCGGTGAGCCTCCAATCACGATTCGCTGCGACAGACCTCGCCGAACCCCGACACAAAGCCCGCTCACTCGCCCTGGTCGTCTGGGTGGGAACACTCGGCTCCGTCCTCGGCCCGAACCTCGGCATGCCCGGCGAACTCGTCGGTGCCGCCACCGGGCTCACCATCTTCGCCAGCGCGTTCCTCATCGCCGCGGTCTGCCTCGCCCTCGCCGGCGTCGTCGTGTTCGCGTGGCTGCGCCCCGACCCTCTCCTCCTGCTCGAACAGTCTGCGCAGACGCCACGAAGCACTCCCGCGGGCAAGCGCCCCGGCCGCATCCGCCAGGTACTCATCGAGCTGCGCACGAACCGGCGGGCCCGAGTGGCGATGATCGCGATTCTCACCGCCCAGGTGGTGATGGTCTCGATCATGACCATGACCCCGGTTCACGTCGCCCACCAAGGCGGATCGATCAGCATCATCGGGATCACGATCAGCCTGCACATCGCCGGAATGTATGCCCTCTCCCCGCTCGTGGGCCTGATCGCCGACCGGCGCGGTCACCGGTTCGCGATCAGCACCGGCATCGTCATCTTCCTCGCCTCGCTCGTGATCGGTGCCGTGAAACCCGACGACACCGCGTGGATCATCGTGTCGCTGATCCTGCTCGGCATCGGCTGGTCGTTCGTCAACGTCGCCGGATCCGCACTGTTCAGCACCGCCGTCGCCACCCAGACACGAGCCGCATCCCAAGGAGGTGTGGACGCGCTCTCGAACCTCTGCGGCGCAACCGCAGCGTTCGCCGCCGGCCCCCTGCTCGTCCTCACCAGCTTCTCGGCGCTGTCCATCCTCGCGATGATCACGCTCATCCCACTCACCGTCCTCATGGTCACCCGCGCACTCACCCCGCAGGCATCGTGAGCCCGGCGATCGCGCGCTGTCGCCAGTCATGAGGTACCGCTGCCAGGCCCCCCTTTGGATTCATCTTGTATCCTAGCGGGGTGACCTCTTCGACAAAGGCCTCACTGCAAGTGATGGAGGCGAAGTATCGCCGTTCACGACGGCTGAACGTCGTGCTGGGCGTGATCGCCGCGTTCCTCGGGGTAGTGGTGGCAGCTCAGTCGCTGCCCGGGCAGAGCCCGACCAGCGCATCGACACCTTCGACGTCGGCGTCATCGGAACGGTCCGAGGAAGCGACAGACGACCCAGTTTTTGTACGCCGGGACGCCGACGATCCGATGGCGATCGGCGACATCGACGCACCCGTCGTGCTCACCCAGTGGACTGACCTGCGATGCCCGTACTGCGCGGTGTTCAGCAGGGACACCCTGCCCACGCTGATCAAGGAGTACGTCGACACGGGCAAGGTGCGCATCGAGTTCCACGACGTGGCGTTCTTCGGCGAGCAGTCCGAGGACGCGGCGGTCGCTGCGGGCGCCGCGGCGAAGCAAGGCAAGTTCATGGAGTTCGTCACCGCCGTGTACGACGCCGCACCGGAGCGCGGGCACCCGGATCTGCCCAGGGAGAAGCTGATCGCGTTCGCCAAGAAGGCGGGTGTGCCCGACATCGACCGGTACGCCGCCGACCTCGACGACCCGAAGCTTCGCGCGGCCGGGCAGGAGAGCACCCGTTCGGCGCAACAGCTTGGCGTCAACAGCGTGCCATTCTTCGTCGCCGGGACCACCGCGCTGTCGGGTGCGCAGCCACTCGGCGCGTTCCGCGAGTTCCTTGACACGGCGCTGGCGCAGGCGGAGTAGATCTCCATGGAGCTCGGCCTTCTGGGCGCCTTCCTCGGCGGCGTGCTCACGCTGCTGAGCCCGTGCTCGGCGATGTTGCTACCGGCGTTCTTCTCCTATGCGTTCAGCAGCCCCGCCGCGCTTGTCGCCCGCACCGGTGTGTTCTATCTCGGGCTGATCACCACCCTGGTCCCGCTCGGGGTGCTCGCCGGGACCCTCGGAGCGCTCGTGAACCAGCACCGCTTCGTCCTGGTCACCGTCGCCGCGATCGTCGTGATCGTCCTCGGAGTGATCATGCTGCTGAATATCCCGATGCCGTTTGTGCCCGGTCGGAAGGCCGCCGAGGGCACGTCGGTCGCCGCCGTGTACGCGCTCGGAACCGTCTACGGCCTGGCCGGGGTCTGCGCCGGGCCGCTGCTGGGCGCTGTGCTGACCTTCGCCGCCGTCGCCGGCAACGCGCTGTCCGGCGGAATCGTCCTGCTGGTCTTCGCCGCGGGCATGGCGCTGCCCCTGTTTGTTCTCGCCCTGCTGTGGGGGCGGCTGCCGTTCGTGAAACGGCTCGTCCGCCCGCGCGCCGTCACCATCGGCCGGTGGTGGAACACCTGGACCGGCATCATCGGCGGCGCGCTCACGGTCGCCGTCGGAATTCTGCTGCTGGCCACCGGCGGCACCACTCTCCTCGGCGGCGTCCTCGGCGCCGCCGACCAGGCCCGCATCGAGGGCGCCGTTCTGCAAGGCGCCAACAGGGTCCCCGACCTCCTCGTCGTCGCCATCGTCATCGCCGCCGCCCTGGCCGCATGGAGCCTCATGCAGGTGCGGCGCAGACGCGCCAGTACCCGCGACGCCGCCACCACCGTGTCCAGTGCTCGAAAGCACGAGGTGCACGAGGCATGACTGGCCCTGCGATCCCAGCAACGAGGTGCTGCACGTGTCCGAGAGCGCTGGCGCCTCCCGAGGGCGCTTGAATTCGGGGGCGATCTCGTCGGCGCGGGTGTCAACGCTGAGGGTCACCTGCTCAACGCCAAGCGTCGGCCCTCAGCGTCGTTCTCCGCGCACTGTTCGTGCGATCGTCTTGGCGGCGCTCAAACCGGCGCGGACCGCTCCTTCGATGTGCCCGGCGTAAGCCGTCGCGGTCTCCGTCGAGGCCCAGTGGACCCGATCGTGCACCGGCTGCTGGAACACCGCCGCCCCGAACGTGTCCGTCGACGTCCGGTACGCGGGGTGTCGTGGGACCGTGAACCGCTCGCGGCTCCAGTCGACGACGTGGATCTCACGCACATGGTCTGCCTGCCGCCCGAGCATGCGCGTGAGCTGGTCGCGGAACGCCCGCTCGACAGCAGACCCGTCGGTGCAACCAGCAAGGAGCTGCTCGTGCGCGACGAGGACGTTCAGGTGCTGCACGGATTCGCCACGACCGCCAACGCGCAGGCCTACCTGTCGACGGAGCTGTTCACCAAGGATGTCGTCGAAGCGCTCTCACCGCTGCTGAAGGCCGAGCCTGAGGTCCGCATCTACGAGACCGCCTGAAAAGGCCACCATGGGAACTCCGGACATGAACTTCACCGGACGCAAGCTGATCGTCGTCGGCGGCAGCAGCGGCATGGGGTACGCCACCGCCGCTCGTGTCGCCGCGCCGGGTGTTCCTGGTGGTCAGTACAGCGGGCGGAAATCCGGGCCGCTGGCGGTTGTGACCAGTTCCCAGCCAAAGGCTTCCAATGTGATGTCTGTCCGGGCACCGAAGGCCTTGAACAGTTTGGCGACCGGGCCGTCCGGAAGACTGTCGCCGACGGTGGCGAACACCGTGGCCGGGGATGCCCCGAGCTGCTGTGCCACGATCCACGGCAATGCCAAACCCACCATGAGGTCCCGGCCATCATCGGGCTCCAAACACCCGGCGAGCCCTGTGGCCAGCAATGAACGGTGTAGTAGGTCGGAAGAGTTTCGCCGCAGTGCCAGTGTGGCGAGGCGGACGCCGTATCGCCCGAGGGCGAGTGCAGCAGAGGGATCAAGGGAACTGACGAACCCTTGATCCATGCGTCGCGGCGTGCGCGCGAGGATCGCCTCCGCCAGTCGGTCCTGCTTCCCCGGGATTCTTTCCAGGTTGGGCTTCACCCCGGGCCAGGATGGCAGAACCCGATCAGTCCGACCACCCCGACGTGACGTGGGGCCCGCTCTACAACGTCAAAGGCCCGCCGCGTGGTGGTGCATACCGGCTACCCACGATGACAAGGGCTCATAGTTTCGTGGTCCGGCAATCTCTCCGTAAGGGTTCGCTCAGTTTCCGTGACCTCGTTGGTCATGTGCGGCCACAACAGTCACTGCGTTTCCGGTCGGTCTCCGAGCGAGTGAGAGTCTGTTGTGTCTGCCCTGTGCCGTGCCCTGCGCCACGCCTGGCGTTGCTTCTGCGGCGTACTCGTACTGGTGCTGATGGGGGTGCTGGTTCCGGATTCGGCCTCGGCGCATCCGTTCGGTGCCCCACAGCAGATCGTGGTCGCAGGCGAGGGCGATCACGGTGTGCGGGTCCGCTGGCTTGTTGGCGGTACCGATGACCTGACCCTGCTCGGCATCGCCCTCGGCGTGCTCCCCGAGGACCGGGTGATGCTGGACGGCGCGGTGATCTACGAGGCCTCCGACGCTGAGGCATTGGCTGGGGCTCCCGAGTTCGCCGGGTACCTGACCGAGCGGATCACCGTGACCCAGGACGGGCGGCCCTGCGAGGGCGAGGCCAGCGTGAGTGGCGACCCGGCCTCGGGCGGCGCCGATGTGCTGTTCACCTGCCCCGAACCGGTGAGCACGGTGACCGTGACGTCGCGGATGCTCACCGACCTGCACGAGGCCTACCGGACCCTCGCCAGGGGCCCTGATGGGCAGAAAGCGGTGTACGACGCCACGCACGAGTCGGCGGACTGGGCCATCAGCGCCGGCACGGGCACCGGTTCCCGCCCCGCGTCCGCCCGGACCGTCGCCGCGGTGTCTTCGGGCGGGAGTGCCCTGCAACTGTCGGTCGTCGGGGGCGTCCTGCTGGCCGCCGGAGCGGCCGGGACTTTCTGGTACCGCCGGCGCGGACGAAAGGCCTGAACCATGAACACCACCACCAGCGTCGGCGCCGCAGCGGCACCCCTCGGCTCCGGCCCCGTGGCCCTTCTCGAGGTCGACTTCTTCGGAGCCGCTGACCTCGGCGATCGGCTGATCGAGACGGTGCAGTCGCCGGGTTTCGTGCCGATGGCACTGGTGATCGCCTTCGTGGCTGGGGCTGCGCACGGGCTCGCTCCCGGCCACGGCAAGAGTCTCGCGGCGGCGTACCTGATCGGCTCCCGGGGCCGGGTCCGCGACGCTGCCTGGCTGGGCTTCTCGGTGGCCGTGATGCACTCGGTCTCGGTGCTGGCCATCGCGGTCGCCTGGACCTTCTTCTCCCTCTCCGACCTGGTCAGCCTTGAGCGACTGACCACCGGACTGCAGTTGGCGGCTGGCCTGACCGTCGTCGCCGTCGGGCTCTGGCTGCTGCGACGCCACCTGCGTGGACGCGGCCACAGGCACGGTCACGCGCACGACCACGGACATGGCCACGCGCACGACCACGGACATGGCCACACCAGCACGTCCCGCCCGGGTCTCCTCCTCCTCGGCGTGTCCGGCGGCCTGACGCCCTCGCCGGCGGCCTTCCTCGTACTGGTGACCGGCATCTTCGCCGGGCGGGCCGGGTTCGCTCTCGTCCTCGTGGTCTGTTTCGGCCTCGGGCTCGCCGCGGTGCTCTTCACCGTCGGCCTCATGGCTCTCACCGGCCGCTCCCTCGTGACGCGTGCCGCCAAGTCCCACGTCCTCCTGCAGTTGGCCACCCGGGTGGCCCCGGTGCTGGCCGCCTGCGGGATCACCCTCATCGGCGTCGGCATCTCCGCCGCCGCCGTAGCCGGCCTACCCGGCACCTGACCTGCTCCCTCGGCCTCCCGGCCAGCTGCCCACCCAACACCAACAGATGACCCCCGAAAAGGAGATGTCGTGACCACACGACTCCATCCGTACGCCCGGAGGTGGCGCCGTCTGACCGCGGCCGCCCTCGGGCTCGCGGTGGCCGGCGGTGCGCTGATGTCGCCCGCCCAGGCCGCTCCGGCCCTGCTCGGCACCAGCAAGGCTGCCACGGTACCGGCGGCCGACGTGCTCGACGTCGCCTTCACCGGCGGCGCCACCACCGACCGCGCCCAGGGCCGCGCCCCCACCACCTGGGGCGCTCCGAGCTACGCCACCGACGCGGCGTTCGGCCACGACCTGCTCAAGGTGGACGGTGTCGACGACGCGGTCTCCTTCGACTTCACCGACCAGTGGAGCAAGTTCTCCACCGGCTTCACCATCGAGTGCGTCTTCCGGGTCGACACCACCATGCCGGTGAGCCCCGAGAGGGACCTCTGCTCCGACAAGGAGGCCGGCGGCTTCTCGATCTACGTCAACGGCAGCAACCTCGGCACGATGGCCCACATCGGCGGCGGCTACAAGTCGCTGCTGGCCCCGATCAGCGGTAACCGCTGGTTCCACGCCGTCTCGGTCTGGGACGGCCGGACCCTGAGCCTCTACCTGAACGGGCAGCTGGCCGGCTCGACCGCGGCCACCGGTGCGCTCACCCCGCCGGCGTCCACCGCGCGCCGATTCGTGATCGGCGCCGACGCCGCCCCGACCGGAGTCGGCCAGTTTGCCCCGCCCGCCTCGTTCGCCGCGAGCAAGGTCTGGAGCACGGGACTGACCAGCGCTCAGGTTGCCGAGCTGGCGTCGGCCTACAACACCAAGCCGCCCGTCCCGGTGGCCGACGTCCTCGACGTCGACTTCGACGACGGCACCCCGAAGGACGACGCGCAGAACCTCGCCGTCACCATCCACGGCAACCCGGTGATCGCGCAGGACACCGCGGTGAAGGCGCGGGTCGCCTCCTTCGACGGCTCCGACGACGCCTACTCCTACGCCTTCGGCGACCAGTGGAGCAAGATCAGCACCAAGGTCTCCATCGAGTGCACCCTGAAGTCCAACGGCACCCTGCCCAACAGCGGTGAGCACTCCGTCTGCTCCGAGAAGGAGGGCGGCGGCTACTCGATCGTGATCTACGGCGACAAGCTGACCTTCACCGCGCACGTCGGTGGCGGCTACAAGTCGGCGCAGACCCAGATCGCCTCCGGCCGTTGGTACCACGCGGTCGGCACCTGGGACGGGCAGACGATCCGGCTGTACGTCGACGGCGTCCTCGCGGCCGAGGCACCGGCCGCCGGCGCGCTCGGGCTGCCCGGTGGCGCCGCCCGCAACGCCTTCTACATCGGCGCCGACGCGGTCAACCAGTTCTGGGCCCCGGCCTCGGTGCTCAACACCCGGATCTACTCCAAGGTGCTGACCCTCGACGAGGTCAAGGCGCTCAACATCGCCGCCTTCGGCGACGTCCGTGACGCGGGTGTTGCCGTCACCTCGACCGTCCCGGCCGAGGGTGCCCACCTCCGCAGCCCGACCGAGTTCAAGATCACCGTCGCCAACCAGGGCAACGCCACCGGCTGGCGGTACCTGCTCGACGG
The DNA here is from genome assembly GCF_043202855.1 of Micromonospora sp. NPDC048063. Lineage (NCBI taxonomy): Bacteria > Bacillati > Actinomycetota > Actinomycetes > Micromonosporales > Micromonosporaceae > Micromonospora > Micromonospora sp. NPDC048063. Next base: position 167,090 of record NZ_JBIDBG010000007.1, on the reverse strand, counting down.
CGCGCCGGTGCAGGTCGGCCAGGAGATCGGCGCCGGCCTGAAGTCCGGCAGCCACACCCTGCAGATCTCGGCGACGGACGTCTTCGGCAAGCCGATCAGCAAGACCGTGAGCTTTACCTCCGACGCCATTCCGACCAGCGGCGGCACCGACGTCGGTCAGGGCAGCGGCCGGGTGACCCTCTCCGCGATCGCCCACAACCCCGACGGCGGCGAGGTCACCACCACCTTCAAGCAGGCCACCCCGAGCGTCCCGACCGGGGGCATCCAGGGTGTCGTCCCGGTGATGCCTTCGACGCTGGACTTCTCCTACAGCGAGGGCAGCCAGATCGGCACCGCACCGCGCCCCGACGGCAAGGCCATCGACAGCCCCTCCACGGGCGACATCCCCTTCCAGCGGTACGACGTCCAGGTGCCGGCGTCGGCCGAGCGCCGCCAGATCCTGTGGAACGGTGTGGTCGACCCCGAGCGCGCGGTCTCGCTGCACGCCTGGAACAGCACCACCCAGGCGTGGACCGAGCTCGCCACCGCCCGTGGCCAGGCCGAGGGTGAGACCGGGCTGAAGGCCGTCGTCCGGCCGGAACTGGTCGACAACGGCGTGATCCACGTCCTGGTCACCGGCCAGGACCCGTTCGCCGACGACCTGGCGCCGCGCGACGCCACCGCCGGCGCCCCGGTCAACCGGGACCACTTCGGGGACCCGTCGACCTACGACTTCTCGCTGGCCCACTTCACCGACACGCAGTACCTCGCCGAGGGCGCTGTCGGTGGCACGTACGACGACTTCGACGGCATCGACGAGCCCAGCGACAAGATGACCATGGAGGAGCAGGCGCTCTGGGCGAAGTCCTACCGGGACACCACCCAGTGGCTGGCCGACAACGCCGCCAAGCGGAAGATCGCCTACACCGCGCACACCGGTGACATCACGGAGAACGACTACTACGACCCGCTGGCCACCGATGCCAACGGCAACCTGCTCCGCCCCGGTCTGGACGAGCAGGTGACCAAGGAGTTCCAGTTCACTGCCGAGGCGCAGCGCACCCTGGACGCGGCTGGACTGGTCAACCAGGTCGTCGCGGGCAACCACGACAACCAGGGCGGTGCCGAGACCGGCCCGGACTCGCGGTTCAACCGGTACTACGGCCCGGAGCGCTACTACGAGGGGTCCAAGCTGTGGCCGGCCGAGTACAGGGCGTCGTACCACGCCTGGGACGAGACCACCGACGCCTCTGGCGCCGTGGTCACCCGCGGCAAGGACAACCAGAACAACTACGTCCTCTTCTCCGCGGGCGGTCTGGACTTCGTCGCGGTGGGCCTCTCCTACGGTGTCACCCAGGCCGAGGCCGACTGGGCCAGCTCGATCTTCCGGCGCTACCACGACCGTAACGGCATCCTGCTGACGCACGCCTACATCGCCCCGTCGGGTAAGCCGGACGGCCGAGGCGCCAACTTCTCCACCGACGGGTCGCGGGCGTTCTCGAGCATCGTCGCGGCCAACCCGAACGTGTTCCTGGTCCTCGCCGGCCACGAGCACGGCGTCGGCACCAACCTCAAGACCGGGGTCGGCGTCACGGTCGAGCACAACGTGGTCGAGCTGCTCGCGGACTACCAGTTCTACAAGATGACCGCCGGCGAGCTGTGGCCGGAGAAGGTCGACGCCAACGGCAACCTCGACCTCGACGGCGACGGCACCGTCGACCACAGGAAGGACGACCTGCTGCAGTTCGGCGCCAGCTTCCTGCGGCTGCTGCAGATCGACGTCGACCGGGCCCAGATGAGCATCGACACCTACTCGCCGATGCTCGACAACTTCGGTGCCACCGAGTACGACGACCGCAAGCGCTACAACGGCGCGGAGGACAATATGGTGCTGCCGATCGACCTGTCGTCACGGAAGACCAGCTTCAGCACCGACGGTCTCGTTCTGGTCACGCCGACCGACACGGTGATCGGTCAGGACACGGTCAAGTCAGGCTGGCCGGCCACGGTGGAGTGGAGCGGCCTGACCGAGCGCGAGCTCTACGCCTGGACCACCACCAGCCGCACCGGCGACGGTGACCAGGTGGGCTCGGTCGACCAGTTCGGCGGCATCTTCATCGCCACCGCCGCCGGCACGGACGCCACCGCGCCAGTGCTGACCGTCCCGGCCTCGACCTCGGTCAAGCAGGGCCAGGCCTTCGATCCGCTGGCCGGGGTCACCGCGGTGGACAACACCGACGGCGACGTGACCGACCGGATCCAGGTGATCGGCACCGTCGACACCGCCACCCCGGGTAGCTACCCGCTGACCTACCTGGTTTCCGACACCAACGGCAACCAGGCGGTCGCCAACCGGGTCGTCACCGTCACCCCGGCCCCGATCGTGGAACTCACCCCGACCTCGGTCCGGGCCAACGACGTGCAGGTCAACTGGAAGCAGACCTTGAAACTGACCGCAGCCGTCACGCCGACCACGGCGACCGGCCCGGTGCAGTTCATGATCGGTGAGGACGTGCTCTGCGAGGCCCCGGTCAAGAAGGGCACCGCCTCCTGCACGGTCAAAATGCTGCCCGGCCCCGGCACCCACAAGGTGCGGGCGGTCTACGGCGGCGACAAGACCCACGCGGCGTCGTACGACGAATTCACCCTGACGGTGGTCGATCCCAAGCGCTGATCGAGGGGTTCAACGGGGAACACCCCGGAGCGGGGCCGGTCCCATCGGGCCGGCCCCGCTTCACGTCGTACGCCCGGTACTCCGACTTCTGGCGGGCTCACCCCTCCAGCATGGCGGCAAGTCTCGGTGGTTCGCGGCTCGGCGTCGTGAACGGCGACCCATGCTGCCCAGTGGCTGCTCGGGCGTCGGGGAACTGGTCCAAACGGGCAGGGATTCGCTCGGATTCTGGTGCATCTCCCGGCGGCGAGCAGTGATCGACGACTGGGCCGACCGTGCCGTGCTCACCGCCCTGATCAGGAGTCGGGGGTCTCGTGCTGGCGGACCGCCCGGTCGATGCGGCGGTCGGGTACGACCCACATGATCGCCACGACGACGAAACACGCCAGGGCTAGCCCAACTCCGACACGTCCGCTCCTGTCGATCAGCAGAGCGCTGAGGATCCCCGCGACGTAGAGAACGGGCGAGGCCTTGCCCTTGATGTCGGTGCCGATGGCCCGCCTCAGCGCCGACGCCGGTCCCTGCTGCCGAATGATCACCGTCTGGAGCACGAAATATGCGATGGCCGCGCTGAGCAGGTTCAGACCATAGATGACGACTGGGATCGGCTCGAACCTTGAGTCGTCGACCCAGGCCGTCGTTAACGGGAACAGCGACAGGCAGAACAGTAGCGCCAGGTTCGCCCACAGTACTCCGCCGCTGACCTGCCGTACCAGATGGAACATATGGTGATGGTTGTTCCAGTAGATGCCGACATAGACGAAGGTGAGGAGATACGTCAGCAGCCCGACGCCGGTCGTGCGGACAAGGTCAGAGAGGTCGTGACCTGCCGGGACTTTGAGCTCCAGCACCATGATCGTGATGATGATGGCAAGGACGCCATCACTGAACGCCTCCAGCCGGTTGGTCGGCACCGCACGACCCTCCTTCTTCCTCAGTCACGCGGTCGTGCACCGCGACCTGGTAGGGGACAAGCACAATCACGGCAGGCCCATGAGGCTTGAGCGACCGGCTCGGGGCCGAGCATGCTCGTCATGCTCGAACTGCCGGACGACCTGTCACGGTTGCAGCCCGGTCAGATCGTCCATCTGCCACCGCCGCGGTCGGCCCGGCTGCCGATGCCTGGGCGATCACGCTACCGCCCGTGCCGTTCTCCGCAGCCGACCGCTTCGATCCCGCGGCCTTCTGCCCCGGCAAAGACGGACCGGGATCACCAGAACGGCGATCCGCGGCGAGATCGTCAATCTACCTGGAAACGACCTGTCCGCACTGACCAACCGAACCTTCGACCTCCCGATCAACCCGTACGCTGGCTACGTCGACGCGAGCGTCTACCAGCCGGCCCCGACTCGACACGAGCGAGCGGCGTCGCCCGCCAGGTACCGCGTGGAAGATCGGTGACGGGGTCGGTGCGGCGCCCGCCTTCGCCGACCTGTGCCGGTTCTACCGGATGGCCGCCGCCCGTGGCCAAGCGGTGCTACTCGCCATCACCTGACGCTGCCCTGTGACGCCACCGGTCGGGTGGGCCGGCAGCATCGCTGGCAGGTCGCCATGGAGCACATACCGGTGACCGTGGCCGACCCACCGGAAGGCAGGGAGTCGGCTCGCCGGCCCAGCCGGCGGTCGGGGTGCGGAGAACTTTGCCAACGCCTGCCGTCGATCGGTCCCGTCTCGCTATCCGGGCACCACCCAGACGGCCGTGTCCGGCGGCAGCCAGCCCTCGTCCAACGGGCCGCTGCCGAGCACGACCGTCCCGGCGACCGGAGACTCGATCGGGCGGCCCGACAGGTTGACCACACAGGCGAACGCTCGATGAGACCCCCGGGTAAAGGCGAGGACCCCATCGGGTGCGGGCAGCCACGCGAACGGGCCGTCGCCGAGCGCCGACTGCCCGCGCCGGCAGGCCAACGCGCGACGGTACAGCTCCAGCATGGAGTCGGGGTCGCCGGTCTGCGCCTCGACGGTATGGTCACGCCACCCGCGCGGCTGCGGCAACCACGGCTCGCGCGCCGCATCGGCCGGACTGAAGCCGAACGGCGGCTCCTGGCCCGACCACGGGAGGGGTACCCGGCACCCGTCCCGTCCGAGGTTCTCGCCGTGGGTGCGGAAGAACATCGGGTCTTGGCGCAGCGCGGCGGGAATGTCCTCCACCTCCTCGAGGCCGAGTTCCTCACCCTGGTAGAGGTAAACCGAGCCGGGCAGCGCCAGATTGAGCAGCAGGGCAGCGCGGGCCCGACGCCGGCCGAGCGCCCGATCGGTGGGTGCGCCGAGCTGGCGGTATTGAAGGGTGAACGACGTGTCGGCGCGGCCGTAGCGAGTCACGTGCCGAGGCACGTCGTGATTGGACAGCACCCAGGTGGCCGGGGCGTTGACCGGGGCGTGCAGCGCAAGGGTCTCGTCGATGACCTGGCGCAGCGCGGTCGCGTCCCATGGGCAGCCGAGAAAGGCGAAGTTGAACGCGGTGTGCAGTTCGTCCGGGCTCAGGTACGCGGCGAGCCGTTCGGCGTCCGGCAGCCAGAGTTCACCGATCAGCGCGCGCGGCTCCGGGTAGCTGTCGGCGATCGCGCGCCACGCCCGGTACACGTCGTGCACCTCGTCCCGGTCGGTGTACGGGTGCGGGACCGGAAGGTCGTCCGGGTCGAAGTCGGCGAGCTCGCCGTCCTTCATCAGCAGCGCGGCCGAGTCGATCCGGATGCCGTCCACCCCGCGGTCGAGCCAGAACCGCAGCACGTCCTCGAACTCCTCGCGGACCTTCGGATGCTCCCAGTTGAGGTCGGGCTGCTCGGGTGCGAACAGGTGCAGATACCACTCGCCGGGGCGGCCGTCAGGGTTGACTGTCCGGGTCCAAGCCGGACCTCCGAAGATGGACTGCCAGTCGTTGGGCGGCAGTTCCCCGTCCGCGCCCCGCCCCTCGCGGAACCAGAACGGGTCGCGCGCGGCCGAACCCGGCCCGCTGTGCAGCGCCTCCACGAACCACGGATGCGCGTTCGAGCAGTGGTTCGGCACCACGTCGACGACGATCCGGATACCGAGCGCATGCGCCTCGCGGATCAGGTCCTCGGCCTCGGTCAGGGTGCCGAACACCGGGTCGATGGCCCGGTAGTCGGCGACGTCGTAGCCGGCGTCCGCCTGCGGCGAGGCGTACCAGGGGTTGAACCAGATCGCATCGACGCCGAGGCCGGCCAGGTGGCCCAGGCGCGCGCGGACGCCCGCCAGATCTCCGATGCCGTCACCGTTGCCGTCGGCGAAACTACGCGGGTAGATCTGGTAGATGACGGCGGAACGCCACCATTCGGCGGGCACCGAGCGCGCCTTGTCCGGCTCAGGGGTTTCGATCTCATCCACGGAACGACCTGCTTTCTCGTGCATCCGCCATCCCGTCAGCCCTTCAGCCCGGAGTGCGCGATGCCTTCGACGAAGTGCCGCTGCGCTGCGACGAAGACGATGAGCATGGGCACCACCGACAACGTGGCTGCCGCGAGCTGGGTGCTCCACATCTCTCCGCCGTAGGGGTCCGTGTAGCGGGGCAGGGCCTGGGGCAGGGTGAACAGCTCCGGTGACGTGAGGTACACCGTGGGCTCGAGGTAGAGGTTCCACGAGGCGAGGAACGTGAGGATGGCGACGGCGGACAGGGCGGGCCGCGCGAGGGGCAGGCTGATGCGCCACCAGATCCCCGTATGCCGTAAGCCGTCGAGGCGGGCGGCCTCCTCGAGCTCGACCGGCAGGGCGATGAAGAACTGCCTCATGATGAAGGTCGCCAGGACGCAGGGTGCCGCCAGAGCGGTCACGAGGATCAGCGGCCAGTGGGTGTTGACGAGGCCGGCCTGCTTGAACATCTGGAACAGCGGCACGATGGTGACCTCGCTCGGGACGAGGAGGCCGGTGAGGACGACGATGAACAGGACGTTGCGTCCGGCGAACCGGATTCTGGCGAAGGCGTAGCCCGCGAGACTCGAGACCAGAAGCGTGATGAGGGTTACCGCGGTCGCGATGTAGAGGCTGTTGAAGTACTGCCTCGCGAAGGGCTGGAAGGTGAAGACCTCCGCGTACGCGGCGGTCGTCGGCGAGGCGGTGAACATCGTCGGTGGTGCCTTGAATATCTCGCTCAATGGCTTGAACGACGACGTGACCATCCACACGGTGGGGATGACGAACGGGGTGGCGAGCAGGGCGAGCGAGCCGATGAGGACGGCGCGGCGGACCACGCGGGCACCGCGGCCGGGTCGGGCGGTGGCGGTGTCAGGCCTCATAGAAGACCCACTTCCGGCGAAGCTGCCACTGGAGCAGCGTGAGGAGCATGACGAAGGTGACGAGCATGAGCGCGAGCGTCGACCCGTAGCCGATGTTGTTGAACTCGAAGGCCTGCTGGAAGACGTAGTAGACGAGCACGGTGGTCGACAGGCCGGGGCCGCCCTCGGTGAGCACCGCGACCTGAGCGAACGCCTGGAGGGCGCCGACGACTGTGATGATCGCGGTGAGCAGGAGGGTCGGCGAGATGAGGGGCAGGGTGATCCGCCGGAAGATCGTCCGGTTCGAGGCTCCGTCGATACGGGCCGCTTCGTGGAGTTCTGACGGCACCCCTTGGAGCGCGGACAGGAACAGGACCATGTTGACGCCGACGCTGCGGATGACCTGCGTGACGATGACGGATGCCATGGCGGTGTCGCCCTGCTGGAGCCAGTTCGGGCCGTCGACGCCGACGAGCGCGAGCAACCCGTTGACCCCACCGTTGTCCTGGAGGAGGAATCCCCACACGAGCGTCCAGGCGACGACCGAGACGACGACTGGGGAGAAGAACAGGGTTCGGAAGAGCGCAGTGCCGCGGAAGCGCCGGTTGAGCAGGACCGCGAGGAGGAGCCCGAGGGTGATGTTGAGGACAACGACGCCGAGGGAGAAGACCGCGGTCGCGCCGAGCACGCGGGGTAGCTGCGGGTCCCGGAACAGTTCCGCGTAGTTGTCTCCCCCTACGAACGTGAGCTGACCGGTGAAGATGTTCCACTTGTTGAGGCTGTAGTACACGGCGAGAACGACGGGAACGATGACGAAGGCGAGCACGCCGAGCAACTGCGGTGCGATGAAGAGGTAGCCGACGAGGCCCTCACCTCGCCGGGTGCGCTTGGGACGGCGCCGTGGCGGTGGCCCCGCGGCCGGGGCGACGTCGTGCTCCGCCCCGGCCGTGAGAAGCGGTCCGGTCGTCACTTGGCGAGGACGGGGTCGAGGGCGGCGCAGACGGATCCGAGCACCGCGGGCACGTCGGCCTTCTCGGTCCAGAGACCGTCGAGGGCAGCCTTGCCCCTCTTGGCGACCTCGGCCGGGTTCGTGTGGTTCGGCAGGGTGACGGCTCCGCGCAGCTGGTCGACGACGACGGATTGCAGTTGGGCGGCGGAGAGCTTCTTGTTGTTCTCCGCGAGCTTGTCGCCGGTGAGCAGTGAGGCGCGCGGCGGCGGGAAGTACTGCGCGAGGAGGCGGGCGTTCTCGGGGTTGGTCAGGTATGCGAGGAAGTTCGTCGCCTCCTCCACGTGACGGCTGGAGGCGAGGACTCCGACGCCGGCCTGCCCGATCACCGAGTAGGCGCCGGCCGGGCCCTTCGGCAGGGGGAGTACGTCGAAGGCGAAGGAACCGTCGAGCAGCGACGCGCGGGAAACCTGGGCGACGGTGAAGGCGGCGTCGCCGGCGAAGAAGTCGACCTTCGTCCCCGGCCCCGGCATCGACTTGTCGACGAAGGCCGCGTTGTGGAGGAAGCGCATGGCGTCGGTCATCTGCGGGCTGTCGAAGGTGCACGTCTTTCCGTCCGCCGACCATGCCGAGGCGCCCCAGCCCGTCCAGACGGTCGCCAACATGTTCCACGACGAGTAGTCGAAGTCGCGCACGACGAAGCCCGCCTTGCCGGTCGCTGAATGGACCGCAGCCCCGATCGTCGAGACCCGATCCCACGTGAGGCCCGCGGGGTCGAGCTTCTGCCCCGCGCGGGCGAGAAGGTCCTTGTTGACGTAGAGCGCGAAGGGCGAGTTCGAGAACGGGTAGGCGAAGAGCTGACCGTCGGCCGAGAACTCGGCGGTGACGCTCTCGAGGAGGTCGTCGTAGCCCCACTCCGGTGTTGCCTTGAGGTGGTCAGTCAGCGGGACGAGCGCCTTGGCGGAGATGAGGTCCTTCGACAGGTCACCCATCCAGACAAGGTCGGGGGAGTTGCCGCCGGCAATCTGTGTCGTCAGCGTCGAGTTGTAGTCGGCGAAGGGGAGGCTGTCGAAGGTGATCGACTTGATGGCCGGCCGGGAGGCCTTGTAGGACTGCGCGATCGAGTCGAGCAGTGCCAGCTGGTCCTTGTTCGACGTCCAGACAGTCATGCGGAGGTCGACGCTGCCGGGGGCGGCCGACGAGGCCTGCGGCGACGCGGCGGAGCAGCCCGACGCGGCGAGCCCGACGGCCGTCGCGAGTGTGAGGGCGGTGAGAAGCTTCCTTCGGGTGAACATGGTCTTTCTCTTCTCTAGTAGCCGGTGATGTGGGGCCAGTGGATCTCGACGCCCGCCTTGACGAGGCGGGCCTGGAACTCGGCGACGAGGGCCTGGTCGGCGAGGACGGCGGCCGGCAGCACGGATCGCTCGATGCAGAAGGCCGCGAGCTCGCCGGCGGCCTCGCCGACGTTCCACTCGACCGGGTGCAGCCGGTACGCGCCGTTGGTGATGTGCGTCGTGCCGATGTTCTTCGCTGCGGGCAGGAGGTTGGTGGTGCGCAGGGGTACGAGCGCCCCGAGGGGGATCTCGAAGGGCGCGCACTCGACGTCGATGTAGTTGTCGCCCCCGGTGGAGGGGTGAAGGTCGATCCGGTACATCCCGACGCCGACGGACGCCTCGAAGCGCGCTGGACCTGCGTGACCGCGGGCGGCGACGGAGATGTCCTGCTCGACGATGGTCCGGTGGGCGCGGATCCGTCGTGACTCGCGGATGTACGGGGCCTGGGCGAAGCCGTCGTCGGTGCCCACGACGTCGCCGCGCAGGCGGAGACCCGGCCAGCCACGGCCCCCGTCGGGTCGCGGTGCCTCGGTCTGCAGCCAGTAGAAGTACGCCCGGGATTGGGCCTTCGCGGCGGCGAGGTGCTTTTCCCGGTCGGCGACGTCGATGATCGAGCCGCCGACGTAGTCGAGCTGCGGCCAGTTGGCCAGGACGATGTCGCTCTCGTAGAAGCCGGGCCGGAAGTTGCGCCGAGCGGCGATCCTGCGGAACTGCCACAGGTCGCGGTCGCCCGGGTCGACGCGCGGGTCGCCGGTCGGGTCCTGCTCGGGGTTGACGTGGAGCGTACGTGCCTCCGGCTCCAGGGTTCGCGGATTCGGGGCGGTGAACGACAGCATCGGCGCTCCCCAGAAGGGCAGCTCGTGCTGGCGCCACTCGTCGTAGTTGGCCGGGCGCTCGATCGTGTGGTCGCCGGGCGCGTGGTCGAACGCGAAGCACCAGGCAATGGCCTGCACGTTGCTCACATCGGCCAGCTCCGGCGCGCTCGGCTCGCCGGTCTCGGTCCGTGACTCGGTGCCGACGACGTACTCGGTGTTGGTCAGCGGGAGCAGATCGCCGGTCTCCGTCGCGTCGAGCACGAAGGGCGCCGCTACGGTGGTGAGCTCTCCGGACCGAAGGTCCTCGACCACGACGGAGCGGACCGCGTCGTCGACGACGACCGCGTCGACCGGGCGTGCCTGCTGCACCAGCACGAGCCGTCCGCTGGAGCGATAGGGCGCGAGCATCTGGTCGATGATCGCGACAGCGACTCTCGGCTCATGGCACAGCGCGCTGACGCGTCCCCGGCCGGGGTTGAGCGCGCGGTCCGTGCGAGCCTCCTCCGACAGGGGGTAGAAGGACCGGTAGTAGGAGCGGATCCCCTCCCGAAGCGAGCGATAGCGGGCGGTGACGCCGAACTGCTCGACCCACACGTGCTCGTCGGGCGGAACGGCCTGGGACGTCAACTGGCCGCCGAGCCACTCATGCTCCTCGGTCAGCACGACGCGCATGCCGCGCTCGAGGGCGGCGAGGGCGGCCGCGACGCCGCCGAGCCCGCCGCCGATGACCGCGACGTCGGCGGTGATGGTCCTCATGCCGGCCGCCGTTCGACGACGGTCTCGCCGGCCTCGAGATCCGCGCTGAGGAGGCGCTGGGTGTCGAGGGCGTCCCACTCCTCAGGCGTTGTTGTGATGAGCTGCTGGAGCAGGGCGAGTGCCTCCGCGGCGACCTGCCTGCGTCGCACGTGGAAACCGGTGAGGGCGCGCTCGCCGATGCGGTGCCCTCGTACTTCGGCGAGAGCGGCGACGGAGACAGCGTTCGGCACGTCGAAGCCCTCGGTGTGCAGGACGTGGACGACGTCCTCGGCGAGGAAGGCGTCCTCGGCGAGGACGAGCGTCGCCCCCGCGTCGCGCACGGTCCCGGCCACGGCGGTCAGGTCCTCGTCGGTGACGAGGGTCGTCCGGAGCCGGCGCGTGGCGGCGGGGGACTGCACGGCCCCGCGCCGGTCGCGCGCCGTGGCGGTCTCGCGGCCGCGGTGGACGTAGACGGCCCGTTCGTGGCCCAGCCCGACCGCCCGGTCAATGAGGTCCACGGTCGGGGCCGCGTAGTCGATCCCGACGTACGGGACCCGAGCGTCCGTCTCGTCCCGGCGTCCCACCGCCACGAAGGGGAAGCGCTCGTCGACGAGTCGATCGAGATCGGCCCCGTCCATCTCCTGGCCGAGGAGGATGCAGCCGTCCGCGAGCCCCAGGCGAGTCCTGCGGTGGAAGAGTTTGCGCCTCCCGTCTTGGACCGGCGAACTGGTGAAGAAGAGGAGGTCGCAGCCGAGCGTCTCGGCGCTGCGCTCGATGCCGTTGAGCAGCGGCCCGTAGAAGTCCATGCTCTCCGGGGAGAGGGCGGGCTCGTACGTGAAAACGCCGATGATCTGGTTGTCCAGGCCCGCGAGGCGCCGCGCCGCCGGGTCGGCGACGTAGGCCGATCGCTCGATCGCCTCCATGACCCGCGCGCGTGTCGCCGCAGGGATGCGCGCGGTGGACCCTTCCCGGTCGTTGAGGACCGTCGACACGGTTGTCTGGCTCACGCCGGCGATGCGGGCGATCTCGCGTTGAGTGATCTTGCGGGACTTGGACGTCATGTGGTCTCCACCGTGATAATCCGTATCTGCACCCGGGGATGGTGAAGATAATCCGTATCAGCGGTGTCGCGCAAGAGTCTTGACGGCGCCATCGCCGGCAGTCCACGATGGCGCCGACTCATCCGCAGATACGCATTATCACTCGGCGTCCGCCGGGGAGAGGAAGGTCGCCATGGCGTCACCACGGCCCCAACAGCCCAGCCTGACCCGGCGCGGGTTCCTCGGAGCGACCCTCGTCGGGGGAGTGCTCCTCATGGTCGAGCCGAGCCCGGTGAGCGCCGCCGCCACCGCGGGTGACATCGTGCTGTCGGCGGCGGGGATCAGCGTCGTCGGGAGTGTCGGTGGGCGGCTCGCGATCCGGGACGGGGCTGGCACCATCCGATCGCAGGGGTCGCGGTTCCAGGTCAAGGACCGGATCACGGGGATCCACACGTCGACCGGCGGCCTCCCGAGCCTCGTCGAAGGCGCGGACGGATCGCCGATGATCCGCATGGACTACACCTTCGGCCCGGCGGCGGGCGGGGTCGCCGTCCACGCCCTCGTGTCGGTGTCGACCGACCGCGCGCACATCGAATGGCACGTCTCGGGCCCCGAGACCCTCGTGCCCGAGGGGTTCCTCTTCAGCCGGGCGATCCTCAGCCCGACGGAGCCGGACGACTACGTCGCGGTGACCGAGTGGGTGCGAGACGGCGGGGGCGGCATCCCCTTCGAGGTGACCTCGGGCGTCGCGCACGTGTCGACGTGGGCGACCCTCCACGGCATGTTTCTCCTCCAGCGGTCCCGACAGGCCTGGACGAACTCGACGTGGATCCACGCGCCAGGAGTCCTCCAGAATGACGGGACATACCGGAGTGAAGCAGACTTCTTCTTCAGTGCGACCCGACCCTCGGCGACGGCGACCATCGGTCGTGGTCGCGACCTCGGCATCGAGCTGTGGACAAACCGCGACTTCAACATCTGGCAGGCCGGAGGCGAGCCGATGGAGGTGACGGCCCTGGTCGCGAACGGCGGCGCCAGCGACCGGGTCGTCAACCTGAGGTGGTGGGTCCGGGACTTCGACGGCGCGCAGCTCGCCACGGATGTCGCGCAGATCACCGTCCCAGCGCGGGCCGCACGGGAGCACACGTTCAGCCTCCCGGCCCCGCCCGCAGGCATCTGCGTCTCTGAGGTCACGGCGTCGTCAGGAGGGGACGAGGCCTTCGCCCGTACGAATCTCGCCGTGCTCGAACCGCACACGTACGAGGCGGGTGCATCGAGCATGTTCGGCATGGCCAACTATCCGTGGCTGCAGCGGCCGTCCGCCGACGCGCTGCTCGACCTGTGGCAAGCCGTCGGGGTCAGTGTCGTCCGCATCTCGTATGCCGGGGGACCGGGCCTGCCGCCGAGCGCCTTCGACGAGCGGGGGATGCGCCACAACATCGAGCTCCAGCCATCCCTACAGGTCACCGACGAGCAGGCCGCCGCCTGGGCCGCGTCGAGCCTGGCGACGGCGCTCGATGCGGGGGCAGGTTACTTCGAGGTTGGCAACGAGCTCAATCGCCCGTTCAACACCGGGCTGGCGGCGCAGGCCTACATCGACAAGGCGCTACGCCCGGTGGCGGATCGTGCCGCCGCGATCGGGGCGCCGATCAAAATCATGAACAACGGCCTGGCGGGCATGGACAAGCCGTGGCTCGAAAACTTCTACGCAGGCGGTGGCTGGGACCTCATCGACGCCTTCGCCTACCACCCGGGGCGGGGCAACTTCACCCCCGACTACGTGCCGGACGGTGACGACTGGGACGCGGGAAGCACGGGAACCTACTGGAACTTCCTCGGCGGCCTGCGGCAACTCAAGGCACTCATGGCCGAGTACGGCGAGAAGGAGATCTGGCTGACCGAGGCGTACGCGTGCACCCGGCCGAACGCCTGGTGGAACGACACCTACCGGCACGCGGCGGAAAACGTCTTCCTCACCCTCGCGCTCGCCAAGGCGGAAGGGGTACGCGGGGTCTGCTGGTACCAGTTCCACGACAGCGTCCTCGGCAACCCGCAGGTGGCCGATCCGGGCAACGTCGAGTACCACTTCGGCCTGATGAACCGTGACCTCAGCGCAAAGCCGTCGCTCCTGGCCTACGCGAACGCGGCGCGGCTGCTCGACCGGGCCGACTTCATCGGGTGGCTCACGTTCGCCGACCCGAAGACCAAGGGGCTGCTCTTCGACACCCCGGACGGCGAGGCGGCGGTGCTGTGGAACCGCGCCGACGGCTACCTGCTCAACCCCGATCACGACCCGAGCGGGTGGTACTTCCCGGCCCCGGAGGTCTGGGTCGACCCGTGGCCGACAAAGACCGAGATCACGGCCGTCACGAAGGCTGACTCAGTGCGCCAGGTCGACTCCATCGGGCAGGTCACCGAACTGCCGGCGACCGGCCGCACCGTGTCTCTCGTCCTGGATGGCGCACCGCGCGTCTTCTACGGGCTCGCCCTCGTCGGCGCCCGTGACGATGCGGGCACCTGGGTCGCGCCGGGCGTGCTCCGCGTTCCCGAGGAAAGGGCGCGGTGGCGCCGGCAGTTGCGGGGCCAGCCCGGCTGAGGCTGTCCCGGGCTTGCGCGACGCCAGCGGCACCCGCGACAACCCGACGGCCCGGACCGCGAAGGTTCGGGCCGTCGGCCCCTCGGCCAGCGTCCATCCGACCACTTCGCCGGCAACGGCCCGGGTACCCCGCGCGGCCCATCCAGTTTCCGTTCGCCCTGGTCATCCAGGCCGCGCTGGTCCGCTACCAGACCCGCTACCGCCGGCCGGTCGCCGTCTACTACTGCCTCGACGGCAGCGGCTCGATGGGCGACAACGACGGGTGGACCGGGCGCCAACGACGTGCTGTCCGCGTACGCGGCGGCGTCGAAGACGGCCGTGCCGCAGATCGCCCGGGTGATCCAGACCCCCACCGTCCGCCCGGAAACCATCCTGGAGGTGGCCGAGTCGATCGACGCCCAGGCCCGGGGCATCGAGGAGGCCGTCCGCTACGGCCAGCAGAAGCGGGCCGAGGTGGTCACCGCCATCGTCACCGCCAACCAGTCGATGTCGGAGTCCTCGCAGCGACTCAGCCGAACCGTGGTCGACCTGGTCATCCGCGCCAAGGAACCGGTGGCGCTGCCCGCCGGGCCCCAGCTTCCGGCGGCGCTGCTGGAACAGGCCCCGGCCGTCGTCCCCGCCCCGCGCTGACCAACGCGTCACCGGCGATCGTCGCAGCCGGCCGAGACCGGTACAACGTCACCGCGTCGGCCTTGAACTGCGCGGGGTAGTGCTTCATCAGCATCTGTCAGTGGGGGGTGATGCCCCAGGAAGCGCTCCACGGCTCGTCCGGCTTGAGCACGATCAGGTCGCGACCTGACCGCAGGGCATCCGGCGGGCAGGTCATCGGCTCCACCGCGATCGACCGCCGGTGGCGGGGCGACGGCACGCTGTCGGCCGTGTACACCTGCCACCAGGCGAACGCAGCGTCGGCCCACACGCTGGTGACCGGCGCGTCTGGGGTGCCGAGCGTGACGGTGTGCCGATCTCGGCTGGCCAGGATGACGTCGCCGAAGGCGGTGCCCAGGCGGGCGGTCCCGATCTGCTTCGGGACGGTGTAGTCGAACTCCGAGCCGGCGACCTTCGCCTCCCCGATCGGCAGATGGCGCGCGTCGAAGAGCAGCCGTGACCGGGCCGGGATGCGTAGCCAGGTCTCGTCGACCGAGACCGGCGGCAGCAGGTAGGGGTGGACACCCAAGCCGAATGGCGCCGGCTCCGCGGCGTCGTTGGTCGCGGTGTGGGTCACCGTCAGGCCGTCGCCCGCCAGTTCCCACCGGGTGGTCAGGCTGAGGCTCCACGGGTACCCCGGTTGTGCCGGAAGGTCGAAGCCGAGCGTGACGGCGGACGGGGTCTGCTCCAGCAGCCGCCAGGGGGCCCAGCGGACCAGGCCGTGGACGGCGTTGTGGGTCGCCGGTTCGGACAGCGGTAGCCGGTAGGTGTGCCCGCCGAAGGTGTACTGCCCGTCGCGCAGCCGGTTGGGCCAGGGCGCGAGGACTTGACCGGCGCCGGCCGGGCAGATCTCGTCCTCGGCGTACCCGTCGACGACCTCGCGGTCTCCGGCCTGGTAGGTCCGCAGGCCTCCGCCGACCTCCACGATGACGGCGGTCTGGTTGCCGAAGCTGATCGTCCATTGCGATCCCGATGGCGCTTTAGGCATGCGCGAACCTTAACTGACCGGCACTGGTTCGATCATGGCGTCTCGCCTCCGGGGACGGCCATCGGGGCCGGGGTGAAGGGCGCGGTGGCCGCGCTGGTCGGCGGCCGTCCGGTGGGGTCGGTTCCACATTCGACCCTGGTGCGACGGTGGCGTCCCAACTCCTCGTCGTCGGAAATCTCGGGCCGTGAGGTTGTGAACTGGGACACAGCTGCCTATGGTGCTGCTGTAACCGGTTTCAGGGATCGAAGACGTAACGGGTCGGTGGTGGCATGAGCAACAGTCGGCTGACGGTCCGGGAGATCGCTCGGTTGGCCGGGGTCTCGGTCGCGACGGTGTCCCGGGTCTCCAACGGCACCGGGCAGGTGTCCGAGGAGACCCGCCGCCGGGTGCTGCGGGCCATCGAAGAGCACGGCTATCGGCCGGACCATCTCGGCCGGGCCCTGGCGGCACGCCGGCACGGCGCGGTCGGCCTGGTCTTTCCGGGGTTGTCCGGGCCCTACTTCTCCGAGCTGATCCAGGGCTTCGAGTCGGAGGCGGTGAAGACCAGAACCAGCGTCCACATTCTCTGCACCCATCTGCGCGCCGACTCGAAGGCCGAGGTCATCGAGATGGCCCACCGGGTCGACGGCCTGGCGGTGCTCGGCGGAACCGTCTCCCACGACACGATCGAGGAGCTCGCCACCATGCGTCGGCGACCACCCCAAGGAAGGGAAAGCCATGAAGAAACACTGGAGGTACGCCACAGCCCTGGTGGCTGCCCTTGCGCTGGGCGTGACCGGCTGTGGCCGGGACGACGGCGGCTCGGGTTCCGGTGGCCAGCCCGCCGGCAAGGAGATCGCCGAAGGCAAGGCCAAGGGCGAGATCACGGTCTGGGCCATGGGCGCCGAGGGCGAGAAGCTGACCGCGCTCGCCGCCGAATTCACGAAGGAGAACCCGGAGGCCAAGGTCAACGTCACGTCGTTCCCCTTCGACGCGGCGCACGACAAGATCGCCACCGCCATCGCGGGTCGGCAGACGCCGGACGTCAGCATGATGGGTACGACGTGGATGGGGGAGTTCGCCAAGACGGGTGCGCTCGACCCCACCCCCGACGGGATTGTCGACAAGAGCAAGTTCTTCGAGGGCGCGTGGAACACCACGGTCGTCAACAGCACCTCCTACGGCGTCCCGTGGTATGTCGAGACGCGGCTGATCTTCCACCGCAGCGACCTCGCCGCGAAGGCGGGCGTGCAGAAGCCGACCAACTGGCAGGGGCTCACCGACTTCGCCAAGGGCATGAAGGACAGGGGCGGCGCCAAGTGGGGCATCTACCTGCAACCGGGCGGGACCGGCTCGTGGCAGACGTTCATGCCCTTTGCCTGGCAGGCCGGCGCCGACATCATGCGGGACGGCACGTTCACCCTCGACACCCCGGAGATGCAGAAGGCGCTGGAGTGCTACTCCTCGTTCTTCAAGCAGGGACTCGCGTCGGCGCAGCTCGCCCCCGAAGCCGTGGGACCCGGCTTCATCAAGGGTGAGGTGGGTGCCTTCGTGTCCGGCCCGTGGCACATGGGCATCCTGCGTGAGGACGGCGGCGCGGCGCTCGAGGGCAAGTGGGACGTCGCGCAGATGCCCCGCGAGAAGGCCGGCACCTCCTTCATCGGCGGCTCCGACCTGGTGGTCTACAAGGACTCCAAGAACCGCGACACGGCCTGGAAGTTCGTCCAGTTCCTCACCACGCCCGCGGCGCAGCAGAAGCTGTACGACCTGGTCGGCAGCCTCCCGTCGGTGCAGGAGGCCTGGCAGTCCGGCAAGCTGGCCGACGACCCGCTCCTGAAGGCGTTCGGCCAGCAGCTCAAGGACGCGAAGTCGGCCCCGGCGATCGCCACCTGGGAGCAGGTCGCCGACGTCATCGACGACGGCATCGAGCGGGTGGTCCGCGGTGTCTCCGATCCCGCCACCGCCACCAAGGAGATGCAGGCCAAGGCGTCCTCGATCGGCACCGGGAGCTGAGATGACCTCCGCCACCGCGCGACCCGCGTGCACCGGCGGCAACCGGACGACCACGGGCAGGCGCCGGGAGGGCATCGCGGGTTGGGGCTTCGCGCTCCCGTTCCTGCTCGTGTTCGTGGTGTTCATGGCGGGCCCGGTGCTGGCCTCGCTCGCCATGAGCTTCACCGACCTGCGCAGCGCCGACCTGCGCGACCCCCTCGGGGTCAACCCGGTCGGCCTGGACAACTACGTCAAGCTGTTCGGTGACGACACGTTCCGGCAGGCCGCCATCAACACGGCGTACTTCGTGCTGGTCGGGGTCCCGCTGACGATGGTGCTCGGGCTCGCGGCCGCGGTCGGCCTGGACGCGGGGATCACCAGGTTCCGGACGTTCTTCCGGGTCGGCTACTACCTGCCCGTCGTCACCAGCATCGTGGCCGTCGCCGTCGTCTGGCGCTTCGTGCTCGAGCCGGACGGCGGGCTGGTCAACACGCTGCTGGGCTACGTCGACATCGACGGCCCGAGCTGGCTGACCGACCCGACGACGGCGATGCCCGCGCTCATCCTGATGGCGGCCTGGCGGAACCTGGGGTACCTGATGGTGATCTTCCTGGCCGGCCTGCAGGCGATTCCCGGGGAGCTGTACGAGGCGGCGGCCATGGACGGCAGCGGCGCGTGGTCGCGGTTCCGCCACGTCACGCTGCCGCTGATGCGGCCCACGCTGCTGTTCGGCGGCGTCATCACCGGCATCGGCTACCTGCAGTTCTTCGAGGAGCCGTTCGTGATGACGCAGGGCGGGCCCCTGGACCGGACGCTGTCGGTGGCCTTCTACGTCTACAACCAGTTCGGCTTCGGCAATTACAGCTACGCCGCGGCCATCAGCTATGTCCTCTTCATCGCCATCCTCGTCCTCACCCTGGTGCAGTTCCGGCTGCTCCGGTCGAAGACGTGAGGGAGCCGTCATGACCACGTCCGTGCACACACCAGCCCCGCCCGCACCGCGCCGTACCGGCAGAAGGCGCCGGGTCGTGGGTGGCGCGCCGGAGGCCCGGGGCCACCTGTGGGTGTACGCCGTCCTCGCCGGTGGGCTCGTACTCCTGGTCGGTCCGTTCGTCTGGATGCTGCTCGGCTCGTTCAAGACCAACGCCGAGGTCCGCCGGGTGCCACCCACCTGGCTGCCCGAGTCCGCAACGCTGGAGAACTACCGGCACCTGTTCACGCAGTTGGACTTCCCGCAGTTCTTCTTCAACAGCACCCTGGTGGCCGTCGCCATCACCCTGGGCAATCTCGTCTTCTGCTCGATGCTCGGCTACGCCCTGGCGAAGCTCCGTTTCCCCGGCAGGCGGGCGGTGTTCGCGCTCGTGCTCGGGATGCTGATGGTGCCGGGCATGGTCACCTTCGTCCCGCTGTTCATGCTGGTCAGCAAGCTCGGCATGGTGAACAGCTATGCCGGGCTCATCCTGCCGTGGCTGGCCCAGCCACTCGGGGTGTTCCTGATGCGACAGTTCATCCTGGGCCTGCCCGACGACCTGATCCAGGCGGCGCGGGTGGACGGTGCCGGGGAGTTCCGGATCTTCGCCCGAGTCATCCTGCCGCTGTGCGGACCGGCCCTGGCCACGCTCGGGATCCTGCAGTTCCTGGCCACCTGGAACAACTTCCTCTGGCCGCTGGTCGTCGCCCAGTCCGAGGAGAAGTACACCCTCCCCGTGGCCCTCGCGCTCTACGCCATCGGGGAGAACAACACCCGCTACGGCCTGCTGATGGCGGGCGCGGTGGTGACCATCCTGCCGATCCTGCTCATCTTCGTGTTGCTGCAGCGCTACTTCGTGCAAGGCATCGCCATGACCGGCCTCAAGTGAGGAGTCTTCCGTGCGACCCAGAAATCGTCTGACCGTCGCCGCGGGGGTGATCATGTCCGTCGGACTGGTCGTCGCCGCCGCCCCCGCGGCCACCGCCGCCCCCTCTCCGGCCACCCGGTCCACCACGGGCCACAACGCTCTCCTGCACCAGTACGCCGCGGACACGTGGCGCTCGTTCGCCGCCCTGGTCGATCCGGCCACCGGCCTGGTCGCCGACAACATCGGCGGTGGCCTCGACCCGGCCGACCGCTCGGCGTACACCTCACCGACCAACATCGGCGCCTACCTGTGGAGCACCGTTGTCGCCCGGGAGACCCGGCTGATCCCGGCCGACGAGGCACGGGCCCGCATCGCCCAGACCCTGGCCACGCTGGCCCGGCTGGAGATCCATGAGGCATCGGGCATGTACTACAACTGGTACCACCCGTCGACCGGGGCGAAGCTCACCACCTGGCCGGCCGACGGCAGCACCCTGCACCCGTTCCTGTCCAGCGTCGACAACGGCTGGATCGCCACCGCCCTGACGATCGTCAAGGACCAGGTGCCGGAGCTGGCGGCGCCGGCCGACGCGCTGCTGCGCCGGATGGACTTCGGCTACTACTACAACCCGGCCGAGCGGCAGATCCGCGGCGGCTTCTGGGCGGAGCCGCCGCCCGGCTGCTCCGTCGCCGGCAACTACCGCGGCGGCCCCGACGTGTACTACACCTGCCACCACTACGGCGCCTTCAACACCGAGCCGCGCATCGCCAGCTACCTGGGCATCGCCGCCGGCCAGATCCCGCCCCAGCACTACTTCGGCATGTGGCGGACCTTCCCGCCGGAGGGCTGTGACTGGTCGTGGTCCGAGCAGCGGGCGGTCGGCAAGTGGCGCACCTACCTCGGGGTGCGGCTGTTCGAGGGCGCCTACCGCTACCGCGGCATGCAGTTGGTGCCCACCTGGGGCGGCTCGATGTTCGAGGCGCTGATGGTGCCGCTGTTCGTACCCGAGGAGCAGTGGGGCAAGGACAGCTGGGCGATCAACCACCCGACGTACGTCCGGGCGCAGATCGAGCACGGGCTGCGCGAGGCCGGCTACGGCTACTGGGGATTCTCGCCGTCGAACAACCCGGCCGGCGGGTACCGGGAGTACGGCGTGGACCCGATCGGGATGGACGCCGGCGGGTACAGCTCCGACCAGGAGCGCACCACCGTCGACTACGGGTACGGCGAATGCCGGCCGGCGCAGCCGCTGCCCACGGCGTACGGGCAGGGTGTGGTGACCCCCCACGCCTCGTTCCTCGCGCTGCGCTACGCCGAGGACGACGCCCTGCGGAACCTGGCCAACCTGCGGCGGGACTTCGACGCGTACGGCCCTGGCGGCTTCTACGACGCCGTCAACGTGACCAGTGGGCAGGTGTCGAAGCGCTACCTGGCGCTGGACCAGGGCATGGTCATGGCGGCGCTGGGCAACGCGCTCGCCCAGGACCTGCTTCGTAAGCCGTTCAGCGAGGGCGCCATGAAGCAGCGTGTCGCGCCGCTGATGCGGATGGAGCAGTTCTCCCTGCCGCGCCCGGAGACCCCCTGACGCCGCAGCGAGGCCGTTGACCATCCTGCGGCGCAGGCCGATGCCTGCGCCGCAGGATCGGCCAGCCCGCTTCCCCGTCGGTCGCCTCCGTGCCGGAGGTGACGGTCACCGGTCCGCTCTCCGCGCCGGTCACCGCCGCCGCGCTCCCCGCGACCGGCGAACCCCCGACCGTGCGCCTGCGGGTGGACGCGGCCGCCCCCGGCGTACCGCTGCACCGCCCGTGGCAGCCGATGATCGGCAGCGAACGACTGTCCCAGCTGCTCCGCCCCGACCGCTCCGGCGGCCGGGAGATCGGCACCGAACTGCTCGCGGCGCTGCGTCGGGTCCGCGACGAGATCGGCGTCGAGACGCCGGCGTCGATGGATGGATCGGCTGACCTGGCTTAATTGGACGGCAACGCTGTCCCGCGCTCGTGGCCGTACGCCGCCTGTCAGCGCTCGGCCCCACTGCCGCCGACGCGGTGCCTGGCCGGGCGATGCCGCGCCAGTGCTGACGCTTCGGACCTCGACCAGGGTGTTGTGGTCAGAACATCAGTTCCTCGGCCACCAGTGAGCATTCGCGGAGCAGTTCGTCGTCCCGGTGCGGCACGGTGTAGCGGCGTTCGCGGATCAGCGCCAGGAAGTCCTCGGGGAGGGCCACCCGGTGCCGGTGGACGTAGTACGCCAGATCGTCGCGCCACAGCCAGTCGCCGTCGGTGCGGATCGTCGACCCGTTCATGACCTGTCGCGCCGAGTCGAACGGGTCGCCGGCCAGGTCCATCATGTCGATGAGGACGTACCCCGCTCTCAGGTAACGGACGACCTCGTCGACATCCGGCATCTCCTCGGCGGAGACGTTGTCGAAGATGCTCTCCTGAACCAGGCCCAGGCCGACAGGTCCCAGTTCGCGGAACATCCCGGCGAACCGCAACGCCGGCTTACCCATCGGTCCCCCCGCCGGGATAGAAGGTCACCCACTGGCCGCCGGGCCTGATCCGAGGAACCTGCCCCACCGGACCATACCGGTTCACACCGACCGCGTCGGTAGGCGCCATGACCGTCACCCCCAGCGCGTCCGCGACCTGCTGGGCCGGCGGCGGGACACCCGCGTCGGGCCTCACGGTGCCCGAGTGGCAGGACACCAGACGCACCGGCCCGCCGTCGTAGTGCGGATTGCCGCGGATCGCCTCGGCGATCTGGGCCGGGTGGGTGTAGTTCGACGGATGGTCGGCACCGTCTGCCCCGATCAGGCCCGGCAGGAACAGCCCGTTGCGCTCACCATGGACCACGACGTCGTGGTAACCCGGCTCGGGTGCGACGGCGTCGAAGTTCCGCATGGTCCGCTCGTCGTAGCCGATCGCCGTGGCGCCCGGGCGGTGGTAGACCGGGTCGCCACCGGCGAGTTGCGAGTCCGGCGGCCGGGTCGGCTGGTGCGGATGTGTGCCGGGATCTTTCCAGTCCGACCTGCGGCCCATCGAGTCCGTCGTCGCCGGTATTCCCATCAGGGCATCGAGCACCTGTGGAAAGAACACGGCGAACGCCGTGTAACCGGCGAGGGCGGCGCCACCCAGCACCGCGATCGCTGCGATGCCGACGGCGGGGACCGCTCCGTAACAGCCGGCGAGGCCGTCGGCCATGCCGCCACAATCGATGGGTACGCCCTCGGCCAGCACGTTGACAGACACCGCCGCAGACATAGCCTCCCAATCCGAGCGTCGGGATTGAGCTATGCGCATGCGCGTCCACGTACGCTTGTACGACCGCCGCTACGGGTTAGGCTAGGGTAACCCACCACCGTGGACGGAGGGAGCCGTGCCAGACGGGACCGAGCCCACGGAAGCTCGCCTTCCGGTACGCGTGATGACTGTCCTCGGTCTGATCGCGGTGGTCGTCGTCCTCGCCTCGGCTGTCGTCCTGGCCGTGTCCTGGCCGGCCACCCCACAACGTTCTCCGGCCCTGCCGATCCGGCTCTACGCATACGACTCGGCCACCGCGAGCATCGGCGATCTGCCGCAGGAGAGATTCCGGCAGGGACAGATCCCGGCCGCCACGATCGACGAGGGTGTGGCCGCGTCCGTAGCCGCGGAACCCGCGCGGGCGAGCTGGTACGACGCGTTCGGCCACCGGACCAACAGCGTGGACCTGCCGGATCTCGACGGCCTGCGGGCCAGTCCCGTGCCGTTGAGTGCCACCTCCGCGGTACCCGCTGGGACATACCAGTTTGTGTTGGCCACCGTCCGAGGAAACCGGGCGGAGGAGGTGCTCGCCTGGGTGCACGTGGAAATCGAGCGATGACGGAGGAGACGCCGCAGCCGACCAGCGCACCGCCGGAGGGATCCGGGCTCGGCCTCGCACCGCCGCCCCGCCCGGTGGTGCCGGATCCGACCGTGCCGGCGGCGTACCGGCTCGACCGGCTCGGCGCCGCGCTCACGACGGGTGAGGCGCTGCTGGTGATGATCGCCGTAGCGTCGCTGGTCGGTGTCATCCGCGATGACGGCACGGGGGTACGCGTCCTCGGCATGGTCAGCCTCGGGGTTGCCGGCATCTCACTGTTCACCGCCTGCATCGCCGCTGTCGTCGTCGCCGTAACCTCAGCCGCGGGTGGCTCGCCGCGTCGCCGCTTCATGACCTGGGCCATCTGCGGTGGACTGGTGTTCGCCGTGCCCGCCCTCCTGGTTGTGTTCCTCACCCTCCTGCAGGTGGGAATCGCCTGGCGGGGCGCGCTGCTGAGCATTCCAACGACCCTTTTCGCGCTGTGGACATTCCGCCGGATGCAGCGCAACCGCAAGCCACCGTGGCGACTGGTCGTGGTCGCCTTCGCCTGGGGCCTGTTCGTCGCCGCGTACTTCGCCCAGATGGTCGAGGGCATCCTGCACGTCGTCATCACGGCAGAGCTTCTGCCGGGCACCGCGGCGATCCTCAGTCACGCGGCCGCCGCCGCGGTCCCGGAGGAGTTGGGCAAGGGTGCGGGGGTCCTCGTGATCGTGCTGCTCGCCTGGCGGCGCGTCGACGGCATGCTCGGTGGCATCGTCATCGGCGCCTGCGTCGGAATCGGCTTCCAGTTCGCCGAGTCGATGTCCTACATGACGGGAGACTTCGGCACCGTGCTCTACCAGCACTGGTACCGGCAGGTCACCGGGCTCCTGGTCAGCCACGCCACCTACACGGGGATCATCGGCGCCGGCATCGGACTCGCCACACAGTTCAACGACTGGCGGCGGCGGGCGGTCTGCGTCGGTAGCGGCTTCCTCGTCGCCATCGCGGCCCACCTGATCTGGGACGTCTTCGCAATGGGCCGCCTGTACTGGGAGTCTGACAATTCCCTGCTTCAGCTGTTCGTGGTGCAGCCGCTGAACCTCGTCGTCCTCAAGGGACCGGCGTTCGCCATCCTGCTGTTGCTCGTCATCATCGCGTTGCGTCAAGAAACCAGGTCGCTGCACCAGCACCTCCGGAGGGAGGCCCGCGATTCGCGCGGCGCGATCATCCCGGCCGAGGTGCCCGTACTGGTGAATCCGCCACTGCGCTTCCGGATGCGGCTACAGGCACTCCTGCGTGGCGACCGTCCGGCCTACACCCGGATGAGGCGTCTGCACTCCGCGCA
Source organism: Micromonospora sp. NPDC048063 (assembly GCF_043202855.1). Lineage (NCBI taxonomy): Bacteria > Bacillati > Actinomycetota > Actinomycetes > Micromonosporales > Micromonosporaceae > Micromonospora > Micromonospora sp. NPDC048063. The sequence goes on along the minus strand of NZ_JBIDBG010000007.1, from coordinate 142,136 downwards.
ACTGGACCTGGCGTTCGCCCGATTGCGCCGCGACCGGGGTGAACCGCAGCCGCCGGGAGTCGAAGAATCGCTGCGGCAGCGGATTCACGATCTCAAGGCGGAATCCCCTCTGGTCCCGGCCGCCGTCGCGGGCCAGCGGTGACGATCGCATGGCGTGAGCCTTCCCGCATCGGCTGATCTACCGAGCCAGCGCGGTACGGTGCCCGCTGAAGACCAGCCTGCTGGCCGCTGATCTGGCCCGGGCCGAGAGTCTGGCCGTCCTTAGTGGATCTATGTCACACTCCTCGGGTGACGCTGCCTCCGCCGTCTGACGTGCCCCACAACCAGGGTGTGACCCCACCGGAACCCGGCATGGCCGCGCCGCCGTCGGCGCCGCCGAAGCGCAACGGGCTCATCATCGGCGTCATCGCCGGGGTGCTGGCGTTGTGCCTGCTCGGGACCTGCGTGGTCGCGGCCGGCGCGCTCGTCGTCTCCAACATGGGCGACGATGGCCGGCCCACAAACGTCGCGGACGGATCCTCTCCCGTGCCGTCGCCGACGACACCCTCACCGCCGTCCACCGAGGAGACGTATTCCCCGCCTGAGGAGGAGGACCGGACGACCGAGGCGGCTCCGCCACCGCCGCCCGCGAAGATCGGGCAGTGCATCGTCGTCAGCGAAGACGGTGACTTCCTGGGGATTGGCAACTGCAACGGCACGCGTGGCACCTATCGGGTGGTTTCGGTGGACTATGACCGGGGTGCGTGCGCCGATCCCGAGTCTGCGTACATTACGGAAGACGGCTACCGCCTGTGCCTGGAGCTTCACCTGGTGCGCAATTACTGTTACAAATTCCCAAAGGATGATGGCTGGATCGTCGGCGCGTCGAAGTGTAAGGCAAAGGGCACGGTTCACGTTGTCGACATCGTCCCAGGGGCGTCCAACGGCGACAGGTGCACGCGGGACTACCGGTGGAACCACTGGTACCGGTTCACGCACCCCACTGTTGTTTACTGTGTTCTGAAGTATTAGAGGGCGTCCGGTCGCACTTGAAACGCAGCATCGGCAACTTGCTGTTACGGCGTCGACCACCTTTTCGCGAGGATCGAGAACCGGCTCAAGCGCATCCAGTACCGCCCCGACCTGCTCGACTGATTCCTCGCCCGAACCAGCCTGACGCCACCGCTGTTCTCCGTGAGGTCTGGGTCCCTCGGGGGTCTTATCTGGTCTTGGTAGAGAGGGTAGGGTGCGCTTAGTGGGAGACCTGTACGAAATTGTGTTGAGTATCGACTTGCGTGGCGACGTCCCCGACGGGGAGCTTGCCGAGCTGCGGTGGCACGTGGGACAGGGGCCCAGGCCTGGGCAGCTGCTGATCGGCGCGGACGCCTATCTGGAGACCTATCCGCTGGGGGATCCCGACGATCCCGATTGCGAGTGGGAGACCGCCGAACCAGCGCCGATGTTCGGGCAACGGGGCGTGGCCTGGCGAGCGGGAGGCGCGCTCATCGCCGAGTTGGTCAGGCGGGAGCAGCCGGACGGCTGGGCGTTGACTGTGCGCCAGGAACTGCATCCTGACATGTTTTACCAGCTTCGGGCGCTGCTGGAGTGGCTGGGCTTGCGCGCTGTCGATTGCGGTGACGGTGTCGAGTGCTTCGTCGGCTACCTGCGCTTCTGCGAGACGACGGAGATCACGCCTCTTGTTCTGACGAATGGGCGAATCGGCATCCCGGCGGATGTCCAGTCCCATACCCCAGACTGGCAGGGGACCTGAGTGCAAGGTGGGGCGAAAATTCGGGAAGGATTCGTTCGTTGATGAGTGCTCACGGGCGATCTCCCTGGAGACCACCTACTTGTCGCAGGCGTTCCAGCGCATGACGCCGGTGGTCCATCGCCACGTCCTCGACGTCCAGTAGTACCTCGTCGGCGCGTTGCTTGGTTCCACACCTGCCACCCCGCTGTAGCGAGGGTTGGTGAGGATGACGCGACCGCGCTCTTGGATGTCCTCGGCCCGGTGGCGCTGCCCGGCCGTGCTGCCGGCAGGGGCCTGGGCGGCGGCCCGCGTGCGCCGAGGGTGTAGATCCGCGGTCTCGGCTTCGAGGGTCCATGCGCGGTGGTCGCACACAATGATCATGTTGTTGGTGCGCGGGCAGGCGTGGCTGAGTGGGGCGAACCCGCGTCGGGATCGCGGGGGCGATTCGAGACCAACTGTGCGTTGGCGGCGTCAGTGGTCAGGCGGCAGGGGAGTCAGGAGTTGAGGGCTGGCCCATCTGACATTTTAGTGTAATGTCAGCCCGCCGGCCGAGGTGCCCAGATCTGGGTAAGCCTCGGCGGGCATCACCAACCGCGCCCACCCGCCGGTCCGGCCTCAGTTGGACCGTGGATTCCGTCGATGCGAGGAGGACAAGAGTGGATGCCGTTACGAGTCCGCCGTCCCCGGTCAACGAAGCGACCCTGAGCTACGCCCCCGGCAGCCCCGAGCGGGCAGAGCTGGAGCGGGAGCTGGCGCGGCAGGAGAGCCGAGCGGTGGAGTTGACCGCCGCGATCGGTGGCCGCCGCCGGATGGGTGGGGGAGCGGAGATCGCGGTGGTGCAGCCGCACGACCACCGCCACGTGCTCGGGGTGCTGCGTAACTCCACCCGGACCGACGCCGAGGACGCCATCGCGGCGGCGGGGGAGGCGGCGCCCGGCTGGCGCGAGCTGTCCCTCGACGACCGCGCCGCGATCCTGCTCAAGGCTGCCGATCTGCTGGCCGGCCCGTGGCGGCAGCGACTGAACGCCGCGACGATGCTGGGCCAGTCGAAGACCGCTGTCCAAGCCGAGATCGACTCCGCGTGCGAGCTGGCCGACTTCTGGCGGTTCAACGTCCACTACGCCCGGCAGATCATGGGCGATCAGCCGGTGGCGAACTCCCGTGGGGTGTGGAACCGCACCGACCATCGCCCCCTGGAGGGCTTCGTCTACGCCGTCACCCCGTTCAACTTCACCGCGATCGCGGGAAACCTGCCGACCGCGCCGGCGCTGATGGGCAACACGGTGCTCTGGAAGCCCGCGCCGACCCAGCAGCTCGCCGCGAGCCTGATCATGGAGTTACTGGAGGAGGCCGGCCTGCCGCCCGGCGTGATCAACATGTTGCCGGGCGACGGCCTCGACGTCTCGGCAGTGGCGCTCGCCCATCGCGACCTGGCCGGTATCCACTTCACCGGCTCCACCGCGACGTTCCAGCATTTGTGGTCGACGGTGGGGGCGAACCTCGGGGGCTACCGGTCGTACCCCCGGATCGTCGGAGAGACCGGCGGGAAGGGTTTCGTGCTCGCGCACGGCTCGGCCGATCCGGACGTGCTGCGGGTGGCGCTGCTGCGGGGCGCGTTCGAGTACCAGGGGCAGAAGTGCTCGGCTGCCTCCCGGGCGTACGTGGCCCGGTCGGTGTGGGACAGGGTGCGCGAACCGCTGCTCGCCGAGGTGGAGGCACTGACGATGGGCGACGTCACCGACCTCTCCCACTTCATGGGGGCGGTGATCGACGCCCGGGCGTTGAGCCGGCACCGGGCCGCGATCGACCGGGCCCACCGGCGGGACTCGCTGACGGTGCTCGCCGGTGGCGAGGTCGACGATTCGACCGGTTATTTCGTCCGCCCCACCGTCGTGCACAGCGCCGACCCCACCGACGAGATGTTCCGCACGGAGTACTTCGGGCCGATCCTGGCCGTGCACGTCTTCGACGACGACGCTTTCACCGACGCGGTCGACCAGATGGAATCATTCTCGTCGTACGCGCTGACCGGCGCGGTCGTTGCCCGCGACCGCGCGGCGATCGCCTGGGCCAGCCAACGGCTGCGGTTCGCCGCCGGCAACTTCTACGTCAACGACAAGCCGACCGGGGCGGTGGTCGGGCAGCAGCCGTTCGGCGGCTCCCGTGCCTCGGGCACCAACGACAAGGCGGGCGCGGCGTCGAACCTGACCCGCTGGATCTCGCCGCGGTCGATCAAGGAGACCTTCGACCCGCCGCGCGACCATCGTTACCCCCACATGGGCTCCCGCTGACGGGCCCTACCAGCTGAAAGCCCTCTGGACTGACCTGCTGATCAGGTGTAGCGTCTTTCACACTTCACTAACATGTCACTGACATTCCATTCTCCCCCATTGCGTCATGACCATCGACACGGAGGTGTCAGATGAAGAGGTCACTCCGCTCCCTCGGCGTTGCCACGGCCATCACCGGGATGCTCGCCCTGGCCGCGTGCGGCACGGACACCTCGTCCGCCGGCTCCGGGGCAACCGGCTTCGGCGACTGTGAGGTGACAGCGAACCCCACGGTCCACGAGTTGAAGACCATGACCGAGGGCACCCTCACCGTCGCCGCCTCGCTGCCCTACCCGGCCGGCTACCGGGGCAACACCCTCGAATCGGTCAACGGCGGCTACATGTACTGCCTCGACGCCGAGATCGCCAACCGCGCCGGACTGAGCAAGATCAAGCTGGTGAATGCCTCGTTCGAGGCCCTCGTCACCGCCAAGACCTCGAACTTCGACTTCGCGGTCTGGGACATCTACGACACACCCGAACGGCGCAAGGCCGTCGACTTCTCCACGCCCTACAACACCTATCGCACCGGTGTCCTCGTCAAGACCGGATCCAGCCTGACCAAGGAGAGCATCAGGACGGCCACCGTCGGCGTGCTCGCCGGATCCGTTCAGCTCACGTACGTCAACGAGACGCTCAAGCCCAAGCAGGTGCGGGTCTTCGCCTCCAACGACGACCTCTTCAACGCCGTACTGGCCGGGCAGGTCGACGCCGCGCTCAACGACACCGCCACCGTCATGCCCCGGGCGGCCAGCTCGGACGGCAAGCTCGAGGTCATCGGACAGTACCCGGTCGGCGGCGACGTGGCAGCGCTGTTCCCCAAGGGCTCGCAGAACGTCACGGCGGTCAACCAGATCCTCGCCGACATGGAGAAGGACGGCACGCTCGCCGCCATCATGGACAAGTGGCTGAACCCGATCCTCGGCGGCGACCCTGACAAACTGGCCGACTGGAGTGCCTGACCATGAAGGTACAGTCACCCGAGACACGTGACGCCCCGCCGACAACGTCCGGTACCGGCCTCACTCCGACCAGGCCACTGTCGACGACGGCCTACCTCACCGCCGCCGCCGTCCTCACCGTCCTGGCCGCGACCCTGTGCTACCAGCTCGCCACCATGCTGGTCGACGCACCCGCCACCCGGATCCTGCTCGGTGCCGCGCTCCCGGTCGCCGCGCTCGGCTGGCCCCTCTCGCTGGCCTACCGGCGCAGCCGCCGCTCCCGGCAGGACTGGGGGGCCGGCCGGTACGTCGAGGCCCGCCGGGCGGCGGCACATTCCCGTAACGCCGCCATCTCGTCCCTCGGACTCAGCGGCTGCCTGGCCATCGTGGCCGTGCTCGCCCTGATGGTCTTCACCAACGGCGGGGCGGTGCAGAAGACGTTCTTCAACGGCGAGTACATGTCGCGCAGCTTCCTCGACATCCTCCGCGCCCTGTGGATCAACATCCAGATCGCGCTCGGCGCCCAGGTCCTCGCCATGGTCTTCGGGCTCGTGCTCGCCATCGGCCGGCAACTGCCGGGCCGGGGCTTCCGCCCGGTCAGGGCGCTGTCCATCGCCTACATCGACGTGTTCCGCGGCATCCCGTCGGTCGTCCTGATCTACCTCGTCTGCTACGGCCTACCGCTGACCGAGGTGCCGTTCCTCAGCGGCGGATCGCTTGTCGTCTACGCCATCGTGGCGCTGGCCATGACGTACAGCGCCTACAACGCGGAGCTGTACCGCGCCGGGATCGAGTCGATCAACCCCGGCCAGAGCTCCGCAGCCCTCTCCATGGGCCTGACCCAGACCGACGTCCAGCGGTTCGTCATCCTGCCGCAGATGGCCCGCAACATCGCCGCGCCCATGCTCAGCACCTTCATCGGCCTGCAGAAGGACACCGCGCTGGTGATCGTCGTCGGCATCATCGACGCGTTCAGCCAGGCCAAGATCTACTCGGCGAACGATTTCAACCTCTCCGCGGTGACCGCCGTGTGCATCGTCTTCGTTCTCATCACCATCCCGCAGACCCGGTTCGTCGACTACCTGCTCGCCCGTACCGGGGCCAGGAAGACAGGGGCGTGAGTCATGTCCCGAGCGTTCATCGAGTTCGACAAGGTGACCAAGCGGTACGGCGACCTCACCGTGCTGGACAAGGTCGACCTCACCGTCGGCCGGCACGAGGTCGTCACGCTCATCGGCGCCTCCGGTTCAGGCAAGTCGACGCTGCTGCGCTGCGTCAACGGGCTGGAGGACGTCCAGGGCGGGCAGATCCTCCTCGACGGTGACGTCGTCTCCGGCGAGGGCGTCGACCTGGTCGGGCTGCGCCGCCGGGTCGGGATCGTCTTCCAGAGCTACAACCTGTTCCCGCACATGACGGTGCTGCGGAACTGCACGCTCACCCCGATCCGCGCCGGCGTGGCGAGCAAGGTCGAGGCCGAGGCCAACGCGCGGGCGATGCTCGACCGCGTGGGCCTGCGCGACAAGGCCGACGCCTATCCCTCGCAGCTCTCCGGCGGCCAGCAGCAGCGCGTCGCCATCGCCCGGGCGATGCTCATGCGCCCGCAGGCCCTGCTGCTGGACGAGATCACCTCAGCCCTCGACCCGGAACTCGTGATCGAGGTGCTGAACCTGGTCCGGGAACTCGCCTCCGACGGCATCACCATGATGATGACGACCCACGAGATGCCCTTCGCCCGCGAGATCTCATCGAAGGTCTGCTTCCTGCACCGGGGCGTGATCCTCGAACAGGGCCCGCCCGAGCAGATCTTCGAATCACCCACCGCGCCCGAACTCCGGTCGTTCCTCCGCAAGATCCACGAAGCCGGCCGGGACTAGGCCCACCCTCCATGAGACAAGGTCAGGGAAACCAACCGATGAGCAAGACGTACGACACCAGGGACTTCTTCACCTACCTCGGGTACCCGAGCGGCGACCGGCCCTACTGGTGCAAGGACCTGCGCAGCCTCTCCGTCTACTGCCGAGGCGACCGGGCGAACCTGGAGGCGCTCCTCGCGCCAACCCCGTTCGAGCTCGCCGACGACCGGTTCGTCGTGCAGATCGCGGACTTCGGCAACGCCACCCCCGGCCCCTTCTACGACTCGGGCGTCGTCATCCCCGTCCGCTACGGCGATCACCGGGGAGTCAACTACTTCTTCGAGTACGAGGACCAGCCCTGGAGCGTCGCCTTCGGCCGGGAGGTCTGGGGCTATCCCAAGCATTACGCGGACATCGCGCTGACCGACACCGCCGACGCGGTCTCCGGCGCCGTGCACCGCTCCGGCAAGCTGATCTTCGGTATCTCGATGACCCCCGGGGACGGGCACGACAACGCGGCCTGGGCCGACATGTCCCTCTACCCGCACCTTCAGGTCCACGCCCTGCCGGAAGCCGACGGGCCGGGGTTCCGGATCTTCGAGATCGTCTCCCGGGACACCTCGAAGGACTTCGTTCTCAAGCACCGGAGCTTCGGACCCGCAGCCGTCGAGCTCACCGACTCGCTCTCGGTCAACGGCGTCGGGTTGAAGGTGGTCGAGGTGCTCGGTGGGGAGTTCTCCGTCGGGGACTATGCCTGCACGGTGGAGAACGGCATCTCGACGGTGATCGACGACCTTCTCGGCGACCCGTCCCGCGCCGGAGCGTCGAAGCGCCCGTAACCGTCCGGTAGCTTGCCAGAGTGCGGGGCCGCTGCGCAGAAGCGGCGCACGACGTGGGGAAGGAATCGCGATGTTGTCGGAGTACGTCGGAAAGGGCGCGCTCGTCGGCATTGACCAGACGGGTAACGCCCTGCTGAGCCAGTCGGCCTACGCCAGCCTGTGCTCTCGACTCGTCCGCGCCGAGATCATGCCCGGGGACCGGCTCGTCGAGAACGACCTGCGGGCCGACCTCGGCGTGGGTCTCTCCCCGGTGCGTGAGGCCATCAGGCGGCTGGAGTTCGAGAAGCTGGTGGTCATCTACCCGCGCAGCGGCACCTACGCCACCGAGATCGCGCTCAAGGACTCCCGCTCGGTCATGGAACTGCGACTGGAACTGGAGTCCCTGGCCACGACGCTGGCCTGCCGCCGCGGCTCGAAAGCGGAGAAGGAACAACTCGTCGCGCTCGCCGAGGAGCAGGCCCGCACCACCGACCTGCAACGGTGCATCGACCTGGACGCCGCGTTCCACAAGGGCATCTACCTGATGAGCCGCAACGAGTACCTCAAGACGACCGCCCGGATCCACTTCAACCTGGCCCTGCGGCAGTGGTACTTCTGCTCCAAGGTGGTCACCACCCCGGACTGGACCGCGGTGGACCATCGTCCCCTCGCGGCGGCCATCGCCGACGATGACGCCGCCACCGCCGCCGAGCAGATGCGCGAGCACGTCCGCCACGACTCCCAGCAGGTGTTCGAGATCCTCACCAACTACGGCCTGTAGCCGCCCGAGGGGCGTGCCCGAGCCGCCGGAAAGGACAGCGCCGTGCCACCGGCCGCACTGACATCCCTGTTCACCCTCGACGGAGCACGCGCCCTGGTCACCGGCGCCCACGGCGGTCTCGGCCGCGCCCAGGCCCTGGCCCTCGGCCACGCCGGCGCCGAGATCATCGCGACCGACCTGACGGCGGACCGCGCCGAGCAGGCCTGCGACTACCTGCGCCAGCAGGGCGTCCGCGCGCTTCCGCTGGCGCTGGAGGTCACCTCCCTCGACAGTATCGAGGCCGCGTTCGGCGCCCTCGAACAGCAAGGCCGCGTCCCCGACGTGGTGGTGAACAACGCCGGTGTGTCGCTGCGCAACAGCGCGTTGGACGCCACCGCCGCCGAGTTCGACCTGACCCTGGGGGTCAACCTGCGCGGCACGTACTTCGTGGCCCAGCGCGCCGCGCGGGCCATGCGGCCGCGCGGCGGGGGCCGGATCATCAACCTCGCCTCCATCGGCGGTTTGGTCGTCGACGGCGAGCGGTCCTCGGTGTACGACGCGTCGAAGGCCGCCGTGGTGCAGCTGACGAAGAACCTCGCCTACGAGTGGGGCAGGCATGGCATCCGGGTGAATGCCATCGCCCCGGGCTACATGCGCACGGAGATGACCGCCGACCTCATGCCCAACAGGGAAGTCGAGGACGAACTGGTGGCAAGGCACATCCCCCTGGGCCGGGTCGGCGAGGCGGGGGACCTGGCCGGCGCCGTGGTGTTCCTCGCCTCGAACGCGTCCGCGTACGTCACCGGGCACACGCTCACCGTCGACGGCGGTTGGGTCGTGTCGCTCTGATGGTCTCCGCTGCGTGTCTCATGGTCGGCTCCACGTCCTGGCGAAGTACGGCGTGTCGGGCTGCTCCTCGAACGCGGACAACTCGCTGTACCGGAACTCGTGCATGATCTTTCCCGGCTCCTCGTCGCGGAAGTCGTCTTGGGCAGCAGCCTGATCGAGACCGAGTAGGCGCAAGGTGGCCACGGCTTGGTCCGGCACCACGGGCAGCGCCTGTAGACCGGTAAGGATCGAGTCACGGCCGGTGGCGGTTGCAGCCCTCGTCGACCCGCGCCGGCTCGTTGGTGGAGTTGATCGTCTCCCGCCGGAACTGGTCGCGCTCGTACCCGAGATCCAGGTATCCGTCCGCGGGCGTGGGCGAAGGCGCGTACGTTCCCGGGGCGCACGCGATCGAGGCGGCAGCCGTCGGGCGTACCCGGTGGGCAGGCCGACCGGGGCGGACCTGGCGGGCAGTTGCTCCCCGCGGGCCGGCGGCACCGCGCGGGCCCGCGGACGCCCGCCAGGTTCATCCGATCCGGGTGAGGTGGCCCCACCCTGGTCCGAATGATGCTGCCCGTGGTCCGGCGGATTCTGCGGGAGGTGGTGCCATGTCGGAGGCGACCAGGACGTTCTTCGAGGCGCTCGAACGCCACGGCCACGAACGCCTGCTGAAGAAGACGAACGGCACCATACGCTTCGACCTCGCGCACGACCACGAGGTCGACCACTGGTTGGTGGAGATCCGCGGTGGCACCGTTCGGGTGTCGCAGCAGAACAGCGACGCCGACGCGGTCGTCCGCGCCGACAGCGCGTTCTTCGACCGGTTGGCGCGTGGCGAGGCCAAACCGCTCGCGGCGTGGCTGCGGAACGACATAACCTCCGAAGGACAGTTCCGGTTCGTCCTCCTGTTGGAGCGGCTTTTCGCGCCTCCGCCCGGCGCGCGTCACCCGCGGTTCGCCGCCCGTGACGTTCGGAGGCAGGGATGAAGAGCGACCTCGTCAGAGTCCTGGACGGCAACGTCTTCGTGTTGAGCGACGGCAGTGGCGACATAGACGCCGGCCCCACCGTCCCGTTGGGATTCTTCTCGTTCGACACCCGGTTCCTGTCGCGGTGGCGGCTGACCGTCAACGGCGAACGGGTGAGCGCGCTGGCCGTGGACGACCCGTCGTACTTCGAGGTGCGGTTCTTCCTGGTGCCGGGGGCCCCGACGCACTACGTGGACGCCAAGGTGTCGGTGATCCGGGAACGGTCGGTGGTCGGCAGCAGCTTCGAGGAGCGGTTGACGGTGCTCAACCATTCCGGGGAACCGGCTGATTTCACGGTCCGCGTGGACGCGGCCGGTGACTTCGTCTCGGTGCTCGCGATCGGACAGGAATGGGTGAGACCCGGTCGGCTCTACCAGCACGTCGAGGACGGGCGCCTGCACCTCGGCTACGTGCGGGAGAAGTTCCGGCGGGAGACGGTGATCTCCACGACTGAGCCGGCGCAGGTCGACGAACAGGGGCTGACCTACCACATCCGGATCGAACCCCACGGGCAGTGGAGCACCAAGCTGCACGTCCAGGGGCTGGTGCTGCGCCCCGACGGTCAGGATGTCCGAGAGCACATTTCTCCCGCCCGCGAACGACGCGACGCCGCGCGGCTGCAGGACGACCTGCGGCAGTGGCTCGACAAGGCTCCGCGGTTGGGCTGCGACTGGAAGCCGGTGGAGCGGGCCTACGAGCGCAGCCTGGTCGATCTCGCCGCGCTCCGGTTCGCGCCGCTGACGCTGCCGACCGAGCCGTTGCCGGCGGCGGGGCTGCCGTGGAACGCGACTCTCACCGGCCGCGACGCCATCCTCACCAGCCTGCAGGTGTTGCCGTTCACGCCGGAGTTGGCCGTCCACACCCTGCGGATGCTCGGCATCGACCAGGGCTCCGTGCTCGACGACTTCCTCGACGAGGAGCCGGGCAAGGTCGCGCGCGAGGTCCGCTACAGCGAGCTGGTCGCGTTCGAGGAACGCCCCCAGTCGGAGTATTTCGGTGCTGCCGACAGCACCCCGCTCTACGTGATTCTGCTCGACGAGTACGAGCGGTGGACGGGGGACGCCACACTCGTGCGCGAATTCGAGGACGAGGCGCGCGCGGCGCTGCACTGGATCGACGAGTACGGCGACATCATGGGCGACGGCTACGTCTGGTACCAGCGCCGCAACGAGCGGACCGGGCTGGAGAACCAGTGCTGGAAGGAATCCCCGAACGCCATCTCGTTCCGCGACGGCCGGCTGCCGAGCCAGCCCCGGGCGACCTGCGAACTGCAGGGCTACGCCTACGACGCCAAGGTCCGCGGCGCCCGACTCGCCCGCCAGTTCTGGCGCGACCCCGCGTACGCCGATCGGCTGGAAAGCGAGGCCGCCGAACTCAAGGACCGCTTCAACCGCGACTTCTGGATCGACGACGGCGAGTACTACGCGCTCGCCCTCGACGGCGACGGCCGTCAGGTCGACGCCCTCTCCTCCAACATCGGCCACCTCCTGTGGAGCGGCATCGTCGACGAATCCCGAGCCGCGAAGATCGCCGAGCACCTGCTCGGCCCCCGCCTCTTCTCCGGCTGGGGGGTACGCACCCTCGCGCACGGCGAGGGGCGGTACAACCCGCTCGGCTACCACGTCGGCACCGTCTGGCCGTTCGACAACTCCTTCATTGCCTGGGGCCTGCGCCGCTACGGATTCCACCAGGAGGCCGGGCGCATCGCCGAGGGAATCCTCGACGCGTCCCGGCATTTCCAGGGGCGCCTTCCGGAGGCCTTCGGCGGCTACGACCGCGAGTTGACCCGGCACCCCGTCCAGTATCCGCCGGCGAACAGCCCGCAGGCCCTGGCCACCGCGGCCCCCCTGCTGCTGGTGCGCACGCTGCTCGGCCTTGAGCCGTACGGCGAGGATCTGGTGGTCGCGCCGGCACTGCCCGAACGGTTCGGTCGGATCGAACTGCTCGACATTCCAGGGCGGTGGGGCCGCATCGACGCCATCGGCACCGTCGCACGCCAGGAGGCGCCGCTCGGCAGATGAGCCGGTCGTGCCGCGATCTCGACCCGTCGGGTGCGTCCGGGAGCCCGTTGCGGGGTCACCCACGAGACGCAGCTTGACCAGGGCATTGTCATTGGGCGGTCATTGGTCTACGGTTCAGGACCAATAGCCGCCCAATGTTCGAGGTGATCATGTACGAGCCCGCCGACATCAGCGATGTCGTCGTCGACGAGACCCGGCCGGTACCCGCGTACTACCAGGTCTACGAGGCGTTGCGGCAGCGGCTCGGCGGCTCCGACCTCCCCCCGGGCAGCCGGCTGCCCACCGAACGGGCCATGGCCGAGCAGTTGGGCGTGAGCCGGGCGACGGTCCGCGAGGCGCTGACCCGCCTCGAACGCGATGGGCTCGTCAACCGGCGGCAGGGCGACGGCACGTACGTGGCCGAACCCCGGGTCGAGCACGACATGCGGTTCCTGCACGGGTTCTCCGCCGAGCTGGCCCGGCGCGGGCACCGAGTCCGCTCGAACGTCCTCGCCATGGGCACCGTCCGTCCCTCCGCCCGGCTCTGCGAGGTCCTCCGGGTCGCCGACGGCCCGGACACGGTGATCGAGCTGCGCCGGGTCCGTTCCCTCGACGGCAGCCCGGTGTCGCTGGAGACGGTGTGGCTCCCCGCCGACCGGTGCGCCCCCCTGCTCGGCGTCGACCTGAACGACCGGTCGCTCTACGACTCGCTGCGCGCCTTCGGCATCCAGCCGGTACGCGGGCACGAGCAGCTCACCGCCACCGTCCTCGACGACTTCGAGGCGACCTGCCTCGACCAGCGGGTCGGCGCCCCCGCCTTCCTGGTCGAACGGGTCACCTACGACGCCGCCGACCGCGCAGTCGAGTACGTCAAGAGCGTCCTGCGCGCCGATCGGTTCACCATCCGCACCGACCTCGACCTCGAGGCGGCCCGTTCTCCGCACACACCCCCCACCCCCGAAAGCTGACCGGAGGTTCCCCCATGAGCGAGCCCAGCGAGCGAAACATCAAGCACGGTCCGGACGAACCTCGTGACGGTCTCCGAGCGCCGGAAAGAACCGGCCCGAGCAATGGCGAAGCCCGGCGGGTCGAACGCCGTCGCGGTGCCGCGCGCTTCTTCACCCCCCGCCGGATCGCCCGCATCGCCATCCTCGTCGCGCTCAGCGCCGTCGGCGCGTTCATCAAGCTGCCCAGCCCGACCGGCACGGTGGCGCTCGACTCCGCGCCCGCCTTCCTCGCCGGCGCCGCGTTCAGCCCGCTCGAAGGGTCCATCGTCGGGGCGCTCGGGCACCTGCTCTCCGCCCTGACCACCGGTTTCCCGCTCGGCCTCCCCGTCCACCTGCTGGTCGCGGCCGAGATGGCCGTCTTCGTGGCGATCTTCGGCCTGCTGGCCCGCCGGGTGAACATCTGGCTCGCGATCGTCGTCGGCATCGTGCTCAACGGGGTCGGCGGCGCCGCCATCATGATCCCGATCGGCGGCGTCGGACTCTTCGCCGCGCTCGTGCTGCCGCTCACCGTCGGGTCGGCGATCAACATCCTGGTCGCTGCCGCCGCGACCCGGGCCCTGCGCTCCGCCGGCCTCGCAGAGGAGGAGACCAGATGACCGGCGCGGTACGCGGCGTCCGGCGAATCCGGGACCTCACCGTACTCGACCTCACCGACAGCTGCCTGGTCGTCGCCTGCGACTCCGTGGGCGGCATCGGCCCGAAGCCGCACGACACGGTGGCCGTACCGGCGTCGACCGTCGCGCACTTCGCCACCCGCGTGCCGTTGCTGGAGGTGCTCTGCGCCGGAGCCACTCCGACCCTCGTGGTCAACACGCTCTGCGTGGAGGCCGACCCGCAGGGCCGGGAGATGATCGCCGCGGTCGTCGCGCTCGCCGCCGAGGTCGGCCTCGACGCCGACCGGGTCACCGGTACGACCGAGGACAACGTCCCCACCGTCGCCACCGGCATCGGGGTGACCGTCCTCGGCGAGGCGGCTCACGGGGCGCTGCGCCCCGGGGCCTCCCGCCCGGGGGACGTGGTGGTCTGCCTGGGTCTGCCCCGCTCGGCACCCCGGGACCGGGTCGTCCCCGGCCACCCCGACTTCGTCGGTCTCGCCGACCTGCGGGCCCTGCTCGACAGCGGCGTCGTCCACGACGCGCTCCCGGTGGGCTCCAAGGGCCTGGCCTGGGAGGTGCCGCAGCTCGCGGCCAGCGCCGGGCTCACCGTCGACTGGCGGAGCGACCATCCCGTACCGGTCGACCGCTCCGCCGGCCCGTCGGCCTGCGTCCTGGTGAGCTGCCGCCCGACCGACCTGACCGCGGTCCGGGCCGCCTTCCCCGATCCGCTGCCGGTGAGCGTGGTCGCCGACCTGACCGAGGAGGCACCATGACCACCCGAGGACTGACCCGAGCCGCCGGCGGCGAGTCGCGGGGCACCGGCGACCCGGACGCCGTGCTGCGCGCCGACGGCGTCGGCTTCCGGTACCGGTCGGCCACCGAGCGCCAGCTCACCGACGTCTCCTTCCAGATCCGGCGCGGCGAGCGGGTCGCCGTCATGGGCGCCACCGGGGCCGGGAAGACCACCTTGTTGATGATGTTCAACGGGCTCATCCCGCACCACCACGACGGTGAGATGCACGGGTACCTGACCGCGGTCGGCCTGGACACCGTCGAACACGACGTGGTCGACCTGGTCCGGCACGTCGGCCTGGTCATGCAGGACCCGGAGTCGCAGATCACCGGCCGGCTCGCGCTGGACGACGCGGCGGTCGGCCCGGCAAACCTCGGGCTGCCCCGCGCCGAGGTGCTCGACCGGGCCCGCCGGGCCCTCGACGCGGTCGGCCTCGGCGAGCTGGCCGACCGGGACACCGGGCAGATGTCCGGTGGGCAGCAGCAGCGGCTGGCCATCGCCGGCATCCTGGCCATGGCGCCGGAGATCCTCGTGCTCGACGAGCCGACCAGCGAACTGGACCCGGCCGGTACGGCCCAGGTGTTCGCGGTGGTGGAGCAGGCCGCCGCCGACCGCCACCGGACCGTGGTCCTGGTCGAGCACGAGCCGGAACTCGTGGCGCAGTGGGCCGACCGGCTGATCGTCCTGCACGACGGTGCCCTCGTGCACGACGGCCCACCGGCGGAGTTCTTCGCCGCCGCGGAGCGGGCCGAGGCGGTGGGACTGCGACCACCGCAGGTGACCACCGTCTGCCACGCGCTCCAGCGGGCCAACCGGCTGCCCGCCGACCGGACGGCGGTGACCCTGGACGAGGCGGTCGCCGTGCTCCAGGACCGGCTGCCGGTCACCGCCCGGGCACGCGCCAGCGCCCGAGCCCCGCAGCCGGCGGTTGCGGCGGACGCGGCCGTCGTGATCGAGGCGACCGGCCTCGGCCACCGCTACCCCTCCGGGGTCCAGGCCCTGTCCGACGTGGACGTCCGGGTCCGCGAGGGCGAGTTCGTCGCCCTGCTCGGCCGTAACGGCGCCGGGAAGACAACCTTCGCCCGGCACCTCAACGGCCTGCTCCGTCCCACTGCCGGCCAGTTGCGGGTGTACGGCCGCCCCACCGGCGACCGCTCGGTCAGCGACCTGGCCACCGACGTCGGGTACGTCTTCCAGAATCCGGATCACCAGATCTTCGCCCCGACCGTCCGCGACGAGGTCGCGTTCGGGCTCCGTAACGCGGGCTGGGCGGACGACCGGATCGAGGAGAAGGTACGCGAGGTGCTCGACCTGGTGGGCATGCGCGCCCACCTCGACCACCACCCGTTCCGGCTCGGTAAGGGGCAGCGGCAGCGGCTGGCGGTGGCCAGCGTCCTGGCCCTGGAACCCCGGATCCTCATCGTCGACGAGCCGACGACCGGCCAGGACTGGCGCGGCGCGCGGGCGATCATGGACCTGGTCCGCGAGTTGAACCGGGCCGGCCGGACCATCCTGATGGTCACTCACGACATGCCCCTGGTCGCCGAGTACGCACATCGGGCGCTGGTGTTCGATGCCGGGCGGCTGCGCGCCGACCTTCCGGTGGCCGACCTCTTCGCCGACGAGGACCTGCTCGCCGGGACCCAACTCGTCGCACCCCAGGTGACCCGCCTGGCCCGGCGGCTCGGGCTGCCCCCGGTCACCACCGTGGAAGCGTTCGTCGAACTGTGGGAGGAAGCCTGATGTTCCTCGAGTACCGGCACGGCACGAGCTTCTTTCACCGGATGGACGTCCGCACCAAGCTCCTCGTCTTCGTGGTCGCGGTGGTGTTGACCTTCCAGTTCGCCCACCCGCTGCCCAACGCGCTGCTGGCCGTCGGCTCGCTGCTGCTCCTGCCCGCGCTTGGCGTGCCGGGGCGGCAGGTGGGCAAGCTACTGGCGCCCTTGGCCCCGGTCGTCGTCCTGATTCTGGTCTTCGCGGCGCTCAGTCGGGGCCCCGGCGACTTCGGCTCGTCCTCCTCCGCCCGGGTGCTGGTGCACCTCTGGTTCGGTGACGGCCTGCCGCTGACCGTCGGCGGCCTGGCCCACGGCGCCAACCTGGGCCTGCGGATCCTCACCATGGTGTGCCTGACCGCCGCGCTGATCGTCAGTACGCCGGTGGAGCACTTCGTCGCCCTGATGCGCATGGCCCGGCTGCCGTTTCCGGTGGTCTTCATCGTGATGACCGCCCTGCGGTTCGTCCCGACCATGCAGCACCGGGCCAATCAGGTACTGGACGCCCAGCGGGCCCGGGGCGCAAAGATCGACGGCGGGATGATCGGTGCGATTCGCGCCTACACCACCATCATGGTGCCGCTCTTCTCCACCGGCATCCGGATGTCCGAGGAGTTGGCCGCCGCGATGCTCAACCGTGGCTACGGCATCACCCGGCAACCCACCGCGCTGACCATCCTGCGTCCGACCTGGCGTGATCCCGCCATAGCCGTGGTGACCGCCGTGGTGGTCGGCGTGGTCGTCTGGGCCCGGCTGACGGGGTGGGGATCGTTGTGACCACTGTAGAACCGATGAATGGAGTACCCGACATGACCGACCGAGCGACGCTGGACACCGTGACCACGGCGGATCGGGCGCGGGGCTGCCTGGCCGGGGTCGCGCTCGGCGACGCCATGGGCATGCCCGGCGAGCTGTGGCCACGCCAGCGGGTCGTGTCGACCTTCGGCTGGATCGACCGTTTCCTGCCCGGCCCGGACGGCCACTTCGTGGTGGACGGCTTCGTCGCCGGCCAGGTCACCGACGACACGCAGCAGACGTACATGCTCGCCGGGGCGATCCTCGCCGCGGGCGGCACCGTGGACACCGCCGTGGTCGCCCGGCACCTCGTCGAGTGGGCCGACCGGGTGGGAGCGAGCGAGGGCAATTTCCTAGGCCCCAGTTCGGCCCAGGCGATCCGGCGGCTCCGGGAGGGGGCCGACCCGGCGGAGACCGGCAAGGGCGGGGAGACCAACGGCGCCGCGATGCGGATCGCCCCGGTCGGCCTGCTGCACCGCAGCGACCGACTCGACGCGCTGGTCGACGGGGTGGTGGCCGCCTCGCTGATGTCCCACCACACCAGCGTGGCGATCAGCGGTGCCAGCCTCGTCGCGGGCACCATCAGCGCCGCTGTCGAGGCGCCTGGCTCGGCCGACCGGCCCACCCGGCTGGCCGGGGCGCTGGAGGTCGGGTATGAGGCGGGCCGGCTCGGCGCGACCCGGGGCGAGCAGGTGGTCAGCCCCTCGGTGGTCCGCCGCGCCCAGTGGGCCGCCGACCTGGCGCGGCAGCCCGGGGACGATGTCGACTTCCTCGCGGACCTCTACGACCTGGTCGGTGGTGGCGTGGCGACCGCCGAGACGGTGCCCGCCGCGATCGGTCTGCTGGTCCGCTCGGACGCGGACCCGTTGCGCTGCGCCGTGCTGGCGGCGAACCTCGGCGGGGACACCGACACCATCGGCGCGATCGCGACCGGGATGGCCGGCGCGGTCAGCGGGCTCTCCGCCATCCCCCGGGACCTGTTCGACCAGCTCCGGGCGGTCAACGGGATCGACCCCGAGAAGCTCGCCGACGCGCTGCTCGACCACCGTCACTGAGCTGCACCAGGTGTGATCCTCGGCGACCCGCACGGAACGGGTGGCTCGCCGTACTCGTACCTCGGCAACGGTCACCGGCCGCCGTGGACGTCGGAGGTCACGTGGGGGTGCCGTTCGCGCGGCACCGTCCGTGACGTCCCCGTCCACGGGCGGTCGCCGCCCGACCGCTCCGGGCGCTCGTGATCGAGTTCGGCGTCTGCCAGAAGCTCGGATGACCTCTCGGTCGATGGGAGTCAGGGCAGGATCTCGACGTACCCGTCGGTTCCGTGCACGCGAATCCGCTGCCCATCCCGGATCAGCCTGGTCGCATGCTCCACACCGACGACGGCGGGCAGGCCGTACTCCCGGGCGACCACCGCCCCGTGGGTCATGAGGCCGCCCGCCTCCGTCACCAACCCCTCGATCGCGACGAACAGGGGCGACCAGCTCGGGTCGGTGTAGGCGGTGACCAGGATGTCGCCTGGTGCGAGATCGGCCTCGGAGATGTCCAGGATGACGCGAGCTCGCCCCTCGACGGTTCCACCGGAAACCGGGAGGCCGACCAGCGCGTCGTGCGGCACATCGTCTCGTCGGTACGCCCCGGCGACACCTTCCCCTTCCGACGTGAGCACCCGGGGCGGTGTGAGCGCTCGATACGACCTGAACGCGTCCTTGCGCTGCCGGATGAGCTGATCATCCGCCTGGTTCGTGCGCACGACGTCGTGAAGCTCCTGGAACGTCAGGTAGAAGATGTCTTCCTTCTCGCGAAGCACGTTGGCCTGCACGAGGCGCTCGGCCTCGTCGAGCAGGGCCTGTTTGTAGACGAAGTAGCGGCTGACAATGACGTACTTCGGGTACTCCCGGTACCCGATGAAGGTGCGGACCCGGTCGATCATCCGCTTGGTTTCCTCGGCTTTCCGTTCCCCGTCCGGCAGGGCCCGCAAGCGCTCCAGGACGTCGTGTTCCTTTTTCTCCGCCTCCTGGCGTCCTTGCTCGAAGCGCCGCTTGCGAGCGCCCGGCGCGAAGTTCCTGATGTTGTCGAGGATGAGGGACACCAGCGTGGTGGGGCGTTCGCTCCAGCGCGGCCTCGTGATGTCGATCTCGCCGACGCAGCGCATGCCGTACCTGTCGAGATAGGCCCTGATTGCGTCTCGCGCATCCTGGCCGCCCGGGAGCCCGGTCAGCTCATCCAGGAAGCCTTCGTCCTTGACCTGCCGCAGGAAGGTCACGACCTCCGGATGCGGGCGGATGACGTCGGCGACGTCCAGGAGCGCCAGCCCCATCTCCGACGTGACGTTGTGGGGCGCGGACAACGTGAGCGTGTCGGAAGCATTCTTTTCGCCCAGCCACGCCTGCAACTGCTCGTTGAGCCACCACGAGGCTTCCATCCCCGCCATGATCACCTGCATGCTCCGCGGATCGCCGATGAGCCGCTTGTGCTCCTCGAAGGACGCCAGGAGGAAGTCGAACAGCGCCGGCCCGGATTTCGTCGCGATGTCGCGCTGCAAGGTGGCGATGGAGGCCTGGCTGCGTTCGACCAGGTCGGTGACGATGGCCGGATCGGTCTCGACCGGTTCGGGGGCGCCGCCGCCAGCGGGCTGCCCTGGTGGACCCTGGTCGGGCAGCGACGGGATGAGGTCGCCGCGGTCGATGATGGTCTCCAGCGCGTCCCTGGTCAGCGGATCGGATCTTCCCACGAGCTCCAGGAGGCCGGCGCGGCTCGACGGCGACGCCAGAGCCCGGGTGACGTCGACGAACAGTCGACCACCGGCGTCGTGCATCGGCGCGAGGGCCGTCAGTTGCCACACGGAAAGCCCCAGGGGCTTCATGGGGTCCGTCATCATCTGCTGGTGACCGACGGAGACGTAGACGTGGTTGGCCCCGTCGCGGGTCTCGGGGACGGGGAACAGCGTGGTGATCGGCCGGCTCTGGACGATCTGGAAGTCATCGTCGACCAGGCACCATTCGATGTCCTGCGGGTGGCCGAAGTGGGCTTCGATCCGCCGGCCCAGCTGCACCAGCCGCAGGACCTGTGCATCCGCCAGTGCCGGCTGCTCCTGCCGCTCCGAGTCGACCGGCTGTTCCTTCGTCCCGCCAGCCGGCAGGGCGTGGATGGCAAGCCGCTTGGTGGCGATCGCCTTGTCGATGATCTTACCGTCGCGCACCTTGTAGGCGTCCGCGTTCACCAACCCGGAGACCAGAGCCTCGCCGAGGCCGAAGCTGGCCTCCACAGCGGCGACCTTCCGGTTGGACGTGACGGGGTCGGCCGTGAACAGGACGCCGGCCACCTGCGGGAAAACCATCTTCTGTACGACAACGGCCATGTGGACCGCGCGGTGGTCGATACCGTTGCGCTGACGGTAGGTCACGGCCCGCTCGGTGAACAGCGAGGCCCAGCACCGGCTGACGTGCTGGAGGATCGCCGCCCGCCCCATGATGTTCAGGTACGTGTCCTGCTGCCCTGCGAAGGAGGCCGTCGGCAGGTCCTCTGCCGTCGCGCTGGACCGGACGGCGTAGGCAGCTCGCTCGCCCAGCTGGGTGAGAGCCCGGGTGATGGCTGCCGCCACATCGTCGGGAAGGGCGATCGCCTCGATGGTCCGGCGGATCTCCGCACTGAGCGTGCGGATCGTCTCCCGGTCGTCCGGCTTCAGGCGCGACAGCTGATCGAGCCGGCCGTCGATCGACGGCGCTTCGGCCATGATCCGCCGGAAGGCGTCCGTTGTCACGCAAAAGCCAGCCGGCACCCGGATGTCGTCGATCCGCGACAACGCCCCCAGGTGCGCGCCCTTGCCGCCAACGATCGCGGCCTGCATCTCGTTGACCTCTTGGAGGCTCGTCACGTACTGCTCGGTCATCGCGATACCTCCGAGGCGGCCGTCCTCCGCCGCACTCCACCGACCGGGCGGATCACCCGCGTTTCGAGCTCGGTCCGACCCGCTGGGTTTGCCCTCGTCTCTCCCTGCCTTCCCCTGTGCCGGTCGGTTGGCCGCTCCGCCCATTCGGGCGGTGCGCACACCCACATCTCCGCGTCGATCGGCCGCAATCGCACCCGGAACGCGACCAGCGCTTCGACGTCACCGCGCCTCCCATAGGTCGTCAACGACGCACGCATGTCGTGCCCTCATTTCTTCATCCGTTTTCTTGGGTCCGGCCGACGATTCTGCGGTAAGCCCCGGGTCTTGCGGCAAGCCCCCCGGTGCGATATACGTTAAAGTGGGATCGTTCACTTTGTTGTTGTTCGCTGCGGTCTGAAGCGCCTCCTTGGAGGCGGTGGCATGGCGCGAACGGTGGTACACATTGCCGGTCCAGCAGGATGTCGAATCGGAAGCCGTCCACTGGCTCATCGACGACACCTTTTGGGACCAGCACCCCCCGAAAAGACGAGCGGAGACTCAGCCCCTCTCGGCGGGACGCGACCCTGCGAAGGCGACGGATGCCGTTACGAGGAGGAGAAAGCAATGACCAGCGGAATGGGCCGGGCGATCTGCGACATCACGATCTCGGCCGACGGATACTCGGCCGGGCTCAACCAGACCGAGGAACGCCCGTTCGGCGACGACGGCGGCGACGGCTCGGGCGGCAAGCTGCACGCCTGGATGTTCGACACTCCCTCCGAGAACCGGGCCGAGGTCGACCAGATGACCGCCGCCAACGCATTCATCATGGGGCGCAACATGTTCGGCCCGGTGCGTGGCGAGTGGGATCGGCAGTGGAACGGCTGGTGGGGCGACGATCCGCCGTTCCACGCACCGGTCTTCGTGCTCACCCACCACGGGCGCGACCCGCAGCCGATGGACGGCGGCACCACGTACTACTTCGTCACGGACGGAGTCGAGTCGGCGCTGGCACAGGCACGCGCGGTGGCCGGCGACGGCGATGTCGCGATCCTGGGCGGCGCGACCACCATCAACCAGTACCTCGCCGCCGGCCTGATCGACGAGCTGCGGCTGCACATCGTGCCGCTCACGCTCGGTGCCGGCACGCGGCTGTTCGAGGGTGTCCCGCCGCTGAAACTCGAGCAGGTGAAGTCGCGAGCCGCGACCTCGGTTACGCATGTGACCTACCGTGTGCTGTCCTGAGCTGGAGGGCGCTGTTTGCCCGGGACGGTCCGCTGCACACCGGGCCCGACGTCGGCCCGGCTGAGCGGTTACCTCGTGTCTCGTCGCGAGTCATTGAGTGTCGGCGATCGTTATCCATGCCGCGGTGGGTGCTGCGATCATGACGAACTGGCGGTTGACACGCCCGTCCCGCTCGACGATCGAGGGCCTGATCAACGAGCTGGGCCGCACTGGCGGGCGCGGCACCGTGACCGGCTCGCCGCGCGCACGCGCCATCGCGGTATTCGAGCAGGAGCCAAGACGCGTACGCCCTACGCCTTGCTCGATCTGGTCTGCGTCGGCGGCCAGGTGACGCCATCAGCGCCGACGGGAACGGGTGACGCGGCCGGTCAGGCCGGCGCCGCTTCGCCGATCGCCTGGTCGAGGATTTCCAGACCGAGGGCCAGTTCCTCTCGGGTCGTGGTGAGGGGTGGTGCGATCCGGAAGGTGCTTCCCATGCCGGGCAGTTGCACGACGTTCATGTGGAGGCCAAGTTCGAGGCAGCGGCGGGTGACCTGGGCGCCGAGGACGTCGGAGCCTTCGCGCGTTTCCCGGTCGATGACGAGTTCGATCCCCTGCATCAGGCCGCGCCCCCGTACGTCTCCCACCACGTCGTGCCGGTCTCTGATGTCAAGCAGGCCGGCGCGTAGGAACCCGCCCAGCTCCCGCGCCCGGATGTCCATCTGCTCCTGTTGGAGGACGTCGAGCACGGTGTTGCCGACGGCGGCGACGAGGGGGTCGGACACGTGGGTGGTGTAGAAGAGGTAACCCAGCTCGTGTGCCCGTTGTTCGATCTCTTCGGTCGTGATCACCGCGGCGAGTGGTAGGCCGGCGCCCAGCGTCTTGGACAGCGTGAGGATGTCGGGCACGATGCCGTCGCGTTGGAAGGCGTACCACGTGCCGGTGCGGCACAGGCCGGTCTGCGCCTCGTCGACGATCAGCAGCATGCCGCGCTCGCGGCACTTGCGGGCCAGGGCGGCGAAGTAGCCCGGCGGTGGCTCGATGACGCCGCCAGAGCTGAGGATCGGCTCGACGATGCACGCCGCGAGACTCCCCGCCGACTGGGCATCGACGAGGGTGAAGCCGTAGTCGAGCTGCCGCTGCCAGTCAAACTCGCCGTCGGAGGTGGTGAAGTCGGGGCGGTACGGGTTGGGCGTGGGGATCGCGAAGTTTCCCGGCGGCGTAGGCCCGTAACCCCGGTGGCCGGCGCTGTATGTTGCGGCGGCCGCCGCGTGCGTCATGCCGTGCCACGACTTGGCGAAGGCGACGATCTCGTGTCTGCCCGTCACGAGCTTGGCCATCCGAATGGCTGCCTCGTTCGACTCGGCGCCGGTCGTCAGCAGCAGCGCCTTCTCGAGTGGCGGGGGGAGGGACTCGGCGAGCCGGCGCGCGAGGTCGACCACCGAGCGCGACAGCATGCCGCTGAAGAGATGGTCCAGGCTGGCGATTTCCCGCTGCACCGTGTGGACGATCGCGGGATGACAGTGGCCGAGAATGGCGCTCATCTGACCTGAGGTGAAGTCCAGGATCTGCCGGCCGTCGGCGGCGTACACGAAGCTGCCGGCCGCGCGCTCGATGATCTCGGGCGTGAACGGACCGCCGTAGCGCACCAGATGGCGGTCGACGTCAGACCAGAACTGTTCGGCGGCGCTCTGCTCCGTAGTCAGCGTCATACGCCTCACGATAGGGCCGTTCGTTATGCACGAAAAGCCAAGGTTTCTGGCTACGCTGTGCGGAATTTATGCACAAGGAGTTTCCGATGCGGCTCAACACAGCACGCCTGGAGATGCTCAGCCTGCTGGACGGCCTCGGCACCATGCGGGCCGTCGCCGCGGCCCTGCACATGAGTCCGTCGGCAGTGTCGGCACAGCTGGCGGTCCTGGAGGCGGAGACCCACACCGAACTCCTGCGGCGCACCGGCCGCCGCGTACAGCTCACGCCTGCTGGGCGCACGCTCGCCCGGCACGCCCGCATCATCCTCGACCAGATCAAGGCCGCCGAGGTGGACTTACAGGGCCTCTCCGGACAACCAACGGGACCGGTACGCCTCGCGGCTTTCTCCAGCGCCATCCGGGCCCTCGTCGTTCCGCTCGCCGTGCGGCTCCAGAAGGCGCATCCCAGGGTCGAGCTCGAGGTCGCCGAACTCGATCCCCAGGCCAGCCAACCGGCCCTGCGCCGCGGCGACTACGACATCATCGTGACGGCGGACTTCATCGACGGGTCCATGCCGCTGCATCCTGACGTGCACACCATCCCTCTGCTCACCGATGCCATCGTGCTCGTGCTGCCACGGTCGCAGGTCGCGTCGGACGAATCGGCGGACCTGGCCGACTTCGCCGATGCGGCGTGGTCCGTCGACATGCCCGGCACGTACCTGTCCAACCTGGTGACGAGTACGTGCCGGCAGGCCGGCTTCGAGCCAGTGGTGGCTGGCCGCTTCGCCAGCTACGAACTGCTTCTGGCGCATGTCGAAGCCGGCCTGTCCGTGTCGCTCCTGCCCGAGCTTGCCGTCGACCGTCGCTACCACGTCGACACCCGCCCGCTGCGCCGACCGTTGAGCCGCCACGTCTATGCGGCGGTGCGCAGCCGGTCAACTCTCACCGCAGCGAGCCAGATCGTCCTGGACGAGCTATGCGGCCTTTCAAGGGCGTCCTTCAATGTCTGGCGGGACGGGTTCGACCGCCAGCCGTCGGGGGCCGGCTGGTCGGCCGCGAGGGCGGCGGCGACGAGAAGCATGTGAGGCATCTGCCGGGTCGGTACCGCCGACTTGGTCGTCAGCCGACATGGCCTCCAGGTAGGACCCGGCGTGTCTGCGTCCGTCCCGACGACGCCGCCCCGGCGATCTCGGCGCGCTCAGTCGCCCGGGCCCGCGGGCGCCGCGCCGTTGTCGACGAAGTCGAAGGTGAGGCCTTCGCCGGTGTCGCCCTCGCCCATCCGTTGGGCGATCAGGCCCTGCTCGTCCGATGCGCGCAGGTGGACCTTGCCCTCGCCGCTGATGGTGTAGGTCGGGCGGCCTTGGCTCTTTTCCTGCGTCTTCTCGATGGTGAACATTTGGCCGGCTCGGCCGGCGTCGCAGGCAGCGGCCACGACCGTCGCCGGGGCGCTGCCGTTGTTGCGCAGGCCCATGCAGTCGGGCTCGCTGCCGTTGTGGGCCTTTGCGGTCCGGATCTGGTAGCGGTTGCCGCTGGCGGGCAACAACACGAACAGGCCCTTGTCCGTGTCGCCGTCGGTCAGGTTCAGTCGGCCCTTGGCGTCGACCGCCAGGATCGACTCGAACGACCCGACCGGCCGCAGAACGACCTGCCGCTCGCCCCGCATGATCGGGTCTGCGCTGCCGGCCGCCCCCGGGGCGGCCGGCTGCGACTCGTTGCCCGGGGTGGAGCCGGTGGCCGAGGGCGTGTCCACGGCCCCGCTGGCGGGTGCCGATGTCACCGGCGAGGCGGTGGCTTCCCCAGCCGTGGGAGCAGCCGAGGTGCAGGCTGGCATGGACGCGGCGACGCCAACGGCCAGCGCGGCCGCGACGGCGGCACGAAGGACAGTCGTGGAAGGGGACGACAGGCTCAGCATGGCCAACTCCTTCAAGTGGGTCATAACGAGCCTAAGCCGCTCCCGTCTCCCGCGCAGAAGTCGTACCGCCGCAAGGATGTGGTTGCCTGCCGCAGCCCTACGCCCGCGCCGAGCCGCGACGACCTGCCTGGATCACGAGTGGGGGGCGTCTCGAATCGCGAGTGCGGCTTGGACGAGCGCGGCGTGGGTCAGCGTCTGGGGGTAGTTGCCGAGGTGGGCGCCGGTCGCGGGGTTCAGCTCCTCGGCGTAGAGGCCGAGCGGGCTGGCGTGGCCGAGCATGGTCTCGAACAGCTCGAGCGCCTCGATGCGGCGCCCGGTGCGGGCGAGGGCTTGAACGAGCCAGAACGAGCAGGGCAGGAACGCGCCTTCGGTACCGGGGAAGCCGTCACGTCCCGGCGGGTAGCGGTAGAGGAGGGGACCACCAGCGGAAAGTCTGTCCCGAATGGCGTCGATGGTGCCATGCACACGGGGCGAGTCGACGCTGTCCATGCCCAGCAGCGGCAGGACGAGCAGGGCCGCGTCGAGGTCCCGGCAGCCGTAGCTGCGGACGTAGCTGTTCGTCGTCGGGTCGAAGCCGTGTGTCCGGACCTCGTCGGCGATGGCATCTCGTGTTTTCTGCCAGCGTCGACGTTGGCGGTCCGGCAGTGGGTGGGTGTCAGCGATGCGCAGGGCCCGGTCCAGGGCGAGCCAGCCCATGAGCTTGGAATGTACGTGTTGGCCGGGTTCGCGGACCTCCCAGATGCCGGCGTCGGGCTCCTGCCAGCTAAGGGCGACCAGGTCGGCGAAGCCGCGCACCGCGCGCCACGTCTCCGTGTAGAGGCGGTGTCCGGACTGCGCGAACGCCCAGGCGGCGTCGATCACCCAGCCGTAGCCGTCGAGTTGGTGTTGCCCGGCAGCGCCGTTGCCGATCCGTACCGGAAGGCTGTCGAGATAGCCGGGCCAGCCGGGCAGTTCCCGTTCCGTAGGTACGTGGCGGCCGTGGAGGGTGAGTAGGGCCGGTAGGCGTGGCCGCTGCAGCCGGCTGGCGTGCAACAGCCACGCGAGGAAACCGTGGGCTTCGGCTGCCTTGCCGACGCTGAGGAAGGCGCTCACGCCGATGCTGGCGTCACGGGGCCAGACATAGCGGTAGTCCCAGTTCCGCACCCCGCCGGGATCTTCGGGCAGGGACGTTGTGGGTGCCGCCACCGGCGCTTGCGAGGGCGAGTAGGTCAACAGCCGCAGGGTCAGCAGGCTTCGTACGACGTGCTCCCGGAACGGCAGCGACGCGTCGATTTCGGTGGTCCAGGCACGCCATCGGTTTTCGTCCTCGATGAGCAGTTCCCAGGCTGCCGCCGGTTCGACGTGGATCAGCGGCTCACGGTGGGCCACGGCCAGTACGAGGGTGATCGGTCGGCCTGGCCTGACCGTGATCGAGGCAGGTCGACCTGGCTCGATGGTGAGGTCGGGTGCGGCGACCAGCGAGACCGCGAGCGACCCCCAATCACACACCAGTGCCCGGCGTCGGCGGTGGACCCGGGGCCTGCGGTGCCGTACGCCGAGGCGAGGGTCGAACTCGACGACGGCGTCCACCGTTGCCTCCTCGGTCGACAGGCGCCGGACGATCAGTGTCGTGGGCAGCAGGCGACCGCTGACCTCGGCCACCATGGCCTCGGTGAGGGTGAGGCGGCTGCTGCCCACCGCCCAGGTCGTCGTCAGTGTGGCGGTGTGTTGCCGGTAACGTCGTTCGACGACCGTGGCCGGCCCGGCCGGGCCGAGCCGGAAGGTTCCCGCGTCCGGGCCGCCGACCAGCCGGCCGAACAGGGGCTCGCCGTCGAAGCGGGGCAGGCAGAGCCAGTCGATCCCGCCGTCAGAGGCGACGAGGGCAGCGGTGCGCGTGTCACCCAGCAGCCCATAGTCGCTGATGGGCGCTGGGGGCCGAGGCCACGTCACGTCGGGCCCGCCAGTCATGGAGATAGCTTCCCAAGGAGTCGCGTGACGCCGGTCAATCGGCCTGAAGGAGCAGTCCGAGGACGCTTCCGTAGATGATGTGGACGACTGCCGCGACCGCGGGAGTTTGGACCCCGTAGTTGAGGGCGAACAGGCCAGGCGGCTCCAACACGGCTGTGCTGGCCGGGCCCGCCCGTTGCGAGGCCATGCGCGGGTGAAAACCCGGAAGCAGCGGCAGGAGCACCGTCAGCGCGATCCCGACGTGGAGGCTCCCGATCAGCGCCCCGATCCACCAGGTGGCGCGGTGCAGCAGGGCAAACATGGCCGCGTAGCCGAGGGCGAAGCCCTGACCGGCGCAGAGGTGGATGAAGAACCCGACGACCCGGGCCCGGTCGGGATCCTCGGTGACGAGGGTCCCGAGCACCAGAGGAATGTCGAGGCGGGTGAGGCCGGCCAGTTGTGCAGTGATCAGCGCTGCGGTGAGCGCCACGGTAGCGACCAACCCGAACAACGCCCATCCGGCCCAGTCCATCTCAGCAGCGGTCGACGTCGCGACTGTTCACAGTTGGCACGACGAGTGCTCCGGCCGGTTCAGGCCCACGTCTCGTCCTCCCCGGCAAGCACGTGCCGCAGGCTTGGGCGACGGCACGCCCGGTGGTGGCCAACCGCTGGGCTGTGCCCAACCCAGCTGGTTGCGGAGTTTCGTGTCTGCTTGCCATCAGCCCGGTCCACCCCTCGCTCGATCAGAGATTCAGGCGTGCTTGTGGGACAGCGAACTCGGCGCGTTCACGTCGGCGCCCTCGTCCATGCCGACCCTGAGCCGCTCGACCAGCTCGCCGCGAAGCCATCCGGTAACACCGGCTAGGGCCGCACCGGCGAAACTGAACACCAGGGCGAGGACCGCGCTGTCAGCCCACCGATGATCCCCGCCGCGATCATGTAACCCGCCGCCGCCAGGGCGAACCCCGGGCGGTCGGCGGCCAGTTACACGATGTCGAAGATCACCGTGGTGGCAAGCAGCCCCAAGGGGAACACGATCAACATTGGGTGGATCGCGTGCCCCATCGCCTTCGTGCGGCTCTGCACGTTGCCGCCAAGGTCGCGTCACCACCGTCGTGGCTGCCACGACAGCCCAGCACATCACCGATCGAGCGCCTACGTGCCTCAAACGCCACGAGCCACCACCGGGACGTAAGGCTGCCCCGGGCAACGGGGCTCCCACGGCGACCTCGCCCTGCCCTCAGCGGCAGTGCGGGTCCTGCCCGCACCCCGCGCGTCCGACGTGCGAGGACCGGGCAAGCACGGCGACGGGGAGCGGACCTACGCACCGCCGTCGCCGGGCTCGGGTAACTCGACGAGCGCTCGGGGCCTACGTCGCTGCCACCGCCCGTTGGAGAATACTGCGACCGCACTCCGTCTCCTGCTCTGCCGGCATTACTGACCCCGGCCACTGGCGGTTCTTCGCGGGCAGCCGACCGCTGCCCGCGAAGAACCCCTCAAGCCTTCGTCACCCCGACCACCCGTTTGCCGGCATGCTGGCCCACCGGCGAGCCGGACCCGCTGAAACCGGCATGCTGGAGCGACTCGAGCAGCTCCCGGCCCTACTCCACGTCGACGTCGACGTTGCCGATGCAGACGACGACGTTGTTGGGCTGAGTCCTGTTGTCGTTCGTCGTCTCGACCGCTGCGGACTGCTCGACGTTGACTTCGCTGTCCCGGATGGTGTTGTCCTTGATGATTTGGGCGACGATCACCTCGTTGCTCTGCTCGGTGTTCGCGCAGACAACCTCGGTGCGGTCCCAGGCCCCGGGCTCCGGGTGCCCGTAGGGCGCGGCGAGCGCGGCGGCGGGCGTACCGAGCAGCAGGGCGGCGCTGCCCAGCGCTACCCCGCCGGCGAGCCGGGTCAGAAACCTCTTGGACATGTCCCTCACTCCCTTCTGGTCGGCTCAGGAAGACGAGCCACGACGAACATAAGAAGGATTCATGTCCGGTCGGAGTGCTTTCCAGGTTTTTGAGGCGAACATGCCTTCGGCTGCTATAAGTAGTTGTTTCACATTCTGGGGCGGTTGGCCCGGTTCAGCTGGGCGCTCACCAGGTCGCCCGGTTCTCAGCGATGGCGACGATCCCTTCTTCGGTGGGGGCTGATGCCGTCCGGAGCCTTGGCGGCCGTCATGGCCTGCTCGCGTTTGCTCGGCGCGCTGTCGGCCGGGGTCGGCGATCCATCCGGCGGCGGCGAGGGCAACGGCCGCCTCGGTCCCGATTGCCAGTGGGGTCGGGGGAGTTGGGCGCCCGGCCGTACGCGGCTATCGCGGCTGCGACGGCGGGCGGCGGGCGGCGGGCGGCGGCAGCAGTGTCCCTGTGCTTGCTGTCCCGTTTGCTGCTGGAGCCTCCTGGCTCGCCCTCGCTCCAGGTGTCTGCGACACGGCGAGGGCGTGCCCGCCTCTCCGGTCATGGTTCGATACGGCTGGGGGGTAGGGGTTACGTCCCGTGCTGTCCGTCGGACTCCCGAACCATCGTTGTAGCAGGGGAGGGGTGGGTGATGGCCCGACGGTTGCCATATACCCCTAGGGGGTATATGGTTCCGGTCGGAGGTGGACGGCATGAGGCACGAACACGCGACTGACACCGATGCCATGGTCGCCGGTGGGCATCACGGGCATCTGGTGCCGGTGGGCGAGCAGCCTGGCGGTGGACCCGATGGCGGGCATGGAAGCGGTGCTGGGGCTGCGGGTGGCCACCACGGCGGTCACCATGACCACGCGGGGCATGGATCTGCCGGTGGGCACGGCGGTCACGACAAGCACGCGGGGCACGACCCGGAGCAGTTCCGGCGCAAGTTCTGGCTGAGCTTGGCGCTGACGATTCCGATCGTGGCGACCAGTCACATGGTGATGGGCTGGTTCGGCTACACCCTCGACTTCCCGGGCATGAGCTGGGTGGGCCCGGTCCTCGGCTCGGTGGTCTTCTTCTACGGCGGCTGGCCGTTCCTGGTCGGCGGCGTCCGCGAGGTCCGCGACCGCGCTCCAGGGATGATGCTGCTGATCTCGATGGCGATCGCGGTGGCCTATGTCGCGTCGATGGCCACCAGTCTCGGTGCGTTCGATCTGGACTTCTGGTGGGAACTGGCGGCGCTGGTCACGATCATGCTGCTGGGGCACTGGCAGGAGATGAAGGCGATCGGCCAGGCGCAGGGCGCCCTCGCCGCGCTGGCGGCGTTGCTCCCGGATGACGCCGAACGGGTCCATGATGACGGCGCCGTGCACCGCGTGTCGGTGTCCGAGTTGCGGGTCGGAGACGTGGTCCTGGTCCGCTCCGGTGCCCGGGTGCCGGCCGACGGCCGGATCATCGACGGCTCCGCCGAGCTGGACGAGTCGATGATCACGGGGGAGTCGCGGCCGGTGCCGCGTGGCGTGGGGGACCGGGTGGTGGCCGGCACGGTGGCCACCGACTCCGCGTTGCGGGTCCGGGTCGACGCGGTGGGCGAGGACACGGCGCTGGCTGGCATTGGTCGGTTGGTCAGCCAGGCTCAGGCGTCCAGCGGTCGGGCGCAGGTCCTGGCTGACCGGTTCGCCGCGATGCTGTTCTACGTTGCCACTGCCGCGGCGCTGGTCACCTTCGCCGCCTGGTGGGCGCTGGGTGATGTTGACGAGTCTGTGGTCCGGACGGTGACGGTGTTGGTGATCGCCTGCCCTCATGCCCTCGGGCTGGCCATTCCGCTGGTGATCGCGTTGTCCACCGCGGTGTCGGCCAAGGCCGGCATCCTGGTCAAGGACCGCCTGGCGCTGGAGCGGATGCGCACCGTCGACGCGGTGCTGTTCGACAAGACCGGCACCCTGACCATGGGCGCCCACACCGTCACCGCCACGGCCGCCGCCAGCGGCACCACCGAGGACGAGGTGTTGCGGATCGCCGGCGCGGTCGAGGCCGACAGTGAGCATCCCCTGGCCAAGGCTCTGGTCAAGGTCGCGCAGGACCGGGGGCTGCGGGCGACCGCCCGGGACTTCCGGTCGCTGACCGGTCGTGGGGTCCAGGCGGTTGTCGACGGCACCGCTTGGGCGGTGGGTGGCCCCGCTCTGCTGCGGGAACTCGGCGCGCAGGTTCCCGAGGAGTTGGACGCCGTTGCGCGGGGGTGGTCGGCCCGTGGTGCGGCGGTGCTGCATCTGGTTCGTCTGTCGGAGGCTGGCCAACCGGCTGCCGTCGGTGCGTTCGCTCTGGAGGACGAGGTTCGTCCGGAGGCCCGCCAGGCCATCGCCGACCTGCGTGAACAGGGCGTCAAGAAGATCGTGATGATTACCGGAGATGCCCGGCCGGTTGCCGAGGCGGTCGCCGCTGATCTGGGGTTCCGGTCGGGGGTGGACGAGGTCTTCGCCGAGGTGTTGCCCGCGGACAAGGACCGGGCGGTCGCCGAGTTGCAGGCCCGGGGATTGACCGTGGCGATGGTCGGTGACGGCGTGAACGACGCCCCGGCCCTGGCCCGTGCCGACGTCGGCCTGGCGATCGGCGCCGGCACCGATGTCGCGATCGAGTCCGCGGGGGTCATCCTGGCCTCGTCGGATCCGCGTGGTGTCACGGGCGTGATCCGGCTGTCCCGCGCGTCGTACCGGAAGATGATTCAGAATCTGGTCTGGGCCGCCGGCTACAACGTGGTGGCGATCCCACTTGCCGCTGGAGCGCTGGCCTGGGCCGGGTTCACCCTCAGCCCGGCGGTCGGTGCGGTGCTGATGTCGGCCTCCACCATCGTGGTGGCGCTGAACGCCCAACTGCTGCGCCGGGTCAAGCTCACCCCCGAAGCGCACTGACAGGCGCACGAACGGCGGCCCGGTCGGGATGATCCGACCGGGCCGCCGCGCGCCTGGACAGGTACAGGCGACTCGGGCACGTCGGCTCAGGCCGTCATCGGCTGCCACGTCACGCCCGAGTCGGCGCTGCGCAACACCCGGCCGTCCTCGGTGGCCAGGTAGATGAGGTTCTCGTGCACGGTGAGCGCGACCGGGGCGCCCGCTGCGCGGCCGGCGGTGGGCGACCAGGTCGCCGCCCCGTCGACGGATCGCACCAGTGCGCCATCCGCCGTGACCGCCACCAGTTCCCGCGCAGACCAGTGCAGTAGCACCGCTGGCGGGCCGCCGGCCGGTGCCCAGGTGCGGCCACCGTCAGTGGACCGGCGCGTGCCCTGTTCCGTGGTTGCCAGGAGGGTGTCCGGGCGGTGCGGGTCGACGGCCAGGTCGTAGGCCTCGATCGTGGAACGGGTCTGCCACGTGACCCGGTCAGTGCTGGCCATCAGGGCGCCGCTGGTCGAATCGACGCCGTAGACGACGCCGCCGGAAGAACGCAGCAGGTGAAAGTCGGCCTGCCCGGCCAGGGACAGGGTCCGCCAGGAGTGGCCGGCATCGGTGCTGTGGATCAGCCCCAGGTGCCTCGGCCCGTCCTCGCCGGGTGCCGGGTGCCCGGAGGCGAGGAACTCGTCGGGGCCGGTCACCGTGAAGCCCATCGTGTCCTGGCGGCTGTCCCCGACCCGGGTCGCCTCGGCACCGGAGAACCGGACCACTCCGTGGTGGGTGGCCACGTACAGCTGTCCGTCGGCGGGGTTCACGCCCAGGCCGTGCACGTGGCCCAGCCCGCCGCTGCCCAACCCCGACGAGCCGGTGGAGGTGGCGTCGCCACGCCAGCCGACGGCGGTGGCCGCGGCGGTGACCAGCAGGAGGACGCCGACCGCGACGCCGATCCATGCCAACCGATTCTGCCCCTTGTGGGCCACACCAAGCTCCCTTGCCTCGCCCTGCGACCTGCGGTGGCGGCACGGGATCATCCCGCGCCGCCCCCCGATCGTATGCCATCTACTATTGCCGGATAGTAGTAGTGTCGTCAGGCGTCACGGTGCGGACATGACGCGACGGCGAGTGTGCGCCCAGCGTTGGCGCAGCGAGGAGGTTGTCGGTGCGTCAGGTCATGGCGGCGCCTAACCGGGCGTTGCGACGCGCGGTATCGGTTGCCGGGGTTGCGGTACTGGCCGCGGCGGTGGGATTCGTGCTGCGATTCGATCCCACCGACCGGGTCGCCGACCCGACCGGCCCCTGCCTGTGGCACGCCCTGACCGGCATCAACGGGCCGGGCTGCGGCGGTACCCGCATGTTCTACTATCTGCTGCACGGCGACCTCGTCGAGGCCGCTCGCCACCACCTGGCCGCGCTGATCGCGGTGCCATTCGTGGCGTACCTCGGTGTGCGATTCCTCGCCTCGGCCTGGCTCGGCCGCGAACTACCCGCGTTGCGCCTGCCCGCCTGGGCCTACGGGGCGTACGTCACCGCCTTCCTGCTTTACAGCACGGTGCTGCGTAACCTGCCGTGGGCGCCGTTCTCCTGGTTCGACATCCCCAACCTGACGCCGTAGCACCGAGGTACGGCGCTGCGAGGTCAGCGTAGGCTGACCTGGATGTGGGAGGCGGTGTGCCGTTGAACGGCCTGGGTGAGTTGGAAGCCGCCGTCATGGACGTGCTGTGGCGGGCGGGCGAGCCCCTGCGGGTGCGTGAGGTGCTCGACCGGCTGACCGGACGCACCCTGGCCTACACCACCGTCATGACTGTGCTGGACAACCTGCACCGCAAGCAGTGGGTGCTGCGCGACAAGAGCGGCAAGGCCTACCACTACCGGCCCGCCGGGAGCCGGGAGGAACTCGTGGCGCGGACCTTGCGGCGCATGCTGGAGACCAGTCTCCAACCCGACGTGGTGCTGTTGCACTTCGCCCGTTCGGCCTCTGACCGGGAACTGGCGGTGCTGCGGCAGGTGCTCGACGAGCGGTCGGATCGCCGGTGAGCCCGGCCGTCGCCCTCATCGTCGGTGCGCTCGTCGTAGCCTGGGTCACCCCGGATCTGCTCGAGCGCGCCGTGGGCCGGGTCCGTGATCCGGTCGCCGTGCTGCTCGCCTGGTGGGGCAGCCTGGCCGCAGTGCTGCTGACCTTCACCGCCGGAGCGGCGCTGCTGCTCGCACCCGCCGACAGCATCGAGGACTGGGCAGAGTATCTCGCGCACCACTGTTGGCTTGCGGTGCGCCACGGCCGGCTGCCGGCGCAGGACGAGGTTCTCGGCGTGACCGGGATGGTGGCGGTCGCCGCGCTGGCCGCGTTGGCCGCGAGAAGCCTGGTCGTTGCTGTCCGGCAGTGGCGTTCGCAGCGCAAGTCTCGGCAGGCGCACCAGGATCTGGTGACTCTGGTCGGCGAAACCCTCACGCCGGAGCGTGTACCGGTGCTGCGGCTTCCGCATCGCGTGCCACTGGCCTACAGCGTCGGTGGCGGCCGGGGCCTGCTCGTCGTCAGCGCCGGCGTCCTGGGGCTGCCTGCGGCGCAACGCGCGGCGGTGCTGTCTCACGAGCGGGCACACCTGCGCGGCCGCCACCATCTGATCGTCGCCCTCGCCGAGGTCCTGGCCGCGGCCGCACCGTGGGTGCCGCTGACCCGCCGCGCCCCGCGCGCCATGCGCCTTCTGGTCGAGCTTTGCGCTGACGCGGCCGCCGTGCGCGCCTGCGGCGCACCCGCAGTTCGCGCAGCGCTGATCGCCCTCAACGATGCTCCACACCCCGCGCACGCCCTGTCGATGGCCGGAGCGGACGTGTCTACGCGGCTGCACCGCCTGCAGGCCGGGGAACCGGACTCCCGAACGTCGGCGCGTGTCGCTCTTCCGCTGGCCGCGGTGCTCGCGCCGGCACTGGTCGGCGTCGCCGCCACCATCCTCTTCTGCGCCTGAGATTCCTGTCAAAACGTCGACGCCGAGGTTGCCACCCCGTGCGCCGTGACGACCGCCCGTCAGCCCATACTCACCGATCGTTTCGCCGCCTCTCAGGGCAGGTCCTGGCGATGCTCGGATGCCGCAGTTGGACTGTGTGGCCGATCGTCAACCGGCGGCGCTCAGTGTAGTGAAAGGCTCTCCATCTGTAGTTTTGGCTGTTCAGCGGCTAGGCTGACGTCGGTGAATGTGGGCTATCGCCCAGGTTCGACGGTTATGTCTAGTGGGAGGACCTGTGGTGCGACGTCACTGGCTGCGCCCGGCGTCGCAGGCTCCTCTGGCCAGCCTCCTGGTCGTCCTGGCTGTGGCAGGGCTGGTCATGCTCGCCGGCTGGTGCGCACCCTCCGCCTCGGCCCATTCCATGCCGCTCGGCCACCATGACCATCCGGTCGAAGGCGCCTCGCCCGGCACGGATGACGCCGACTCGTCGCTCCCGAGCACTCCAACTCGCTCCGAGAGGTGCCCGCATCTGGCGACAGCGGCAATGGTCATGCCCTACAGGTCCGTCACCGAAGCAATCGGTTCCCCTGCCCTGCCCGTACACAGACACATGGACGGCGTCTCTTCATCCGTCCACCGATGGCCGTGCCACCTCACGCGTTCGTTGGTGCCGCTCACGATGGCAGGAGCA
The DNA here is from genome assembly GCF_043202855.1 of Micromonospora sp. NPDC048063. Lineage (NCBI taxonomy): Bacteria > Bacillati > Actinomycetota > Actinomycetes > Micromonosporales > Micromonosporaceae > Micromonospora > Micromonospora sp. NPDC048063. The sequence continues at coordinate 105,863 of NZ_JBIDBG010000007.1, read as the reverse complement.
TCTTCGTCGGTCCTTCGCATATAGCGGCGCCGGCAGCGCGGACCCCCACCCACAGGGTCTGCGCTTCCTGACGGTGACCGTAGGCGTAGACGAGACGACGAAAGGCATGTTGTGGCGAAGTACCTTGACGCCTCCCACGGCGTTGCAGATCAACCTGTCCCCAGTGCGGCGATGGCCGCAGCGACTCCCGAGCACCTGGTGGGAAACACCCCGGTTCTATGGATTCCCGACCTGACCGGGCAGAAAGAGACCGGCTTCTGGGCCAAACTGGAAGGCCACAATCCCGGCGGAATCAAGGACAGGCCAGGCCTTTACCTACTTGGTCAGGCACGAAGGAGAGGAGACCTGGCTCCGGGAGCACCAGTTGTCGAATCCACCTCGGGGACCCTCGGACTTGGACTGGCCCTGGCGGGGATGCTCTACGGGCATCCCGTCACGTTGGTCACCGACGCGGGGATGGAACCCCACATGCGGCACCTGCTGGCCGCCTACGGTGCCGAGGTCGACGTCGTCGACAGGCCGCACCCGCAGGGTGGCTGGCAGCAGGCACGCCGGGACCGGGTCGCCCAGCTGCTCGCGGAACGCCCGGGTGCCTGGTGCCCCGACCAGTACCACAACCCCGACAACGTGAGGGCCTACGAGGGACTGGCCCGGGAACTCGCAACGCAGCTCAAACACGTCGACGTGTTGGTGTGCAGCGTCGGCACCGGCGGCCACAGCGCCGGTGTCTCCCGAGTGCTGCGGGAGACGAACCCGGACCTGCGACTGGTCGGGGTCGACACCGTCGGGTCGACGATCTTCGGTCAACCCGACCGGCCACGCCTGATGCGAGGGCTGGGGAGCAGCATCTACCCCCGCAACGTCGACTACAGGGCCTTCGCGGAAGTGCATTGGGTCTCGCCGGCCGAAGCAGTATGGGCATGTCGGCGTCTGGCTGCCGCCCGCTACCTCACCGGCGGTTGGAGCGTGGGCGCCGTCGCGGTTGTCGCTTCCTGGGTCGCCCGCACCCACCCTCCGTCCACCCGGGTCGCGGCCATCTTTCCCGACGGGGCGGCTCGGTACGTCGACACCATCTTCAACGACGACTACTGCCGCCGCCACCGTCTGCTAGATCGGCCACCGGCCCCGCAACCCGAGCACCTCGGCCACCCGCAGGAGCGCGAGGTTACCCGCTGGACCCGGTGCGTCACCGTCATCGATCCCGCACCGCGCGGTGGTGCTGGTGCCGAAACGGCGCCGCCGGCCGGCGCAGGGGACGGCAGAGCCGGCAGCGGCCTTGGGGCACGCTGGGACGCCAGGAGGAGACCGTGGTGAAGGGCACCTGGCATCAGGTCGGCTCGTTCGACCGGCCCCTCCAACTGTTGATGGTCAATCAGTTCGGCATCAACCTCGGCTTTTACATGCTGATGCCGTACCTGGCCAACCATCTCGCTTCGGGTCTGGGCATGGCCGCCTGGACCGTGGGCCTGATCCTGGGGGTGCGCACACTCAGCCAGCAGGGCATGTTCTTCGTAGGCGGCATGCTCGCCGACCGGCTCGGCTACAAACCGATGATCGTCCTCGGCTGCGCCCTGCGGACCATGGGATTCGCGCTGCTCGGTCTTGGCTCCGACCTGCGTATGCTGCTGGTTGCGTCGGTGGCCACCGGGCTCGCCGGCGCGCTGTTCAATCCAGCGGTGCGGGCGTACGTCGCGGCGGAGGCCGGGGAACGCCGAGTCGAGGCGTTTGCCGCATTCAACGTCTTCTACCAAGCTGGCATCCTCATCGGGCCGGTCGTCGGGCTTGCCCTGATCAGCCAGGACTTCCGGCTCGTCTGTATGACCGCGGCGATGATCTTCCTGGTGCTCACCGTGGTGCAAGTCCGTGCCCTGCCGGCGCGGTCCGCGCCCACGGTCGACGGCCGGCCACACGGTGTCGGTGGGGTGCGAGCCGACTGGCGGCAGGTCGTCGGCAACCGCTCGTTCCTTCTGTTCTCCCTAGCCATGATCGGTTCCTACGTGCTGTCGTCGCAGCTCTACCTCGCCCTTCCGTTGCAGGCGGCCAAGGTGCTGGGGGAGAGCGGTGACATTGGCAGCAGTGTCCTGTTCGCCCTTTCCGCCGTGGTGGCGGTCATGGGGCAGGTCCGGACCACCGGTTGGGCGCGGCATCGCTGGGAATCCGGCAGGGCCGTCGCCGCCGGCCTGGCCCTGATGGCAGCGGCGTTCCTGCCGCTGGCGGCGACCGCCGGGCTGACCGCCCGCCAGAGTTCCTTGGGCGCGGCCACCCTGGCGATTCTTCCGACCCTGGCCGCCACGGTGCTGCTCACCCTGGGCGCCGTGGTGGCGTACCCGTTCGAGATGGACACCATCGTGGCGCTTGCCCAGGACCGGCTTGTCGCGACCCACTACGGCCTGTACAACACCTTCGCCGGCATCGGGATCACCGCCGGGAACCTCGCTACTGGCGCCGTCTGGGGGCTAGCTGAGCGTTGGGAGCTTCCCGCGCTGCCCTGGCTGGCGCTCTCCGCGACGGGGGCAGTCTGCGCCGGTGCTGTCGCTCTGCTGGCTCGCTCCGGTCGACTCGAGCCCGCCTCCGCGCCGCTCCCCGCCACAGCCGTCCCGCAAGGAGTCACCTCACGATGACGAATCGCCTCACTGTCACCGCTGACGACGTGCATGCCGCGGCCAAACGGCTATTCGGCGTCGCCCACCGCACACCCGTCCTCACTTCACGCACCTTGAACCAGCGAACCGGCGCCACGGCGTTCGTCAAATGTGAGAGCTTCCAACGCGTCGGTGCCTTCAAATTCCGGGGCGCCTACAACGCCGTCGCCCGGTTGAACGACGATGCCCGCCGCCGTGGCGTCATCGCTTTCTCCTCAGGCAACCACGCGCAGGCGGTCGCGCTGGCCGCGCATGTGCTCGGCTCCCACGCCGTCGTTGTCATGCCGCGTGACGCGCCGGCGTCCAAGGTGACTGCCACCGCCCACTACGGCGCCGAGGTGGTCACGTTCGACCGCTACACCGACAACCGGTTCGAGATCACCGACCGGCTCGCTGCCGAGCGCGGGTTGACCGTGATCCCACCGTATGACCATCCGGACGTGGTCGCCGGTGCGGGCACGACGGCGGTGGAGCTCTGGGACGACGTCGACGGTTTGGATGCGCTGGTCGTCCCGCTCGGCGGTGGCGGGCAGCTGGCCGGCTGTGCCACCGCCCTTCGGGCGATCGCACCCACCACGTACATCGTCGGGGTGGAGACCGAGGCCGGGGACAAGAACCGGCGATCTCTGCTGGCCGGTCAACCGGTCCGCATACCGGTGCCCCGCACCATCGCGGACGGTGTGACCGGGGAGCGGACCGGGGATGTCACGTTTCCCATCATTCAGCGGCTCGTGGACGACGTCGTCGTGGTCACCGACGAGGAAATTCTGACCGCGATGAAATTCCTGTTCGATCGGATGAAGCTCGTCGTTGAGCCGAGCGGCGCCCTTGCCGTAGCCGCGATGTTGGCAGGCCGGGTCCGAATGCCGCACCGCCGGGTCGGGTTGGTCGTCTCCGGCGGCAACATCAGCACCGACCTGTTCGGGCAGCTCATCACTGGAGGGGGTCCCAGCGACTGAAGGGTGGTCCGGGTGGCAGCCGCACGGGTGCCGCCCGGACGGTCCGGCAGCGCGTTCCGGAACGCCGGACCGCCGCCAGGCGGCCCCCAGATCTCCCGCTCCATCGGCTCGCGGCGAGATACCTCGGCCTCGCCATGTTCTTCTCGCTCCAGCGGCGGTGGTGGCCGGTAGGCCGTCACCGGTCACCGGTGCTGGATTCTGCTTCTCGCTGGTCGAGGTGAGTCCGCAGGTCCTCATCCGTGGGCTCGACCAGGCAGGTGCCGTCCGGCCACAGCAGCGTGGGGACGCGTCGACGTCCGTGCTGCAGCCGTCGGACGAGCCTGGTGGCGGCTTGGTCCCGGTCGAGGTCGACGTAGTGGTAGGCGACGCCGGCGGCGTCGAGCACGGCCCGGCTGCGCCGCACGTCGGGGCACCAGCCGGTGCCGTAGACCACGAGCCCAGGGCTGGTGGGGTAGTGGTCGGGATGATCTGCACCAGTCATGTCGACTCCTGTGACCGTGTTGTTGCGGCAGGGGCGCGGCCGGTCGTGCCCGTGCCTGGGACGGACACGACCGGCCAGGTGGTCAGCCGACGAGCTGATAGCCGGCCTGTTCGACCGCGGTGCGTACGTCGGCGGTCTCCAGGGCGGCGTCGCTGGTGACGGTGACCAGGCCGTCGGTCACATCGACCTCGACGCGCGTGACGCCAGCGACGGTGCTGAGGTGCTTGCGCACGGAGTTGGCGCAGCCCCCGCAGGTCATTCCGGACACGGTGTAGGTGGTCCGGACGCCGTCCTGGGTGGCGGTGGCTGCCGGGGCGGTGTCAACGGCAGTGGCGCAGCCGCAACCGGATTCGCTGTTGCACATGGACATCTCCTCTGGTGGGTGTGGGTGGGCAAGGCAGATCAGGACCTGACGGGGCCTCCTGGTCACCCGGAGTCCTCCCTCAGCCCGGCGGAGCTGCGGCGTGGTCCCGTCCTCTGTCTGGGTGCCGGTGTCCCGTCACGATCCGCCTTTTCTTGATAAGCGGAAGCTACCCCAGGGGGGTATATGGCGCAAGGGGTTCGCGTGATCGGGCGTCGTTGACGTGGATCACTTGACGTCCAATACCCCTAGGGGGTAAACATTCTCCACTTACCCGTACCCCCTAGGGGCATAAAGGAGTGGTTGTGATGTCACCCAGGACCAAGCGGTGGTGGGCGCTCGGCCTCATCGCGCTCGCCCAGTTCATGGTCATCATGGACACCTCGATCATCGGCGTCGCTCTACCTCGGATGCAGACGGACCTCGGCTTCTCGCCAGAGAACCTGTCCTGGGTGTTCAACGCCTACGTCGTCGCCTTCGGCGGCCTGCTGCTGCTCGGTGGCCGGTTGTCCGACCTGTTCGGCGCCCGCCGCATGTTCACCGCCGGCTGGCTGATCCTCCTGGCCGGGTCGGCCGCCGCCGGCCTGGCCGACAGCGTCGCCGTCGAACTGGCCGCCCGTGCCGTCCAGGGCGCTGGCGCCGCCCTGATCGCGCCCTCGGCGCTGACCCTGCTGATGATGCTCTTCGGCGCCGAGCCGCGGGAACTCACCAGAGCCCTTGCTCTCTACGGAGCCGCGGCACCCGCCGGCGGCACCGCCGGCGTCTTCCTCGGCGGCGTCATCACCGAGTACGTCAGCTGGCCCTGGGTCTTCTACATCAACATCCCGATCGCACTGGTCGCCGTCCTCGCCACCCCGGCGCTGATGCCGGCCGGCGGCGCCCGCCGAGGCTCCCTCGACGTCGCCGGAGCGCTCACCGTGACCCTCGGTCTCGGGGCCGCCGTCTACGCCATCGTGCGCGCCCCCGAGGTCGGCTGGTCCTCCGGGCAGACCTGGTTGGTCCTGGCCGGCGCCGTCGCCGCCCTGGCGGCGTTCCTCGCCATCCAGGCCGCGCGTCGGGAGCCGCTGATGCGCCTGTCCATCTTCCGCGCCACGAACCTCGCCGCCGCGAACATCGCCCAACTGCTGCTCGGCGCGGCCTGGATCCCGATGTGGTTCTACCTCAACCTGTACCTGCAGCAGGTCCTCGGCTACAGCGCCTTCCCCAGCGGTGCCGCGCTGCTGCCCATGACCGTCCTCATCATGGTCGGGATGATCGCCCTCGCACCGCGGGCCATCAACCGGTTCGGCCCCAAGCCCATGGTCGTGACCGGCCTCGCGGTCCTCGCCGCCGGCCTCGGATGGCTCGCTCTGATCCGCCCCGACGGCACCTTCGTCGCCGACGTCCTGCCCGCCTCGCTCGTCGCGGCGCTGGGCATGTCACTCGCCTTCATCCCGTCGCTGGGCACCGCGATCTCCAGCGCCCGCCCCGAGGAAGGCGGGCTGGCATCCGGCATCGTCAACACCAGCTACCAGGTCGGCTCCGCCCTCGGCCTGGCCGCCATGACCGCCGTCGCAGCGTCCTACGGCGCCGACCAACTCGGCGACCTGCCGGCCCTGACCGACGGCTACTCCGCCGCCTTCGTCGGCGCCGGGATCATCGCCGCCGCAGGAGCTGTCATCGCGGCGATCACCCTGCGCAGCACCGCGCCCCACCCGGAACAGACCACCGACGCCCAGCCCACCCAGGATCAGCTGACCTGACTCTCCGCCACTCGCGACGCCTCCGAACGACTCGCCGCGGAGACCGCTGCCGTCGCGGACAACGCTGGCCCCACCGCCGAGCGCCGATAGGGCGAGGAAATCGGAACCACTACTCGCGCGATCCGCCGCCTGGTGACGTCTTCGGGGCGGTCGGCCGTAACGGCCGACCGCCCCGAAAGCTCGGCAAGGGGAGGAAGGTCAGGTGATGTCGCGGCGCATGGGGATGATGACGGCGATCAGCGAGGCGGTGAGTGCGTACGCGGTGAGCAGTAGTGCGCCGGTGGCTGGTGGCAGTAGTTGGATGGCCGTGCTGCCGACCTGTTCGGACATGGCGTCGGCGAGGTAGGTGAAGTCGGTGAGGGAGGCGGTGGCGCCGCCGGGCAGGACTGGATAGAGCGCGTTGATGCCGGGGATCATCATGAGCAGCGTCTCGCCCAGGTACAGGTAGCCGATCACGACGCACAGGGCCACGACCTGGTGGCGGAGCAGGGCGCCCATGCCCACGCCGATCAGCAGGTACACGACCATGGCCAGGCCGATGCGGGCCAGCAACGCCAGCACCGTGCCGGCCGGCAGGCCGAGCGCGACGCCGCGGGCGGCGGCGACCGCGAAGAGGGCTGCGGCGGCGGTGCCGGCGAGGACCAGCCCGTACGCCAGTCCACCGACGCCGTACGTGGCGAGCTTGGCCGCCAACACCTGCCACCGGCGCGGCGCGAACAGGAACGTGACGGCGGCGGTGCGGTGCCGGTACTCGGACGTGACGGCGAGTGTGCCGACGGCGGCCGGCACGAATGCGGTGTAACCGAGGATGCCGAGGACCGAGCGGATGCCGGTTTCGGTGTCCAGTCCGGGCATGGGTGGGTCGAAGTTCTCCGGACCGACCAGCGCCATCGCGCCCGTCATGCCGCCGCCGATCAGCACGGCGGCGAGCAGCAGCCCGCTCCACGTGCGGGTGGCCAACAACCGGCGGAACTCGGCCTTGATCAGGTGGTTCATGCGGTGGTCGCCCTGTCGGTGGTCAGGTGGAGGAAGAGTTGTTCGAGGCTGGGGTTCTCGGTGACCAGCTCGTGTACCCGCAGCCGGCACGTGGCGGCCAGGTCGGCGACGTGCGGCGCGTCCAGCCCGTATACCCGTAGCCGCCCTGCCCCGACGGCTTCGATCCGCGGCGCGTCGCCGTCTGGCCGGCTGACTCGCAGGGCGGCGGCCAGCCGGTCGGCATCCGGCGAGCTCACCAGCACCGCTGGCGGTCCGGCGAGCCGTGACCACGGTCCAGCGGCGACGAGCTCGCCGTGGCGGACCACCACCACGTCGTCGACGAGCTGCTGGATCTCGCTGAGCACGTGGCTGGAGATCAGGATCGTGCGTCCCTCATCGGCCAGCCGGCGCAGGAAGCCACGCAACCACAGCATGCCTTCGGGGTCGAGGCCGTTGCTCGGCTCGTCCAGCAGCAGCACCGAGGGGTCGCCGAGCAGGGCGGTGGCGAGGCTGAGCCGTTGCCGCATGCCGGTGGAGAACCCGCGGGTGCGGCGGTCGGCGGCCTCGGCGAGGCCGAGCAGATCGAGCAGGTCGCTGACCCGGCTGTCCCGGTAGCCGCCCATCGCGGCGTAGACGCGCAGGTGGTCGCGGGCGGTGTGGCCGGGGTGGAACGCGCTCGCGTCGAACACCGCCCCGACGGTGCGCGACGGCCGTGGCAGCCGCCCGTACGGCTGGCCGCCGATCGTCGCGGTGCCGGAGGTGGGCGACACGAGGCCGGTCAGCATGCGCATCGTGGTGGTCTTGCCCGCGCCGTTCGGGCCCAGGAAACCAGTGACCACGCCCGGTTCGACCGTGAAGGTCAGATCACGTACGGCGGTGACCTCGCCGTACCGCTTGGTCAGGTGCGAGACCTCGATCGTCAGGCGGTCGCCGTTCATGCGCCGACCGCCGACGCGCGTCCGATCGCGTCCGCGATGTCCGGCGCAGCCGGATCGGAGAGCACGACCTCGTCGAACTGACCGCCGGCGGCCGCCCGGTCCAGGACGATATGCAGCCCCAGCTCGCCCCGGCGTGCCGCCACGAGCTGACGGGGACCAGCGAACAACCCCCAGACACCGATCTTGACGAAGCCGGACACCACCATTCCGCGCCGGGCGCCCCGCGCCAGGCGCAGCGGGTCGGCCACGATGGCCACACTCCGCACCGCGGTGACGGGGACGGTCAGCCGCTCACGCCCGATCCAGAGCCGCTCCCACCCGGTGAACCGGATGTCGACCAGCTCGACGGCAACCGTGACCGAGGCCATCAGCCATTCCCTTCCCTCGGGTCGGAGCCTTCGTCCCGCTCCGGCGTCTGTTGTGGGCTGTCGGTGGCTGTCGGCTGATCGGCCGGCAGCAGGATGGTGGCCAGTAGTCGAGGCACCCTGCCCTCGCCGGGCTCGTTGCCCAGCAGCGGGCCGATGACCTGGTTGAGGTCGGCGGCGAACTTTGCCAGCTCCGCGTCGGTCAGGTGGAGCACGAGCTGCTGGTATCCGACACCGTCGGCGGCGAAGTCGATCCGCTCACGGGCGAGGTAGCGGGAGAACTCCGACAGCAGGCTCGACACGAAGGCGGTGAAGTAGCGGGCGTGATCCTCGGGCGTCGCGGTGGCCAGGGCTGCGGCGTCCAAGGTCGCACCGTGGGCAGGCAGGGCGTAGACCCGCTCGACGGCCCCGCGGATCCTGCGCTCCTCCACCACCTCGATCAGGCCGGCCTTGACCAGCGTGGCCAGGTGCCGGTAGAGCGTGGCCTGCGGGATGTCCGGCAGCAGCGCCGCCAGGTCGTGCGTGGTCAGTCGCGCACCCGCCACTGCCCGCAGGATCCGGATGCGCACCGGGTGTAGCGCCAACTCCGCCCAACGTTCCCTCGACAACTCCACGGCTCAACGATATCACTATCGAGAATGATAATGGCAAGGGTGGGTGGTTCCGGAGGCGGACAGGTGTGCCCGGCGCCCGCGTGGGTACCCGTCCGGCCGACCCGGAGGAGACTGCGGTGACGGACGAGGCGCCCGACTACTTCCAGCCCGAGCACGGGCTGGTGCTCACCCACCTGCTGATCGTGCGGGACGTGGACCGTTCGCGGGAGTTCTACCGCAGCGTGCTGGGAGCGACGGTGGTGCGCGAGCGGCAACCGGCCATCCTCCGGCTGCACAACGGCTACATCGTGATCAACGACGAGGGCGGCCCGACCGACGACAAGCCGACCGTCCGGGCGCAGGCACCGGCGGACCCGAACGTGCTCAGCGGCGCGCTCAACATCCGGGTCACCGACGTCCGCGCCGTCTACGAGTTGTGGCGTTCCCGCGGCGGACAGTTCCTGACCGAACCGAAGGATCACGGGGTGGAGATCCGCTGCTACCTGCGTGATCCGGACGGCTACCTCATCGAACTCGGTCAGGGCACCGGAATCCTCGCCGAGATGGGACGACCGGCCCGCACCCCGCGGTGACCCCCCACACGTCGACTTCCCGGCGGATGGCCTGGGTCGAAACGCCGCTCGGTCGAGACAGCCCCGCGGACCTGGCCGTGGCGGTGTGCCGCCGGTGCGGGGAAGGTCATCCCATGGTCAGGCCGACGATGAACGGGAGCGTGGCGATCGAGAGTAGCGTCTGTGCGCCGGCGATGGACGCCGGCCCGGCGTGGGCGGGATCGGGACGGGTGAGATCGAGGCGGTCCTGCGTACGCACGAGATCCGCGACCGGCTCTCACGGCCCGGCAGGCAGAGATTCTGCGGATGTGGGGTGTGCGGCTGCGAGCCGTGTTCGAGGCGCCCGGGACCGACGAGCGCTGCGCGACGATCAACGCGCTGCTGGTCGAGGGGACTACCGGGGCGTTTCTGACCACCCACGACGGGCTGCGCCCGCACCTGCACTTCACGCCCGAGGACGATGATGTCGTCGGCCGGGTCCGAGCGGTCACGGCCGGCGGTCTGTCGATCTTCGCGGTTGAGGCGGAAGGCCGGCGGCTGGGCGTCTGCGCCCGGTCGACATGCGTGACGGTGTTCGTCGACACCAGCCGCAACGGGCGGCGCGAATACTGCTCGACCCGGTGCGGCAACCACGACGCTGTGCATCGCCACCGGACCCAGCACCGAGCAGGCAGGTGATCGACGATCAGACCACGCACCGGGTGGCAGGACGCCGCGTCGGCCGGAACCTGCCCTCGCATCGAGAAAAGCGCAGCTCTCTATTGCATCCGCCGTCCGCGCAGGTCAAGATCCTCGGAAGCAAGAGGTGGTCCGCTCCCCGAGCGTCACCAGCGCTCTTCTGCGCCCCGCTCGGTGGCCGGTGGATCCACGAGAGGAGTTACGCGTGCAGGTACACACGAAGTCGACAATCCGATCCCGCGGGGCCCTGGCCGCCGCCGTGACGGCCGCGCTGGCCGGTTCGATCCTCACCGCTCCGGCGGTCTCCGCCGCCGCTCCCGAGGGGCCGGGGCAGGGCAGCTGCAAGATCGCCGAGGACCCGTCCTGGTCGGGCTGGAGCAACCACGAGCAGGTCGGCGACCAGCTGGCGCAGATCGAGCGCAGCAGCGGCGGCCGGGTGGACGTCGAGGTGGTCGGGCGCTCGCCGGAGGGCCGGGAGCTGTACACGGCCCGGGTCGGCACCGGCGACAAGGTGCTGCTGGTCACCAGCGCGATCCACGGCAACGAGCGGACCGGCACCGAGGCGCTGCTCGGGATCCTCAAGCGCCTGGGCAGCGCCGGTGACGCGCAGACGCGACAGATCCTCACCGAGGTCACCTTCGTCGCCATGCCGATGGTCAACCCCGACGGCGGCGAGCTCAACCGGCGGATGAACGTACGGTCCTGGGACGCGACGGTCGCGGAGTTCCCGCAGCTGGCCGGCGCCCCGCGCGCCTGGTACCACCGGCTCAACGGGGACGGCATCAACCTGCCCGGCTACGACCTGAACCGCGACTTCAACCCCGACCTCGACTACGTGCCGCGCGCCACCGACCTTCCGGGCCGCGACACCGACGCCGGGTTCTTCCTCTCCCCCGAGTCGCGGGCAATCCGCGACGTATACGTGGGTCTGCGGGCGGAGAAGGGCGCCGTCGACGCGTACATCGACCTGCACCACATGGGGCCGTGCGACCGGATCACCGGCGGTGAGCAGGACGGCAACCTCATCTCCGTCTCGCTCGACTACCCGCCGCTCGGCGTGCAGGACGGCGCCGCGTACAAGGCGAAGTGGCCGGCGCTGGACCAGGACAAGTCCCGCCGCTACGCCCTCACCGTCGCCAACGGCATGACCGCGAAGTACGGTGACCAGTCGAAGCTCGCCGCCATCGGCCGGTACTACCACCCGGACAACCGGGAGTACGCGGGCCAGGGCCGCTCGGCGTTCGCCCTGAACGGCACCGGCACGGTGCTGTTCGAGGTGCGCGGCCAGCAGGACGACCTGGGCCAGAAGCAGCACGGCATGCTCGTGCAGAGCGTGCAGACCGGCGTGGAGTCGCTGCTCGACGGCCTGGCCGACGGCACCGTCGACCGGGTCGACGGTGACGACTTCTTCGACCTGCCCGACTACGGCTGGGACACCACCAACGACTGACGATCATTGACGGCTGGCGGCCCCGGGGCAGGAGCTCCGGGGCCGCTGGCGTCGGCTGGATGGTGCCCCGTTCCAGGCCGAGTTGCTCGTGTGGCCGGTGACGGGGAGGTATTGCTAGTGCTGTGACCGGGAAGGTTCACCGTGATCGGAAGGCGGCTCGTGGGACGAGCGCACGCGAAACGGCTGGTATTACTGGGGCATGCAGGAAGAGACCGCACGCTCCGCGATCGACACGTTCATTTCCGCGTTCAACGCCTCGGACGACAGCTATGTGACTGCCCTGCTCTCCCAGGCCCTGACCTCAGACGTGGTCTTCTGGGGGCCGTTGGGTCGCAGCGAAGGAATCGGGGCGGTCGAGCGGTTCGTGCTGGACATCCGACGCCACCCGGCGGGAACCGGCACGATGGTGCGCTGCTCAGCGGTGGACATGCCTGACGAATGGGCCCGGTACCGGTGGGTCTTCACCACGCCTGATGGAGGCCCCCGCCTGGCGGGAACGGATGTCGTCCATCTGCGACGGAGCCTCATCGACCAGGTCATCGTCTTCGCGGGGGAGATCGAGCCGTTCGCCTCCTGAGTCATCCTTCTGTCGCTGTCCTTCTCCTGAACTTGCCCCGTCGGCGTTCGGGGGCTGCTGTTCGCGGTTGGCCAGGCCGCGGTGTTGAGGGGGGCGTCCGCCCCAGCGAATGCCCTTTTCGCTGCGGGTGCGGGGGCGTTCCTTGCGTTGGGCGGCGAGTACGTCGGGGTGGCGGGCGTTGGTGTTGCGCCAGCGCAGGTAGCGGTGCAGTGCCTGGGTTTGCGCAGGGTGGCTGCGGTGGTGGGAGTTGGCCAGGGTGAACTGCCGCAGCGGGCCGAAGTGGGCCTCGATCGGGTTGGCCCAGGAAGCGTAGGTCGGGGTGAAGCACAGCTCGACCTTGTTCTTCTTCGCCCAGCGGCGGATGCCCGCGCCGGTGTGGGCGGAGAGGTTGTCCAGGATGATGTAGATCGGGGCGCCGTCGGGTCGGGCGGCGCGGATCGACTTGAGCGCGGTCAGGGTGTTGGCGGTGCCCTTGCAGCGGCGGTTGACGCCCCACAGGCGGTCGTCGCCCACGGAGTAGCAGCCGTGGAAGTAGGTGACGCCGTGGGTGCGGCGGTAGGCCGCCGGAAGCCGGTTTGGCTTGCCCTGCTTCGCCCAGCAGGAGCCTGCGGTGGGCCGGATCCCCAGGGGCCCGAACTCGTCGAAGGCGAAAGCCCGGTCCGGGAAGCGTTCCAGCACCTGCTCGATCCGGTCGAGCTTGGCGTCGCGATCAGGGTCGGGTGAATCCTTCCAGCTTGGCGTCGCGATCAGGGTCGGGTGACTCCTTCCAGGTCTTGGTGCGCTGGAAGGTGATGCCGCGGCGCCGGAGCAGGCACCGTAAGGCTTCACGGCCGATGCGGATGACACGTCCGTGCACTTTCCGCAGGTAGGCGGCGAGCTTGCGCATCGACCAGCGGGTGAAGGGCTGGCCGAGCTTGGTGGGGCGGGTGGTGGCCGTCTGGATGACGAAGTCTTCCTCGTCAGGGCTGAGTCGGCGGGGACGGCCTCCCGCTCAGCGAGGGTCCAGGCAGGCCAGGCCGATCTCGTTGAACCGGTGGATCACGTCCCGGACGGTGTCCTCGTCGGCTTGGACCAGCTGGGCGATCACAGGCACCCGGTTCCCGCCGGCCGAGGCCAGCAGCATCATCGCGCGCCGGTAGCGCACCGAGTTGGTGCTGCCCCGGCGCACGGTCTGCTGCAGCTTTTGCCCCTCCTGGTCGGTCCGCCTGCGTACACGGACAGGCTCAGCCACCGCGCCTCCAGCGCTCGGATCGGACGTCACCGCACATCCAACCGTCACGACCACCAACCCGGTGAACCTTCCCGGTCAGAGCACTAGACCGCGCGGGCCACGCAGATCCTGGCGTCGAGGCGGGGCCCGGCCTCGTAGAGCATGTAGCTCACGCCGCCGTCGGTGCCGAACGTGGGTGCCGCGACCCGGCCGTTGTCCGACGCGATTGGTCGGTGGAACACTCCGAGGTGGATTTCGCGGTCGAAGTTGTTGCCGATTTCGGTCAGATACATGTTGCCGCTGTTGCCGTGATACGCGAGATAGGCGGTGCCGTTGCGCTTCAACAGGTGCGGCGCGGAGATGTCGGTTAGCCCGTCGCCTGATGGTGACACCAGCGGGTTCGGGTCGAACTGCCAGCCGCTCCAGCCGTTCGGCGACCAGCCCCAGAAGATCTTTCGGGTGCCCGGTCCGATTGTGTGGTAGCCCATGAACACCATCACGTAGCGGTTGCCCTTGCCGGCCACGGAGTGTTCGAAGACTCGTGCGTACGAGGTTTCGGTGGTGTTGGGTACCAGTCTCGTCGACAGGATCGGGGTCTCGTCGGTGAAGTGGATGCCGTCGGTCGAGCGGGCGACTCGGGTCGTGTAGTTCTCGCCGTGGAAGTACAGGTAGAACTGCCGGGTCGGCGCGTCCCACACCACGTGGGGGGACGACACGTGGCTCACCGTGGTGGTCGGCAGATACCGGTCGATGATGGGGTTGTTCGGGTATTCGGTGTAGGGGCCCTCGAGTCGGTCGGCGTAGGCGAGGCAGATCCCGCCGGGTGCGTCGTGTGGCGCGTAGTAGAGGTAGTAGCGGCCGAGATAGCCGCTGATCTTGTCGTAGACTCCGCGCACGCACGGGAAGATGAACTCGCCGGTCGGGTTGTAGCGCAACGGGGCGGCGAACGCGTCGCGCACGTATTGATAGTTGGGGAAGCCAGCCGGTGCGGCGAGCGCGGGCGTGGGCGTCGCGGCAAGGCCGGCGCCGGTGATCGCGACGCCGGCGGCCGCCGTACCACGCAGCAGCGTGCGTCGGGAGATGGAGCCTTCAGGGGTACGCGTCATCGCGTTTCTCCGTTCGTGAGGTGGGCCGACCGGGGCAGCGGGAGCGGGGGCGGCCGTGACGAGTCAGCGGGTGTCATTCACCTTCGCTGAGCGGCCGTACGGTGTGGACGGTCGTCGCGGATGGGTGCGTTGGTTGACGAGTCTGCGCGCGCCGTCTCGGCGGCGTCAAGATGCTAATGCGAATTAGCAAGGTGGGTTCGGCGGGCTTCGGCCGGTGCTGCCGCCAGCATCGTCGGCCTGTCGGCTGAACCCGGTTCGCTCGCCGTGACCGGGACCCGCGTCCCTACGTGCAGGGAGCGTAGCTCGATGACGACACAGGCATGTGCTCACAAGGCGGGAGCTGAATGTGGTGTTCGCACGTTCTGGCCGGATCACCCAGCCTCCATCCCGATGGCAGATCTCGCGGCGCGGCGTCGCGAGGGTGGCGGCGGTCGCGGTGGTCGCCGCGGCCGGCCGTTGCGTCCGGCCTGATTATTGTCAGGGGGCGCGGAAAATGTCTGAGGGACGTCTCGTAACCCCGACAGGTGTCTGTTAGGGACGGTCGTCGGAAGATGCCTGGGTGCAGGTGATCCCGACCCGGGACCACCGCCTCGCCGCGGGGCGAGAATTACCGGTACTCGACGAACCTGCAGGTCGCCATCGACGCCAGCATCCGCCTGGTCATCGCCGTCGGCGCCCCTCAGCCGGGCAGGCAGCAGCTCCGGACAAGGGCCCTGCCACGGCGGCAACCAGGTGCTCGGCGACCACGCCGGCTCGGCGCCGTGGTCAAGCCCTCCCTGCCCCGGTCTTCCGCCGCCACCCGGCATTACGAGCGGCGATCCGTCCTGAGTCAAAGATGTGAACTCCCGTCCGGTGCCGGCCGTATGGCACAGACCAGAGGCGAAACATGAACGGGATGGGAGAGACGTGGCACTGCGACGACGCCCGCCCGCACGGAGGATCACGCGGGGGACACGCGGGGAACGTGCCGGAACCGGCCCGATGATCGGGAACGAGCCAGCATCGACGACCGGCAGCGCTGGCCGGCCCGGCCACGGCGACTGGCCGTGGATCAACGGGTCGGTCGGATGGGCCGCCCTACACGCCGAGCACCACCGCTGCTACGACACCCGGGCGCCTAACCCGAGTTTCTGGCCAGGTGTTCACACGCCGTACTTTCCCGAGCCGACTCTGCGTGAGCGCCACTACCTCGCCTCCCGGCAGGAGGGCTGACACATGGACGTCACTGCGCTGCGTCGGAGCTGGAACCAGCTCGCCGTCGCCGGCCCCGAAGCAGCAAAATACTTCTACGCGACTCTGTTCCTTATCGCTCCTGAGACGCGGACCATGTTCCCAGCCGACATGCGGTATCAGGAGGACAAGCTACTCGCCTCGCTCGGGCACATCATCACGAACATCGACGACCCGGATGCGCTCACGACGTTCGCGCAGCGTCTCGGCGCTGATCACAGGCGGTTCCACGGATCAGACCACGAGGGTCGACCGGTGCAGCTGGCAGAGCGGCACTACATCTGGGTAGGCCAGGCACTCGTGGCAACGCTGGAGCACTTCGTCGGACCAGGGTGGACACCAAGCTTAAGGGCTGAGTGGGCTGCGGCGTACGAGGCGGTAGCGAAGTTGATGCTCGCCGGCGCCGCCAGATCCGAACGGGTCGCGCCCTCGTTCTGGCGGGCAGAGGTAACCAGCACGGAGCGCCGCCGCGCCGACATCTGCGTGTTCACCGTCCGACCGAACTACCTGTGCAACTACCTGCCGGGGCAGTCTCTGCCGACACAGGTGCCGGCAATGCGCACCTGGCGGTACCTGTCACCCGCCAACGCTCCCCGCCCCGACGGAACGCTCGAGTTCCACGTGAGGGCGACGGGCCGGTTCTCCACCCATTTGGTGCGCCGGACGGCACTCGGCGACACACTCCTGCTGGGGCACCCCGTGGGCACCGCGTTGTCGTCGTACGACCGCGCACCCCACCGACGGCTTCTGCTGATCGCTGGCGGTACCGGCGTAGCGCCGCTGCGAGCCATCCTCGAACAGATCCAGCAAGGCTCCGGCCGTCCCACCACCCTGGTGGTGGGGGGAAAAACACCCGACGACCTGTACGACCACCAAGCGCTCCTGAAACTGGCCGCGACGGCGCCGGAAGCAGCGTGGTCTGACACCTTGGGCGAGCCGTGGCTGCGCTACGTGCCAACCGTAGAAATTGGGTGGGGGTGGGACGGCGAGGTGGGGCGCGCCGTCGACACCGCCCTGCGGCTCGGCCCGTGGGCAGACGCAGACATCCTCGTCTGCGGGTCTCCTGTGATGACCCGGGCCACGATCGCTGCCCTTACCGCCTCTGGTGTAGACCCTGCCCGGATTCTGACCGAAAGCTACGACCACTCGCTCTACCCACCTCTGTCGGCGCCGGCTGGATCGACGTCGCGTGACCTCACCTGGACAGGAGTCCGATGACTGACCACGGTGCCCGACACCTTGCACCGGACGCGGAGCGGCCGCTGCCCGGCGAGGTCACCCAGCGCCTCAGCCTGGTAGCCACCCGCCGCTCACGCCGCACGCATTGGTACCCGGCAGTTGACGTTGCCGCGGTGGTCCGCTTCGCGGACGATCGGATCGCGCTGCTGCGCGGCGAAATCGATCGTAGGGGACGAGAGGTGGCCAGCCTGCTCAACCAGGTCGAGATGCTCCGCCACGGAACCCTGCCGAGCGCCGTACCGCAAGCAGCTGACCCATTGGCTGTCGAGCTGACGATGCGCGCTCAGGAGGAAGCCAACCGCACAATCGGCGACGCCAGCGTGGAGGGCGCGGAGATCCTCGCCGAAGCGCGGCGGCAGGCCGAGGACATCATCGTCCACGCCCATCAGCAGGCCGCCCAGAGCACCGGATACGCCGGCCCGCAGGTCACCGAACTGCAGCGTCATCTACAGGACCTGCAAGAGAGGTATGACGCTCTGTTAACCGCCAGTCGGGCCGCGCACGAATACCTGTCCCAGTGGCAGTCGTACCTGGCCGATCAGTCTGAGCAGATGCTGGCCAGCGCAGGGGCCGCTGGTGAGGTCAGCGAACAGCTGAAACTGGCGATCAAGGAGTAGCAGGGTGCTCTTCGCGGTTTCCTGGCTCGACCGGAAGGTGATGACAGGGGCTCCCCACGCCTGTCGCGCCAAACCGCACGGTTTCTCGGCGCCCCGCGCTACCCGTCACGCACGAGTGCCGACTCGTCCGAACTGCTCAACCGGAGTTCCAACCCTATGTGCCCCGATTTTCAAGGAGACACATCCTCATGCTGACCCTGGTCCCCGGACCGCTTACTGCCTCCCCACCGCGAACGCTCGATGCCGGGCAGCGGTTGCCGGCACGGCCGCACGCCGCCGGCACCGGTGCCGCGGTCACGGACGTGGCAAACGCGACGGCCGCGAAGTACGCATGGAGGTACGCGATTCGGCGGGAGTGGCCGGACGGACACCACGACCTGTTCAGGTTCACGCCCGACGCGGACACCACGCAGCGGCGGCTCGGCCGTGACCAGGGCTACTGGCGCGCCGGCCCGGTACGGCCGGCGACGGTGCACCTGATGGCGGCCAACGCCCTCACCGGGGACCGACATCCAGCGGATGACTGCCAGCGCTCGTCGTGCCCAATCTTTCCGGAGCGGGGGGAGCTGCGGTGAAGTCAACGCATGTGCAGGTAGCTCTCGCGCGGCGGACGCTGACTCCGTTCGGGTTGTGGGTGATCGGGGCTGCGGCGTCGGCGCCCATGGTGGTGCTCGCCGGAGGCATCGTCGCGACGTACGCGACCACCAAGGTGACGGCTCTGCCCCTGACCTTCGTGCTCGTCGCGGGTACGGTGGCGGTGCTCGCGGTCGGGTACACGGCGATGGCACGCCAGGTCCGGCACCCGGCGGCCTACTACGGCATCCTCGCGAAGGGGTTGGGCCGTGGCTGGGGCGTCGCCGCCGGCCTGGTCGCCTTGGTGGCCTACAACGCCATCCAGACCAGCCTGTACGGGCTGTTCGGGGCGACGATCGCCGCGCAGCTCGGCGGCACGTGGTGGGTGTGGGCGGGCCTCGCCCTGGCCGGCGTCGGGGTGTTGGGTCTGCGGGCGATCGTGTTGTCCACCCGGGTCCTGGCCGCCGTGCTGGCCGTCTCGCTGCTGGTCGTCACGGCGTTCGTGCTGGCCGGTATGGGAGAACCGGCGGACGGTGGGCTGTCCTGGGCGGGCTTCGACGCCTCCGGGTTGGCGGTTAGCGGCCTTGGCGGCGCGGTTGCCTTCTGCGTGGCCGCGTTCATGGGCATAGACGCGCCGGGATCGTTCGTCGAGGAGGCCATCGACCGCAGGTCGGTCAGCCGGGCCACCACGGCAGGAGTGGTGGTGCTCGGTGGGGTGTATGCGGTGGCCGCGTGGGCGATGGGGGTGGCGGTCGGCCCCGGAGCCGTCGCCGAGGTCGCCGCTGACCCTGCCGGCGGGCTGCCGTTCTCGGTCCTGGAGCGTCTTGGCGGTGGGTGGGTTGTCCTCGCGGAGCTGATGCTGGTCTTCGCGATCGTCACGTCGATGCTGGCGTTCCACGCCGTGCTCGCACGGTATGTGTTCGCGATGGCCCGCGAGGGCGTCCTGCCTGTTGGGCTCGCGCGAGGCGGCAGCGCGACTCGGGTCAGCGCGCCGCGCGGCGGGTCACTGGCGCAGACCGGTGTCGCCACGGTGGTAGTGGGCGCGTTCGCGTTCAGCGGCGCTGACCCCGTCGCGGCGATGTTCACCTGGCTGTCGACGCTGGGTGCGATGGGGCTGCTGTGTCTGCTGTTGGCCGCGTCGGTGGCCGCGTTGCGGGCACCGGACAGCGTGCGCGGGCTACGGCCGGGGGTGTGGGAGTGGCGGCTCGCGCCCGCCCTGGGCGTGCTCGGCGGGCTGGTGGTGCTGGCCTTGATGCTCGGTAACGTCAGCTCGCTGCTCGGGGCCGCGCCCGGGTCGCTGTACCCCATCCTGCTGCCCGCGATCCTCGTCGCCACCGCCGTTGCGGGCGGGGTGTGGGCCGGGAGCCTGCGGCGAGCCCGTCCTGAGGTCTACGCCGGCATTGGCCGCGGTACCCCGACGGCGCACGCCGTTCCCGACGCCATCAACGTCTCGATCTGAGAAGGAGGATCGCGACGATGAGCAATCATACTGCCGCACGCGGCGGGCATTACGGTGTCGATCCCTTTCACCCCGGCTGGCGACCAGAGCGCCCACCGGCGGCACCGCCCGCTGCCTCCCGGAGGCCAGCCGACTACGCACCACCACCACCCGGCTACGGCGCGGTCCCAGTGCCCGGCGATTACCACCGACCGGCTGGCACCACGTTTCCCCCCACACCACCCCCGCCTGCGCCCTCGCAGAGGCAGGACGGTGACGGTGTGCCGGCTAGGGACCGCCGCTGGGCGGACCTGCGCAGGCAAGTCGCGTATCGCTCCAAGCGGGCCAACGCCGGCCACATGGTCGAGGCCGACCAGCGGTTCGGGAAGCGCGATGCGCTCGGTCCGCACGGGGTGATGCTGTTCTTTAGATCCGAGGCCCCGGCCGAGCCGCACGGCTACCGGCTGCACATGGCCCACCGGCTGTGGCTGGCCTCGCCGGAATCCGATGACCTACCTCGGCTGCTCGGCGACCTGGCGGTCGTCGCCAGCGACAACATCTCACGTGCCGCCTCCGCCGGGCGCCGGTGGCATCCTCTCGGGCCGGATGGCTCGATGGTCAACGGCGGAGACATGACCCTGCCCGACGACGCGACCTACGTCGGCATCGGCGTCACCACCCTCGACTCGGATCAGGGCCGCTGGTACCAGGTCGCCCGGACCCTGCGCGATGAATGGGCCAACGGCCGCTACCGGTCGGCGTTCGACCTCAAAGGCCAGTGCTACGCGCTGCTGACCGACGGCACCGCCCTGCACATCGACCGTGACCCCCACGCCCGCCTCGGCGTGGACGGGATCCGCTGCAACAGAACCCTCGACCCGGACCGGATCACCTACTACAACCCCCACCAGCACCTCACCGAAGAAGACGATGACGCCACCCGGGAGGTGTGGCGGCAGCTCGGCGCGCTGCACGACATCCTCACCGCCCACCTCACCGTTAGGCGGCCGGCGTGACCCACACCTCCATCCTCAGTCTCCTCGGTGCCGCGGACCTCAGCCTCGCGCCGATCGATGTCACGGCCGTCCTCGACCGCCTGGTGCAGCAGGCCGACGCCGACGCGGCGACGAGTATCGGGTTTCCCGGGGCCGTGGACCTCGACCACAGCAAGGTCATGGCCCGCCTGGGCAGCCGGTTGTGGAACAACATCGGCGATCCGGCGGACCCGGGCGGGACAGCCCACACGCGGGTGCTGGAGCGGGCCGTCATCACCTGGGTCGCCGACATCCTGTCCATGCCGGCCGATGACCGGTGGGGCTACGTGACCACGGGCGGCACCGAAGGCAACCTGGCTGCCCTGCACGCCGCCTACCGCCGTTATCCCACCGCCCGGATCTACTACTCGACCGCCGCGCACTACTCGATCTCCAAGACGGCGGCGATACTGGGTGCGCGGAGCGTGGTCATCGACGCGCGGCCGGACGGGGAGATGGACTATGCGCATCTCGCCGCGCAGGTCCGTAGGCGGCGACGCTGGCCCGCCATCGTGGTGGCCACGGCCGGCACCACCATGACCGAGGCGGTGGACGACACCACCCGCATCCGCGCCGTCCTCGACGAGTACGGCGCGGGCGGGCACCTGCACGTCGACGCGGCATTGTCCGGCATCCCGCTCGCCCTCGACGGCCGGCTACGCCTCGATGACGCCGGTGGCATCGGCAGCATCGCCATGTCCGGTCACAAGTTTCTCGGTGTGCCGACTCCGTGCGGAGTCGTCCTCATCCGCGACGGCGTCCGCAGCCACAGCAGCCACGTCGCCTACACCGACACCGTCGACACCACCATCACCGGCTCCCGCTGCGGCCTGGCCGCCGCACTGCTGTGGCACGCCATCGCCACCCACGGCCGCGAAGGGCACCGCTGGCGGGTCAGCGAAGCCCGAACCCTTGCCGCCTATGCCGTCAACCAGCTCACCGCCGCGGGATGGCCCGCGTGGCGGCATCCCCACGCCTTCACCGTCGTCCTTGCCACCCCACCGGAACAGGTGCGCAAGAAGTGGCTGCTGGCCACCGACGGGGACACCAGCCACATCATCTGCATGCCTGGCGTCAGCAAGGGCCAAGTCGACGCGTTCGTAGCCGACATCGCCGCCGCCGCACCGCCGAGGTCAATACCGCAATCCCGGCTCTCGCCCCAATCGCCCACCCCACCGCTGGGCACTGACTGTCTTCCGATGCCGTCTACCGACCGACACGGAGGCGAGTTCATTTGATCCCTCGCAGTGGCTGCGGCAGTTTCCTCCCGTTCGAGGGCGGCGATGCGGAACGCATCGCCGCTGGTGGTACCCGGCCCCTCGCCGGCATCGGTCTCGGTTCGCTTCACCCACGTACGCAATGCCTCGGGATGGATCCCGAGCGATCCACCGGATCGCTCCCACCGCACCGGCCGGCTCCCGGCGGGCCTCGACCGTCAACCGGGTCGCACGCTCAGGCAGCTCATCGGGGTACTTCTTCGGTGCCGGCATCGGAGCCACGCCGTACAGGTTAAGGATCAAGTTAGCTATCTAAGAGGTCGCGCGGAATGGTTGGTGATCATCGGCGGCGGGTGGGGCGGCTGTCCCACCGGTAGAGGGTCCATGCGCGTCGGATGAGACTACGGATGGTGCTGACCGAGGCTCGCCTCGGCGATCGAACTCCAACGAAGTTGGGCTGGCACGTCGGTCACGAGTCCCGCCTTCGGGTCGGCTACCGTCCTGCGCCATGACGCAATTTCGTGTGCGATCCCGGTACCGGGATGGGCTTGTGCTCGCCTACGAGATTCCTGTCGGCTCAGCGCCGGTGTCGGACGTGGTGCCCGCAGCGACCTTTCCCGTTGGGGCGCACATGGAGTTGGACGACCATGCCGTAGCACCTGACCTGAGCCGCGCGGTGTACGCGATGCCCGACCACGTGGCGTGTATCGACCGTACCGGACGGCGGCTGTGGCAGCTCGACTTCATCCCCGCTGCGGCACCGTGGCCCATCGTCCATAGCTGCTGCGCCTACTCCTTGGACGGAATGATCGTGTGGGTGTTCCGACCTGACGCGATGGCGCGCGGTACCGGCGCCGATCAGTGGTTGGCCGTCGACGCGGGTACCGGCCGGGTGATGGCGCAGGTGGACCTGTGTTCGGCCGGTCACGGGGGCAAACACTTCGCCCATCCAGACGGCAGGCACATGCTGCTGAACGTGGGGGAAGGACAGGATGGCTCGCTGATCTACCGGGGTCGCTTCGAGAACGGTCGGATCGAGCTGACCGAGTATCCGTGGCCGGATCGGGTCCTTGTCGACGTAGCGCCGGGCGGCCGCCATTTCATGACCGTGGACCACGATCAGCATGACGCCGCTTTCCATGCGTATCCCGACGGCGCAGTCGTCGCGCGAGTAACGGCGGAGTCGCTCGGCCATGATCCCGCCGGCGTGGTCGTCGAGTGGGTTGGCGGCTACCTCGGCGACGACACCGCCATTGTGACCGTCATCGGCGAGGCCGACGATGAGGAGGAGTGGTTGGAGCGGTACATCGTCGATCCGCGAACCGGCGAGGTCCGAGGGCAGATGGCACCGTTCTCTGCTGAACAGTACGACTTCGAACCGCTCGGCGACGGCTCATGGCTCACCACCGTCGACGAGCATCGGCTTCAGCGCCAAGCCCGTTGACGGAGCGAGCCGGTCGGTAGGGCTTCGTAGTCGCGGGCCACCCGAGCGTGAAGGGCTCGCAGCCCATCGGTGATCGTCTGAGTGTCTAAGAGGTCGCGCAGATAGGCGCGGAGGCTGGTGTTGGTCATGCACGACAACGACACAACAACGGGTCCGCCGCCCGGCAGTTGATAGCGTGATCGTCGTGGCAGAGCTGGAAGAGCTGGTCCTGACCCCGGGTGAGCGGGCGCGGGGGGTTCGAGTCGACAGTGTGATGTTCAGGATGGACTGGACTGGTGAGGATTACCCAGGCCAACTGGCGGCGTTCGTGGCTGGTCGGGTACGGGCCTTCGGGGCAGAGCCGACAGACGTCGACACCAACGTCCTCTACGATGCGGCCGAGGCCGACCCGACTCTGCGCCGCGGTGATTTCCCGGTCCGCCAGCTCGATCATCTGTCCGGTGTGCTGGTAGATCTCGGCTGCACGCTTGTGGTGCGGGACAACGGCACCGACACCTACGAGGTGCTGGTCGCGCTGACCGGTGAGCGTGAGCTGACCGGGCTGATGCACCAGGGCCTCCCGGTGCGGGCCTGGGACTCGGAACCCGAAGAGACCCTGGTCAGCCTGGACTGCCCGAACTGCTCGGAGATGCTGGTCTGGCAGCTGTCGGCGACCCAGACCCTGGCCGACGAGCGCTGCGACTGTGGAGCCGCGTTGTTCGACGCTACGGGCCGCCCACTGCCCAACGTCACTCTCCACTGAGAGGTTGCGCGTAATGGTGGGCTTGATCGGCGCGTCTGAACGGATGCAGGCACAGAACGACTGAGCATGAAGTTGCTGACGCTTAAAGGGCCACTATTCCTCAGCCGCGCCAGTGCCCGATGTCGCAGGTCGCCGACGCAAAGGTGGATGTCGAAGCGGGCGCCTTCGGGTGCCTACCGAGCAAGACCCGCGATCCCGCGTGCCAGGTAGCCCGCCACAACCGACTGACTGAAGCGCGGGACACTCGCCACGAAAACCAACTCGGCCGGTACCTCGATCTGGAACACCACCTGGTCGCCAGCCTCGGATCTCCTGGGCGCAGTTCGTGCCGTTCCTCGACTACGAGCACGAGGTCTGTAAGGTCCTCCACACCACCAACATCATTGAGAGCCTCAACGCCAGGTTCTGGCAGGCCGCCCGACGCCGCGGGCACTTCCCGACCGAGCAGGCCGCGATGAAGATCCTCTACCTCGTCGTTCAGCAGAAACACCGAGGTGGCGGGAGCATCACCGGCCGGGTCTACGGTCGGGCCAAGGCCCTCAACGCCCTGGTCCTCGCCTACGGCGACCGGATCACCATCTAACAACCTCGATCACACCAAGGCCCAAACACGGAAATCGACACACTCCCCGGTAGGAGGCGGCCGGCAGGACGGCCGGTTGGCACAAACTACCCAATCCTCGGGCTATTCGGGCTGGCGCTTCACGGTGGCGCCCATGGCGGCGCGCAGCGACCGGAGTGCGTGGTAGGTGCGTGACTTGACCGTCCCCTCCGGAATGCCGAGCACCGCGGCTGCCTCGGCGGCTGACCGCTCACGGAAGTAGACTTCGATGATCACGTTCCGGTGGTCTGGGGTCAGCCGAGCCATCGCCCGCTTGATGGTCTGAACGGCGAGCATCCGTTCGATGGCGTCATCGCCGGATGGCAGGACCGTCATGTCGACCAGCCCGACTTCCGCCGGCCGGGCCCGCTTCGCTCGACCGGCGTCGATGGCCACTCGTCGCGCGACGGTGAGCAACCAGGGGCGTAGCGTTGCGATGTCCGCGTCCAAGGCCTCGATTTTGCGCCAGGCCCGCACCATCGTCTCCTGCAGCAGGTCCTCGGCCGCTTGGCGCTCGCCGAAAGTGAGCCGCAGGAGGAATGAATAGACCGGCTTGGCATGGGTGTCATACAGGGCTTGCATCCGCTCCTCGGCGGATAGGTCCCTGACCGCGACGGTTCCGGTCGCAAGCGCCATGGCTGCCCTCCTCCATACCTGGTTGTCCCAAGGCAAGGCTCGTTCGTCGGGCGCTGAGAGACATCGGGTAGCTCACGGATGTTTGGGGTCGTACCCGTACCGCACCGGGTTGCTGCGTAGTCATCGAGCCAGCTGCGTCGACCCGGCCGCGACACCAGCCGCGGACGAGCGGCAACGTTCTGGGCCGTCGTCACGGGGCCGGGGCGGAGCGGTGTTAGCCCGGTCATGGGTGATCGAAAGCCGTATCCCAGTGACGTCAGCGACGAGCAGTGGGCCGTTCCTGGACGCGTGGAAGGCCAGACGCGTGTCGGTCTCGGTGTCGGGTCGTCAGGATGACTACGACCTGCGGAAGATCGTGAACGCGATCTTCTGCCAGAACCGGACCGGCTGTCAGTGGTGTGGGCCCACCGGGTGACGCACCGACGGCCAGATTACCTCGCAGAGAGTGACGAGAGCCCGATGGCACCCGGTCACGTCCGCGCCAAGCCGGCAGCATCCCCGCAGATCCGGCTGCATGCCGGCCGACTTGCAGCACAACAGGTCACGGATCACCTGGTGGGTGCCGTCGTCCCGCCACAACGCGAAGTAGTAGTACGTCGCACGCCACGGCCCAAACACGGAAATCGACACGCTCCCAAACCTGGAAGATCCTGGCCAAGCTGCGTTGCTGTCCCCGCCGCGCGACCGCGATCGTGCAGGCCATCCTCGTCCTGCACCGCGTCGAGACCAGCCGATACCCAGGATTAAAAAGGCTCGTTGTGTTCGTCGGGAAGACCCGGGACGGCATCGCTGGCCTATAGAAATCCCGGCGGGCGCCGGTAGCCTGCCGATGCTGAATCAGCCAGCGCGCGACCGGCAGAACCACCCTTGGGCTGAACCGTCCACGCCGACGATACGTAATCTGGGCGAGGAAAGCCAGCACCGCCAACGGTCAGGAAGAGTGAATGAGCCAGCCTGGAAGTTCGAATGACCCGTTCAAGCTGGCGCTCGGAGTCTTCGCGTTGGACGCTCTGTCCGACGACGAGCATCGGATGATGGAGGCTCATATCGCGCGATGCCAGCGGTGCCGCGCGGAGTACGACGGGTTCCGGGACGTGGTTGCTGGCTTGGCCTTGCTCTCCGAGGACGACATACGCCACCTCAGGTCCGAATAGCACGGCGCGGCGCATGATGAGCGCAGGACATGGACAGTCGAATGGTGACGGCGGCGAGGTCTAGCCTAGGCCGAGGGCGAAGCTGCGAATGGCCGCAGCGTGCTGGCCTCGGCTTTGTCGAGCCAGCCCGGCAGGTCATGGCCTCGAAGGTTGACGATGATTACGGCGAAGGAGCTGACGATGTCAGCGGCTTCGCGTAGCGGTGGGCAGCGGTCGAGGATCGTGTGTCGCTTGGCCTGGTGCTCGTCGGTGAGGGTGTCCGGGGCACGGGTGATCCAGTTCGTCGCTTGCCGCACGGTCACGCAGGGGGGTGGGGTCGGGGCTGGAGTGCCGGACTCGCGTAGGGGCTGCAGGTGGCGGCGGACAATGCGTGCGCTGCCGCGGTAGCCCTGCTGACGGATCTCGGTGTAGGTGAGGGCGGCGTCGGTGCAGCCGGCGTGCCACCGCTGGTAGATGTGGGTCAGGTAAGGGCGCAGGGCTCGTCCGGTGCGGCCGCGGCGGCCGTGGCTGAGCAGGTCGTCAGCGGTTGCGGCTTGCGCGTAGCGGCGTAGCTGCGTACGGTCTTGCGGTCCAGGCCCAGGGCCTCGGCGATCGCGTTGATGCTCACGCCGGTAAGGCGTAGTTCGTGGATGGCGACGTGTCGGTCACGGGTCGTGCGGTCAGCGGGCCTTCGAGTTGTTCAGGGATCGGCGTCGCCCGCACTTGCGGCGGCTCATCGTCGACTTCCGCCTCCCCGGGCACCTGTTCCCTGGTGCCCCAGTCGATGCCCCGCCGCGATCGTTGACGCCCGCAACCCCGAAGCGCCGCGCCAGTACACCGCCCTAACAAGGGCGAGGCGCCGTCGAAACTGGACGGCTTTCGACCAGTTCGCCACCGTCCTCACCGGACGTGGGTGCGCGTTCCGGCTGATGCTCCAGCAGGACGGAAGGGCCGGTCGGGCCGATCGTGGAATTTCGATCAACGAGTCTTGTGAACAACTTCGAGGGCGGTGTACGGTGAAATCCAACATGAAGGACCAAGTGATTTGGTGTCCATGACGAATGGCGACCAAGACGCGCTGCTGCGCAGCTTTTACCGACCGCCAGGCTGCTCGTTACCATTTACTGCTCCGGACTGTTGGCGGCCAGTCGCCAACTCGGTGGGGCTTGGTATTTGGCCTCTATTCCAATACGACTGTCGGAATTAAAACTCACCCTGGCCTTGAACGCTCCCTCTCGTCGCGATTGACTGCACTGTCGTTCCGTCCGCCGAAATGCGCCCCTTCCGTGGGGAGGTCGCGGCTCGTGCGCCAACTACTCATCCCGACCCCGTCCCCTGGCGAGATGGAATAGAAGAAGCCCGAAGGGGTCTTCAAGGAAAGTGGCGATAATTGTCGGTGACGGCCGCAGTGTTGGCGCGGTTGTCGCGCCTCGATTCGCCAGCGGAGGGGTGCTCGATCGTAATCGAAGGCCGCTGCGCAGCCGATGCCGCCTAAGCGGGCGGTTGCGCTTTCGTCGGTCAAGAAGCGCGGTCGCGACCTGGGCGCCGGCACCCGGCCGGGCGCGTGGACACCTGGTTCAACGCGTTGGGCCACAAGGCGCTGTCCGACTTCCGTAGGCGGCACGGCGTGGCGGCCAAAGGGGAATCGGCGCGCCACGTGCGGAAAATCAGTACGAGCGGTATCCGAAAGGAGGAGGGGTGCGGACCAGCAAGTGCCGCGCTCCAGACGGAAATGAAAGTAGAGAATGAAATGACGCTAACTCCCCTGCCGCTGATGCAACTGAGTTCCGGATTCTCGAGCTTCAAGACCTTCGCCGCTGCAGTGGAGTTGAGTCTGTTCACCCGGCTTGCCGATGGTCGGACGATGAGCGTGGCGGAGGCGTCTGCCGAGTTCGGACTGCCGTCTCGTCCGGCGGATCTACTGCTCACCGCTTGCGCCTCGCTGGGATTGCTGGAGAGGCGTGGTGACGGGTACGGAAATACCGCACTCGCCGAGAAGTTCTTGGTCGAAGGACGCCCCTACTATTTCGGCGGATTGGTGCGGTTCTACGACAAGCGCGAGTACCCGGCATGGGATCGTGTTGTCGAGGCGCTTCGGACGGACAAGCCGACCGCCTGGGACCCGGATGTCCAAGACTCTCCGTTCGTGGCCGAGGACTCGCAGATGCTGCAGTTGTTCTGGGACGCGATGCACTGCATCTCGACATTCACCGCCCGCGCTCTCGGCGAGGTCTACGATTTTGGCCAGCACGCCCGTCTGCTGGATGTGGGGGGCGGCTCCGGAGCGTTCCCGATCGAACTGTGCCGCCATTACGCGAATCTGTCGGCGACGGTATACGACCTACCCCACGTATGTCCCATCGCCGATTCTAAGATCGCCGATGCTGGATTGAGCGAGCGAATCACCACGGTGGCCGGGGACTTCCTGCGTGACGTCGAACTGCCAGCAGGCCACGATGTGATCCTGTACAGCATGATCATGCACGACTGGGGTGAGGACACCGACCGGGAACTGCTGCGACGCGCCTACGAGGCGCTGGCACCCGGCGGTGTGGTCATCATCAGCGAACTGATGCTCAATGCCGACCGCACCGGCCCCGCCGAGGCCGCCCTGATGGGTATGAACATGCTCATCGAGACTACGGCCGGTAAGAACTACTCCGAAACCGAGTACATGACCTGGCTACAGGATGCCAAGTTCTCCGACATCCGCACCCTGCCGTTCGTCGCGGCCGGCGCAAACGGGGTCGTCATCGGAGTCAAACACTGACCGGACCGTGGCGACAGTCGTGGAGGGCCCCAGGGTCTCGCCCTCGGGTCCTCCCCGAACCGCCTGTCAGGATGGTCCCGGCCGCCCTCGGACCGGGACGGTCTGGCGAGGGAATGATCAACCTTGAGTCTGACTCTCGTGTTCTACCGGCAACGATCCAGGGCTCCAGCCCTACCCCTCGCGTCAAGCTTCCACGCGGACTCCACCGCACCTAGATCCTACGAGTGACCCAGACCGACCCGCTGCACCAGTTTCCACCGTCCGGGGCGCCGTCGCGACGGCGTGCAGCTTCCAGCCCATGAGGGTGGCGACGGCGCGCTCGCCGACGGCGCGGATCTTGGCGTGGTGCCGGTTGACGGTCTAGTGCCGGCGGGACAGTCGCGGCCGGTGACGGCGGCACTCGAAGGGCGTGCGGATGTTGCCGCCGGCGCCTTGGTATGCCTTGTCGGCGAAGGTCGTCGTGTTGATGCTGCTCAGCGCGTCGATCAGGCCGTGGGTGCGGGCTGCGGTCAGGTCGTGCACGGCGCCGGGCAGCGCGGGCGAGGCCCAGATGAGGCATCCCTTGCAGTCCGCGATGATCTGCACGTTGACTCCGTGGCGCTTGTGCTTTCCGGAGTAGTACGGCCTCTGGGTCGCCGTCTTGGACGCGACGGGGATCAGGGTGCCGTCGAGGATCGCGCACGCGAGCCGGGCGATGCGCCGCATGGCCGCGGTCAGGTCCTCGGCGTGCGTGGCGAGCAGGTCGATGGCTTCCCGGACGTACCGTCAGGCGGTCGTGACGCTGACCGCGATGCCGCAGGCCGGACGGGTGATGGGCTACCCGATAGGGAGATGGGCCAGGGCGAGTAGGGCTTGCCGACGGGCGTCGAGGCGCCGCCACCGGCCCCGGCGCCGGATGCGTTCGGCGCGGATGAGGTCGGCCAGGTGGTTCAGGGTGCGGCCGGACAGCGCGACCGCGGACGGGTAAGACAGCACGGCGAGGCTCCCGGTTGGGGCATCGGGCTCTGGTCTTACCGGGAGTTTCCCCCTATGTCCACAGACCCTTCCCGCACCCACCGTGACCGGGCCCATCACGATGAAGAGACCTCAGTCCCTGATCACGATGGAAAGCCTCCGAGCCGGATCGGGTGTTCGGGCTCGTTCCCATCATCGGTGAGAGTGTGTGGGCGTTCAGGTGAAATCCTGCGTCCAGGGCTGCTCCTCGGGGGCACGTTGCGCCACTGGTCGCCCTATCGTGACGGCATGCGTTCACCTGCCTCGGCAATGGTCGGTCGGGATGTCGAGTTGGCGGTCTTGCGAGAGCTGATTGCGGGGGTGGCTGAGGGCCGAGGCGGGATGGTGTGGGTGGACGGCGAACCTGGGATCGGGAAGTCGACACTGATCTCGGCGGCGATAGATGAGGCAGCGCGGTTGGGGTGTGTGGTGTACGCGGGGTCTGCGCCGGAGTTGCTGCCGCCGTTTCCGTTGCAGGTGTTGCTGGATGCGCTGCTGGTGGGGCGGGATTCGGTGGATCCGTTGCGGGCGCCGTTGGTGAGGTTGTTGCGGGGGGAGGGAAGGACGGAGCTGGTGACGCCGCGAGATGTGGCGGCGTTGTTGGCCGAGCAGGTCCTGGCGTTGGTGGATCGGTTGTGTTCGGCGGCACCGGTGGTGTTGGTGCTGGATGACGTGCAGTGGGCGGACGAGGCGAGCCTGTCGGTGTGGTCGCGGTTGGGTCGGACCGCCGCCCAGGCCCCGTTGCTGCTGGTGGCGGCGTGCCGGCCGCTGCCACGCCGGCCGGAAGTGGCCGCAACGCGGCGGGACCTCGTGGAGCAGGGGGCGACGGTGCTGCCGCTGGGAGCGTTGTCGGCACCTCAGGTGATCGAGGTGGTGGGCGAATTGGTGGGCGCGGTGCCGAGCGGGGCGTTGGGTGCGCTGACGGGGCAGGCGGGGGGAAATCCGCTTTATGCCCGCGAGGCGGTCGAGGCGTTGATCCGGGAGTCCCGAATCACCGTGGTGGCGGGAGTGGCCGAGTTGACGGGTGCGGGGGAGTGGCCGGGGTCGTTGCCGGAAGCGATCGGGCGGCGGTTGGGGTTCTTGCCGGAGCGGCCCCGGTCGGTGCTGGGGCTGGCGGCGGTGTTGGGTTCCGCGTTCACGGCCGATGACCTGGCGGTGGTCTCCGGGCAGCCGGCGACCGAGTTGATGGCCGTGGTGGATGAGGCGGTGGCGGGCGGGGTATTGGCGCCGTCAGGGAATCGGCTGGTGTTCCGGCACGGACTGATCCGGCAGGCGCTGTACGAGGCGATGCCGGCGAGTCTGCGGGCGGCGTTGCATCGGCAGGCGGCTCAGGCGCTGGCCGGCGCGGGGGCGCCGGTGGAGCGGGTGGCCGAGCAGTTGCTCGCCGGACCGGTGACAGCCGACGAGTGGATGATCGATTGGGTGGCCCGGGAAGCCGCAGCCTTGACCTACCGGGCGCCGCGGGTGGCAGTCGACCTGTTGACCCGGGTCCGCGGGGCGGTTGACGACGATCCGCGCCGGGAACGGCTGGATGCCGACCTGTCGGTCGCACTGTCGCAGCTTGGCGACAATAAACGGGTCGAGCAGCTCGCCCGTCCGGTGCTGGCCTTCAGCCGCGATCCCGTGGTGGCCGCTCGGGTGGCCTGGACTCTTGGGTACGCGCTGATGCGCATGGGGCGGTACGAGCAGGCCGTTGAGGTCGCCGAGCACACGCTGAAGCGGCCGGAACTGCCAGCGGTCTGGACCGCCCGGCTGTACGCCCTGCGCGCCCTTGCGCTCATCGGCGTCGGGCGTTTCGACGAGGCTCGGGCGGCCGCCGCACGAGCCGAGGTCGAGGGGCACCAGGCCGGTGACCGGCTGGCGGTCGGATACGCCCTGCACGCCCTGGCCCTCATCGAGCACAACCAGCGGCGGGACGTGGCGGCGCAGGTGGCGCTCATCGATCGCGCGTTGGCGGTGTTGGGGGACGAACTGCCGGTCGCCGACCTGCGGCTGCTGTTGATGATCAACCGCGCGGGTGGCTTGGACAACCTGGGACGGCCCGCCGAGGCCGACGACGCCTTCGGCCAGGCCATGGTGTTCGCCGAACGTGCCGGCACTCCGCCCCGGCTGGCGCATCTGCGGGCGAAGATCGCAGACTACAGCTTCTACCGGGGGCGGTGGGACGAGGCGCTGGCGGAGCTGCAGGCTGCTACCGACCTGCCGATGGACATGACGTATCGGCTGGCCGGCCGCGGGGTGCGGGCGTTGATCGCGGTTCACCGCGACGACCTGCCGGCGGCCGAGCGGGAGTTCCTCGGCGTCGAGGAGCTGACAAGCCCCGGGAACGGCTTGCGTCTGTACGCCGACCTCCTGCTGGTTGCCTGGGCGTTGGCGGCCGAGCGCGAGGGCCGGCCCGCCGAGGCGCTGGTTCGCCTGCTGGCCGTGTTCGATCCCGAGGGGGACCGCGAGTTTCCGCAACTGACCCCGGACACGCCGATCTGGTTGGCCGAGGTGGTCCGCCTCGCGCTGATCTGCGGCGACCGTACCATCGCCACCGCCGCGGCCCGGGCAACCTGCGCCGCCCAGGGGCAGGCGCCTCCCGCCACCACCGCTGCGGCCGGCTACTGCGCCGGCCTGCTGGCGGCCGACCCCGCAGGGATTCTTGCCGCCGGCGACACCTTCCACCGCATCGGCTACCCCCTGTTCGGCGCGCAGGCACTGGAAGACGCCGCCGTGCTGTACGCCGAACGCGGCGACGCGCTTGCGGCGCGGGCCGCGTACGCGCGGGCGGTCGAGGTCTACACGTCGCTTGAGGCGGCCTGGGACATCATGCGCACCGACGCCCGCCTACGGCCGTACGGCATCCGCCGCGGCCGCCGCGGACCGCGCCGCCGGCCCACCATCGGCCGGGAAGCCCTCACCGCCACGGAAAGGAAGATCGCCGACCTCGTCACCGCGGGACAGTCCAACCCTGACATCGCCGCCCAACTGTTCCTGTCCCGCCGTACCGTGGAAACCCACGTCTCCCATATCCTGGCGAAGCTCGGGGCCCATTCGCGGGTCGACATCGCCCGTGAGCTGGCGAGTTCGCAGTAGGACATGTACCACTGGTGTCCTGTGGGTGGCTGAAGCGCCCAGCGACGGGCAGTTGGCTGGGGTGTACTGCTCGTCGGTGAATGGGTGGCGGCGACCGGGTCCTGTCTCATACGGCCGATCGTGGGTCACGATGCGGGACGAGGGCTCACCAGCAGGCGCGGGATCGTCCACGAGATGCCCGCGGTCTCGCGGAGTACCTTCCCGTCGTGGTCGAGTTGAACGTCGTCCGGCAGTCGGGTCAGCATTGCCACCAACACATCCTCCACGAACTACTCGGCGACCACCTCTCCTTGACAGCGATGCGGCCCTTGGCCAAACGCGAGGTGCGTAGGCCCGCAGCAGTGGGGACGGAGGGGGCGATGCCGTCCGACTGGGCTCAGCTTTCCGCGGTCATCTGTTTCTGAGTTCTTCCCCAAAAGCGTCCACATGGTTCGTCCAGATCCGATATGACCTGACAGCCCCGCGAAGCAGCCCGGTCCGGTAAGGGGCGTTCATTAACCTTGTGACGGAATCATCATCCCTGAACGGTTAGGAGCGTGATGTAGCCGGTGGAGTACACGGTTGTCGCCGCGTTTGGTCCGAGCGTGACGCGTCCCGCCGGCACCTTTTTGGCGAACACGACGAAGTGGCGCTGGTCCTTGTCGTTGGTTGGGATGGTCATGTCAGTGCGTTTGAAGCCCTGCTGGTTCAGCCATGCCGGCCACCAGTTGGCCACCTCCGGTGCTCCGCGTCTGTCGAAGGCGACGTACACGGTGGCGTCGTGTGCGACATCGAAGACCAGGTAGTCCGCCGGGGAGGTCAGTCGTTTGTCGTCGCTGGCGCCGGGGATCAGCACTGCTCCGGTGAGCGGGTCGGGAAGGCTGGTGAAGACGGGCGGCCGGTCGACGAAATGCTTGGCACCTACCACCGCGGGGCGAACCGAGTTCAGCTTCGATGGTTTGTGGACCTGGACGTCCTCCAGTTTGAGCATTGGCCGTTTGCTCGGGGTGTTGGTTTTGGGCGTTGCGCTGAGCGCCTGCGGCCGTTTGCTCGGGGTGTTGGTTCCGGGCGTTGCGCTGGGCGCCTGCGTCCGGTCGCTCGGGGCGTTGGTTCCGGGCGTTGCGCTGGGCGCCTGCGTCCGGTCGCTCGGGGCGTTGGTTTCGGATGTTGCGCTGGACACCTGTGGCCGGTGGCTCGGGGCGTCGGTACCGAACACGAGTGCTATGCCCAGCAGGCCGAAGACCGCGACCAGCGCGACGACGACGCGCGCGTTCGCGAGCCGTGACCACCGCGGTCGCGCCGGGGGCGGCACGTCTGCCGGGCCGGTGTCTCCGGTAGGGCCGCTGACCGGCTGTGTCGGCTTGGCCGGCGGTTGCGCCCGGTGCTTCGCGCCGCGCATCGCCTTGCGGGCCGGCGCGTCCGCGGACGCGGCTGCGGGCGCGGGCGTGACCGAACCGGCTACGTGCCGACTGACAACGCGGTGCTCGCCGTTGTCGTGTTTGGTCGCCGTGGGTTGTGCGCTGGTTTGGGCCGCTGTGGTGGTCGGTGTGGTGGGCGCGGGTCGTCGGGGTGTCGGGATGCCGCGCGGTGTGTGGGTGTCGGAGGTGAGCATGGCGGCGCCGAGGGCGACCGCGTGTTTCGGGTGGGTGTTGATCATGATTGGTCGGCGTAGTGTGTCTCGCAGCAGCTGGGTGACCAGGGGGATCTGGGACGATCCGCCGACCAGCAGCACGGCGGTGAGGTCCTGCAGGGTGATACCGGCGGCGGTCAGGCTCCGCCGGAACGTCTCCATGGTGGTCTCCACGGACGGCGTGATCATCTGCTCGAACGTTTTGCGAGTCACGGTCACGTGCCGGACCGAGCCGGGTAGCGCCACTGTGATGTCTGCCTGCTCGCGGGTGGACAGTGCCTCTTTGGCGAGCATGCAGTCGCGTTGCACGGTGGCCAGGATCGCAGCGGTGCCGGGATCGGTCGGGTCCAGCGCGGTGATGGCACCGTCCAGCTCGCGGTCGACGTGGTCCACGATCGCCTGGTCGAAGTCGGCGCCGCCGAGCCATTCGATGCCCTCGGGGGTGCCGATGATCTCCAGTCCGTCGCGGCCGTTGCGGACCACCGCGCTGTCGAATGTGCCCCCGCCCAGGTCGTAGACCGCGAGCAGGCCGTCGGGGGGCAGTGGCTGGGTGGAGCAGTAGTACGTGGCCGCGGCCACCGGCTCCGTGGTGGTGATGACGGTCGGGCTGTCCGACCCCGGCTCGGCCTGCGGGCGGGGCAGGCCGGCCAGGTGCGGGATGGCGGCGAACTGTTCGCGCCGGTACGGGCCCCACACCGCCGGGTGGGTCAGCACGATCCGGTCGGGCGGGCCGCCCTGCGCCTGGCTGACGGTGTCTACCACGGAACGGAGCAGGGCGGCCATCAGGGCGGTGGGGGAGTACGGCGCTCCGTCCAGGATCACCGGGGTGGGATCACCGAGGCGGCGCTTGAACTCCCGCGCCGCCCGGCTGGGGTCCTGCAGGCCGAGGCGGTCGGCCGCCTCACCGGTCAGCAGCGCGCCCTTCTCGTCAAGGTAGGCGACCGACGGGGCGACGACCGCCTGCCCAGCCAGTGGCACCATGTCCAGGGCCCAGGCGGAGGCGGTCGCTGCGGCGGTGAAGCTGGTGCCCAGGTCGATACCCAACCCGTACATACTCTAGAGTCCCCTCGCCGAACCCACCGCCGCTACGATGCTTGATGTCATACGTAGGCGACCTCGAAGCAGTTCACATCGCGCCGTCACGATACGCCGCCGATTTCGGCGTAACAATTCGTCGGTGTTGACATCGGGAGGCGAGCTGTAAACGTTGCGGTGGCCGACGACGGCGCGCTGTTCCGGGAGGGGTTGCAACTGCTGCTGTCCGCCGCGGGGCACCAGGTGGTCGGCTGCGTGGAGGACGGCGACCGACTGCTGGAGCTACTGGCCCGTACCCCCGTCGACGTGGCCATTCTGGACATTCGGATGCCGCCAGGCGCCGACGGCGGACTGCAAACCGCCCAGCGCGTACGGGCGGAATGCCCGGATGTCGGGCTGCTGGTGACCGGCCCGGTGGCGTCGGTTGGCCGTTCGACGATCAGCCAAGATCCGCGATGCGGACAGGGCTTACCGAAGGCCCGAGGCTAATCGAGCTTGCCGCGGCAGCGTTGCGACCGGCCCGGGATCAAGTTTCAGAACCGCGGCAAGCTGTCGGAGGTCGGTCACACCGTCTCCACCGGCGCCGAACCTGTTGACCCAGACACCAAGGAGACCGGCTGCGTCGGCGGCTGCTGCGTCTCCAAGCTTGTTGTCGCCTACGTACGCGGTTACAGCGGGTGGGTATCCCAATGCCGCGCAGCCCGCGTGGAAGATACGGGGATGCGGTTTCGACACCCCCGCTGCGTCGACGCCGACAACACAATGGAACCGCGAGAGCAGGCCCACCCGGCGAAGCTTGACCCGCGAGAAGGCGGTGTCGCTGTTGGTCACGATTCCCAGGGGCACGTTGCCTAACGAGGCGAGCCCATCGAGGACATCGGGAAAAAGCCGCAGCGACGCCTCATAACGCTCACGATAGCCCAAGAACCAGCGGTATGGATCGTGCACCGAGGGTGCTTTCATCCAGGCGATCATGTCCACTGCGAGCGCGCGAGCCTGTCCCACATAGTCGGTCCGGCCAGCGAGGAAGCGGTCGAAGTGGAACGCTTGTAGCTCCCCAAACCTGGCCGCCGCCGCATCGAGCTCACCCTCCACGCCAAGAGCGCGGAGGTAGCTGACGATGCCGTTGTACTCCGCACTGGCGTAGTCGATGAGCGTGTCGTCGACATCGAACAGCACTGCTTGAACCGGGCGCCGCACCTGCCCTCCTCGTAGCACGATGGCGTTGCTCCACAGAGCGGACTTCAGGCCCGCGAAAAGGTCTTCGTCGGCGTTACGCGTACGGTGACTCGCGTTTCGTCCGGCTGGGGGACCCAGTGTGTGCTGCGGTAAGCGAGCGACAGTTCATCGATGAGCTCCATCGCACCCTCAGACGAGATCGACGCAGTGCCGCGTACTTCGATGTAGCTGCCCGGGATATCTGGATCCCACGCCAGAACGCTGACCCGGGGGTTGATCAGCATGTAGCGGACTTTCAGCCGGTTCGCCGCGGTGGAGAACAGAACCTGGCCATCGTCGAATTTGGCCCACATCGGACTGGACTGCGGTTGCCCGAGTGGACTCACTGCAGACAGCGACGCGATGACAGGTGCCCGGAAAAGCCGCGCCATCTTCTCCAGGTGTGCTGGACATATCACAAAGCTGCTAGTTTCGAGGCTGCTACCCATGAAGACTCCCATGTCCCTGGGCGCACAAAGTACCGACGTGCCTGGTGATCGTCAAGCAACGTCGGGCATCGGTAGTGGCCCGATTATCTGTTTCTGTCCGGTTTGGTGAGGGCTTGCCAGCCTAGCCACCTAAAGGTGAGCAGAAGTCTGGCTTGTTTGCCATTCAGCCCTCAACGCCGGCAATTCCATGACGTAACCGGAGAATTCGACATGGCGCCGGATCCGGGGCGTCGATGTATACCCGTTTGGGCACCTGCCTTATTGTGTCTGGGCGTACTGACCACACCCGCGCCTTCCGTGACCGTCGTTGCGACCCCGAGCGTTGCCGTCGGCGGCAACGCGATGGGCCTGTGCAATGGCGAAACCGCGAACGCGTACGCGGACCGACAAGGGGCCGTTTATGGTGCATGTCCCGAGCGACTCCTTCGACGCACAGCGCGCGTGGCTGATTCTGCGCGAGGCATGTTCGACGAATCACGTGAATCTATCCGACGGAGAACTGATCCGACTCGGTGAGAATGCGGTGTTCTGGCTTGCCTCGCGAACTGTCGTGGCGCGAGTCGGGCGGGGGGACGTTCGCGCCGCTGAGGCCGAGCGAGAGATCAAGGTTGCCAGGTGGCTGGCAGGATCCGCGATTCCTGCGGTTCGGCCGCTCGAGA
Source organism: Micromonospora sp. NPDC048063 (assembly GCF_043202855.1). Lineage (NCBI taxonomy): Bacteria > Bacillati > Actinomycetota > Actinomycetes > Micromonosporales > Micromonosporaceae > Micromonospora > Micromonospora sp. NPDC048063. The sequence goes on along the minus strand of NZ_JBIDBG010000007.1, from coordinate 67,499 downwards.
TGGCTCAGCCACTGCGCGTCGGCGATCATTTCGTGACGCTGTGGGAATCGGTGGGAGACGAGGTCAGCTACGGCACCCCGGCAGAGTTGGCGTCCCTGCTCCGCCAGTTGCACGCCCTGGAGCCGCCTGCCGACATCGCGTTGCCGCGTGCGGACCCGTTTCGCCGAGCGCGGTCCTGTTTCGCGAACGCCACGGCCCTGACCGACGAGGACAAGCTGTTCATCAGTGGTCTGCTGGGCCGACTGGCGACCAGGTACGAACGGCTGGCGTTCTCACTCCGGCCGGGCGTCGTCCATGGCGACGCAAATGTGTGCAACGTCTTCCGGGACCGCCGTGGCAGGCCGGTGCTAGGCGACCTGGACACCGTGGCGGTGGGACCGCGCGAGTTGGACCTCGTGCCCGCTGCGGTGTACTACGACCGGCTCGGATGGCACTCGGCCGGCGAGTATCGGGAATTCGCGGAAAGCTACGGCTTCGATGTGCTCGACTGGCCTGGTTACGGCCTACTGGCGGATGCACTCGAGGTCGAGCTGGTCACTTGGCTTGCGCAAAATGCGGATCAGGACGACAAAGCGGGACAGGAGCTTGCCAAAAGAATCAGAACATTGCGCACGGGGACCTCGCGAGCGGTGTGGTCACCGTTCCTTTGGCACCAGCGTGATTGACGGTCCGCAAGACCGCGCTGCTGCCTGCGTTACGCGAAGGCACCGACGAGGTCCAAGCTTGGTCGTGACATTCCGGTGCGGGCGCGGGCTTCGGTGCAGCGGATCTTCGAGACCGGCGTCCCAGGAGACGGCGAGTGAGCGGTGCGTCCCATGCGGGACGACAAGAATTGGCAGTCGAGCCAGACCGCGCGACTCAGCCCGTCAGGACAGCCGGTACGCTTCACGGGGCGGCTCGAGGGAGCCGGCGCGATGACTGAAGTGGACGGCGGAGTTCATGCCAAGGCCTGACCCTGATGCGCTGTTGCCGGTCGCGCACGACGTTATCGACAAGGCCGTCGACTATGTGCTGAGAAATCCCGCCACCGCCGTCCGGCAGAAGGACGCCCACGAGATCGTCACGGATGCCGATGTCGCCATCGAGTGCCTCGTCCGCGCCGCATTGCTCCAAGTCGACACAACGATCGGCTTCCTCGGTGAGGAGACCGGCGCGGTGGGTAACCCCAATACTTACTGGGTACTCGACCCCATCGACGGCACCACCAACTTCAGCCATGGCTTACCGCTGAGCTCGATCTCGCTTGGCCTGGTGCACGACGGCTACCCGATTCTCGGCGTCATCGCAGTCCCGTTCCTCGGGCGCCGGTACTGGGCCACACGCGCTGGCGGCGCCTATCGCGATGGTGCTCGCATACAAGTTTCCAAAACGGCCGACCTGTCCAAAGCATTGGTCGCTCTCACCGATTACGGCGGGCCCCAACCGGGAATCGATGATCTGCTGTGCCGGGAACTGGATCGCGAGTTGACCACCCGCGCCCAGGGGCTGCGCCGGTTAGGCTCCACAGCCATCGAGCTGGCCTTCGTCGCAGAGGGTTCCCTCGACGCCAGCATCAGCATCTGGAACGGAACATGGGACACTGCCGCCGGCGCCGTCATCGCGCACGAGGCAGGCGCGGTCGTTATGGATGCTGACGGGAGTCCACATTCAACACAATCACGGTGTGCTGTCGCGGTCGCCCCGGCGCTGCGTGACCCCATCCTGTCGATTCTCGAGATCGCGCGCGGCACCCGTTACTGGCCTGCCGAAGCCGCGAACACTCCGGTTTGGAACTCCGCTCCAAGATCATAACTGCTCATATTGGGCCATTTTCGAAGATGGCCTACACGATTGCGGTGGTGCGGCGCGGGCCCGCCGGTGAGGCCCACACGAGTCGACCGGCGTCGGCGACGACCTGCATGCTCAGGCCATGCCTCTTGTGTTTGCCGTAGTAGTACGGCTCCTGGTCTGCCACGTGGTCGATCGGAAATCAGCGTGCCGTACAGGATCGCGTACGCCAGTTGCCGGATGGGGCCGCATCACCGGCGGTGAGGCGGCCCTCGCCCTCATCGGTCTCCGGGCCTGCCGGGCCCGTACTGAGCTGCAAGATCAGCCTGAAAAGCGCCCGGTCGGCTGGTCGTGGTTCAGCCTGGCTAGCACCCGCTGTTGCAGGTCAGCCGGAAAGTTGACGGAAAAGGCGGTGCTGCGGGGCGCGTTCTGTCCGATGGGCAGCAGGCAGTCCAACACTTCGACCGGACCGCGTGCCGCACTACGTTCTGCCTCCGAGTAGAAAACGACGCCGGCCGGGATCCGCTGGTCCATGACGGTCTCCCGGCCGGTGACCGGATGGCACCGGGTTGACCAGGCCCAAAGCAGGTCGCGCATATCGGTGGGGTCGATGTCGTGGTTGACGACCATCAGCCTGTTGATCCACCAGCCAGCGTGAGCGGCGTCTGGAGCTTTACAGACATCAAGGATGCGCCGCGCGAGGTCGGCCGAGGTCAACCCCGTAAGCTGCGCCCAGTCCGGAGAGACGCAGACGGCCAGCAGGGTGCAGGCGCTTTCTGGGACGACCCAGGCCGAAATGACTGGCAGGTCGGCGCGACGCAACTCCTCCAGCAGGACAGCTGCGATCCCAGGGCCGCAGATCGTATGGTCCTCGTCAACCGGTTTGCCCGCGCAGACGACCGGGATGATCGGCTCCTCCCGGTGAGTGATCGCGGTAACGTGGTACACGGGGCGGTGTTTGCGGGCAGTGGGTATATAGCCGTGGTACTCGCCGGTGGGCCCCTCGAGCCACGTCTCGTCATCGGCCAGGTAGCCCTCGATGACCAGCTCGGCGGATGCCGGGACCTCAAGGTCCACGGTCTTGCAGCGCACGGTTTCTATCGGCTCGCCGAACAGTCCACCGAGAAAGCCCGCTTCGTCTATTCCGTCGCGCAGCGGCATGCCGCCGACGAACAATGCGCTTGGCTCGGGGCCTTGAACAAGCGCGAACGGCATCGGTTCACCGCGTTGCTGCCACATCTGGCGGATCACATTGTTGTGCTGGCTGGCACTGACGATACCGGTCATCCGTTTGCCGTCGATCAGCATCGCTCGGGCGATCGACCAGTTCGTCCATTTTCGGTCCGGGCTGGCGACTACGAAGATACCTATTGTGTTGATATAGCGGCCGCCGTCTCCGACATGTAGCAGCGGACTCGGCAGACTCATCAGATCCGCCGCGTCGCCGACCAACACTTTTTCATGGCACGGCGCGTCCTCCACGACAACCGGGGCGATGGGCTCGCGGTGCATCGCCGCGGCGAGTTCTTCGACGATCCGTCCGCCAGGGGTGGTCGGAGCCAGCCCCAGTGCGATCGCTACCCGGGCCATCCGGGCTTCGGCAGAGGAACTGTAAGCGAGGGGCGCCCCGGCCACGCGATACCCACTGTGTCCAAGAATGTTGGTGAACAGTGGAACCGGTGCGCACACCTCACTGCTGTGGCGTGTGATTGCGCCGATTTCGAACGCGGTGTCTACCTCCCAATCGATCCGCCGAAGGTCTCCGAGCTCGTCCAGCCGGCTCAGGTACTCACGAAAGCTCCTGGGACGGCCTCGCTGGGAAGATCTGGCTTGCATGGCGAGTTCTCCGATCGCGTGATGAGATCCTGGCCGCACACTCGGCGGCCCGTTACTTGGTGGCCGGCATAACCCTGGTTGCCCGGGCTCACCTCGGTCGCGGTGATGCTCTCCGAAACCGGCCCGGCCTTACCGCCACAGAGTCCAGACCGCCTGCGGCGTACTTCCACCGGACATCGACGGTGAGTCGGTCCACCGCCGCACGGTCCGACAGCCCTTTCCACCGCCGCAGGACAATCACCACCGGCATGATCATCGGCGGTATCGACATCGGGCCGTCCTCAGCGAACAGGCCCGCAGACATCGGATCCGGGAACCACTCCGGGCACTCATGACGTAGCACGGTGTACACCGAGTCTGGTACCAGGCGATCCTCAAAGAAACCCGCTGTTGAGGGGAGCAACCCCCGCCTGCATCGGGTCAGAGCCACCGCCATCGCAGGCCCGCTCCTCGCTCCGATGGCCAACTCGAGTCAGCCTGACACACGCAACACCACAACGGAAGATCACATCTTTACGGATGGGGGCCGCCACATTCAATACCGATCCGTTCGGTATGGTTTTGGAGCAGCGGGCGCCAGCGTGAGTGGAACCGCATTGCCCGGATAGACGCGGATCGGCACGATGCGGTCGTGGGGTGGGACTGCATCTGCGGGTACCGGCGGCGCCCGGGTCGGCTCGTCGCCAGTTATACGCACTGGCAGCCGAGCCTATCCCACGTCCACAGTCCCCAGACGGGTTGGTCAACCTACTCACCCAGCCTTCGCCGCAGTGAGTTCGCCTCGGGGTGTCCGCCCAGCCCAAACAGGTCGCTGTGGACGTCCACGACCGTTCCGTCGGCCTGGTTTGGACGACATCAGCGTGAACGGCTGCATCACCCAGGCCCCCGGCGGCGGTGACTGCGCGGCGGGCGTTGTGTTCTTGGCCCTCGGCTCGGGTGCGGTCATCGTAGGCACTGCTGATGGGGGCGGCCGGTCATCGCGCACCGTCGGGACTGGCCGGCACCTACCCCGGTGCCGGTCAGTCCCGACGTGGCCTCCGCCGCCCACCATGGGTGGCTCAAGGAACAGTTGGTCCGCGCCAGGCTCACCTCACCAGTTATCGGTGGGGGCGCTCGCTCCCAAGGCGATGATTTACAACCATCACCGGCTACCCGGCGAAGGTGGTGGGCACGTACTGACTAGAGCTCGTCCGCCGATGTCCTTCTGCGGCGTACGAAGATGATCAGGGCGGCTCCGACGGAGATCATCAGGATTCCGATGAGGCTGATCCGGGCGGTCATCGAACCTGTTGTCGCCAGCTTTTCGCAGGTGCCTGGGTCCTCGTACTCGCCGGTCAGTTTGTAGTCGTAGCCGGGAAACTGCACATTGACGGCGCGTTCTCGTCCGGAGGCGAAGACGATCGTCTGCGATCCTCCGTCGGAGGCCGTGACCTTCTTCTCCTGTGTTCCGTAGGTGGCGACCGCCTCGATCGGTGGCATCCCCTGGCCGGGATGGGTGATGGTCACCTTCAGTTCGGTGCAGGTCGACTCGGTGGACATCGTGGGCAGCCCGCAGGTCGAGGGCCGCGACCAGAGATAACGAGCGATTTCCTTGCCCTGCTCGGCGACGACGATCTGGCCGGCGCCCGCTGGCATCGGCAGTTCCACCGACTTTCCTGCGGGCACGTTGACGGCGCGGTTCACACCGGTCGCGGTGACTCGGAACGTCACGGGATAGCGGCCGCCGCTGAGATGGACGGTGACGGACCCGTCGCAGGCCGGCGCGAAGGTGGCCTTCGGTTGTGCGCAGGGCGCGGCACCGCCGTTGTAGGCGCCGAGTGGGCCGGCGGAGCGGTTGCCGGGCTTGCCCTTGCTGCCCAGTTTCTTGTCGCCGTAGCGCTTGCCCTTCTCCACCATCGGCGTGATCAGTTCGCTCTTGCCACCCCAGACGAGGTCGACTTGGGTGTAGCACTTCGGCACGTCGATCTTCAGCTCAACCTTGCGGTGTTTGGCGTCGATCACCGCGATGTCGTGGTCGTGCGCGTATTGCGGCCAACTCGGCTTGGCGCTCGGCGCGAAGTAGGAGACCAGGAGGAACTCCTGCTTCTGGTCCTGGCACAGGGGCAGGTCACCGGCGAGCTCGACCGTTGCGCGGCCCTTCGCACCGTCGAACGTGTGCGTGTACGTGGCCTGTGCCATGTCGACGCATTGCGGTGTCTTTCTGCATGTCCCCTTGAGGCCGGCGGCGCGGCCGGAGTCGGTGCTGGAGATGCCGGTCCGGTCGCCGTTGCGCTCGAACCAGGTTGCCGACACCGTCAGGGTGGCACTCGTCGTCGTGCCCGGCACCCGCTGCACACCGGTCCTGACGCCTTTCGGGCCGTTGCCGTCGGTGTCGGCGCTGATCGCGTTGCCCACCTTGATCCCGGCGATTGGTGTCTGCGGTCGCGCGACGAGCTTGGTGATCTTGGCGTATCTGTTCTCCCAGCTGCCGTTGTTCACCTGCCAGGTGATCTCATAGGTGCCGTCCGGCTGGCACACTGCCGTCCCGCTGACCCCGGTGCGGTGCGCTGCGGCGGGGCTCGCCGCCACCAGCACCGCGAGCATGCCGAGCAGGATGCTGCCCGCCAGGGAGAGCAGCCTTCGGAGGGGTCTGTTCACGTCAGTCACTCCACAGATGGAAGGGATGGTTTCGGGGTTTCGGCGCCTCGGCGGCGGCGCCGCACTCTTCACGTCCCTGTCTGCACGTCGTGAGGAGCCTGCGTGGATCAATCGCTGGCGAAATTGATACGAAGGGTTTCTGTCGATGATCGACCGCGCGGTACACGGCCGCGGAGCACCGCCAGCCGCGCGTAACCCCAATCACCGCAGTCGGCAACCGTCCCGGTCCGGTACCTCAGCATTGCGTCACCTCCTCACTGCCGGCCACGCACCCGCGATCCCCCGTGCGCCCCGCCGAACCGTCCCGCCACGGCAGATCGCGACCGAGGACGGCGTACGGTAGCGGGTCGCCGGGATAGCGCAGCCCGCGGCGCAGGTCACGGAATCCCATCCGCCGATACAGCCGCCACGCCCGCGACCGCCCGCCGGCGGTCTCCGCCGTCGACAGCACCACCGTCCGCGTTCCGGCCGACGACAACATGCCCCACAGCGTTGCTCCACACCGACGACCGGTTCGTGATCTGCATCAACCCCGACGCCGCCCAACGCGACGCCGCCGTGCGTGAAACGGCTGATCTCCTCTCACCGACAAGATCGACGGCTCGGACAAGCTCACCCCGACCGAACACGCCGAGCTACGCGGGGTGATCTCCACCAAACCCGGCCTGCACCGCTACCCGCAAACCACGCCTGGCGGGCTGCTACGCATCGGCGCCACCGTGATCAACCTCTGTGCTGGATCAGCCGTTCCATGGCGGAGCGCCGGAACGGGCATCTTGTCACGAAACCATCATCCCCGAGCGGTTAGGAGCGTGATGTAGCCGGTGGAGTACACGGTTGTCGCCGCGTTTGGTCCGAGCGTGACGCGTCCCGCCGGCACCTTTTTGGCGAACACGACGAAGTGACGCTGGTCCTTGTCGTTGGTTGGGATGATCATGTCAGCGCGTTTGAAGCCCTGCTGGTTCAGCCATGCCGGCCACCAGTTGGCCACCTCCGGTGCTCCGCGTCTGTCGAAGGCGACGTACACGGTGGCGTCGTGTGCGACATCGAAGACCAGGTAGTCCGCCGGGGAGGTCAGTCGTTTGTCGTCGCTGGCGCCGGGGATCAGCACTGCTCCGGTGAGCGGGTCGGGAAGGCTGGTGAAGACGGGCGGCCGGTCGACGAAATGCTTGGCACCTACCACCGCGGGGCGAACCGAGTTCAGCTTCGATGGTTTGTGGACCTGGACGTCCTCCAGTTTGAGCATTGGCCGTTTGCTCGGGGTGTTGGTTTTGGGCGTTGCGCTGGGCGCCTGCGGCCGTTTGCTCGGGGTGTTGGTTTCGGGCGTTGCGCTGGGCGCCTGCGTCCGGTCGCTCGGGGCGTTGGTTTCGGGCGTTGCGCTGGTCACCTCGGGCCGGTCGCTCGGGGCGTCGGTACCGAACACGAGCGCTATGCCCAGCAGGCCGAAGACCGCGACCAGCGCGACGACGACGCGCGCGTTCGCGAGCCGTGACCACCGCCGTCGCGCCGGGGGCGGCACGTCCGCCGGGCCGGTGTCTCTGGCAGGGCCGCTGACCGGCTGCGTCGGCTTGGCCGGCGGGTGCCACCAGCCCTTCGCGCCGCGCTTCGTCTTGCGGGCCGGCGTGCCCACGGCTGCGGCTGCGGCTGGGGCTGCTGCGGCGGGCGCGCTGCTGTCGTGTTCGGTCGCCGTGTGAGGAGCGCTGGTTCGGGCCGCTGTGGTGGTCGGTGTGGTGGGCGCGGGTCGTCGGGGTGTCGGGATGCCGCGCGGTGTGTGGGTGTCGGAGGTGAGCATGGCGGCGCCGAGCGCGACCGCGTGTTTCGGGTGGGTGTTGATCATGATTGGTCGGCGTAGTGTGTCTCGCAGCAGTTGGGTGACCAGGGGGATCTGGGACGATCCGCCGACCAGCAGCACGGCGGTGAGGTCCTGCAGGGTGATACCGGCGGCGGTCAGGCTCCGCCGGAACGTTTCCATGGTGGTCTCCACGGACGGCGTGATCATCTGCTCGAACGCTTTCCGAGTCACGGTTACGTGCCGGACCGAGCCGGGTAGCGCCACCGTGATGTCTGCCTGCTCGCGGGTGGACAGTGCCTCTTTGGCGAGCATGCAGTCGCGTTGCACGGTGGCCAGGATCGCAGCGGTGCCGGGATCGGTCGGGTCCAGCGCGGTGATCGCGCCGTCCAGCTCGCGGTCGACGTGGTCCACGATCGCCTGGTCGAAGTCGGCGCCGCCGAGCCATTCGATGCCCTCGGGGGTGCCGATGATCTCCAGTCCGTCGCGGCCGTTGCGGACCACCGCGCTGTCGAATGTGCCCCCGCCGAGGTCGTAGACCGCGAGCAGGCCGTCGGGGGGCAGTGGCTGGGTGGAGCAGTAGTACGTGGCCGCGGCCACCGGCTCCGTGGTGGTGATGACGGTCGGGCCGTCCGACCCCGGCTCGGCGTGCGGGCGGGGCAGGCCGGCCAGGTGCGGGATGGCGGCGAACTGTTCGCGCCGGTACGGGCCCCACACCGCCGGGTGGGTCAGCACGATCCGGTCGGGCGGGCCGCCCTGCGCCTGGCTGACGGTGTCCACCACGGAACGGAGCAGGGCGGCCATCAGGGCGGTGGGGGAGTACGGCGCTCCGTCCAGGATCACCGGGGTGGGATCACCGAGGCGGCGCTTGAACTCCCGCGCCGCCCGGCTGGGGTCCTGCAGGCCGAGGCGGTCGGCCGCCTCACCGGTCAGCAGCGCGCCCTTCTCGTCAAGGTAGGCGACCGACGGGGCGACGACCGCCTGCCCAGCCAGTGGCACCATGTCCAGGGCCCAGGCGGAGGCGGTCGCTGCGGCGGTGAAGCTGGTGCCCAGGTCGATACCCAACCCGTACATACTCAGTGTCCCCTCGCCGAGCCCACCGCCGCTACGATGCTTGATGTCATAGTTGACATACGTAGGCGACCTCGAAGCAGATCAGTTCACATCGCGCCGTCACGATACGCCGCCGATTTCGGCGTAACAATTCGTCGGTGTTGACATCGGGAGGCGAGCTGTGGACGTTGCGGTGGCCGACGACGGCGCGCTGTTCCGGGAGGGGTTGCAACTGCTGCTGTCCGCCGCGGGGCACCAGGTGGTCGGCTGCGTGGAGGACGGCGACCGACTGCTGGAGCTACTGGCCCGTACCCCCGTCGACGTGGCCATCCTGGACATTCGGATGCCACCAGGCGCGGACGGCGGACTGCAAACCGCCCAGCGTATACGGGCGAGACACCCCGATGTCGGGCTGCTGCTGCTGTCCCAACACGCCGAGGCGCACTACCTGTTCCGGCTGCTGGAGATCGGCACCGAACGGATCGGGTACCGGCTCAAGGACCAGGTAGCCGGGGTGGGCGTGCTCGCCGATACGCTGGTGCGCATCGCCGCTGGTGAGATCGTGATCGAGCCGGCGCTGGCCGCCAACCTGGTGGACCGGCCGAGTCCCCCGGTACGGAGTGTGCTGGCCGATCTCACCGAGCAGGAACGCGCCGTACTGCGACTCATGGCGGAAGGACGGTCGAACTCCGGGATTGCGACGGGATTGTTCCTGTCGGTCAAAACGGTCGAGAAGCGTATCGCGAGCATTTTTACCAAGCTGGACCTGTCGGCCGAGCCGACCGCGCACCACCGGCGGGTCCTGGCGGTGCTCGCGTACCTGCGCTCGAACCAGATGGCGGGCTAGGGGCCGTGTTCCGGACCGCAGGCGGCGAGCTGGCGCACCCACCCCGCCCAGCCGGGCCCTTCGCCGCCCTGGTCCGGCTGGCGACCTCGGTTGCGCTGCCCGCGCCGGCCGGGCCGCAAGACCCGTTGGGTGGGTACCGGCCGATCCTCCGCACGCTGCTGCGCGAGCTCGCCCAAGCCCACGCGGTGCGCTACGCGGCGCTGTGGCTGCCGGCAGAGACGGCACACGGCACCAGCACTCCACCATGGACACCCGCGGTCACATGGCGGCCCGGGCGCTGGGTGCGGGGCGCACTGCCGTACCCGGTAGCCGACCCGGACCTGTTGCTGGGCGCGGCCGGTGTGGTCGCGACCGCGGATGTGACCGACGGCGGGGTCCGGTACGGGGTGCTGGTGCTGGCACACCCGGAGGATCCTCGGTATCAGCTGGCCACGGCGGTGCCGCTGGGCGAGACAGCGGTCTGCGTCGGCCTGCTGCTGCGCCAGGCGGGCCACCGCGCGGCGAGCACCGCCGTGCGGGCCCGGGCCGACCGGGTGGTACAGCGGGTCAGCGCGACCCAGCTGGAGCTGCTCACCGTACAGGCGGTGGAGCGCGACCGGCTCGCCAGCGCGGTCACCGCGACGCCCGGCCGGCAGCTGCGGGCGATCCTGGACCGCACCGCGGACCTGGAGCGGGCGCTGCGCGCCGGCTCACCACAGGCCACGGCGATCGCCGGCGACATCCGGGCCGGGCTGGGCGAGATGATCGAGCAGTTCCGGTCCGTTGTCCGCGGGGTGTACCCGCAGGTGCTGCGCAGTACCGGCGTGCGCGCGGCGCTGGAGGAGGTCACCGCGGCGCTGCCGGTACCGGTGGTCTTCTGTGGCGAACTGGGCCGGCGCCCGGGCTGGGAGGTCGAGTCCGGGCTGTACCAGGCCGGTGCGTCCGCGGCGGCTGCGCTGGGCGCCAGCGGCGGCGAGCAGCCGGTGTACCTGGAACTGGGCCGGTCCCACGGCGTGCTGACGATCCGCGCGCAGCGGACCGGCGCCGAGCCGGCCCGGGTCGCTGCGGCGCTGCGGGACGACTCCCGGCGGCTGGCCGCGCTGGGCGGCCGGCTGCGGGTGGATCGGGCCGGTCGGGGCGCGCCGACCGTGGTGGACATCCTGCTGCCTGAGCGGCTCGGCGGCGACTGGCCGGAGCCCGCGCGTACCGCCCCGCCGGAGCCGGCCGGGCCGCAGCCGGGCGGGGCCGACGCCGCCGCACCCGAGCTGTTGGTCGGTGTTTCCGCGCGCCGCCTGCTGACTCTGCTCGTGACCGGCCGAGAGGCGCCCGGGAACAGCCCGCCGTTACGGGTCGCGGTCGACCGGCAGGACGGTCAGGCCCGGGTGGTGGTGGTTGGGGCCTCGGCACCTGATCTGGTGTCGGTGCTGTACGGACCGGCCGGTGCCGCCCGATGGGAGTCGCCGGTCGGGGTGGTCCCGCCGACCGGTTACCAGTACCAGCCGTACCCGCGGATCACACTGGACCCGGCTCGCGGGGCACGGCCGTGGCGGCCGGTCCGGCTGCCCGGCTGGTCCGGCGCCGCGTGGCCGGCCGCAGCGGCCGGGGTGGACCGGATCCTGGTCGAGGGACCCGTGGACGCGCTGCGCGGGCTGCGGCTGCTGCACCACCGCGACCGGGTCGACGCCGACCTCGCGGCCCGGCTGCGCCGCTGGTCGGGTACTGCCGACGGGCCCCCCGACGCGGTCGTGCTGGTGCTGTCCAGGCCGGCCAGCGCGGCGGAGTCGGAGTTCCTGACCGCCCTGCGGTCGCCGGACGGGGACGGGTTCTCCCCGGTGGCGATCTGCGCGCTGGAGGAGGGCACCGCCGCGACGGCCGGATCACCGCAGCTGAGGTCGATGTGCGACGCGATCGTGGACTGGCGTGCGGCCCCGGGCGGCGGTACCGCGCTCGAGGCGGCGCTGCGCGCCCGGGTTCGCGCCTGGGCGGCGGTGATGGCCGCCCGGTGGGCGCTGCGCGCACTGGTGGCCTGCCTGGCCGCGGGGCAGCTGGACGACCGGTTCGCCCGGGCGGTGGAGGCGGCCGTAGCGGGCGCGCACGAGGTGGCCGAGCTGGACCTGTTGCAGGCGTTGCAGGGCCGACGGATCCGGCTGCCGCGCGGGTACGACGAGGCGCTGCGCCTGCTCGGCGCCTACGGTCCGGACTCGGGGTCCCGGCTTGGCCTGGCCGGCGACGCCGGCTCGGGGCAGGTGACCCAGGCCGCGAGCCGGGCGTTGGTGTTCTGGCGGAACCAGTCCATGGCGCCGGACTCGGGACCGGCCGGGCGCAGTGCGTGCGCGCTGCTGGTACGGACGTGCGAGCGGCTGCTCACCGACGGCGCCGAGTGACCGGCGCGAGGCACGGGGTGAACGGCTCGGCGGGACGGCTCAGATCGCCACGAATCCGCTGACCCGGGTGCCGGTGGTCGGGCTCGACCGTACCGTCAGCGTGCCGTCGACCGAGGCCAGACGGGCGGCGAGCTGGCGCAGCGGCATCCGGCCCTCGGTGTCGAAGCCCGGCCCGGTGTCGTCCACCTCGAAGCTGAGGCCCCGGCGGGAGGTACGTAGCGTCAACGTGACCGCGGCGCCCGGAGCGTGCTTGTGCGCGTTGCTGACCGCCTCCAGGCAGGCCAGGTAGACGGCGGCCTCCACCTCGGGCAGGTACCGGTAACCGACCAGTTCCGGGTCGATGTCCAGGGTGACCGTGTCGAGCGCCTCCAGCCGGGCCGTCAACGCGGCCACCAGACCGTGGTCGGCCAACGGTGCCAGCAGGCCGGTCGCGGTGGTGTGCAGCACCTCCTCGGTGCTGGCCAGCAGCTCCCGCAGCCGGTCGAGGTGCTGGCCCGCCTCGGCGGCGTTGCCGGCGCCGAGCTGGTGCTCCACCATGGCCAGCGACATCTGCAACGCGACCATGTGGTGCTGGGCGCCGTCGTGCAGGTCGCGCTCCAGCTGGTACCGCTGGTGTTCCATCTCACCCGCGGCCCGCAGCCGGGTGTCGGCCAGCAGCAGGGTGCTCTGACCGATCAGCCGTTCGGCGCCGGCGGTGATCAGCTGGGCCTGGATGTCGCTGACCAGCAGGCGGGTCACCGCGTGCAGCTCGGGCCACCGGCGCAGCCGCTCGGCCGCCGCCGGCGGCTCGACCACGAGGTCGGCCAGGACCTGCTCGCCGTCGCACAGCCGGACCGGCGCCGCCCCGGGCACGGGTACCGCCGCCTCGGCGCCGGTAGCGGTCCACCAGTACTCCTGCACGGTGTGTTCGGTCGCCGTGTCCGCGTCGTGGCCCGCCGGCAGGGGCAGCCATACCGCGATGGTGACCGTGGTGGCCTCCAGGCACCCACCCAGCGCCCGGGCCAGGGCTTCGGCCTGCACTCCCGGCAGCGGCCGACCCGGCAGGCCGTGCACCGCGTCGACCACCCGTGCCACATTGTCCGGCGGCCCCGGCACCGGGGGCGGCCCGTCGGCTCGCTGCGTCGAACGGCGCATGCCCGTCACTGTAGGCGGCTTTGGCCGGGCCGGCTGACCCGGCTCGTGGCCCGCGGCGGCCCGCCGCCACGGTAGCCGCCGGGGGCTCACGCGGCGCAGAGCAGGTGGTTGACCGTTGCCTTGCGGGCTGCCCGCAGCGCGTAGTGCACCCGGCTCTTGACGGTGCCGACCGGTACCCCGAGCGTTGCGCTGATCTCGGCCGCGGTCCGCCCGTTCAGGTAGGTCTCCACCAGCGCGGCCTGGTGCTCCGGCCACAGCCCGCGCAGCACCTGCTCGACCAGGAGGGAGTCCACCACGACGGCCGTCGGGTCCGCCGTGGCCACCTCGGCGGCGTTCTCGATGTCCACCTCGGTCGGCCGGGCCTTCTTCATGCGGTACCCGTCCATCACCAGGTTGTGCACCACCCGGCGCAGCCAGCCCAGCACCGACCCGCGGTCGGCGGTGAGCTGGTCCAGGTGCGTCCACGCCCGCAGGAACGCCTCCTGCACCACGTCCTCGGCGCGCCCGGTGTCGCCGTCGGTCAGCCGCTGCGCGTACCTCAGCAGCGGCTGCTGGTAGGCATCCATCAGTTCGCGCAGGCGGGAATCGCTTTCCAACGCGCTGCTGTGTCGCTTGCTCTGCACCCGTTCGGCCATGCCCAAGACAGTGCCGCCGCGGGCCGGTCGCCCGACATGGTGCGGCCCCTGCTCCTGCGGGTGCCACCCCTCGGGTTGGAGAGGGTTATCCCTACGCCATGCGCCGGTACCGGCGGCCCGCGCCGCGCCGCCGCTCGTTCGCGTGCTGACCGGTGAACCCGACGGTGCCGCGATGCCGTGCCCCATGTGGACGACCTCGCTCACGGGCAGGCGGCGACGGTCGTCCGGCGCCGCCGCGACGGCCGGTACCGCGGCCGGGCGGCGGCCCGAGGACGGCGCCGTGGCGCCCCGACCGAAGAGGTGGGCATGGAGGAGACGGACTTCCCGGCGGTGGGCATCGGGATCACGACGCACAACCGGGGCGCCGTGCTGCGTACCGCGTTGGAGGCGATCCGCAAGTATGCGCCCAGCGGTGCCGCGATAGTCGTGGTCGACGACGCCAGCGACGAGCCGGTGGAGGAGGCGACGTTTCGTTTCGACAGCAACGCCGGTATCGCCCGGGCCAAGAACAAGTGCCTGGAACTACTGCTCGAGCGGGGCTGTACGCACCTGTTCCTGTTCGACGACGACTGCTGGCCGGTCGTGGACGGTTGGGAGCGGCCCTACATCGACAGTCCCGAGCCGCATCTGATGTACATCTTCACCGACACCCCGCGTGGCCGGCTGACCGACTCGACGGAGATCTACCGGGACGCGCAGCTTCAGGCGTACACCCATCCCCGCGGCTGCATGCTCTACTTCGAGCGGCGGGTGCTGGACCGGGTGGGCGGGTACGACACCCGGTACGGCCGGTGGGGGTACGAGCACGTGGACCTGTCCAACCGGATCTACAACGCCGGCCTGACCTCGTTCCGGTTCGCCGACGTGGTCGGCAGCGGAGACCTCATCTTCAGTTGCGACGAAAGCACCAAGGTCGGCTCCAGCGTGTCCGACATCGAGCGCTTCCACCTGGTGCGCAATCTCAAGACCCGGTCGGAGGCCAGCTACACCTCGACCGAGTACCGCGAGTTCCGCACCCGCCCGGTCGGTGCGGCGGCGGCGCAGAACGTGGTGCTGACCACGTACCTCACCGCGCAGCCCGACCCGCAGCGCGGCATCACCTGGACACCGAACTACGACGATCTGGCCGAGTTGCGCCGCTCTGTCGAGCGGCACGGACGGCGGTTGGTGGTGCTGCACGACTGCCTCGACGAGCCGGACACCGACCTGGTCACGCACGTCCGGGTGACGCCGGGCGGGGCCGTCAGCTCGCCGTACTTCCACCGCTGGCTGTGCTGGTGGCGGTACCTGCGCGAGCACCCCGAGATCGACCAGGTGTGGTGCGTCGACGGCACCGACGTGGAGATGCTGCGCGATCCGTTCCCGGAGATGGAGGACCGGCTGTACGTGGGCGACGAGCCGGCGCCGCTGTGCATCCCGTGGATGGTGTATCAGCACGGCGGCAGCGCCAAGCTGTTGCAGTTCCTGTCCGACAACCGAGGTGTCCCGCTGCTCAACTGCGGGCTCACCGGCGGCCGGCGGGAGACGGTGCTGGAGTTCTGCCGAGACATGTTCGACTTCTGCGTCACCAACGCCCGGGAGGCCGGCCCGCTCGACATGGGGCCGTTCAACTACGTGGCCCGCACCTGGTACGCGGGAATGATCGTGCACGGCCGCCAGGTCAGCACGGAGTTCCGTAAGGACGACCGGGCCAGCACCGAGTCGTGGTGGCGGCACAAGTAGTCGTATCCGGCCCGTGGCAGGAGTGAACCCTACTGGCGTACGAGGCGTGCCACAGATGAACCCCCGGACGCGGGTGAAGGAGGGCGGTGACCGTGGACGTGGACACGGACCTGGATGTGGCACCGGAGACGACACGGGACGCCGACCGTGACGAGAGCATGCACGCGTTGCTGCTGCGGTTGGCCGGCTCGCTGCCGGACCGGGTACTGACCGACGCGCGGGACGCGCTGGCCGCCGGTCGGCGGCTGGACGTCGTACAGGCGATCGCCTTCGAGGCAGTCTCCCAGCCGCTGCAACTGGACGCCGACGAGATCGCGGCGCTGCGCGAGGAACTGGCATTCAGTGGCGGGGACATCGACCTCGGCCTGGCGCTGGAGGAGCTGCGCGGAGAACGTCCGCCGGTACCGTGGCAGTTCCTGTCCGACCTGCCGACCACACAGGAAGACCTGGCGTTGATGGTGCTCCCGCAGGACCGCAGCGCCGACCCGGTCGACACCCTCGACCCGGTGGACCGGGCGCTGGTGGCTGCGGCGTCGGCAAACCCGGGGGTACTCGCGGTGTGGCGGGCGTGGCGGATGCCGTCCAGCGCCCGGCCCTGGCAAGACCCGGTACGGGTGGCCGTGGTCAGCGTCGACGACACCATGGACACCCTCCCCGCACTCAGCGTCCAACTGCGGCAGGTCATGGCCGAGGCCGGGGACGACGAGGCCCAGGTCGAGGTCTGCTGGGCCGGGCTGCACGCGCCGTACTACCAGACCCTGGCCCGCTCGTCCGGCGCCCTGCTGTGGGCGGCACGGCCCGCCGCGCCGGTGGCCACCGCCCGGCTCTTCGACGGCGTCGATCCGGTACGCGGCCCGTGGTTCGCCACCAACCGGCCGGTGGTCTCCGATGCCACGGAACGCGACGACCTGCTCGAAGCACTGCGCGGGGGGGTGGTCATCGCGTGGAGCAGCGCCGAGATGCCCGACATCCTGGCCCCGGACCGGGGCGACGTGGTGCCGATGCACCTGCGTACCGACGGGACCTGGCTGTGGAGCGAGGCGGTCGCGTACTACCTGGAACACTACGGCCTGGCGCCGGATCCGCAGCTGGCCACGCACCTGACCGGGGACGAGCCCGTCGAGCCCCTGGACGAGATCTCCGTGCACCGCGCCCTGGTGCACCTGTGCCGGCCCGACGCCGAGGCGGTCGTCTGGTCGCCGTCCGGTGCCGACGACGACCCGGTGGCACCGGCCGACGCCCCCTCGTCCGACATCCCGTCGCCCGACGGCCTGGCGCCGGCCCACCCGGAGCTGCCGGACGTGACACCCGAGGCAAGGCCGGACGCCGGTACGCACCGGCCGGTGTCGCCGTGACCGAAATGCTCGCCCTGCGGCAGCGGGCACCCCTGCCGTCGTCCCGGAAGGTGTCGCCGCCGGCCCAGGGCGAACCGGTCGGGAAGCACGTGGCGCGGTACCTGCGACAGGCGTCGCAGGCGGTGGGCGCCGCCGTGGCGCGCATCCTGCCGGACGCCGGTGCGCGGGTGCCGGTGCTCGATCCGGGGCCGTGGGAGGCACCGGGATCGGTCACCCCCGGCCCGGCGGGTTGGTTCGCGCTCGCGGTCGAGGCCGGCCGGTCCGGCTTCCGGCTGGACGGCCGGCCGGTGGCCGCCGCCGACCTGGCCCGGGCGATCTGGCACTGCCCCCGCTGGCGGGGCCGGCCGGTGCTGCTGGTCACCCAGCGGTCCGCGTCGGCCGACGGGGTCGGACCGGTGCTGCACCAGCTCGCGGTCGACCTGGGAGCACCGGTCTACGCCTCGGACTCCGGGATCCGCTTCACCTTCGGGCGCGCCTCCGCGAACGGGCTGTTCTGGTGCTGGCGTCCCGGTGGCGGGGACGATCCGGAGCCGGCGGGCAACGTGCTGCCCCCGCTGGGACCGGTACGCGTCCGTCCCACCCCGACCGGCCGGGTGCCGGGCCGCAACCACCAGCCGTCGTCCCCGGTGCCGTCCCTTGCGACCCCCGATCCGGGGACCGCCCCGTCGCCCGTCGACCCGGCGGAGGCCACGTCACCCGCTGCGGCACCGGAATCCGGGCCCGAGCTGCCTTCGCCGGTGGAAGCGGCGTTCGAGGTGCACAGCCTGGCGCTTCCGGTGATCGAGCTGCCCCGGCCCGACCTCAGCGTCCAGCGCATGGTGCTGACGGAGTTCGACGTGCCCCGGCTGGAGCTGGACACCTGCCGGCCGCTGACCGCCGACCCGGACGCCGCCAGCCCGACCGTGTCCGTGCCGGCTGCGGCCACCCTGACGGCATCCGTGCCGGCTGCGGCCACCCTGACGGGATCCGTGCCGGCTGCGGCCACGCCGGAAGCCACGGATGCTCCGACGACCGGCCCGGAGAGCACCGATGCCCCGGCGAACGGCGCGGGCGGCGGTCCGCCGCCGGCGTCACCCGCCAACCGGGGCGCGGCGTGGTTCGGGGTACGGGCCCGCACCGACGAGGCGGACCGGGAGCGGCTGCGTACCGTGCTGGGCTGGAAGTTCCAGGCCCACTCCCGGACGGTGGCCCGGGCGCTGTCGCTGCACCCGGGGCTGCGCAGTGCGGTCGGCGCGCACGACGTGATGGCCGGGCTGGTCACGGTGCTGGCTCTGCTCGACGGGGTGGGCGCGCGGGTCAACGACGCGCTGCGCGGTGGAGGCACGCCCGACGAGGATGTCCAGTTGCTGGCCCGGTGCGCCCGCGCCGGTCTGGAGCAACTGCCGGCCGTCGGGGGACCCGTCTTCGCCGCGGTACCCGCCGGACTGGACGTCGGCCGGTACCGGGCCGGGGACCTGGTGGTGGAGCCGGCGTTCACCACGGTGTCGTGCCACGGTGGCACCGAGGGCGACGCGGGCCGGTACGCGATCTGGTCGGCCACCGCGCGGCGGCTGGACCAACTGGGAATCGCAGACGGGCCTGGTGTCCGAGCCGGACGGGCCATGTTCGCCGCCGGTTCCCGCTTCGCGGTGCTCGGCGTCGACGAGGGGCCGGACGGCGCGCCGTACGTGCTGCTGCGGGAGGTCGTCTCCGAGCACCGCGACGGCGCACTCGACGAGCGGGCGGCCGGCAAGCTGCGCGACGCGCTCGCCGCCCAGCCGCAACGCGCGGCGCCCGCGCCGCTGCCGTGGCCGCTCGGCTTCGCGGCCGGCGACCGCCCGTTCGCGCTCGAACCCGGACCGGGCGGCGCGTGATGTACGAGGAGACGATCTCCGGCTTCCTCCGGTCCGACCCCGGCGGCCCGGCCCGGCCCGGCCCGCCCCGCGCCGGCACCATTCCCGGCGGCAACAGTCAGCAAGGAGCGAACTCGTGACCACCAGCGTGCTGTCGGTGTCGGCCAGGGACACCGGATGCCTCACCGACATCTCCCGGGCACTGGAGTCGGCGGCGCCCGGCGACACCGTCGCGGTACGCCCTGGTGTGTACCGCGAGGCGCCGCTGTTCCGCCGGAACGTCGTCCTGGTCGCCGAGGACGGACCGGGCACCGTCACCATCGAGGTGCCCCCAGGCGGGGCCATCCTGGCCGCCGGGGGCGAGATCCTGATCCAGGACATCGCCATCCGTGGCAGCGACGAGCGGATGCCGCTGCTCCAGGTGGCGGCCGGCCGGGTCCGTCTGGAGGCGTGCACCGTCGACGCCACGGCGGCGGCCGCGATCCACGTGCGCGGGGGCACCGTGGAGATGCGCGGCGGCGCGATCAGCAACTCCGGCGGGGCCGGCGTGGTCCACGAGGCCGGCACGGGCGAGTACACCCGCGTACGGATGAGCGGCATCGCCAAGTGCGCGATCATGACGGCCGGGTCGAGCGCCCCGGTGTTCCGGGACTGCACGTTCACCGGGATCGGGGAGGCGGCCCTCCTGGCCGTGGGCGCCAGCGCCCCGCGCCTGGAGGACTGCCGCATCGACGAGGTCGGCCAGTACGCCGTCGTCGCGCAGCAGACCGCCCGGCCGTACCTGACCGGGACCACGGTGTCCGGCGGCGAGGTCGGGCTGCTCGTCAGCGACCGGGCGACCCCGGTGCTGGAGCGCTGCGAGATCCAAGACGCCCGGGTGCACGCCGTGGTGACCATGGGGCAGGCGGCGCCCGCGCTCTCCGACACGCGCGTCACCCGGGCCCGGGGCCACGGCCTCGACTGCCGGGACACCTCCGCGCCGACGCTGACCAACTGCGAGGTGCGTGACTGCGGCGCGGCCGGGGTGGTGGTCAACGGCACGGCGACGCCGCACCTCACCGGCGGTGCCGTGGCGGACTGCGCCGACGCGGGCGTGTTCCTGACCGGCCGGTCGAAGGCGCGGCTGGACGGGGTCGGGGTACGCGACGTCCCCATCGGCGTGGCGATCGAGCAGGAAGCCGACCCGCAACTACATGGCCTGACCATCGAGGGCGTCCGGTACGGCCTGCACGCGACCGGCGGAGCCGGCCGGTTCTCCAACGGCCAGGTCACCGGGGCGCGGACCGCCGGGGCGAAGCTCGCCGACAGCGCGACCACCGTGCTGTCCAACTCCCGGATCACCGGCTGCCGGGTCGGCGTGGAGGTGGCCGGGAACGCCCGGCCCACCCTGTCCTCGATGGCCGTGGAGGAGTCGGGCGGGGCGGGCGTGCGGACCGGCGGCCCCAACGCGGCCACCCTGTCCCGCAGCCGGATCAGCGGCAGTCGCGGCCCGGGGATCCGGGCCGGCGCCGGCAGCACCGTCACCGCCACGGACTGCGAGATCGTCGGCAACCAGGGGCCGGGTGTCGTGGTGGAGACCGACGCGCCGGTGCGGCTCCACGGCGGGGTGGTGCGCGGCAACGGCGGCGTCGCCGTGGACGCGCCGAGCCCGACCGCCGCGGTCGAGCTGTCAGGAGTGGACACCGGCCACAACGGACGCCCGATCTCCCTCCCGCCGCCCGGGGCCGGGCGGCCGGACGCACCGACCGTCGACGACGCCCCGAAGTCCGCTCCCGCCCCGACCGGGGGCGCCGGGTCGAACGTCGCCCCGCCCGGGAAACCGTCCGGTGCCCGCCCGTCGGGCCCGCCGTCCGACGTCGGGTCACCCGCTCCGGCGGTGCCCGCCGGCGGCGGCCC
Source organism: Micromonospora sp. NPDC048063 (assembly GCF_043202855.1). Classification (NCBI taxonomy): domain Bacteria; kingdom Bacillati; phylum Actinomycetota; class Actinomycetes; order Micromonosporales; family Micromonosporaceae; genus Micromonospora; species Micromonospora sp. NPDC048063. The sequence goes on along the minus strand of NZ_JBIDBG010000007.1, from coordinate 46,633 downwards.
CGGCTCCGGTGGCCCCGGTGCTGGCGCACCGGGTGGCGACGGGGAGGCGGACGGGCCGGTGGCCGCGCTGCTGCGCGAATTGGACGGACTGGTCGGCCTGGCCGGCGTCAAGCACGAGGTGGCCACCCTGGTCGGGCTCAACCAGATCGCCAAGCGTCGCCGGGAGGCCGGACTGCACGTACCGCCCATGTCCCGGCACCTGGTCTTCGCCGGGCCGCCCGGCACCGGCAAGACCACCGTGGCCCGCATCTTCGCCCGGATCCTGGCCACCCTCGGGGTGCTCTCCAGCGGTCAACTGGTCGAGGTGTCCCGCAGCGACCTGGTCGCCGAGCACGTCGGCGGCACCGCGGTGAAGACCACGGCCCGGTTCGAGGAGGCCCTGGGCGGGGTGCTGTTCATCGACGAGGCGTACACGCTCTCGACCGGCGGGGGCGGCGGCGGCCACGACTTCGGCCGGGAGGCCATCGACACCCTGGTCAAGCTGATGGAGGACCACCGCGACGAGGTGGTCGTGGTGGTCGCCGGGTACACCCCGAACATGCGTACCTTCCTGGCCGCCAACCCGGGTCTGGAGTCCCGTTTCGCCCGTACCATCCAGTTCGACAGCTACTCCGACGACGAACTGGCCGAGATCGTCGAGCGGCTCTGCCGCGCCCACCACTACGCGCTGGAGTACGAGACGCGGCAGGCCCTGGTACGTCACTTCAGCGACATGCCCCGAAACGAGACCTTCGGCAACGCCCGGGTGGCGCGGCAGGTCTTCGAGGACATGCTGGGGCGCCAGGCGTACCGGCTGTCGAGCAGCCCGCAGGCCGCGGACCTCGAACTGGCCCGGCTGCTGCCGGAGGACCTGGGCGAACAGGCGGCCGGGTCGTCGGAGCCGGCCGGCGTGACGCAGGCCGTCCAGGACCTGCTCGGGAAGCTGAACGCGATGGTCGGCCTGGACGCGGTCAAGCGCGAGGTGACCGACGTCATCGACCTGATCGCCTCCACCGAGGCCCGGACCCGGGCCGGCCTGCCCACTCCGACGATCTCCCGGCACCTGGTCTTCGCCGGGGCGCCCGGCACCGGCAAGACCAGCGTGGCCCGGCTGTACGGCCAACTGCTCAACGCGATGGGCGTGCTACGCACCGGGCAGCTCGTCGAGGTCTCCCGGGCCGACCTGGTCGGCGAGTACGTCGGGCACACTGCCGTCAAGACCACCGACGTGTTCAACCGGGCGCGCGGCGGTGTGCTGTTCATCGACGAGGCGTACGCGCTGACCGGCCAGGGCAACGACTTCGGTCGGGAAGCCATCGACACGCTGGTGAAGCTGATGGAGGACCACCGGGACGACATCGTGGTGATCGCTGCCGGGTACACCGGGGACATGCGCCGGTTCCTGGCCAACAACGCGGGGCTGGCCTCCCGGTTCAGCCGACAGATCCCGTTCGAGTCGTACACCTCCTCGGAGCTGGTGTCCATTCTGCAGACGCTGGCCCGCGACGGCGGCTTCGATTTCAGCAACGACTGCCTCCCGGTGCTGTCGGAGCATTTCGACAGTCTGACCCGGGACGAGACCTTCGGCAACGGCCGGTACGCCCGCCAGCTGCTCGAACGCACCATCACCAAGCAGGCCAACCGGCTGCGCCGCGCGGCCGCACCGACGGTCGACGACATGCGCCAGCTGTACGCGGCCGACGTGCGGGCAGCCCTGGCCGCCTGACCCAGTAGCGACGAGAGAAGGTGCCCGGAGATGCCGGCAGTGAGTATGAGCGGTACGTGGCGGATCACGGTGGTGGGCAAGGAGTCCCTCTACGCGCAGCGGCTGGTGTTCTCCGGCGACGTCCAGAAGACGCTCGAACTGGAGGTCGGGACGTCGGGGTCCGCGAGTGGGCGGCGCTGGAGGCTGCGGTTCGAACACAACCGTGGGGACGGCGTCTGGCGGCCGAACGTCTCGGTGGAGGCGGGTGCCATCGTCCGGTGCGGCAACGAATTCCAGCGGTTGATCGCGACAAAGGACGTGTACTGGACCGGTGACCGTGGACACGACGACCTGAAGCTGCTGCTCACCCGGCCGGCATCGGCGGGTGACCCGGAGGAGCAAGCGGCCGGGGTGCCCTTCGCCGTCGACGTCAACCTGCACGGGCTGCCGGACATGCCGGTGCTCCCGTCGATGGAGGGCGCGGAGGTGACGCCGGAGCGGCTGCGGTCGTACAGCCGGCCGGGGTCGGCGGGAACTCCCCTGCGGAGACGGTCCTTCTGATCGCCGTGGGCCCCGGCCCGCCCCGCCCGGCCGACGGCGTCTCCGCAATCTCGCGGTGTGAACAGTATCGATCCCGGTGCCGGTCAACCCTTTCCGGCCCGCAGCCGTGTAAGGGATGTGAGCACCAGACCTTTCCGGCGGCCGGCCCGCCGCAACGGACCCGAGCTACCGCACGGCGAGATCACCCTGCAGGAGCCGCCGGTCGTCCCGGAGGTCCAGCCCGCCGGGTTCCGCTCGCTCGGGATGATCCTGCCGAGCCTGCTGATGACCGGCGGGTTCATGTTCATGATGATGAGCAACTCGCTCAGAGGCCCGATGGGCCTGGTCATGCTGGTCATGATGGGCGGCGGCATGCTGGGCATGGCCGTGTTCCAGATGACGATGACCGGCGGCAACCGCAAGCAGCAGATCAACGGCGACCGGCGCGACTACTTCCGCTACCTGTCCCAGACCAGGGCGCAGGTCCGCCAGTACGCGGCGGAACAGCGGGACGCGCTGGCCTGGCGGCACCCCGACCCGGAGTCGCTGTGGTCGCTGGCGATGACCAGCCGGCTGTGGGAGCGCCGACCGACGCATCCGGACTTCGGCGAGATCCGGGTCGGCACCGGTGCCCAGCGGCTCGCGGTGCGGATGACCCCGCTGGACACCAAGCCGGTGGAGGACCTGGAACCGGTGTGCGCCAAGGCGTTGCGCCGGTTCATCAAGGCCTACACGACCGTGCCCGACCAGCCCGTCGCGCTGTGCCTGCCCGGCTTCGCGCACGTGCGGATCAGTGGCGACCGGGACGTGGCGCGGGGCATGGTGCGCGCCATGCTCGCCCAGTTGGCCACCTTCCACGCCCCGGACGAGCTGCGGCTGGCCCTCTGCGTCGGCACCGAGCAGGCCGAGCAGTGGGAGTGGGCCAAGTGGCTGCCGCACGCCAAGCACGCCACCGACGTCGACGTGGCCGGGCCGGTACGGCTGTTCGGCGCCACCCTGGAGGAGGTGGAGCGGCTGCTGGGCGCGGAGTTCGCGGGCCGTTCCCGGTACGACGACGACGCCCAGCCCTCCCGCGAGGAACCGTTCGTCGTGGTGGTCTGCGACGGTGGCGTCATCCCGCCGGGCGCCCGGCTGACCGTCTCCGGGTACCGCAACGCCGTCCTCGTCGACTTCGACGGTCGTGGCCTCGCCGACGGGGACAACGTGCTCAACCTGGAGGTGTCCGCCACCGACGTGGACATGATCGAGAAGGACCACGTGGGGCGGGAGGTGCGTACCCGGCTCGCCGCACCCGACCACCTGGACCTGCCCCGGCTGCGGACGCTGGCCCGGATCATGGCCCGGCACGCCACCAAGGTCACCGGCGAGCAGCCGGCCAGCGGGCTCAGCGCCGTCCTCGACCTGCCGGACCTGCTGGACATCCCCGACCTGGACACCTTCGACCCGCGTGCCCGGTGGGAGGCACGCTCGCCCGCCGACCGGCTGCGGGTGCCCATCGGGGTGGCCGCCGACGGCTCCCCGATCGAGCTGGACATCAAGGAGTCCGCCGAGGGCGGGATGGGGCCGCACGGCATGCTCATCGGCGCCACCGGGTCGGGCAAGAGCGAACTGCTGCGCACCCTGGTCCTGGCCCTGGCGGCCACGCACTCCTCGGAGACCCTCAACTTCGTGCTGGTGGACTTCAAGGGCGGCGCCACCTTCGTCGGGCTGGACCGGCTGCCGCACGTCTCCGCGCTCATCACCAACCTGGCCGACGAGGCCGCGCTGGTCGACCGGATGCAGACCACCCTCCAGGGGGAACTGGTACGCCGGCAGGAACTGCTGCGCAGCGCCGGCAACTTCACCTCGGCACGCGACTACGAGAAGGCCCGTGCCCAGGGCGCCGAACTCGACCCGCTGCCCACCCTCTTCGTGGTGGTGGACGAGTTCAGCGAGCTGATCGCGGCCAACCCCGAGTTCATCCAGCTGTTCGTGATGATCGGTCGGCTCGGCCGCTCGCTCGCGGTGCACCTGCTGCTGGCCTCGCAGCGCCTGGAGGACGGGCGCATCCACCAGCTTGAGGGCCATCTGTCGTACCGCATCGGGCTGCGTACCTTCTCCGCGATGGAGTCGCGGGCCGTCATCGGCGTACCCGACGCGTACGAGCTGCCGGGCGATCCGGGCAACGGATACCTGCGCTCCAGTGTCACCAGCATCACCCGGTTCCGGGCCGCGTACGTGTCCGGCCCGCACCGGGTACGCAGCACCGGGCTGCACCGCGAGGTGATCGCCAGCCAGGTGGTCCCGTTCACCGCCGGGGCCGCCGCACCCGCCGTCCCGGCGCCGCGCCCGCCCTCGGACCCGGCGCCGGACGAGTCGACCGACACCGGCACCACCGTGCTGCACGCGCTGGTGGACCGACTGGTCGACCAGGGTCCGCCGGCACACCAGGTGTGGATGTCGCCACTGGAGGACGCGCCGACCCTGGACGACGTGCTGCCGCCGCTGCTGCCCGACCCGGAGCACGGGCTGCGTCCGATCGACGCCGGCCAGCAGGGGTACCTGCAGGTGCCGGTCGGTCTCATCGACAAGCCGTTCGAGCAGATGCGCGACCTGCTCGTGGTGGACCTGGCCGGGGTCGGCGGGCACGTGGGCGTGGCCGGCGGGCCGCAGAGCGGCAAGAGCACCCTGCTGCGGTCGCTGGTGTGCGGGCTGGCCCTGACCCACTCGCCGCGACAGGTGCAGTTCTACTGCCTCGACTTCGGCGGCGGTTCGCTGGCCGGGCTGACCGGCCTGCCGCACATCGGCGGGGTCGCCGGCCGGCACGAACCGGAGCGGGTGGGCCGCACGGTGGCCGAGGTCCGCTCGATCCTCGTCGAGCGGGAACGGCGCTGCGCTGATCTGGGCATCCACGGCCGGGACGCCTACCGGCAGGCGCAGGCCGACGGTCGCATCCCGGAGGACCGGTTCGGCGACGTGTTCCTGGTCGTGGACGGGTGGTTCGTGCTGCGCCAGGAGTTCGAGCCGGCCGAGGAGATGGCCCGGGACATCGCGGCCCGTGGCCTGAACTACGGGATCCACGTGATGATCACCATGGGCCGCTGGTCGGAGCTGCACATGTCGATGCGGGACAAGATCGGGACGCGTCTCGAACTGCGCCTGGGCGACCCGGTGGAGTCCGGGATCGACCTGCGTGCGGCGGCCCAGGTGCCCCGCCGGCCGGGGCATGGGCTGACCGACGCGAAGCTGCACTTCCTCGGCGCGCTGCCGCGCATCGACGGCGTCCAGTCGGCCGACGGGCTCGCCGCGGCCACCGCGCACCTGGTGTCCGCGGTGGCGGACAACTGGGCCGGGGAACGTGCCCCCGCGGTACGCACCCTGCCGGCCTCGCTGCCGATGGCCGAGCTGCCGGCACCGCAGGACACCCGCATCGCGCTCGGCGTGGACGAGGACCAGCTCGCGCCGGTGTGGCACGACTTCCGGGCGATGCCGCACCTGACCGTGCTGGGGGACACCGAGAGCGGCAAGACGAACCTGCTGCGTCTCATCGCCCACGCGATCGTCGCCAGCCACACCCCGGCCCAGGCGCGCATCATGGCCGTCGACTACCGGCGGCAGCTCTTCGACGACGTACCGGCCGAGTACCGGCTCGGCTACTCGGTCTCGCCGGACAGCACCCGGGACACCGCCGCCGAGGCGCTGGCCGGCCTCCGGCCGCGGGTTCCCGGCCCCGACATCACGCCGGAGCAGCTACGCGCCCGCGACTGGTGGTCCGGCCCCGAACTGTACGTCCTGGTCGACGACTACGAACTGCTCGCCGGGCCCGACAACCCGTTGGCGCACCTGACCCCGTTGCTGCCCCAGGGCGGCGACATCGGCCTGCACGTGGTCGTCGCGCGGGCTGCAGCCGGGGCGATGCGGCTGTCGATGGACCCGCTGCTGCGGCGCATCCAGGAACTGAACACTCCGGACGTGGCGCTGTCCTGCCCGCCGACGGAAGGCCCGCTGCTGGGTAACACCAGGCCGCGTCCGCTACCGCCGGGCCGGGCGCTGCTGTGCACCCGGCGCGGCAGCCGGCTGATCCAGACGGCACTGGTACCCGCGCCCGTGCCCACCGGGGCCGGCTGATGACCCGCACCGCCACCCGCCCGCGCCGTACGCCCACCCCACCGGCCCAGCCCGCCGAGCCGGCCCGTACCGCCGTGGCGGCCGAGCCCGCCGAGCCCGCTACGGCGGCCGAACCCGCTGCGGCGTACGCGGCGGCCGAGGAACTGGCCCGGCGGCTGCGGGCCCTGGCCTGCCTGCCCGGACCGTCCGCCGCGCCGACCGCATGGCCCTGCGACACGGGGCTGCTGGACTGGCTGCGCCGGATGACCTACCCCGCCCTGTACACCTGGGCGGCCGAGGAGAACCTGGCGCGCCGCTGGATCGGCGGCGACATCTTCGGCTCCCGCCGGCTGTCGCGGGCACCGGAGTTCCTCGCCGGCACCGACCTACGCCGTCTGCCCCCGCACCTGGTCGCGCCGCTGTTGCGGCGGGTGAGCATGACGCGTCCGGCGCCGAGCGCCGCCGAGCTGACGCCTGCGGCCCTGGCCGCCGACGCCGGCCGGGTCAGCACGTTCCGGCGCGACGGGGTCGCCCGGCTCTGGGGCCAACCGGAGCACACGCCGCCGCTGCCCGACACCACCACCATCCCGCACGTCGTGCACGGCATCTGGCTCGGCCGGCCGCTGCCCGAGTCGAACGGCTTCTGGGCCAACTACGGCGCGGCGGCCGACAGCTACGCCGGCCAGGTCGACTTCGTGCTGTGGACGGACATCCCGCGGGCCCGCTTCGACGCGGCCCGCGCCGCCCCGGCCGCCCCGGCCGGCCGGCCCGATCCGCTGGCCCCGGTACGCGCCCTGCTGACCTGGGCCGACACCCACGGCATCCACCTGGTGAGCGTGGCCGAACTGTTCCCCGCGAACGCGCCGATGACCCTGCACAGTCCGTACGCCCTGGAGCTGAACCGGGGGCTGCCGCAGGGTTTCGCGGCGGCCAGCGACCACCTGCGGGTCGAGGTGGTGCACCGGTTCGGTGGCCTGTACGCCGACGGTGACCTGCACTTCCTTCCGGCCACCGCGCTCCCGCCGGACGAGCGGGCCGACAGCTCGGCGAGCCAGGGTGCCGAGGGCCCGCCGGGCGGTGGGTACCGGCTGTTCCGTGGCCGGTGGCACGGGCCGCCGGAGGCCGACGGGCCGGCCCGGTTGCCGGAGCTGTTCGACCGGGTCGCCGCGTCGACGCACGGGTTCACGCTGCACGCGCTCACCGACGAGATCGTCCTCAACGACGTCATCCTGGCCCCGGCGGGGCATCCCGCGCTGGCGTTGTGGCTGGAGGGCGCGCGGTACAACTACCTGCGCGACCCGCGCGACCTGTACGCCGTCGGCGCCTCCCAGCCGGCCGGGTCGGACCCGCCGCTCACGTCGGACCCGCCGCCAACGTCGGATTCGTTGCGCATGTCGGACCCGCAAGGCGGGTCCGGCCCGCCGGTCGCGGGGGCGTCGGGGTGGCGGGGGGAACCGGCCTCCTGGACCTGGGCGGTCACCGCGATGCGTACCGGGCGGGTGCACCACTGGCTGCTGGCCCGGCTGGGCATCGGCGCGGCCGAGTTGGTCAAGCCGGCGCCGGCGGTACGCGGGCACAGCGAGCTGAGCTGGCTGCCGCCGGTCGACGGCCAGCCGCCGGTCGCCTGTCCCGACCCGGACCCGCTGCCGACCCTGGTCGCCTGCGTGGACCTGCTGCGCTGGCAGCACCTGTCGCGCTCCGGGGACCTGTGCCTCGCCGCGGTCGCTCCGCTGGTACGCGGGCTGCCCGATCCGGACACCGCGTGGACCGCGGTGCTGCTCGCGTTCGGGTATCTGTCCGTCGACCTCGGCCCGGTCACGTCGGTCACCGATCGGCGACGCAACCAGGACCGGACCCTCGACGTGGTGGTGCTGCCGCCCGAGGCGGAGGCGCTGCTGGATCGTGCCGCGACACCGGCCACCTGGTTCGGTTCCGGTGCCCACTCCGGCGACGCTGGCGGAGCCGGACCGGAGGTCACCGCCGGCCGGGAGTACTGGTTCCTCGGCGAGCGCACGGTCCCGGCCCGGCTGCTGCCGCCGCCGCCCGACCCACCGGACGGACGCGGCGGGCGCGACCACATCACGGACCTTCCGGCGGCAGCAGCCGGATGACAGAAAAGGAGAGTCATTATGGCAACCCCCAACAGAGGGGTCGTGGGCGGCGAGTTCGGCCTGATGGCCGACGAGGCGACCATCCACGGCATGGTCATGGCGTTCGCTCAGGCCCAGACCGAGGCCAGGAACAGCCACTCGAACGTCGTGGCCGCGAGCCAGGCGCTGACCGCCTCGTGGTCGAGCGACCTGGCCGCGCCGAAGTTCCTGGAGGCCATCGGCAACTGGGTGGCCGGCTTCCAGAAGGTCCAGCAGGGCCTGAACATGCTCAACCAGAGCATGCAGCAGTACTCGCGACTGACCACGACGACCGAAGACGACAACGCCATGCAGGCCGGCAGTTGGGCCTGGCAACAGCCTCTCCCCGGTCTGTCGCGGGTGCTTTACAAAGAGTGACCGTCAGATGGACGTCTTCCGCTGCCGGCCCAGCGGAAGACATTCGGCCTGAGCGCTCACATCACCCGCCTTCCGGCGACGCGCGCCGGATGACGAACAAGGAGAGTCATGGCAGAGAATCAGTACGGGTACGACGCGCGAGGCATCACACTCCCGATCGTCGCCGATGAGGCGACCATCCACGGCATGGTCATGGCGTTCGCCCAGGCCCAGACCGAGGCCAAGAACAGCAGCGCGAATGTCCAAGCCGCAGGCATAGCGCTGCAAAACTCGTGGCAGAGCGACGTGGCCATGCCTCGGTTCCTTGAGGCCGTCCAGCAGTGGCTGGCCGGCTTCCAGAAGGTCCAGCAGGGCCTGAACATGCTCAACCTGAACATGGAGCAATACGCGCGACTGACCACCACGACCGAAGACGACAACGCCGTGCAGGCCGGCAGCTGGGCTGCAGGGGACGGCCTGCTGTACGGCAGGGCCCAGAGGGTCCAAATGCCGATGGCCCCACTCGGACGGATCGAGCGGTAACTCCGGCCAGTGCCATTGTGACCTACGAGAAGCGGGTCCCTTCTCCAGACGGTGCGTGACCTGGCGCCGGCCGCGTCCAGTTGCGGCAACTGGACGCGGCCGTGGGTCAGCGACCAACCAGAACCTGAAACCGGACCACCATGCCGGTACGGGGCGGCACGACCTGACCGACGCTTGGTGGGCGCCGTCTGCGCCCCTGCTGTCGAGGAACAAGAAGCGAGGTCGGCCGCCGAAGTGCAGTAAACGGCAGCTCATCTACGAGATCCGGTGGCGGGTTCGGGTGGGTTCGCCCTTGATGGCAGAGCGGCCACACAGGCAGCGTGGCGAAGAGCGCGAACACGGCTACCATCACCGTCGCCACGCAGATGATGACCCCGGCCGCGCGCAGCCCTTGCGCGAGTGGTCCGGCCTTCCGGCCCCTGGCGATGCCGACGACCGGCGGGCAGCGTGGCGACAGTCGCGGTTCGCCCGGGTCCCGGCCCGTATCCGGGTTCCCCGGTCCGCCGGTGGCCGACCCCGCACCCGACCCGACCGGGTCTTGGCGGACAGGGTCTACAGCTCGCGCGACCACCGCGCGAACCCACCCGCGGGAGGATTAAAAAGTCGTGAACCACAGCGACAGTGCAGGCGTGTTCGGGATATGAGCGCCGAGCGCGGGGAACTCTGCCGACTGCTGGTCGTCGGACCGACCAGTCAGGTCGACGTGAGTCTGCCCACCCACATCCCGTTGGCCGACATGATGCCGGCCCTGCTGAGCGCGCTGGGACCGGACCTCGCCGATCGTGGGCTGGAGCACAGCGGCTGGATCGTGCAGCGGCTGGGTGGACCGGCCTTCGACGAGTCGCGCACCGTAGGCGATCTCGACCTGCTCGACGGCGAGGTCGTGCACGTACGCCCGCGTACCGACCAGATCCCGCCGCTGGCCTACGACGACCTGGTCGACGGCGTCTCGGCCGGCATCCGCAAGCGGTCCGGGCTGTGGCGTCCGCAGACCACGCGGGTCACCGCCCTGCTGCTGTTGGCCGCCTGGCTGGCCGCCTGGCTGGCCGCCGCGCGGATGTGGCCGGCCGAGTCCCGGAATCCGCTGCTGCTCGCGGCGATGGCGGGGATGTGCTTCGTCGCGGGCTTCGCGGTGGTACGCAAGCTGGCCGACCGGGCCACGGCCGGCGTCCTGGGGGCCGCCTGTGTGGTCGGTACGGTGGTCGCCGCGCTGGAGGCGGTCGCCGGTGCCTCCGTACCCCGGTTGATCTTCTTGGGTGCCACCGCCGGCACCTTCGCCGCGTTGCTGGTGGCCGCGTTCGTCTTCCCGCGCACCGGCTGGCGGCAGGTCACCGTCGGCCTGCTGGTGGCCTGGCTGCTGGTCGTCGCCGCGTTCGCACTGCACACCAGGGCCACGTTGGACTGGACCACGATCGCCGCGATCACGGTCGTCGCCACCACGGCGCTGCGCCCGGCGGTACCGTCGGCGGCCTTCAAGCTCGCCGGGTTCGCCCTGCCGGAGATGCCCGTCGAACCGGCGGACCTGCAGAAGGACATCGACCCGGAACCGGCCGCCGGGGTGCTCACCCGGGCCGCCGCCGCCGACCAGTTCATGACCGCCCTGTACGCGGCCCTCGGACTGGTCTCCGGAGCCGCGATGGTGTGGCTGGCGACGGCGCCCGGCTGGGCCGCACCGCTGGCCGCCTGGCTGGCCGCCGTCGCCCAGATCCTGGTCACCCGCCCGATGACGAGCATCTGGCACCGGGTGGCGCTGGCCGGTCCGGCGTTGGTCGCCATGGCGACCTGGTGCCTGACCGCGCCCACGGACCGGAGTCCGCTCGCCGCCCAACTGGCCATCGGCTGCTGCCTGCTCCTGGCGGTGGCGTGCGGGGTGGCCGCGAGGATCCCGGTCGGCCGGCGGTTCAACCCGATCTGGGGCCGGATGGGCGACCTGGCGCACACCGCGATGGTGGCCGCCCTCGGGCCGACCGTCGTGGTCATCACCGGCCTGATCGACGTGATCCGGGCGCGGGTGGGTTGACATGTCGTCGCGTCGTGACCAGGTGGACGCCCAGCGGTACATGATGACCCGGGTGACCGGTGCGCTGGTGCGGGCCGAGCCGGAGACCGCCGAGTCTCCGACCCGCCGGGACCGCACCGGCACGCTCGCCGGTCTCGTGCTCGGGATCCTGGTGCTGGCCGGGGTCGCGATCTGGGCGCTGATGCCGGGATCGGGCTCGACCAGTTGGCAGCAGCCGCGGATGCTGGTGGTGGACGCCTCGACCGGGGCGCGCTACGTGCTGGTCGACGGCCAACTGCGCCTGGTCAACGACGTGGCGACGGCCACCCTGCTGGCCGGCGGTCGACTCACCCCGGTCACCGTCTCCTCGTCCAAGCTCGCCAAGGTGCCCCAGGGCCCGCCGGTGGGTACCCCGACCGGGCCGCAGGTGCTGCCGGCGGCCAACCGGGTCAACCAGGGCGTGTGGCGAGCCTGTAGCCGGGACACCGGCCGGATCGTCCTGGACGTCGACGTGCCGGCGGCCCCCGATCCGCTCGGCGACGGGCATGCGCTGCCGGTCACCGCAGGCGGCAAAACCTACCTGCTGTGGGGCGGGCGACGGCTGCTCCTTCCCCAGCCGTGGATGGCCGACGTGCTGGGGCTGGGGCTGCTCGCTCCCGTGCCGGTGGCGACCGCCTGGCTGGAGTCGATCCCGCTGGGCGGCACGGTCGGCCCGCCGAAGGTGGCTCGGGCCGGCGGCGCCGGGCCGAGGGTGGCCGGCCGGCCGACGTCGATCGGCCAGATGTTCGGCGTGGACATGGGCAACGGCACGGTCAACCACTACCTGATGACCACCGACGGGCTGGCCCCGCTGACCGAGACCGAGTACCGGTTGCAGCGGGCCACGCCGGGCGGGGCCAGGGAGACCGCCATCACCGCGGCCGATCTGGTCGCCGCCGGTCAGCGCAGTCCGGTGCGCCCGCTGACCACGCTGCCGGCCACCCCGCCAGTGCCACCGTCCATGCCCGAGGACGCCGTGGTCTGCGTGGAGTACGCGGGCCAGGCCGACGAGAAACCCACAATCGTCCTGGCCAGCGGAACCGGAATGCCGACCGGCGGCAGCGGCGGGAAGACCGCCGTGACGGTGCGGGTGCCGTCGGGCGGGGGAGCGCTGCTGATGCCCCCGGCCACCGCCGAGACCGACCGGTGGCGGCAGCAGGGCCTGCTGGTCAACGAGCGGGGGATCGCCTACCCGATCATGGGCGGCGACGTCGCCACCCTGGGCTACTCCCTCAACCAGGCGGTGGTCATGCCCACCGCGCTGGTCGCCATGCTGCCTCCCGGGCCGGCACTGGTCCGGCCGGAAGGGAGGTGAGGCCGCGGGGTATCCGACCGATCCGCTGCCGCGGCCCGGCCCACCGGGCGGACGCGGCAGACGCGCCCACATCACACACCTTCCGGCGACAGCGCCGGATGACAAACAAGGAGAGTCATGACAACCCCCAACAACGGGATCGTCGCCGATCAGGCGACCATCCACGGCATGGTCATGGCGTTCGTTCAGGCCCAGACCGAGGCCAGGAACAGCCACTCGAACGTCGTGGCCGCGAGCCAGGCGCTGGCCGCCTCGTGGGCGAGCGACGGGGCCGCGCCGAAGTTCCAGCAGGCCATCAACAACTGGCTGGCCGGCTTCCAGAAGGTCCAGCAGGGCCTGAACCTGCTCAACCGGAACATGGAGCAGTACTCGCAACTGACCACCACGACCGAAGACGACAACGCCATGCGGGCCGGCGGCTGGGCGGCAGCCTGACCGCCGAGCGTCCCACCGGCGAAACCCGGGCCGACAGAACCCGGACCGACGAACGTTAAGGAGGCCGAGGATGGCCAACTACAACATCAATCCCGCTGCGGTACATGCGGTCGCCGACACCATGACCAGGGAGACCCGCGAGCTCGACGCGTCGCTGGAAAACCTCCAGGCCCATGTGACGCGGTTCGCCGCAGCCAACAACGGCCAGGCGCCCGAAGCCTACAAGGACGCTCAGCAGCTGTGGAATCTGGGTCAGCAGGAAATGCGAGCTGCCCTGGCAATGGGGCAGGCGCGCCTTGTGGAAATCGTCCAGAACTACGTTGTCGGCGACAACCGGGGCGCGGCCATCTTCAGTTAGGAGACCGCTGGCGCCGGTGTCCTGGACCAGTGCATGTGATGCCGGTCCACCGGAACCGACGCGACGGATCACCTACCTGAGGGCAGCACCCAGCCGGACCTGACGCCGCACGGGGTCGGGACGGCAATCCTGCCGAGCCGATACCGGGTCAGACGCACTGGTCCACCGCACCGCCGGGTGGACCAGTGCGTCTGGCTCACCGCTGTCCACGGACTCGCCCGGACCCCGGCTTTCGTCGGGTGAGGACAGCCGAGTCCCGCTGGCCCGTCTCCATCGAGAGGAAGACACGATGAAGAACATCGTCATCAACGAGAGCTACCTGCGGAAGCTGCACGGCATCTACACCAAGCAGGTCGACGAGATCGATCTGATGTACGGCAAGGTCTACCCGTACGGCTCCCTGCCGGATTCGACGGTCGACATCACGAAGCCGCTCAAGCTGCGCCTCGGCGGGAAGGGCTTCACCGAGGCGGAGGATCTCACGGGGGCGATCGACGTCGTCCGGGGGGGAATGGCCGCGCGCTTCAAGGGCGCGCGAAGCGAGATCAACAACCTGGAGCTCGGCATCAAGTTCCTGCTGGCCGACTCCGACGCCATTGAGCAGGCGAGCACGCTGAGCGCCGAGCAGTTCGAGTACTTCATGCCCAAAACCGGGAGTTAGTCATGACGAACACCGCGACGTTCGAGGATGCCCTGGCGAGCATTCTGGGGCTGGTGCTCGGCGGTGGAGAGGGCGGGGACAAGGCTTCCATCAACGACAAGTACCGTCCGCGGACCATCAAGGGGCCCGGCTACTGGCTGATCAACCAGACGAGCACGCTCAAGAAACTCACCCCCGGCGGGTGGATGCCGGAGTACAACAAGGACGCGGTCACCTTCTACCGCTGGAAACAGGACGGGGCGACAAAGCACATCACCCGGTTGACGGTGTGGGTGGGCGTGACCAGCAAGGACAAAACCCAGGGGCAGGAGCGCAACACCACCGATCCGGGGAACTCGACCAACCCCGAGGGCAACGACGTCGTCTCGCTCGGCAACGCGTGGGAACGGATGATCAGCGACCTGCCCAAGGTGGCCGGCCCGAACTCCACGTTCGACGCGGACTCGATCGGGTCCGTCCGCGAGATCCTGGGCAACCTGACCACCCACGCGCTGGGGATCTCGAGCGAGCTGACCGATCAGGTCAAGTCGGTGAACGCCAAGAGCCCCGACTTCAAGGGCTCCGCCGAATCGGCCTGGCGGCACCGGGTGCAAGAGGCGAACAAGTACCTCGCCGACATCATGCCCCAGTTCAAGCAGTGGGACACTTCGCTGGCCCAGGTCGAGCAGGCCATGAGGGACTTCGTCGACGCGGTGCGCGACACCTTCGAGAAGTGGACCTCGATCCACCCGGCCGGCGTCTGGCAGCACCCGTACCGGCTCATCGCCACGATGTTCAACGAAAGCACGCTCGAGTACGGCGACCTGCACGATGGCCAGTCGAACGCCTGGGACCTGGGCCAGCAGTACGCCGACACCGGGGACCAAGAAGGATCGGAATACCGTGGAACCAAGCTCGGTGGATCGGACGCGGGTGTCGTCACGTGGACGCCGCCCGCGTGGGTGAAGTACCACCCGTTCGACGCCTTCAGCGTCCCCGAGTGGAACAAGCTGGACCAGCATCTGCGCCAGATGTGGGCAGACAAAGCCCTCGAGACCTTCGAGCCGGCGGTGCTCGCGGCGAAGAACCTGGTGGCGGTGTTCGCCGAGGCACGCAACCCGATGAGCATCACCGACCCGAAGCCGGTGCCACCGAATCCGATGCCCAACGACGTGGGGATGCCCAACGGCGCATTCCCCAACAACCCGTTCGGGAACATGGGTAACCCCTTCGCCAACTGGGGTGACCCCTTCGCGAACATGGGCAATCCCTTCGCGAACATGGGCAATCCATTCGCGAACATGGGCAATCCATTCGCGAACATGGGCAATCCATTCGCGAACATGGGCAATCCGTTTGCGAATGTGGGCAATCCGTTCGCGAACGTGGGAGCGAACTTTGGCAACCAGTTCCCCAACGGCGGCAGCATGGGGAACCCGTTCGCCAACGGCGGTGGCTTGGATAATCCGTTTACCAACGGGGCCGGCGCGGGCGCTCTCTTCCCCACCAGCCTGATGCCCAATTCGGGCGCCGGTGGTGGCGCGGGTAATCCGTTCGCCAATGGCGCTCTGGGTGCCGCTTTCACCGGCGGTGGCGCGGACAATCCGTCTGGCGGTGGCGCGAGCAACCTCTTTCCCGCCAGTCTGATGTCCAAGTCAGAAAGACCGTCCGAGGCTGGTGGTGCAGGTAATCCGTTTGCCAACAATGGCGCCGTGGGTGCCGCGTTCGGCGGTGGCGCGGGTAATCCGTTTGCCAACAATGGCGCCGTGGGTGCCGCGTTCGGCGGTGGCGCGGGTAATCCGTTCGCCAACGGCAGCTTGGACAATCCGTTCACCGAAGGCGGTGCGGGCAACCCGTCTGGTGGTGGGGGCGCGAACAGTCTTCTTCCCCCCGTTCCGATCCCCGAGCCGGTCGTACCGTCTGTCGGCGGTGGCGCGCAGAACCCGTTCACCGGCGGTGGTGGGGGCAGTTCCCTGCCGACCAAGAACCTCGGGCTCAACCGCAGTCCGTCCGGGCCGCAGTCGTTGGGTGACCTGACGCCGTCCCAGTTGCGGCAACTGGACAAGGCCGGGCTGCTGGACGATGTGCCGCTCACGGCTGAGCAGGCTGACTACCTGCGGAAGAACGGTCTGTCGCCGGGGGGTGCGACGAAGCTCGGTCAGCTCAGTCCGGATCAGCTCGACGCGTTGGCGCGCGGCGGGCTGCTGGACGAGACCCCCCTCACCAGCGACCAGCGGGCGAAGCTCGGCCTGGACGGGCCGCAGTCGTTGGGTGACCTGACGCCGTCCCAGTTGCGGCAACTGGACGGGGCCGGGCTGCTGGACGATGTGCCGCTCACGGCTGAGCAGGCTGACTACCTGCGGAAGAACGGTCTGTCGCCGGGGGGTGCGACGAAGCTCGGTCAGCTCGGTCCGGATCAGCTCGACGCGCTGCAACGCGGCGGGCTGCTGGACGATGTCCCTCTGTCGCCGGAAGAGCGGGCGAAACTCGGGCTGCCGCCCAACCCGTCGGGGAGTTCCGGCGGGGGTGGGTCCGTACCGGGCCTGGACGTGGGCAGGTTGCCGTGGCCCGACACCGGGCCGACGGCGCCGGTGGACCGGAATCAGTTCCCGACCACGGTCGACGGCAAGAACGTGTCGCCGAAGCCGGGTACGACCGGGAGCATCACCACCCCTCCGGCATTCGGCGACGTCACGAGACCCGGTTCGGCCAGCTTCCCGCACGTTCCCGGGGTGCAGGTCGGCACCGGGGGTCTGTCGGCGGTGCCGGGTGTATCCGGCTCGCCCGGGGCGCTGAACCCGGACAAGCTGGGGGTGCCCGTCGGAGGCCCGGTCGGGACCAACCTGAATGCAGGTCCGGGTGCCGGTCCTGGTCTCCCGCAGCCCGGCGGGGGCGGTATGCCGGGCGGTGGGATGCCGTTCATGCCTCCGATGATGCCGGGCATGGGTGGCGCACCCCAGCAAGGGCAGGACCGTGACCGCCAGCGCAGCACCTGGCTGAAGGAGGACGACAAGGTCTGGGGCACCGACCCCGACTGTGCGCCCGCGGTGATCGGCCGGCGCGGTCGGGACACCCGGGTCGAGGACGACGAGTTTGGCATGCCGGTCGACGAGCGCCCCGGCAGCCAGGACGAACGCCGCCGGTACCGGGGCCGTTGAACACTGTTGCGCCGACGTGAACCCGGTGCCGCAGGTCAGCCGTGGGATAGAAGAGGAGGTAATCGGGATGAGCATGTTGGGCGACGAGGAACTGTTGGCCGAGATGCGTGCGGCCCTGAAGGACGTCGAGGAGGCGGCCGACCGGGTACGCCGGCGCGTGGCTCGGGCGCAGACCACCGTGGAGGACAAGAAGAAGCTGTTGTCGGTGACTGTGGGTGGTCACGGCGAGCTGACCCGGATCACCTTCAACGGGGACGCCTACCGGCGACTCGCGCCACCCGAGCTGGCCGACCTGATCGTGACGACGGCGCGTACCGCTCGCGAGAAGGCCCAGCGTAAGACGATGGCCGGTGCCGCCGAGCTGACGCGTCACCTCTCCGAGCTCGACGACGCCGCGCAGTCGGCCGGGAGCATCGAGGAGCTTGTCGAGGGCATCGCCAGCATGGTTTCCGGCAGTGCCGACCGGCGGCCCGGGCCGGCGGCGTCATGAGTGGGCGACGGTACGAGTTCAACGGGGACGCCGTGGCCCAGCGGGTGCCGTTGCTGCGCCTGTTCAAGGAGCACCTGTTCGCCGGCACGGTGGACCCGATCCTCGAGATCGCCGAGTGCCGGTGGGCGGCTGGCGTTCCCGCGGACGACGAGCTGAGCCTGCAGGCCCGCGAGGCCGCGCAGCAATTGCTCGGGGGCATCGTGCTCGCGGCGTACGTCAAGCTGATTGAGGCCTCCGGATTCCAGGGCGACAAGGTGGACCTCTATCGCCGTGTCGGGGAGAACACCGAGGCCACCGTCCACGATCTGGTTCCGGACATGAGCGGTGGCGCGCGGGGTTGATCCGCGGGGGCGGGTTGGTCGTGGGTTGGGGCGGCGGCCTGCGCCGCCGAGTGATGTGCACTGAGTGCCCCTGATCGGGGGCGGGAGGGGGCGTTGGCGATGGGTGAGGCCGCCGTTCCTTCCGTGGGGCTCAGTGAGTCGTCGAAGCGGGCCCTGGAAAATTTCACCGGGATGCGGTTGCACCGGTCGAAGTTGCCGTTGTTGGCGTATGACCTGAACGCGTTGGAGGTGTTGGCGGATCGGGTGCGGACCGTCTTGGTTCCGGAGTTGATCCAGGTGATCAAGGCGGTTCGGGCCGCGGGGGAGGGTGAGGCCTTCGACCGGTTCGTGGCGCAGACCGCTCCGTTCGTGGAGTTGCTGGGCCAGGTTGCCGATCTGAAGGTCGATGTGGCCAAGGCGATGCGGGGCTTCCTCGGTCAGATGGAGCTCACGGATCGTCAGGCGCTCGTCATGTTCATATTCATGATGACGGAGTTGGCGGTCGCGTTCGCGTTGGCGTTCTTCCTGCCGGTACAGGCGGCGGCGCACATCGTGAAGACCCGGACGATCATCCAGACGATCCTGCGGTCGTCGATGGTGCGGGCGGCGGCGAGTAGCACGGCGATCCAGATGTTGTTCATGCCGGGGTCGTCGTTGTTGGCGCAGATCACCATGGTGGCTGATGGTCTGATGCCGGGGGTCGACTGGGCGCAGGTCGGTAAGCAGGCGTTGTACGGGTTGGCGGTGGCGGGTGTCACCACGGCGGCCGGGCCGGCGATGGGCCGGTTCGCCGGGGTCGTGGGTGGTGGTCTGGCGAAGCTCGGGGTGTCGGACGCCACGCGTGACCTGTTGACCCGTCTGTTGATGGTGCCGGTATCGGAGGTCGGCCTGGAGGTGGTCGGCGACATCGTCGCCAGCTACATGGTCGACGGGACCTACGACCCCAGTGGTCTTGGTATGGCCGCGATTTCCGGGGCGTTGTCGGGGGCGGGTGAGTTGGCCGCGGCCGGGGCCGGGGCCGCTGCGCGTCGCGTGGCTGTCGGTTTGGGGTTCAACCCGACCCGGCCCCGGTGGACTATGCCCGATGGCACCGGCTTCACCGCGGACGGCAAGCCGGTCGCGCCGGTGCCGCCGCCCATCCCGGTCACTCCGGACCCGTCCACGTATCAGCCGGAGGTCGACGATCCGGCGGGTGCGGGCACCGGCGGGCAGGCCCCGATGCCCGTCCCGCCGGTGCCGGCACCGGCGCTGTCGGCACCGGACCTGTCCGTGCCGTCGTGGTCGGTGCCGGCTGCGTCGGTGGTACCGGCGCCGGAGTGGGTCGCGGCAGCTGGTGCGCCGGTGGTGGAGCAGTGGCATCGGTTCCAGCGGGAACTGGTGGACCACTACGGTGGGCTGCTGGCCGGCACCGGGCAGGCACGGCAGTTCCTGGCCGCGCTTCCCGTGCCGGTCGAGCAGGTGTTCACCGAGTGGGCCGACGCCCGGCAGAACGACCCGACGGTCCCCGCCTTCCTGTCCCAGATCGGCCTACCCGCCACCGCTCTCACCGAGCAGTACCTGTTCGGTGTCCGGGAAGAGGCCGTCGCCCGCGTCGCCGAAGCCCTCGCGCGGCAGATCCCGACGGGCGGGCAGATCCCGACGGCGGTACGCCCGGAGCAGGTTGTCGCCGCGCTGCCGGCGGCGTTCGATTGGCAGGCGTTGCGCGCGGCCGCGCATCTGGCCGCCAAGCACCACATCGACCAGTACCTCACCGCCGGCACACCGACGCCCGCCACCCTGCCAGGCGGCGTGGTCCTGCCAGGGGTCCCTCACGTGCCGGGGGCCGCTCACGTGCCGGGGGCCGCCGGGGCGGCGGCGGTGCCGTCGGACGCCGCGCGCGCCGTGGTCGCGGGTGACGTGCGGGCCTACCTGGACCGGAGGCTCGACGAGATCCTCGGCACCACCCCACTACCCACCGCACCACTCACCGTGCCGCCCACCGTGCCGTCGGCTCCGGCGGCCAGTCCGGCTGCCGCGCAGGTCAACGCCGTGGCGGACGCGGTCCGACAGGTGGTCACCGACCTGCCCGCCCGCTTCACGGCCGCGGCCATCCCCGACACCACCGGACCGGACACCACCCCATCCACCACGGACACCCCGGCAAACCGGCGCACCGACGTGCCGGCGGTGCCGGTGACCCCAGAGCAGCACGTCGCAGCAGCGAACAGCCTGGCAAAAACCCTGCTCACCGCGTTGGCCGAAAAGTACGGCGTCGATCCGGCCAGCCACGGCACCCTCGCCGGCTTCCAGCAGGACTGGGTCAACGGATACCACCAGGTACTCGCCCAGGCCGCCGGCAGCGCCACGCCGGCCACCCCCAGCGCGCCGGGCACGTCTGGGGTGCCGGCTGTGCCCAGCGTGCCGGGTGCGCCAGGGGTGCCGGCTGTGTCGAGCGTGCCGGGCACGTCTGGGGTGCCTGCTGTGCCGAGCGTG
This sequence comes from Micromonospora sp. NPDC048063, assembly GCF_043202855.1. Lineage (NCBI taxonomy): Bacteria > Bacillati > Actinomycetota > Actinomycetes > Micromonosporales > Micromonosporaceae > Micromonospora > Micromonospora sp. NPDC048063. Next base: position 26,068 of record NZ_JBIDBG010000007.1, on the reverse strand, counting down.
CCGGGCACGTCTGGGGTGCCTGCTGTGCCCAGCGTGCCAGGTGCGCCGGGGGTGCCCGCTGTGCCCAGCGTGCCGGGTGCGCCGGGCACTCCGGGCACGCCGGATGCGGCCGGTGCCCGCAGTACGGTGCCAGGTGGCGCTGCCCCTGGCACCGACGGCACGCCGAACCACCACAACACCAGCGACGCGGCGTCGGACGGTGGCCTGTCCGTCGTCAGCGACGACGTGTTCAGCGGCGACAGCAGCTTCAACGACACCATGACGGCGCTCGACGAGTCGGACAATGGTGAAGCGGCCAAGCGCGAATTCTGGGACACGGACCCGTTCGGTGACGCCTCTTCGCGGGACGGGTTGATCAACGGCGACCCGGTCAAGCGCGATTTCGGCGACAGGGATTCGTTCAGTAGCGTGTCCTCGTTGGACGACTCGGCCGGTGGTGAACCGGTCGGACGCGCCGAGCCGGCCAGCACGGCAACGGAGCCGGCGGTCCCGGCGACCGGGCCGGCCGCCGCGGTGGCCGAGTCCGCGCAGCGGGTCGCCGACTGGGTCGATCAGACACCGGTGGGCCCCGGCAGCAGCCGCGACCCGTGGTGGTGGTGCGTGCAGGCCACCCTCGACGCCTTCAGAGCCCAATACAAACGGCTCGGCAACCGGGCAGTATCCGACGACCGAATCCTCGGACCCGACGGCCGACTCGCACCCACCACGAGCTGGCCGCAACTCCTGGACATCCTCGACGCGACGTCCGAACGCGTCGCCCACCCCGACGGAGTCGCAGGAGAGGACGTACTCGCCGCGCTCAGGGCGGTGCCGGGGTCGATGGTCGTGGTCAGGATCGCGCCACCGAACGAGCAACAACACGTCTTCGCCCTCTACAGCCAACCACAACCAGCCGGACCACCGACCATCAAGGTGCGCGACGGCCTGATGCCCGAAGCCGAGAACCGACCCGAACCGCCCGACCCGAGGCGCGACCCGTGGCTGGGACACCTGTTCGCATCGAGCACCCGAATCGCCGCGTTCGACAGCACCGGGCGACCCACCACCATCACCGACCTGCTGCCCGGCCAGACCGCCGGCCACCCGCGGCCGATCACCACGACCGGCGTCGACACCAGTGCCATCCTGCTCGCCTCCACCAGCACGCCACGCGGTCCGTCCCAGGCGATGCGGGCAGACACCACTTCCACCGACCCGGCCGACTCCCCCAGGCAGCCATCCGACCATCCGGTCGACCAGCAGCCGCCCGCCCTGGTCCGGATCGGCGTGCCCCGCGACGGTCTCGACCTGTTGTCGGCGCTGATCGTCTCCGAACCGGCCCTGGTCCGCACCGCGCTGGACGCGCGGCTGCCGGCGGACCTGCGGGAGTTCCTGTCCGATGCGGCCGGGGTGCGGGCCGCTGTTGCCGAATCGGTTCGTACCGGGGCGCCGCAGGGGTCCGAGCTTGGTCGGGTCACCGAGTTGTTGCGGGACCACGTGTCGGGCTATCTGGAGGAGAACGCGGGCCGGTTGCCGGCGGACGTGACCGCGCAGCGGCTCGCCTTCCGGCCGCAATACGAGCGGGACGTGGCGGCGTTGAGCCCCGACCAGGCGCGGCGGCGCGTCGGTGAACTCGTGGACGCCGGTCACCTGGACCCGGACACCGCGCGGGCACGTCTCGACGAGATGTGGGCGAATCCGGCGAACGCCGGCCGTCACCTGTTCGAGCTGTTGACCGACCCCGATCGCCAGCTCGACCCCGGGGAACTGGCCGCGGTGAAGGCTGCCGTGCACGACTGGGCGAACCTGTCGGACAGCCCGGCTGGCCAGTTCCTGGCGCCGTTGCTGGCGCACGCGACCGGTGCTGGGATGCAGATTTCCCAGGTCGCCCCGGACGGGGTGCAGCCGGTGGGCGGGTACGGCCCGGCCGGGGGCACCCCGGTCAGTCTGGCCCCCGTGGCCGCCGACCCGGATCGGCCGGGCGTCCACTTCGACGCGTTGGTGCCGGAAACCCCTGCGGCGGTCGAGCCGTCGGCCGTACCCCCGCAGCAGCTCGCGCCGACCCCGCAACCGCCGGTACCGGTTGCCGAGGACAGTCAGCAGCAGGTCGTCCGGCCGGCCGCGTCCGCGGACGCGCCGCTGGTCGTGATGGCCGAGGGGCTGCCGGAGAACCTGCGGCTCCAGCGCGCGGTGGGCGGTGTGCTGCTGCACGACGGCGGCACCGTGCCCGGCCCGATCAGCTCGCGGGTGTTGGCCCCGACGGGTCCCGGCCCGGCCGTTCTGCTGCACTCCTCGGTGCTCGACCCGGACCGTCTCGGTGCCGCGCTGGCCGGGTTGCGGGCGCAGGACGCCACCATGGCTGTCCTGCACTGGCCGCAGGACCAGCCGGTCAGCGTGGCCCGGGCGCTGGAGGTCACCGCGCAGGCGCTGGGGCAGTCCTCGGCCATGCTGTCGGTGCCCCGGTCGGCGTTGCGGGACCGGCCGGTGCCCGGCCCGCAGGTCGTCCCGTTGGACGCCAACGGCGAGGTGACGTTCTTCAGTGGGCGGCCGGAGCGGTATCTGTTCCTGCCCGAGAGCGCCGGTGCACCGCGCCGGCCCGCCCCGTACGGGCTGATCGAGCAGTCGCCCGGCGTGTACGGGCTCGGTGACGGTTGGGTGGTGTGGGACGGCGGTAGCCATCTGTGGATCGGGCCGGAGTCCGAATTGGACGGGGCGCGTCGGTTGCTGCCGGACACCGGTGGCTGGCTGGCCGAGCCGGCGGTGTTCCTGGGCTGGCGGGCGACCCCGCTGCCCGAGCGGGTACGCGACCGGGTCGGCCGGATCTTCGGGGGCATGCCGGCGGCGGCGCCGGAACGGCTCATCACGTCGGGGTTGGGGCTGGACCGACGTACTCTCGTCCCGTCGGAGGTGTCCGGCCTTCCGGCCGGGGTCCAGCTGAGCCACGTTCCGGGTGGGGTGCTCGCCCACACCGGTCCACGGCCGCCGGCCGGTGCCACGACCCTGCACTGGTCCGACCTGGCCAGCCCGGACCGGCCCCGGCTGGTGGTGGACGAGTCGGTCGGCGACCCGGTCGCCGTCGTGGAGGCCGTCCGTCGGGGGCTTCCGCCGGGTTCCGGCCCGCTCCAGGTGTTCGTCGCGCCACCGGCCACCAGCACACCGGGTACGCCGCCCGGCGCCGCCGCTGCCCGGGTGGCGGAGCTGTTGCGGGAGTGGTTCGGCGGGCGGCTGGAGGTGGTGTTGCCGGTCTCCGTGGTGGGCCGGCAGCCGGCCGGTGTCGACGAGCTGATCCCGGTCGACGCCCGGGGTCAGGAGACCTTCCCGGCCGCCGCGCACGCCTGGCGGGTGCCGCTGCGTCCGGCACCGCCTCGGCAGCCGGGGCCGCTGGGCCTGCGACCGGCTGCCGCCGGTGGGTTCGAGGTGTACCGGGGTTGGAGGGTCCGGGAGCACCGGGGGGTCGTCCTGTTCGCGCAGAACGGCACCAGCCCGGACACGCTGTCCCCCGATGCCCTGGCGGCCCCCGCGACCGGGGTGGCCGTGGTTGTCCAGTCCCGGGGTGGTCCCATCCCGCGCGAGGTGGCCGACGCGGCCGCCCGGCTGCTGTCCGGTGTTCCCGAGGCCGACCGGGATGTGCGGGTCTTCGGCAACGAGGCCAGCGCCGGACCGGCCGCACCCGATCCCGACGGGTCGTCTGCGCAGGCCCCGGCGCGGCCGGCCAACCCGGACCGGCGGGCGCTCGCACTGGGCGATCCCAAGGCGGCGTTGCCGGACCTGGACCGCATCGAGCAGGGGCTGCGCGCGGAGGCGACCCGGCGGGGCGTCACCGTGGGGGACAACGAATGGGAACAGTTGCATGAGCGGCTGCTCAACAACTACCCGCAGGTGGTCTCCGAAGACGGGTACGTGTTCACGCTGGGTGGCATGGAGGTGCGGGCCCGCCTGCGGCCGGAGGACCCGCAGTTGGTGTCGAACCCGGCGGGTTCGTTCGACACGGAGGCGTCCGGGCCGTCGCTGGACGACACCGAGGGCCTGACGAGTGAGAACGGCCGTTTCCACGCCAACCAGTTCACCCAGGGTGTTTTCCAGACCGGTGCGCACAGCCAGTCGGACGGGACCCCGACGCGGGCGGTGCGGTTGCGGGGTGACTTCAACGTCGACGTGCCGCTCGGCCCGACGACCCACTGGGGGCCCCGCTTCAACGCCACCCTCAACAAGGTGGACCAGAAGTCCGCCTACCTGATCGACGCGGAGAAGGGTCGGGTGTCCGACACCCGCGCGAATTCGACGTTCTACTCGTACAAGCCGGGGTGGTTGATCGAGGCGCGCGGCGACGAACAGCCGTGGCAGGCGGTGGAGGTGCCGGAGCCGCCGGACGGGCAGGAACCGGCCCGGCTGGTGGTGGCGATCCCCGATCACCTGCTGGAGAACGCCGGCGAGCAGGTGGTCGCCGACCTGCCCGAGCACCTGCGGGACAACCTGACGCGGGTCCCGGAGCTCTTCTCCGCCAGCAACATCACCGGCCTGAACGAGCTGTACGACCTCGTCATCGACCGGCTGCGCGCCGACGGCTTCGACATGTCCATCGAAAGTCCGATGCGCAACGAGTTGCAGCGCAAGCTGTGGAACCTGGAGACCCACTTCGACGAGGCGGTGAACAACCGGCGGACGCCGGAGACGGACGGCGACGCCGGCGCGCTGACCCGGGGCTACGCGTTCACGTTGCACGACGACGGGCACGCGGCGGCCAGCATCCGGGTCTACGGCCGTCGTCTCGGCGGCTCCGTGCAGGTGGGCCTCGGCGGCGGCTCCACGCGGGTGGGCGCCAGCAGCGACAAGGCCCACATCGAGCAGGTGCGTACCGGCATCGTGGGGCAGGGCGGCGAGTTCACCCTCCAGCAGTCCGCCGGGCTGTCCCTCGGTGGCGCGGTAGACCTGCCCTTGGCCAGGCGTCTCGACGATCCACGGGCGTACAAGGAGAACGCCAAGCTCGGTCTCTCCGCCCGTGCGGGAATGAGCTGGACCAGCAACGACGGTGGTGGCGTCACGGTGGCGTCGCTGAACGTCGTGGTCGGTCGGCGCACCGGTCAGACGGTCGGCCATGAGGTGCCGATCGAGTGGCACGCCGAGGTGGTCACCTCCCGCCGCCCGCGCGAGTGGCCGCATCCGACGCCGGTGGTGAACGGGTCGGCGGTGCTCCGGATGTCCGAGCCGGACGCTTTCGACTACGGGTTCAGCGTCGACGCGGACGCCTTCGCCCCCGATCCCATGCCCGGTCTTGCGGACGGTGACCTGGCGGTGGTGCCGGCAGGCGGACGACCCCGGTCGGTGCCGCACGACCAGTGGCGGCAGCGGTTGCGCAACACCGGCGTGCACCCGGAGGACACCGGCGGTAACGTGCTGCCCCGGCACGTCCTCGAGGGGCGGGGCCTGCTGGGTCAGTCCCTGCCGAGGATCGACAAGCCGGCGGTGCGGCAGCTCCGGGCCGGTCTCATGCGGGTGCTGGCCGACGAGGGTTTCCTTCCGACGGACCCGGACCGGCCGTGGGCGCACGGGGAGCAGAGCCGGCCGGCGACCCCGGATCCCGGTACTCCCCTGGAGGAACGGCCGCTGCTGGGCCGGGTGGTCGACGGGGTGCGGGACGCCTACGACAAGGTCGCCCGCCCCGACACCGACGCCCTGATGGACAACCTGGACCTGCTCAACAAGATGGTGAGCGGCGACGGCCTGGAGTCGCACTTCGACCCGCTCGTCCAGGACGGCGCCGCTGCCGTCGACGACCCGGACGCGCCCGCCCCGAAAGCGGGAATGCCGCTCACCCTGCACAGTTGGCGCAACGGGGTGATGCGTACCGCCACGGTGACCGTCTACGCGATCCCCCGGATCTCCGCGGACGTCGACGCGGACGGCAACTCGGTGCACTTCGAACGGCTCAGCGACGAGGTGAGCACGGTCACCCTCGGGATGTCGCTCGGCATCGCCGGCCAGGGCGCGAGCGGCAACCAGGGCTGGTTGGCGGAGGCCGGGGTGAACACCGCGATGCCGCCGAGCGTCAAGGAGCTCCGGTCCGTCGGACTCCTCGGCGGGTCGGTGAGCCGCAACGTCGGCGCCGCCGAGCGGGTGACCCGGGTGGTCAACCGGCCGGAGCTGAAGGAGACCAGCAGCCGGGTGATGTTCGTCAACCTGCCGTACGACCTGGGCTTCGTGGTCCGGATCAGCGACCGGGCCACCCCGATCGTCTCGCCGGAGCTGATCCGCGCCAACGTGCACGCCGCGCTGCTGAAGTTCAACACCGACCCGGCCACCTTCAGCGAGGTGGCCCCCGGCGACACCGAACCGTCGGTGCTCAACCAGGGCATCGTGTACTTCGTCGACGCGCACGGCCTGCACGCCGCAGCGCAGGACCAGTTGCCGCAGGAGCTGACCCAGGCCGGCCAGCCGATGACCGGGCCGGTGGCCAGTCTGACCAACCACATCACCTTCCAGTCGCGGTTCAAGGAGGCCGTGCTCGGCCAGTACGGCGCGACCACCCTGGTCGAGCCGGGCTTCGTGGCGACCACCAGAGCGGCGCTCTCGGTCAAGGTGTCCGATATCCGGGGGGTGCGGTTCGTCGGAGCCACCCCGGACCAGTACGTCACCGGCCTGATCGAGCTTGAGCTGGCCGAGATCGTCAACGCCGCCCACAAGTCGTCCACGTGGGGGTTCAACCTGCCCAACATCGGCCTCGGCCACGACTTCGGTCCGTGGAAGTTCAGCTTCGGCGAGTCGGCGGGCGTGCGGGTCAGCAAGAACGAGTCGGCGGAGAATAAGCGCGTCGGCGGCCTGGAGATGCTCAAGCTGGCCTTCGGCCGGGGGTACGCCTTCGAGGCGGAATACGACATCAACGTCCGCGCCGGCATCCACAAGCAGGTCGGGTTCGTCGTCAGCCGGGTCAGCGTGCCACCCGGAGCCGACCTGCGGGGCCGCATGATGCAGTTCATCCTGCCCGAGGCGGAGGCCCTGGCGCAGTACGCGGCCGGAAAGCTGCCGATCAGCGATGTGCAGCTGCTCGACGCGATGGGCCGGTGGTCCCGCGGCGAGTTGGTGCTCAGCGGCAACACCGTGGCGGGGCTGCTCAGCCGGTGGCGTGGCGAACTGGCCGACCGCGCCGCCAGCCGCACCGCCGCCGGTCTGCCCGACCTCGGCACGTACCTGATCCAGCACCGGGTCCAGACGTGGGCGCACACGCTCGCCGACCGGCACGTGGACCTGGCCCAGCGCGGCGCGGTGCTCGACCCGCGCCGCCGCGCGCAGTTCACCACCGACTTCGGGATCACCCTGGACCCGAACGTCAACCCGTTCAGCGCGTTGACCATGCCGCCCTACCTGACCCGTACCGGTGACCGGACGCTGGGCCACGCGGGCGTCGACGAGGTGACGCTGTTCACCGGGCCGGCACCGGCCGACGGCGGGCCACGCCCCACCACGACCGTGCTGGACGCCGTCCGGGAGCTGGTGGACGCCGGCCGGCCCGGGCTGCTCGGCGCCAGCCACGACAACTGGCCGGGGGCGGGGACCAGTTGGGGCGTCCTGATGGTCTCGCCCGACGAGTCGGTGGTCGGCGCGCTGCCCGGCGGCCTCGAAACGCTCCAGTCCACGCTCGCCGGCCAACGCGCCAACATCGTGTTCGCCGACATGCTGCACCGCTACAACGGCGTGTCGTTCTACCTGGTCGACCAGCGCAACCCGGTGGCGGCCCGGATGTTCAAGCTGGAAATCTCGGCCACCCTGGGAGACAGTCCCTGGTACACCGACTGGGTTGCCGACTACGGCATCGAGAACTACGGGCACGCCTACCGCGCGACCGCTCGTATCATCGGGCAGGCGCTGGGCTGGAACCTCATGCCGGCCAAGTTCGGCTTCTCGGTCGACGGCGTCCCGGTGTCCACCGCCGGGTCGCTGTCGTTCGCGCCGGGCGGGGGGCGCAGCGTCAAGGGCGCCGCGCAGGTCGTCCGGGAACAGACCGTCTACGACTGGACGGGGCATTACCTGGCCAGGTCCCTCATCGGCCTCACCCTGAAGTTCAGCCGGGTGCACATGCACGGCTGGCAGCCGAGCTACCTGGTGAACCACGTGATGACGGCCCTGAACGACGCGGCGGACTGGGCGTTGCACCAGGCGCCCGCCGGTTTCGCCGACTGGATCACCCTCGCGCCGGTGGAGCCGGTGCTGACCCGTCACTACGAGGGGCGGATCGACTTCAAGGTGCCCCGGGGGCTGGCCGAGGCCACCCCCGTCCCCCGGTCGCCGCAGCTGGACCTGCGCGCGCTGCCGTCGCTGCCCCGCGACGCCTACGTCAACGCCCTGATCGACGAACTCTACCCGGCCGCCCGGCACCTCATGGGCAACGTGCTCGGCTCGCACGCCAACGACCCGGCCTACCGGGGCAGCGTGGCGCTCGACGGCCTGCTGTCCCGGCTCAACGTCGACAACCACCTCTCCGACGGGCTGGGCGACGGCGGATACCTGCTCGGCTCGCACCTGTTCGTCGCCGGCGCGTCCAACAACCGGGTCGCCATGCGGATGTACGTCGAGCCCTACTCGCTGGAGATCATCAGCAGGATCACCACCACCGGCACCGGCCGGTACGCCAAGATCGCGTTCACCACCGCGTTCACCCAGTCGCGCAACCGGTGGCGGCCCAACCTCGACGCGGAGGCGTCCTACGGTTTGCCCCCGTTCGGGACGACGAACGTCGGCGTGCAGGAGGACAAGACGGTCGCCGGCAAGATCACCACCGGCGCGAACCGGACCGCGCCGGCCAGCCACAGCGCCACCTTCGACGACACCAAGCGGCTCGAGAACCACCTCAAGATGCAGGGGGTGACGTACCTGGTCCGGATCCGCGCCCGGGCCCGTTTCGTCGCGGTCCCGCACTGGCACAGCGCCTTCCACCGCGACGCCGGCCTGGCGCCGATCGACCCGGCGCTGTTCGAGGCCGACGACGCCCCCGGCACCGGTTGGATAAGCGGCGACGGGTTCTACGAGATGTTCGCCGGCGAGGTACACGAGCTCCAGCGCGCGCTCTCCGAACGGTACGACTGGAAGGCGAACAACCCGGCCGCCTGGCCCGCACCAGCGGCAGACGCCCCCACGATCGGCCTGGAGGGTCTGCTGCAACGGGCCACCCCGGCGGGTATGGCCGCCGCCCCGGTCGCCGGCCGTGTCATCGACGCCGGCACCTTCGACCCCCAACAGGCGCCCCAGCACGCCGCCCTGCTGATCCGCGACCAGATCGGCAACCACTACGACCCGGTCAGCCCGCTCCGGCTCACCGCCAGCGCCGCCGAGCAGACCCGCCGCCGGTACGAGTTGACCCTGGACTGGGCGGTGGGTCACCTCCAGCGGCTCAACGCCACGCAGCAGGCCACCGCCGGTCTCGCCGAGTTGAAGACCTGGAGGAACCGGGTCGGCAAACTCGCGGTCGGCGCCGCGCCGTCCGCAGCCGACGTGCGGCAGTTCAACGAGCGGATCCCGGAGATCGTCGAGCGGGTGCAGGCGGTGCTGCCGCCGGGCTCCGCGTCGGTCACCCCGCCGGAGGAGGTGGAACTGCTCGCTCAGGACCCGCGCACGGTGGCCCGGGTGGTGGCGTTCGAGCTGAAGACCCACCTCGACCTGACCGTCACCGACGACCAGGGCGCGGCCAGCCGGTACCGGATCGACCCGCAGGGCTGGATCACCGAGCTGCGGGAGGGCCCGGACGGCACGTTCGCCCCGATCACGGCCCCCGAGGTGATCTTCGACCTGGACCGTGACCTGAAGCTGAGGGCCGACGCTGCCGGGATTCGCCTGCGGCGGCAGATCGCCACCTACCACGAGCTGCTGGGGCGCACCCCGGTGCAGATGGACGCCGCCGCGGAGCTGGGCCCGGAGCTGGAGACGCACATCCGGCAGGCACGCGCCGACGCCGACGACCGCGCCCGCGAGTGGATCACCGAGGGCCTGCCCGCCCGATCGGCGAACCCCCTCGCGGGCCACGCTACCCGGCACGACACCGACACCCCGCAGACGCGGGCCGGCCAGGCACGGCGGCTGCTGGCCCCCGCCCTGCCCCCGGGATGGACCACCACCGGGCCACTACCCCAGGCACCGGACACGCTGCGCCCCGGTACCCGACTGTGGATCTCCCGCCCCCAAGGCGCCGCCGCAGCACGTGTCGACGCCGACGGCACCTACCGGCTCTACGACCCGTTCGCCCTCGGGACGGCCGAGCGGACCCTCGACAACCAGCAGTTCCAGGACGTACTCGCCGGGGCGCAGGCCGTCACCCTGGCCGAGCCCGACGCGCTGACGAGCTGGCTGCTCCACGACGGCAACTGGGCGGCGTCCCGGCAGTTCGCGGAAGACAACCTCGCGGCGCTGCGCGCCGACCCGACCGCGGCGCGGTTGACGCAGGACCAGCAGCAGGCCCGGCACACGCCACCCCCGACCCCGCCGACCCAACCCGACACGACCCAACCCGAGACGGCCCCGGCGCCGCCCGGCGATCCGGTCCTCGACCGGCACCAGGCCCTGCTGGACGCGATCCGTGCCGGACAACTGACCGCCGCCTTCGACTACCTCGACGCCGCCGACGCGGCGGCCCGCCACCGCGTGCTCGCCGACGCGGTGGCCGCGGTGGCACCGACCGACCCGACCGGCCCGATCGACCCGGTCGCGCCGGCCGGGCTGCGGGCGCTGGCCGACCTCGTCGACGCCGACCCCCGGGTCACCCAGCCCCGGCCGGAGCGGGAGGCCGTCTCCGACGCGGGCATCCTGCGGGCCGTGGCCGACATCCTCGACCCGGCCGTCGGACCACTGGACACCTTCCGGGCCATCGCCACCGCCGCGTGGACCATCAACCCCCAACAGAACTGGCCGGAAACCCTGCAAGACCTGGTCGACCGGCTGCCCGCGGCAGCCGGCCGCGACGACGTGGCGACGCTACGCGCCGCGCTCCCCGCCGACGAGCGGATGCTGTACCACAACATCAACCTGCTCGACGACCTGGCACCGGACGCCGCCGCCAGGCTGACCGCGTCCGGGACGACCGCGACCGCCCTGGCCCAGGCGTGGCGGAACGTCTCCACTCTCGACGACCTGATCCCGGCGCTGCCCCCACCGGCCGGCGCCTGGGCCGGGACGCCGGACACCCGGCTGTCGGCAGACACCCCACTGCCGCCGGCCCACGTCGTGCACCATTCGATGCCCCCGGCATCCGCCGCCCTCGAGCAGTGGCTCGCCATCGGCAACTGGGACGACTCCCGCACCTTCCTCGACGACCACCGGGCGGACCTGCTCTCCGACCGGGCGCACAGCGAGCTTCAGATCCGCCGGGCGGGACTGCCCCACGGCGTCGACCTCGCCGCCCGGGACGCGCTGCTCACCCTGGCCCGCTACGGCCACCTCGACGACGGGTACCAATACCTGCTCGGCCCCACCCCACCCACCCCGGCCCCGGCCGGGACTCCGGCCCCGGTGCCTGCCCCGGCCCCGGGGGCGCCGACCGGGCGGCAGGAGATGCTGACCAACCTGCTGGCCCGGCCGGATCTGGCCGACCCGGCCGCCGTGTCGGCCCTCGGTAACCTGGCCGCCACCCTCGACGGTCCGGTCGACGCCGTCGACGCGGCGATCCTGCACCTCACCGCCGACACGCTCGCCGGCCTGAACGTTCCCGACACCGCCGTCACCACGCTGGTGCGCGACGCCCGTCAGACCCTCTCCGCGCCGCAGCGGCAACAGTGGGCCGAGACGATCCGCAACCTCGCTGACAACGCCACCGGCACCCGTGGGCCGGCACTGCGCCACCTCGCCGATCGGCTGTTCACCACCGCACCGGATCCGGATCCGGCCCCGGACGCTCCGGATGCCGAGGCTGCCCGGGTGCGGCAGGTGACGCGGGAGCGCCTCCAGCAGGCCACCCAGGAACTCCAGCGCACCGTCGACGACCTCGGCCAGGCGCGCCGGAACGAACGCGACGCGCAGGGCGCCCGGGACGCCGCAGAGGAGTCGCTCGACGCCGCCAGGACCGCCGTCACCGCCGCCGAAGGCGAACGCGCCCGGCTCGAGGAGAACATCGGCGACCTCAACCGTGCGATGCCGGGACTCGAAGCGGAGGTGACGCGACGAGAGGAATTGGAGTCAGCGGCCGGGCAGGCGGTCGACGACCTCGCCACCAGCCAGGACGAGCCACGGCTGGCCGCCGCCCAGGCAGAACTTCTCCAGGCGCAGCGGGAACTGGACACGGCCCGGACGGCGCTGGAGAAAGCCACCAGCGACCTCCGGGACGCCGGACAGAACCTCGACCGGGTCCGCTCGGAGCTGCCGGACCTGCGCCGGCAGGTCGAGACCGCGAGCGAGGAGTTCCGGGCCCGCGACATCTCCGCGCAGGCGCACACCAACACGGTACGGATGCTCGACGAGGCCAGGACGGCCCGCGAGGCCGCCCGGGACGCCGCACAACATCAGGTCGACGCGATGGCGTTGCCGGTCCCACCGACCCCACGCGGCACCCCCGTCATGGACATCGACGCCGCGCTGGCCGACATCGCCCGCTCCGGCCACGGCCGGTCCGCCGTCCAGGAGCTGGACCGCTCGGTACGCGCGCAGCACGGTGGCACGCCCCCGGCGCGCGTGGTGCTGAGCACCGACCCCACCCGGCAGGCCGACAACGCCGCGACCGCCCCGGCGGACGAGACCGCCGTACACGAACTGGACCGGGTACAACTCGCCCGGGACCTCGCCGCGAGCCTGGACACCCCGGTCGAACTGCGGGTCTACGGTGGTAGCACCGCACAGCCGCCGTACCTCGCCTACCCGGGCGGGGAGATGGTGCGGCTGGACGCCACCGGCCGCCCGGAGACCCTCGACGACGCCGTGCGGCGGCTGCCGCAGCGCGTCCAGGACGATCTGGCCCCGCACCGGGGCCGGCCCGATGTGGAATCCCGGCTGGAGATCCTGCACGAGGCGGAGATCGAGTCGCGGCACGACTTCGCCACGGCGGTGGCCGCCCTGGTGGAGAACCTGAACCGGCACCAGGGGTACCTGGCCCACCAGTGGGTCACCCAGGCGACTCCGCCGGTCGACGCCGCCGGCCTGCGGGGGTTGGCCAACGGCCTGGACACCACAGCCTGGCCGGAAACCACCAGCACCCCGCCGGCCGGGTCGGTGGAGACCGGCCGCCCCGACGACGTGGCCGCCGCCTGGTTGGCGTACACCCCGCAGCGGCGTGCCGAGATGATGGCCGACCTGCTGGACGGGGCCCCCGGGCCCGGGTTCACCGTGAGCCGGCCGACCCGCGACCTGCCGGCCGATCCGCCACCGGGCACCCGGGTGCTGGCCGTGGCCGGGTCCACGGTCGCCGCCGGCGTGGTCCTGCCCACCGGGCAACTGCGCTGGTACGAACCCGCCCGCAACCAGATCCACACCGGCAGCATGCAGATGCTCGGCACCTGGGCCAAGGCCCGGGCCGGCGAGGACGCGGGACCGGACGACATCTGGTACATCGTGCCGACACCGAACGGGACCGACAACCCGCGCGACCCGTCGGCCCTCGCGCGCCACGTGGACGTGGCAGCGCGGACCACGTCGACGTCGACCCCGCCGGTCGAGCCAGACCCTTCCGCGGACGTGGCCGGTGCGGTACGCGGTGACGTGTCGTTGCCTGGTGGTGCGGCGGCGTCGTCGCTTGGTGGGGTGCCTGGCAAGCTTGGCGAGCCGGCCGTTGCGGCAACTGGGCCGGCCGTCGCGATGTTCGAGTCCGGGCAGCGGGTCGCCAACTCGGCCGCTGCGGAGCAGGTGCGTCCCGGCAGCAGCGGCGACCTGTGGTGGTGCGTGGCGGCCACGCTCGATGTGTTCCAAACCGAGTACAAACGGCTGGGCAACCGGGCGGTGTTCGACGACCGGATCCTCGGACCGGACGGCCGGCTCGCGCCCAACATGGGCTGGCCGCAACTGATGGAGATCCTCGACACGGTGCCCGAGCCTGTCGGCCCCCACCCGCACGGAGTCGCAGGAGAGGACGTGCTGGCCGCGCTGCGGGCCGTGCCAGGGTCGATGGTCGTGGTCAAGGCCGCGATACCGAACGAGCAGCAGCACGTGTTCGCCCTCTACAGCCAGCCACAGGAATCCGGGCCGCCGAGAATCCAGGTGCGGGACCCCCTGGTGCCCGACGCCGTCAACCGACCCGAACCAGAACAAGATGCGTGGCTACAACACCTGTTCATGTCCAGCACCCTGCTGGCCGCGTTCGACGGGAACGGGCGGCCCACCACCATCACCGACCTGCGCGGCCAGACCGCCGCACACCCGCGGCCGAACACCACGACCGGCACCGACACCAGCGCCATCCTGCTCGCCTCCACCAGCACGCCACGCGGCCCGTCCAAGGCGATGCAGGCAGCGGGCGCCACGTCTCCCGAGCCGCCCGGCTTTCCCCGGCAGCCGTCCGATCCAACGGAAAACAACGGCTCGTCTGGTCCTGGCCCGGCGTCTAGTGCCCAGGCATCCGTAGCGGACCCGGATCTGGAAACGGAACTGGCTGAAATGGGTGTGTTTCGAATGAATACACCGACGCTCGATGAGAGATGGGAGCCGGAGTGGGGTGCCGACTCGGTCGAGTCGGATCTGCTGGCAGGGTTGGATTCACCGACGTTCGACATGGACTGGGAGTCGGAGGGGGGTGCCGACCCGGTCGAGTCGGATCTGCTGGCAGGGTTGGATTCACCGCCGTTCGACATGGACTGGGAGCTGGAGGGGGGTGCCGACCCGGTCGAGTCGGATCTGCTGGCGGGGGAGGATCCACCGCCGTTCGACATGGACTGGGAGCCGGAGTGGGGTGCCGACCCGGTCGAGTCGGATCTGCTGGCGGGGTGGGACCAGGTGGAACCGGAGCGTGATCTCGGGCCCCTGCCGGAGAACCCCGGACCAACCGAGCCGGACCCGGGGTCGGGTGGGGCGCCGGCGGTCGGTGGGTCCAGCGGCGCCCGGCAGGGCTGGAAGCAGACCGTGGCTTCGGCGGTCGCGCAGTTGTCGGCCGTGGAACGCCGTGGTGGGGTGGATGGGACCCGCGATGATGCGGCGGAGTTCGTGCGGTGGACGAGCGAGGTGCTCGGGGTCGATCTCACGGAGCGCACGCCGAAGTCGAGCGGCTTCTACAACGCGGTGGTGCGTCGCTTCGGGAGGGAGTTGGAGGACGCGGGGGTCGAGCGCAGCAGTGCTGGACTGCGCGCGTGGGTGGCCCGCCAGTTGGCCGCTGACCTTCGCCTGGGTGAGGCGTCGGAGTTCCGGAAGTTGCTTCCGTATCCGGAGGTCATGTCCGAGCAGCGACGGAAGGACCTGCACCGGCAATGGCTTAACAAGATCACGCACAACCTGAACGGCGATTACGACATTGCGCATGTGGTTCCTTACATCATCGCTTCGTTGCCCCTGTCGATGCGGATCCACCATCCGTTCGGTCCCCCGGACGATATCGGCCGGGAGCCCGGTGCTGGTGCCATCCGGCATCCGTTCGTCTTCTACAATGGGGCCGCCTACCTCGGCCAGCTACCTGACCCAGCCGATGCCGCACTCGCTGGCCGCCTCGCTGAGGGTCCCGAGCGGACGTCAATATCGGACGACGAGCAGCAGCGACTAGATCAACTGTTCGACGAAGCACGCGATCTGCTGCAAGAGAGAATCAAGGCGGCGGAGGAGAACCCCCATCCGACCAACGCCGAGCACTGGCCCATCCTGCGGGAATTCTTCCAGCGCAGGCTCGCGGTCATCCGTAAACAACCCGACTTCCCCTACCGCAAAAAGGCCCGGGAACTCGTCGAACACCGCCGATACCTCGACAGTCTCGGTGTGGATAGCCTCTGGGAGAAAGAGAAGCCGGACCTCCGTGGACAGTTTACGCTCGACCTCTTCGCCGTTCGAGGGCGGTCCGGGCGGAGCTCGCAGTTGCGCGTGGGGCTGGGCGGCATCGAGAGGGTTCTCCTCAATGTCGGCCGACTGGCCATGCGCGGCGATAGGGTTGCTTTTCATTTCGGGACACTCGGCGAAGACCACATCGGTGTTGCGGAATTCCGGTATACCGACGCGACTGACGGCACCGACAGGATCATCTACCGAAGAAGCGAACACAAGCTCGACGAACGTGACCTGGTCGAGTTGAGGAGGAAGGCAGCCGGCCGCGTGTGGGACCTTCACCACCCACCGCTGTCGAGCGACTACTATCAGGTCACGTTGCCTGTCCGTTCGCGCGGGCCGCGTGCAGCCAAGAGGGTGGCCGGCCTTTTCGGCGACCCCAAGGCCAAAAAGGGCGACAGATTGCTCACGGTCCCGCAGGTCCCGGTGGTCGGCGGACTTCCGCCTGTCCTCCCTGCCGAGCTGGACGCTCGTCTCCTGCTCGGGTATGCCAGGGACGGTGGCCGACCCACTGCGGTTCTGGTAGCGCAGGACGAGAAGAACGTCAGAGGACGGCTCCTCTACCTGGAAGCGCGCAAGCCCGCCCTCGTCGTGGACGACATCAAGCGGCGGCGCAAGGAGGCGTTGTGGGAACCGGCGGCCCGGTGGGATCTTTCCGAGGAGATGTCTTTCGATGTCGTGTTGCAGGAGGGGACGTGGACGCCCGGTCCGCTGTCTATTGCGGTCGGCGGTGCTGATCCGGCCAAGACGTTGGACGGGGCGGAGGTGGATCTCTCCCCGGGGACGTTGGTCACCCTGTGGGTGGGGAAGTGGCAGGACCCGGGGTCGGTCGGAGCGGATGTCGCCGGCACCATTCCCGCCGTGGTCAAGGCGCCGTTGGTCGACAAGTCCGGGTCCGGACACGTCTACCGGCTTGTCGACACGGGTGTGGACAACAAGGGCTTCGACGACCTGAAACGCAAGATCACCGCGGCCCTGGCGGTCTCGGGGCAGGCGGGGGTGCTGACAGGCCCGGGGTCGGGTGGGGCGCCGGCGGTCGGTGGGTCCGGCGGTGCCCGGCAGGCGGGGGTGCGGACAGGCCCGGGGTCGGGTGGGGCGCCGGCGGTCGGTGGGTCCGGCGGTGTAGCGCCGGGCTCGTCGCGGACAGTGGAATCGGCGTTCAGACGGTTGTCGGCCGTGGGCAAACGCGACGAGCAGAATTTCGTGCGGTGGACGAGCGAGGTGCTCGGGGTCGATCTCACGGAGCGCACGCCGAGGTCGAGCGGCTTCTACAACGCGGTGGTGCGTCGCTTCGGGAGGGAGTTGAAGGACGCGGGGGTCGAGCGCAGCAGTGCTGGACTGCGCGCGTGGGTGGCCCGGCAGTTGGCCGCTGACCTTCGCCTGGGTGAGGCGTCGGAGTTCCGGAAGTTGCTTCCGTATCCGGAGGTCATGTCCGAGCAGCGACGGGAGGACCTGCACCGGCAATGGCTTAACAAGATCGCGAACGACCTGAACGGCGATTACGACATTGCGCATGTGGTTCCTTACATCATCGCTTCGTTGCCCCTGTCGATGCGGATCCACCATCCGTTCGGTCCCCCGGACGATATCGGCCGGGAGCCCGGTGCTGGTGCCATCCGGTATCCGTTCGTCTTCTACAATGGGGCCGCCTACCTCGGCCAGCTACCTGACCCAGCCGATGCCGCACTCGCTGGCCGCCTCGCTGAGGGTCCCGAGCGGACGTCAATATCGGACGACGAGCAGCAGCGACTAGATCAACTGTTCGACGAAGCACGCGATCTGCTGCAAGAGAGAATCAAGGCGGCGGAGGAGAACCCCCATCCGACCAACGCCGAGCACTGGCCCATCCTGCGGGAATTCTTCCAGCGCAGGCTCGCGGTCATCCGTAAACAACCCGACTTCCCCTACCGCAAAAAGGCCCGGGAACTCGTCGAACACCGCCGATACCTCGACAGTCTCGGTGTGGATAGCCTCTGGGAGAAAGAGAAGCCGGACCTCCGTGGACAGTTTACGCTCGACCTCTTCGCCGTTCAAGGGCAGTCCCGGCGGAGCTCGCAGTTGCGCGTGGGGCTGGGCGGCAGCTTGACGGTTCTCCTCAATGTCGACCGACTGGCCATGCGCGGCGATAGGGTTGCTTTTCATTTCGGGACACTCGGCGAAGACCACATCGGTGTTGCGGAATTCCGGTATACCGACGCGACTGACGGCACCGACAGGATCATCTACCGAAGAAGCGAACACAAGCTCGACGAACGTGACCTGGTCGAGTTGAGGAGGAAGGCAGCCGGCCGGGTGTGGGACCTTCACCACCCACCGCTGTCGAGCGACTACTACCAGGTCGCGTTGCCTGTCCGTGTAGGCGGGAGGGTGGCCGGCGTTTTCGGCGACCCCGAGGCCAGCGACAGATTGCTCACGGTCCCGCAGGTCCCGGTGGTCGGCGGACTTCCGCCTGTCCTCCCTATCGAGCTGGACGGTCGTCTCCTGCTCGGGTATGCCAGGGACGATGGCCGACCCACTGCGGTTCTGGTAGCGCAGGCCGAGAAGAACGTCAGAGGACGGCCCCTCTACCTGGAAGCGCGCAAGCCCGCCCTCGTCGTGGACGACATCAAGCGGCGGCGCAAGGAGGCGTTGTGGGAACCGGCGGCCCGGTGGGATCTTTCCGAGGAGATGTCTTTCGATGTCGTGTTGCAGGAGGGGACGTGGACGCCCGGTCCGCTGTCTATTGCGGTCGGCGGTGCTGATCCGGCCAAGACGTTGGACGGGGCGGAGGTGGATCTCTCCCCGGGGACGTTGGTCACCCTGTGGGTGGGGAAGTGGCAGGACCCGGGGTCGGTCGGAGCGGATGTCGCCGGCACCATTCCCGCCGTGGTCAAGGCGCCGTTGGTCGACAAGTCCGGGTCCGGACACGTCTACCGGCTTGTCGACACGGGTGTGGACAACAAGGGCTTCGACAACCTGAAACGCAAGATCACCGAGGCCCTGGCGGTCTCGGGGCAGGCGGGGGTGCTGACAGGCCCGGGGTCGGGTGGGGCGCCGGCGGTCGGTGGGTCCGGCGGTGTAGCGCCGGACTCGTCGCGGACAGTGGCCTCGGCGATCAGACAGTTGTCGGCCGTGGGCAAACGCGACGAGCAGAATTTCGTGCGGTGGACGAGCGAGGTGCTCGGAATCGATCTCGCGGGGGTCGGACCGAAGTCAGACTTCTACTCGGTGTTGCGCACCTTCAGCCAGCAGTTGGCGGACTTGAAGCTCGACCGCATCCCGAACGGACTGCGCGGGTGGGCGGCCAGCAGCCTGGCCGCCGAGCTCCGCCTGGGTGACGCGTCGGAGTTCAGGGAGTTGTTTCCGTATCCGGAGGTCATGTCCGAGCAGCGGCGAGAGGACCTGCACCGGAACTGGATCGACAAGGTCGCGAACCACCAGAACGGCGATTACGACGTCGCGCCTGTGGTTGTCCGTATCCTGGCCCGGCAGTTGCCCCAGCTGCGCATCTACCAACCGTTCGGCGCCCCGGACGGCATCGGCCCGGAGTCCGATGCTGGTGCCATCCGGTATCCGTTCGTCCTCTACGATGGCGCCTTCTACCTCGGCCAGCTACCTGACCCAGCCGATGCCGCACTCGCTGGCCGCCTCGCCGAGGGCCCCGAGCGGACGTCAATATCGGACGACGAGAAGCAGCGACTGGATGGACTGTTCGACCAGGCACTCGGTCTGCTGCAGGCGCAAATCAACGAGGCGGAACAGGACCCTCGTCCGGCCAGCAGACACTGGCCCGCCCTGCGGGAAGCGTTCCAGCGTAAGCTCGCGGTCATCCGTCAACGCCCCGAATCGCCCCAACGCCAGGCCGACATCCTGACAGAACACCGCCGGTACCTCTATCACATCCGCCGGACCAGCGGCTGGAAAGACGAGAGCCGAAGGCCTCAAACGGGTTGGTTCACCCATTACGTCACCGTCCGGGTCCAAGGTAACCAGAATGCACAGTTGATGATGGAGGTGGGCGGCAAGGTTCTGCGTATCAGCTCGCTCCACTCCATCTCCATCCTGGGCGACACGATCCCTGTCGATTTCTGGATGGACGGCGAAGATGTCGTCGCTGAGGCCAGAGTCCCGTACACCGCGCCCGACGGAACCGAAACCTTCATGTACCAGGAGTTCGCCACCAGACTCACGGCGGCGGATCTGACCAGGCTGATGGAAAGGGCGGCGGAGGCCCGGCGGTCGAAAGTTGAGTCGGCGATCGGGCAGTTGTCGGCCGGGGAAACCCGCAGCGAGTTGGCGGCATTCGAGCAGTGGGCGCATTCGGTTTTCCACATCGATCGCGCGGAGGGCGACGCGGGGCCGCTCGACGTCTTCTACGGGACGGTGTTGAAAACCCATGGAGAGCTGTTGGCGCAGGCGGGCGTCACCACCGTGGCTGAACTGGGCGTGCTGGTGGCCCGCCACCTGGACGCCGACCTCCGCCGGGGCGAGCAGTCGATGTTCAGAGCATTTCTCCCTTATCCGGAGAATCCGGAGAACATGTCCGAGCAGCGACGGGAGACCCTGCACCGGCACCTGCTCAACAAACTCGTACACCGCCAGCCCGGCTATCCCGACGTTGTGCATGTGGTTCCCCACATCGTGGCCTGGGGGTTGGGTCTGCCGATGGAGGCCCACCACCCGTTCGGTGCCCCGCACGTCATCGGTCCGCCGTCCGATGACGGCGCCAAACCGCAACCAGTCGTCTTCTTGAACGGCGCCTACCACCTCGGCCAGCCTCGTGACCCACACGATGCCCGCATCGTCGAGGGTTTCCCGTCACCGACGGCCCTCACCGAACTGCGCCGACTGGATGCCGTGTTCGACGAGGCGCTCGATGTGCTGAAAGCCGAAGTCGACGCGGCGGAACAGAACACGACGAACCGCCACTGGTCGCTTCTGCGGGACACATTCGATCGGAACCTCGCGGCCGTCCGTCAACGCCCCAGCTCCCTTCGCCGGCACATCGAGGTGCTCGAAGAGCACCGCCGATACGTCGACGCCCTCCGCGAGGACAGCAAGTGGGAAGACGAGAACCGTTGGAACCTGCAAGACCCATTCACCGTCCCCGTCCCCGTCGAGGACATCGGGGGTCGCCCATATCTTCAGTTCCGGGTCGGCGACAACGACGTGTTCCTCGAATATGTCGGTCGGGTCGCCGTCGCGGGCGACAGGGTCGCTGTCGTTGTCGGAAAGGTTGATGGCGAAGGTCTCAGTATCGCTATCGCCAGAATCCCGTACACCGCGCCCGACGGCACCGAGAGGTTCGTCTACCAGGAGTTCGCCCGCAGGTTCACCGACAGCGAGCTGGCCGAACTGCGGAGCATGGCAGCCGGCCCGGTGTGGGAGACCGCCGATCGGTGGAAGTTCGGCAATCTCTACCACATCACGGTGCCGGTGAGCGAAAGCGGAGTATTTAATAACATCACCTTCGGCGGCCAGAGAGTCACGATTCCACCGGTCGAGGTGGCTGACGGGCTTCCGCCGGTCATCGCCGCGGAGTTGAAGGAGGGGCGTTTCCGGCTCGGGTACGGGATGGATGGTCAACCCCTGGCGGTCCTGGAAGCACCGGCCGGAAGGAACGGCACGGGAGCGCCCCTGTACCTGGAGTTGTCCTCGCCGCCGCCCACCGCTTACGACATCGAGTGGCTGCGCACGCTGGCGCTGTGGGAATCAATCGAGCCGCCGCCGCTTGTCGACGAAGTGTCCATCGATCTCGTGATGCAGGAGGACAAGCGGACGCCCCACCCGCTGCCGCTCGCGCTGGGTGGGGACAACTCGGGCAGGACGTTGGACGGGCGGGAGGTGGATCTCTCCCCTGGGACGGAGGTCGCCCTGCGGGTCGGCCGATTCTTCCGGCTGGAGGAGCCGAACGTCGTCACGAGTGTCTTCGCCGCGGTCAAGGCGCCGTTGGCCGACCGGTCCGGATACGCCCACCGGCTCATCGACACGAACATGTCGAACGAGTGGTTCGACGAGTTCAAGAAGCAGCGGGAGATGACCGACAGCGGCAAACGGCGAGCCGGGCCGGAAGGAACGGCGGGGCCGGTCGAGAAGCGCCCGCGCACCGGGGACGGGGTGCCTGGCAGCAGCGGCGACCCGTGGTGGTGCGTGGCGGCCACGCTCGATGTGTTCCAAACCGAGTACAAACGGCTGGGCAACCGGGCGGTGTTCGACGACCGGATCCTCGGACCGGACGGGCGGCTCGCGCCCAACATGGGCTGGCCGCAACTGATGGAGATCCTCGACACGGTGCCCGAGCCTGTCGGCCCCCACCCGCACGGAGTAGCAGGAGAGGACGTGCTGGCCGCGCTGCGGGCCGTGCCAGGGTCGATGGTCGTGGTCAAGGCCGCGATACCGAACGAGCAGCAGCACGTGTTCGCCCTCTACAGCCAGCCACAGGAATCCGGGCCGCCGAGAATCCAGGTGCGGGACCCCCTGGTGCCCGACGCCGTCAACCGACCCGAACCAGAACAAGATGCGTGGCTACAACACCTGTTCATGTCCAGCACCCTGCTGGCCGCGTTCGACGGGAACGGGCGACCCACCACCATCACCGACCTGCGCGGCCAGACCGCCGCACACCCGCGGCCGAACACCACGACCAGCACCGACACCAGCGCCATCCTGCTCGCCTCCACCAGCACGCCACGCGGCCCGTCCAAGGCGATGCAGGCAGCGGGCGCCACGACACCAAAGGATCTCTCGGATGGGCTGCAGCCGCAGACCGGCGGAGCGGGCGGGTCCCTGGGCTCGCCGGCAGCGCCGACACCGGCGGCCGGCCCGGGATGGTCGCCGTCGGGCGGGCAGAAGCCGGACTGGGAAGAGGAAGTGGAAGCGGCCGTCCGATACTTGACGGTCGCTGGAACCGCTGCCGAGGCGGCGTTTGGCGAGTGGGCGCGCGAGGTGTTCGAATTCGATCCCGCGAAGGTCGATCTCAGGTCGAACTACGCCTTCAACGAGTCGGTGTTGAACACCTACCGGGAAGAGTTGGGGAAGAAAGGCATAACCACCCCGACTGGATTGCGCGGATGGTTGTCCCGCCAAATGGCCGAGGAACTCGCCCTGGGCGGATCGTCGAGGTTCAGGGAGCTTCTTCCGTATCCGTATCCGGATCCGGAGAATATGTCCGAGCAGCGACGAGATGCCCTGCACCGGATCTGGCTCGACAAGATCGCAAACGCCCGATCTGCGGATTTGGAAGTCGCGCCTGTGGCTCTCCATCTCCTGGCCAAGGGGTTGGACCAGCCGATGCGGATCCACCATCCGTTCGGCGACCCGTACGACGACATCGGTCCGTCGTCCGATGACGGTGCCATCCCACACTCGGTCGTGTGGTGGAACGGTGGTTACATCATCCTTAAACCTCGTGACCCAAACGATGCCGACATCGCCGCCCGCATCGCCAGTGGCTACCAGCGGAATTCGATATCCGACCCCGAACAGCAGCGACGGGACAGACTTTTCAACGAGGCGCTCGGTCTACTGAAAACCGAAATCGCCACGGCGGAAGGGAATTTTACCAAGCGCCACCGGTCCCTCCTGAAATACGTATTTGACCGCGAGCTCGCGGCCATTGGCCAACGCCCCACCTCCCCTCGCCGTCAAGCCGAAGAACTTGCAGCACACCGTCGGTACCTCAACGCCCTCGGCAACGGCGGCGACTGGGAAGGTGACTACCGATGGAAACTCAATGACCCGTTCACCCTCCGTATCCCCGCCTACGTTCACGCCGGCAGCGACGCGTACTCGGCATTGCGCACCCGGTTGGGCGGCAAGGACGTGGAACTCACTCGTGTTGACCACATGATCCTCTCGGGCGATATGGTCGATATCGACTTCGGGTCGGTCGACGGGGTGGGTGTCGGTATTGTCAAAATCCCGTACATGGCCAACGGCGCCAAGAAGTTTGCCTACCTAGAGATCGACCGCAAATTTACTGACAGCGAGCTGGCCGAACTGAGAGACAAGGCACCCGGCCAGGCGTGGCAACTCGACGAGCCGCCGGTCGGCCTCTTCTATCACATCGCGGCGGGCTTAGTGCCCAAGAACGGCCAATTGAGCCGCAGCTTCGGCAAGGGTTCCGAAGGCGAAAAACTCCAGAGAGCCCATATTCCAGCCGTCAAGGTGGCCGACGGAAGTCCATTTGTCATCCCTCAGAACATGAAGGAGGTTATTCTCCGACTCGGGTATGGCTGGGATGGTCAACCCCTCGCGGTCGTGGTAATGCCGGCAGAGAAGAGCGGGGCCGGACAGGACCTGTATCTGCAACTGCTCAAGCCTGCCCCCACCATCGACGACATCGAGTGGCTGCGCAAAGCGTCGCTGTGGGAACGCGAGAATTGGTGGAACATTTCCCGGGTGAGATATTTCGATGACGAAATGGACTCGCAAAGGCGATTGCCCAATCCTCTGCGTCTTACTATCGGCAGAAACTCGGCAAAGACGTTAGATGGGCGGGAGGTGAATCTCGCCCCTGGGACGCCGATCACCTTGGGAGTAGGGGAGCGGCTCCGGCCGGTCGGAAAAGATGTCGTCAACGGCTTTGTCGATAGCGTCAAAGAGGTTGTCGTCGTGGTCAAGGCGCCGTTGGTCCCAAGACGGGACGCGCCGGCGTCCGAACCCGAATACGCCTTCCGGCTCTTCACCACGGGCAAGACGGATTACGATGCTTTCATAAAGCAGCTCGAAGACCGGCAGATGAGGCTCGAAGACCGGCAGATGAGGCTCGGCGAGCGCAAAAGGGGAGCCGAGTCGGCAACTGGGCGGGCCGCGCAGCGTCCGCGCATCGAGGATGGGCCGGGCGCCCGGGGTGGGTCGTCTTCTGGGTGGGGAGCGGGTGAGCAGCCGCCTGCCGAGGAGGTGGTGGGCGGCGGTTGGCAGGTGTCGTATCGCAGTCCAAGGGATCTGACGCAAGCGCTTGACCTGGGGGCGGCGCCGCCGGGGATCACTGCACCGGTCGACTCCCCGGACCTGCCGGCAGGGTTGGATCTGCCAGCGCCGTTCGACCTGGCGTCGCCGCCGGAGAACCCCGCGCTGGTCGAGTCTCTGGTCGAACAGGATGATCCGGTAGGCGGCCGGGTCGAACAGCTGGACCCGCTGTCGGAGGTGAGCGGGCCGGCGGGAACTCGGCGGGCCCCGAAGCGTCCGCGCATCGGGGGTGGGTCGTCGTTGCCCGCAGGGGCGGGCGGGGCGGTCCCGGGTTCGAGCGAAACCATGATGGCCGGTGGTTTCGGCGGTGTCGCGCCGGACTTGCGGGAGGTGCCCGGCCAGACGTGGGAATTCGCCCCCCCATCGTTCGCCGAGTCCTACCACATCACGGCGTCCCTGGACCCCAAGTCTAATTCTGGGCAGTTGAACGTAGGGTTCGCCGGCCGTCCGGTCTTCATTTCACCGACCGTGGTGGTCGACGGAAGGTCGTTTGTCTTTCCTGTGGACATCGAGAGGGTTCGTGTCGAGCTCGGGTATGACATCTTGGGTCGACCCGCCGCAGTCGTGGAGCTACCGGCCGAAAATAGCCCTACCGGACGGGCGCTGTACCTGAAACTGGAGCCCGCCCCCACCGCAGGCGACATCGAGTCGCTGCGCAGAAGGGCACTGTGGGTGCCGCAGAATCAGTGGGATCTTTCCGACCCAGCAACGTTCGAAGACACAATACATTCGATCAAACGAATAGACCGAGTGATACCCTACCTGCCCCGACCCCTGAGACTCAGGTTTGGTTCGGAGAACATGACGTTCGGTGGGGGGGAGGTGAATGTCACCCCTGGGACGGATGTCACCTACCGGGTAGGGAAGTGGTCGCGGCAGGTCGGACCGGAATTCGTTACCGGCGTTTTCGTCGTGGTCAAGGCGCCGTTGGTCGACGGAACCGGACACGCCTACAAGATCATCAATACGCGCAAGACGGTGGATCAGTTCGAGGCGCTCATCAAAGATCTCCGAGACCGGCAGGAGAGGCGCAATATGCGCATCCTGCGAGCCGAGTCGGTACCTGAGCCGACCAGGCAGCGTCCGAGCGCCGGGGATGGGCCGGGCGCTGGGGGTGGGTCGTCGTTGCCTGGTGGTGCGGCGGCGTTTGAGTGGGGTCGTGTGGGGGGTGGTTCGTTCTCGGGTGGTGGGAAGGGTGTGTTGCCGTCGGGGTGGGCGG